>CAIWMX010000140.1 GCA_903913885.1 uncultured Bacteroidales bacterium | reverse complement strand
TGTTTTGCATCATCAGGAGAAGCCTTGAACCCGATTTCATAATCACTCTTTAATCGCTGATCAAGAATTTTCGAGAAGGTCTTCCCAAATGCAAGGGGGAATTTCCCGGTTTTCACAAAGGTTTTTTGAAACTGAACATTGACGCCGGTATGGGTATATGCCTCTATTTCCTGTGAAATCAACGCAGCCTGTGCTGCATGAAACATGGCATAATAACTTCTTGAAAGGGTGGCAGTATATCGATTCTTCTCCAGTAATGCAGTAGCATCTGCCAGGCACTCAAAAGCCTTATCAAGAAAAACAATAACATTTTCGTTCATACTTCGATACCATCCCTGGCTACGTTTTTAAAAATCGGCAATGTAGAATGGATAAATGTTTCTTCTAAAACAGGATTTGTAGAGATGAAGATGTCATTCTCAAGACCAATACTGAATTTTATATCATTCAACCGTTCAATCTCGGTAAAAGCTGATTCCATTTCTGTAAGTACGATCATCAGATCGATATCAGAATCTTGCCTGGCCAAACCCCTTGCATAGGACCCATATAATATTACCTTCTTCAATTTCCGGCCATAAATCCCCTGTGCCCGGTTTTTAAACTGAGCCAGAATAGGAAGGATGTTGATGGATGATTCAGGAATATGCTGTTGCATAAGACTGTTTTTGCAAAGATAATTTAAATTCACATCAATCTCAATACGTCTCTTCCTGCGGTATTTGCCTTATTATCATAACAGCCTGTGTAAGCATCCTGATTCAAAAATCACTAAAATTTCACATTGCGGAAGCGACCATAAAAAAAGCCGGCAGTTCCGATGAATCGGAACTGCCGGCCTCGGTGATGGCATTTAATTTCTTTTGGAGAACTGGCTCTGGAATTCTTTCAATTCCCATTCCAGTTTCTCAGGCTGGGTATCCATGATCTGTTCTGCATAACCAGGGTAGTATATCGAATCGAGTTCCTGGACAAAGATTTCTTCGATTGACTGCTGACGGGTAATTTGAGTTAATGCTTTCATCTGGCGTGTGTTTTAGAATTAGGAATGAAATTTTTACGCCAAAGGCTATAACCTGGAATAATAAATAATGTCACAGGGGGTTGGTCATTCCGGCCTTACGGAATGAATACCCTGAAAGCGACTGATCCTGCAGGAGGTCGCCCTTGACAGTTTTAAGCTCCCTGTTTTAAGAGCGACTTATTCGTAAGGTAACTTTGTGGCAAAATTTCGAGCTAAACCGTGCGACGGCCAATTGGGGTTTCTTTTTGCCAGCTTTTTCAGTGCCCTGCCTAATCAAAGAAAAAGCTGTTACAATCGGGATTTTCAGGCTGGGATATTCGAAGCTCTTTCTTTTGGTTCTTTTCTGTGAGCTAACAAAGAAAAGAACTGAAATTCAGGCATTTGACCTAAAAAAAGGTGATTGTCATCAACAATTTGTTAACATGCTTATATTCAATGTAATAAGATTGTAAATGTTCGTTATTTTGTCATTTGGCTGTCAGCAGACCACGCCCCGCCCTGTGGCGATTACAATTGTAAAGAGGGGCTGAATTTAGAGATATATGAAACAGGGGTGCATGTGTTCATATGGGTTTATAGGGGTCTGAACTTGTGAATGACTAAAATTTTTTACGTTTTTATCCGGTTTGCATTGATCCTGAGAATTGGTACCTGATTTTTTGAAAACTCAGTCAGGGAAGTAAAGCAATACATTGAAAATTGTAACAGCGATGGTGCTCCCTGTATTAATAATTGTTATAGGCTCAGGTAGGCCATATTTCAAAAATGGTTTGGGAGAATAGGGAAGGGGAGCTCTTTCCTTTGCTTCTTTCCTTTGAGCTCACAAAGGAAAGAAGTTGATAATCATCGTCTTACATAAAAAGGCCTTATTCCAGTGGATAATTGGCTAATTAGCTTAATATCTGTAATATATCATTTGATATGCCCTGATTTTTCTGGTTTGACTGTCAGTAGACCACGCCACGCCCTATCGCGTTTACAATTGTTAAAAGGGGAAAATTGAGGATATATGAAATGCTCCCCCAACTATAGTTGGGTGTTATAATCAAAATTCCATGTATCGTAAAGTCCAAATCAGAAAAAAAAATGCGGCATAAGTGAGTATGTTCACTTATGCCGCAGGGATTGTAACTTACAATTGTAAGGAAATCATGGTCCATTATCTATCCAAACCAATCAGACTTAATAAGAGATAAAATTTATGAAAATAATTAGACTGATGACAGACGACTTGGTGATCCCCATCCTGTCTATAATAAACTGTCAACAGATTCAATGCTCATCCCGATACCTATATTGATCACAAGTGTATGTTTTGATCCCGGGACCACTAAAGAAAAAAAGTAAATTCTCTGTTTATAGGATATGTTTTGCCTGCTACACCGGCTACACTGGCTACAAATAGTTAACATGTTATTAATCAATGTTATAATATTTTATATTGTAGCAAATAGCGTATAATTTGTAGGAAAGTGTAGCCGGAGCAAATAAATGTAGCTGAATGTAGCCTGTTGTAGTAAAAGATAAGATTCAATTTATTAGTTTAACTATATGATTATTATTATATTATATATTTGTAGCTTTTGTAGCCGGTGTAGCCGCTGTTTTCTGCCCTGTCTGAGCCCTGATTGTCTTTTAGGAGGGTGGTTCATCACCTGACTCCTCTGTGTCTGATTCAAACAACTGATTGTCATTGATATTCAGGATTGAAATGGGTAAAGGATCATATTCAAAAACAAAAGCGCTTGCTACCTTGCTTTTTTTCTTTTTTATCGGGTTCCCCTTACGATCAAATTCCAGTACATCATCTTCGACATCCCTTTGGTCGTTTGGCACTTTGAATCTGCAGGAATGTTTCCTGCCAAGATATTCCTTCGAGTTTGCCAGGTAATATTCAAGTGTTTTTATTGTGAGGATATTCTCTTTGGTTTTCAACCCATGCATCCGGTAAAGCTGAAATACCCTGGAAGGATTTAGAAAAAGTACATTCTTTGGTGGATTCCAATCTGATGTGATTTTTATTATATCGGTCTTTAGTTTTGAAACCGTCAAGACCTTGAAATCAACACCATCCTTGATCTGACCATCATTGGTGAGAAATTCGACAATTTCCCAGAATATCGACAATTCATTACTCTTTTTGGTTTCCTTATTCTGCCGGATTATGAGTTTTGCTGCCATTTCCAAGAGTTTGGGATATTCCCATGGTACCGTAATGACCTCTCTTAGGGTTCTGTAGGCTGCAAGAATAACAAGCCAGTTGCGGAAAATGCGGTCCTCGATCATCACATGTTTAAGGGCATCGTTCAGTTCGACAGATGCCAGAGAATAATTACTGGAATATTCACGGACAAATTGCTCCCTGTGGAGCAGCAGCTCATGGGTAATGTGAGTAAGGCCAAGTTTTTCCAATCCCTTTAATTCATTGAAGGCAGCTTTTTGAACATCGGTGTATTCAACAATGCTGAATGAAAGAAAGATTAGGCGGGAAAACAGGGCGATATCTGCCGTCGGCATTTGCTGGCCCGAAAGCGTGATCCCGCAATCGACACGTGTGGTCTCTTTTTTCTTGTCCTTATCCATGTTCATCCTCGTACGGCCGGTGCCATCCCATAAACCTTTCAGGAATTCGATTTTTTCATATTCAAGGTTGTTACTGTACTCATCAATATGGCAGACTGCATTGGAAAACAAGGCTACATGATCAGCCAGGGCTGCGTTGGTGGAGTTGGTGATGTTGGGCCCCTTTGACTGATGACCAAAGAACTGGAGCAGGCTGATCGCCAGTTCGGTCTTTCCGGCTCCTTTTGGACCGAAAAGGTTTAGAATCGGGAAAAAACCGAAAATTTTAACGATATGATCGCGATATAACGAGGCGAAATAAAAACACAAGCCAAAGATGGCATTTTCGCCAAACACGTTAATCAGCTTTTCGGAGTAATCGTTAAGGGATATCTCCCCCGGGGTGAATTTAAACCGGCGTTCCGATACGAACAATCCGTCTTCTGACTTATAAATGTCACTTGAAGAAGGGAGGTAGTAGTTTTTGTCATCATGCTTTACAATACCATTAGAATCGGTGGGCATAAACTTTGAATTGAAAATGCCGTCGCTCCATGCCCAGAACCCGGCTTTCTGCCATCCCAGCTGGTCAATCCCGACACAACTCTCAGTATTTTCATAAAGTGACCGTTTGATTTTATTGAGATCGGATTCAGTTCCTTCAAACAAAAAGTTGCCCAGGCTTTCAACCCGAAGCTTAAAATTGCTCAGTGATATCATATCTTTCTGCAGAAGCTCAATCACATGAATGAATCCAAACGTATTCGTGATCCTGTACAACCTCTTTGAATTGATTACCGAAGCAATATGGACCAAAGGCTCCATGATGAAATTACTCCCCCTCTTTGGATGTCCCATGCATTTGAAATAGTAGCAGTTGTTGTCGATATAGAAGCCATATTTCTCCCATTCCGAGAGGTTGACGTGCTTTGGGATATCCTGACTGTGGTCTGCTTTCTCCTCTTTTGGTTCTTCCGACAGTAATTGACGAATCCTATCTTCCCATGCCTTTTTCGGCCTGATCAGCCGGCCGAGTTCTTCAATATAGATGCCATGCGATGAAACGGGAAGGCGCGTAACCAGGTAAGACAGCTCATCTATTACATGGGTTTTGTACTCCGGATTATTGCACTTTACCTTTTGTTCACTTGCCAGCCATACAATATAATCATGTGTATTCTTAGCGCTATAGGTTTCGAATTGCTCAACACCGGTGAAGAATGAATCGGGATCTTGCTTTTCTCCGTCGGCAGGCAACGGGATCACTTTGCAAAACATTCCGGCTTCGATGATCATCTTCCCGTTTTTTATAACGGCTGCCTGACCGGGTTTATCGCTGTCCCCGATCAGGGTGACTGAGCCGGTGTATCGTTTTAATTCTGCTATCTGTTCAAGGGTCAGGGCTGTTCCACCGGAACTGACCGTGTTGGTCAGCCCTATCTGGTGCATGCGGATCACATCGGCATTTCCTTCAACCAGGTAAGCGGATTTCTGCTCCCTGATAGTTTTATAAGCCAGGTGAAGTCCGAACAGGTTTTTACCCTTGGTAAAAATTTCGGTCTGCCGGGTATTAAAATACTTCGGGGTATCCTTATTTCCTGAAAGGTCCCGACCGGTAAACCCGATGACCTTGCCGCTGGCATTGAATATCGGAAAGATGATCCTCCCCCGGAAATAATCAAAGCGTTTTCCGCCGCTCTCCGACAACAAACCCGTTTCCAGGAGAATATTTTCCAGGATGCCATTGGTCTTTGCATGGTTTTTAAGGCCATCCCAGCTGTCCGGTGCAAAACCTATCCCAAAGGCAGCAATCATTTCATCATTCCAGCGGCTTTTCACATATGCCAAGGCTGTGGAATTCTCCTTATGATTCAGATTTTTCCGGAACCATTCAAAGGCAAGCTTGTTGGCTGAAAACAATAGTTCCTGGTGAGTTGCCTTCGCCCTGGTTTCGGCAGAATCATTCTCCATGACGATATTAATATTGTGATCAGCTGCAATGGCCTTTACGGCCGATGGGAAATCAAGTTGCTTTAGCTCCATCACGAAGTTGATCGCATCACCTGTCTTGCCGCATCCATAGCATTTGTAGGTCCCCTTGGAGGGGGTAACAGAAAAGCTGGGAGACTTTTCTGTATGAAAGGGGCAAAGCCCCTGGTAGTTTGTTCCCTTCTTGGTCAGGGTCATATATTTACCGATAACCTCGGTAATGCTTAACTTCTGGACATCTTCAACAGATTGTTTTTGGATCATTTTTTTTACATTAAACTTCAGTTTCGTAGTTGGATTATAACACCGTACTCTTCATGGCATCGAGTACTTCAGATTTTTTAAAAAGGATTTTCCGGCCATGTTGGTAAAATGGGATTTTCCTTGCCTTCTTCCAGGAAATCAGTGTCGGCATCGATACTCTCAGGAACCTGGCAACTTCTGCCTGGGAGAGATAAATTTCGTCAGATTCTTTTACCTCCTTTTTCGGAACGGGTTGTTTTGAAGCTTCCCATTCATCAAGCAGGTTAAAAAATTCTTTCTTGTCTTGGATAAACATTATTGGACTTTCCATAGGATTAATTTGTTTTAGATTGAGGCAAATGTATTGGCTGCAATCCCTTTGGTAAAGGACAATTCTAACGAATAGATTACAAGGAAGTTAAATAGAATATGGAGGGAAAGGTAAATTTCTGAAAATCAAACACAATTGAAAATCAGTGATATGTAAAATTTATTATTGCCTTATAGATACCGTTTTGTTGGTAAAGGTTTTATTAACCTGTTCCCCAATGTCTTGACCAGGAGATGAGGGAATACTTAGGCAGGCTTGGGCAGGGAATTCCTGATGGTATTGAAAATTCAGTGAGAACCGGATGGTTGGTAAATGAAAGCGGTCGTTTATTTATACTTCGGATAAATGATAAAAGACCTGGCAATGCTTACGCATTCAAAGTCATGTATCACAAAACAAGGTGATGAAAAACAGGATCAGACGGTGGTTATTTTAATCCGGCAGGTGGTGGTCAAATGGGCCGTTTTTTTCAACAAATTGAAAAATAAATGAATCTATCGATAAAATCGATCGTCACCACATTGTCATCCGTTTCTTGGGTCAAGTTGATAAATCGGGAGGAAGACCTCATCGATCAATTCTCGCGTAATTTCACAATTGGCTTTCGTTGATTTATTCCCAATTGAATATCGTGGACTGAGAATTATATTTGATGTGAGCCAGAACTAAGCTTTCGGCTTTTCAGTCGCCGTTTGTTTGTCCCAAGCAGATTTCAAGGCAACATTCTTGAACTCCTCGGCAATTTTAATATACTTGTTAAAACTGCTGTCCTTTTTATGCCCTGTAATGCTTTTGATGATTTTAGTATCCATCCCAAAGATAAAACTCAGCGTGACAAAGGTTTTTCTGGCGACATGGTTGGTGATAAATTCATATTTAGGTTTTACCACGGTTTTCACCTTGCCCCCGATGAATTGTTGAATCCTGACCGGTTCGTTCATTTTGAGTTCTTCACAACAATCCTTGATGTAATCATTTAGTTTTTGCGATGAAATTTTAGGGAACACCGACACTTCATCCCCCTTATATTTTAACAGAATCTCTTTAGCAAACCTGTTTAGTGGGATCCTGTCAATTTTTTGGGTTTTTACAATTGTTTTTTGAATTTCATTTTCTTTAATGTGTTCCTGTGTTAAATCCCTGAGATCAGAAACCCTGAGTCCGGTAAAGCACATGAAGCAGAATAAATCCCGTGCATGGCTCAATTTTTTTGATTCGAATTTGTGATAAAGCAAATCGAATAATTCATCTTTCGTCAGATAGATGATCTCTTTTTCTCTTTCGGGGGTTGAAAATTTCTTGTGGGTGAGGGTCTTTGCATATTTTCGGTCGTAAGACCAGTTCATAAACGATTTGAGAACATTCACGATTTTTGAAAAGTAGTTGTCCTGGACTTTGCGGACTGAGAATGCATAGGTCCGGAACCGGTCAAAGAATAAATTATCAATCGTGTTTATGTCAATCTTTTTGCCTGATGCCTCTTCAAAATCCATCAGGAATTGTTTAACGGTATTATAGCCGGTGATCGTCCTTGGAGCCCGGATAGGTTTGCTCATTTCAATATACTCGTCGAAAATGCCAAAGAAGGCCTTTGTGGTTCCCTTCTCCTCTTTCAAAGTGATGGAATTCTTAAGATAGGCTTCAGTAATTGGTATCTTCTCCGAAATGGCCTTGGCAAGGGCAGCGGTTGCCCGTTTATAATATGCTTCAATGGTGGCATTAATTGCCTCATGATGATTCGTTTCCTCGTTGGCATGCGGAGGTTTAACTTTTTCGTTCTTCTGGCTCCAATATTTGCTGTGGACTGCATGACCTACAAAAATGATAGTTCGGGAATAGTCATGCGTAATTCTCATTATAACAGGCTGTTGCCCCTTTTTATTCTTTTGACCCGGTTTTAAATAAAAATGTACATTTGCCATGGTAGATTGCGTGTATCTCAATGTTGTCGGGCAAAGATAGAATAAAATAGAGTACCCAAATAAAGTACCCAAAATATTATGAAAAATCATTTTTACACATGCAATCCCATTCAGAGACCCGATATAAAGTATTGATAAACAATGATTTCATTTCAGCAGGCTTAAATTCATGAAAGTATCAAGGAGTCCCGCCCGGGGTACATAAAACCAAGTAAAAAACCTGTAAATCATCGATTTACAGGTTTTTTTATGCCTTAGTTTGGAGGGTAGGGGGGAGGGTTGGAGGCGAACTCGAGACTATTTTAATGTTGGTGTACAAGGAAATCAATGTTTCGACATCTATATAATTTCATTTTAAGAACAGGAAGTTTGCTACCCTTTAAAATGACCTTGCTTATAAAATCATCACATTCATTCATGCTGAGTAGATTTTTATCAAGCGCCGCACAAAGGAAATCCATCGTTGTCAGGTAATCAATTGAGTGCAGGTTACAGTAATGACTGATATCTTTTAGATTGCTACTTGCAATGATATTATCTTTGTATCGAGCTACAGCCATACAGGCACTTTCACCATCACCTTTAAAAAGACTTTTCTTAATGTATGCGTATTCTTTACTTATTTCTGGTTGGTCGTCTGGAAATGGGAGGATAGTCAGTGAGCCTGAACTAAGCATATTGTCTATTATGGGTTTCCGCTTATTAAAACGTGCTAATTCATCATAAACTTTGTCCAGTAAGAAAATCGTATTATTTGAAAAAATTTTTGGGAAGAGTTCAATCTCGCCAGCGGAGATAAAATGAGAAATAACATCGGCGTCAATAAGGATGCTTCTATCCATTTTGGTGGTTTTGAAGATCCTCAATTTCATCTATGTTCATTCCAAGATCCATTAACAATGAGAAGTAATGGGATTCAGAAATTTCTTCTCGATCAAATAAATCGCGAGCAACTGATCCATAATCACCTAATACGATGTTATTGTTTCCTGGTTCATAAAGGTCTGTTGAAAATCCATGTTCAAGGGCCCCTCGTTTAATATTAGTTGAAAAGCTGCTTAGATGTGACTGATCAATAATTTCTAGTTCTTTTAACCGGTATAATAATGCTAACCGGGAACATGCGAAATACTGTTCTGTTTTGAGGATGGTTTTCAGTGTAATTTTATTTTTAGTTAGCTCGTTATCAGGAATTAACGATTGAATGCCGGCTTCCGGAAGGAGGAGATAGGAAGCGAAGAGATCAGCGTTATACTCTTCACCTGACCTTTTTTCAAACAACCCAACCGGACTAATACTATAAATAAAATCTTTCTGGATGTACAGGTGATAACATTCATGGGCAATAGTAAAGTGTTGATTACCGGTGGTTCTGGAACTATTTACAAGGATGAACCTTTTTGTATCAGGCCCATCACTGACTTTTATGGACATCCCACCAAAGTTCTCTCCCAAAGGTTTAAACTGGGTAATTACATTAAGTTTTGTAAGGAGGCTTCGCATGCGGATTGGATCATTTCCCCCCAACCCGCATTGGCTCCTAAATTCGTTGGCTTTTTTTTCAACTACCAAATTATTCATTGCCAATTTTTTTTTTTCATGTTGATATAATTTCGGACAATTTTCTGGAAATTGGCTATAATGGGGAGGTCATCCTGTACAATCTGGTCAGCCCTGAAGGCAAGTGCGAGGTTAACGGTTTGAAATTCGGGATCTTCCTCGAAAAGGTCATATTCGTCTACATTAAGCAGTGCCGCCGCCTTAGAAATTAATGCAGATGGCATTAATCGACGACCATTTTCATAATAACTAACCTCTTCCCGTGTAATCCCTAAGTATTTGGCAAATACATCTTGGCTTAGGTCCATCTTTTTTCTTAATAGCTGTATGTTTTTTCCTATAATTATCATCTGGTTCATGGTGGGTGGTTTTGGGAAGGTTTTGAATGTTACAAATATAGTGAATTTTATTTAATACTTGATAATTGTAACATTATTTTTAATGTTAAGTGCTAAAATACTATCAGTAGTTGTAATTAAAGGAGAAATAACACAACAATACCCTCGTGTATCTTTACCTCCCAAACCAAATCATCTGCAGTAGTTGTAACAAAAATCCAATAGGTCTCTTACTTGTATTTTGGCCAGGTCTTATCCTTCAAAATTCCCACAAGAACCTACTCCTTTTTTATCTTGCTCTTGATTTCTGAAATTAAGTCCAAAGCGAAATCAATGGGGATAACTATTGAATATCCGGAATTTATCCAGATGTTGTCATCTTTCTTGTGGTTTTCCTTATCCCATACATTTTGTTTGAAAGGAATTCTCTCAATTACCATACCAATAAGATTGGGGATATTGTTGAAGTAGCAAAATACAGGTCCTCCGCTATTTCCAGGATAAACAGCACAATCTACCACAATCGTTTTGTTTTTAAAGTCTTTCCCTGCCACAATACCTTTTCTTATCAATGGCTCACTAAAATCATATTTTACGTATCTGCCGGAATCGTCAAGTTGTATGGATTTTGGATATCCTAATATATAGGAATCCATTGCCTCTGTCAGATCATCAAATTTCCTTAAACTTACAGTACCTTTAAAATTGCACTCACATTTCTCACTTCCACTAATGCAGCTATTTAGGGTAATAAGATGTTTGCCCCCTGCATCATGTTGCCCTATCAAAGCAACTATAATGTCTTTATCTATATTCTCCGCAATGGCTCCTTTTTGTTTCAAACATGTTAAATTGATTTGCCAGCGATCGTTTTTTCTGCCTTCAAATGGTTCACAGACCTTTGTGTAGATTGACATGACATCACTCTTAAAGGGCATAGTTCGACTGTCACCTTTTGATTTAGTCATTATCAGGTGTCGCCCTGTTACCAGAAAAAGGTTAACGGAATCCTCAGTTAATAAAAAGCCAGCACCAGACCACGACCCGGAATCATTTTTAATCTCTATTCGGACCGGGATACGTTTTTGTATAACCTCGGGCAAAAATTGACAATACAATTCAGTTGAAACAAAAAGGATGAGAAAAAGAAGAAGCAAGGAGATTCTCAGAATTAGATTCTTCATTTTTGTATTGGCCTTTAATGCTGGATCATAGTTACTTGTCTTCCGAAGGAAAAGAATCTGACAATCTCACGCCGCCCCCACCGCATACAAATGCTTCTGGAACGACAAAAACGTTGCCCTGATCATATCCACCCCTCCCAGATGCTCCGTAGCATCAGTGATAGCGTGATACTTCAGCATCAGCAAGCCCGGCAGCTTCTCCTGATCCAGCTGATCCACCCCCGACTCAATATACTTGCTCAGCACGAAGTCCAGAAACTCCCTGTGCCTGTCATCCAGCCCCTGAAAGATCATCTCCTTCGCCTTATCCACCCGATTGAGCCGTGTGATCTTTGGGCGGGCAAAGGAGACATACTCCAGTACATCAAACAAATCACAGTCCTCTGCTTCGATCATCTTCTGCATGGCCGACAGTTCTTCCCTGCCGAAGCCAATACCGGCAATCTTCTCAAGGAAAGCCTTGCGGGTAATGGGATCAGACCAGATGGCCCGCAGCTCCTCTTCGTTTTTGAAGAAATCAGGCAGCACCCCGTAAAGGTTCAGCAGGAATTCTTCCGCTGAGACGGGTTTGCCATCAGCACTCCAGTATGAGGTAGAGACCATATGCCGGATCTCCCGCTCCTTGCCGTCCCGCAGCTTGATCTTTATCTTCCTGTTGCCTTCGGGTGGCTCCGGGGGCTGGGGGTTGGGCTCTCTGGGCGGTTTAGGGTCAGTAGTTCCTCCCGCAGGTGCTTCAGGTGCTAACGGTTCCCCGTCCCATGCAGGATCGGCAAAATGGTGGTAAGCATCCACGAAGTCATAGATAGTAAAATATTCCTTCCCGTCAAACAGGCGTGTTCCCCGGCCGATGATCTGCTTAAATTCGATCATGCTGTTAATGGGGCGCATCAGGATGATGGATCGGATATTTCGGGCATCAACCCCTGTGGATAGCTTCTGCGACGTTGTGAGGATGGTGGGGATGGATTTCTCGTTGTCCTGGAATTCCCGAAGGTACTGTTCCCCCAGTGCCCCGTCATGGGCAGTTACCCGTACGCAATAATTCGGTTCCCTGCTCTTTTTGATCTGGTTCACCAACTCCCTGACCGCTGCGGCATGATCCTGGGTGGCGCAGAACACGATGGCTTTCTCGTTCTGGTTGATCTCGTTCATGAAGATCTGAACCCGCCTGGCTTCCCGCTCCTTGATTTCTATGATCCTGTTGAAGTCCGGTTCCCTGTAAAGTTTGCCCTCTTCCACCATGCCTTCGATCACATCGTCATCCGAAGTGTAAAGGTAATCGTCCAGGGTGGTCTTGATACGCTTCACCTTGAAGGGGGTAAGGAAGCCGTCGTTGATCCCCTCCTTCAGGGAGTAAATGTAAACAGGCTCCCCAAAGTACCGGTAGGTGTCGACATTGTCTTGGCGCTTGGGTGTGGCTGTCAGACCCAGTTGGACAGCAGGGGAAAAATACTCCATGATCGCCCGCCAGTTGCTTTCATCGTTTGCCCCGCCACGGTGGCATTCATCAATGATAATGAAATCAAAGAAGTCGGGTGGGTATTCGCCAAAGTACGGGGTATTCTCCTCTCCGCACATGAACGTCTGGAAGATTGTAAAGAAGATGCTTCCGTTGGTCGGCACACCGCCTTTGCGGCTGATCTCCCGTGGACTGATACGCACCAGCGCATCCTCGGGGAATGCAGAGAATGCATTGAAAGCCTGATCGGCGAGGATGTTCCGGTCGGCAAGGAACAGGATTTGCGGACGGCGTGATCCGTCACGCCTGAGATTCCATCGGGTCTGGAAAAGCTTCCATGCGATCTGGAAGGCGATAAAGGTTTTGCCCGTACCGGTTGCCAGCGTGAGCAGGATGCGCTGTTTGCCTTCAGCTACAGCCGCCATGACATTGTTTACGGCGATCTCCTGGTAAAACCGTACGTCCCTGGTGCCGCCTATGTTCTCAAACGGTACATTGCTGAACTTATCCCGCCAGAGGTTCCGGATTTCAAAGGTTTTGGTCCAGAGTTCATCAGGGGTGGGGAAACGGGAGATTAACCCTTCCGAGCCGCTGGTCATGTCTATCTGGTAAATTTCCCTGCCATTGGCGGCATAGGTGGTGTCCAGTTGCAGCTTCTCAGCATAATTCTTTGCCTGTGCGACACCTTCGCACACCTCAATCAGGTTGCTCTTGGCTTCAATAGCAGCAAGTTTACGACCCTTATAGACCAGCACATAGTCTGCGATCAGGGGTTTGCCATGCCCGCCACCCGTCTGGATTCTGCCAGCGGTGATACGATGCTCCCGAAGGATGCGTGAACCATCAACCACACCCCAGCCACTTTGCCGTAGCTGCGGATCGATCAGTTCTGCACGGGTTTCTGCTTCGTTCATGGTTTATATATATTATTAAATATCAATAGCTTGGTATTTTTTTATAAACTTTATATGCGATTTTTATACACTTTCTTACGCTTGTTACTTTAATGAATTCCTCATCAAATTCCATACACCCTACGATTGACTTTTTAACGATGCATAGTTGTCAGATTTCGCAAATTTTTCCAAACAAACTTGTCTCACTTAAATTTTGATTCCTGGGCTAAGAACTTGCCATATTGTCGCATTATTTCATCGTAAAAACTTTCATAAGATGTTCGTGCACTCGGGTGATACGAATAAATTATCAAAGTTTTTGTCTCATTGTCAATATGAATATTTTTATCAATTGTTTCAACATCATTAAACAATTTGGTAAGAGCAAAATGATGCTGGGAACCGCCGAAACAAATAACAATATTAGGTTTAAGAATATTTATTTCATCCGAAAGAAAATCGCCGTAATCGTTGATATATTTGTCCAACTCCTTGCCGCTTATCTCATTTTTACCTGCCTCCTTTTTACTTTCCACAAAGGCAAAAGGTATTTCGTTGAAACATGTTACCAACTGTTCGTGCGTTATATCCCAAAAATCTGCTGTTTTTCCATCTTTCACGTTTGAGAGACCGTAGAGCACATAAGCAAGTTTCTTGAGGAATTGACTTCGTAGCTGTTGATTTTCTTCTATTTGCAACCATTCACGAGAGTCACCACTGTATTCTTTGGGGTCTTTGAGCAAAAACAGAATTCGATTTTTTGACTTGTCCCAAAGTTCATCAACATCATTTTTTTTGTCTCCGTATTTGTACATTAAACCATCGCGACAAAAACCGGTTAACCCGTTTTCAATACTTTCTGCTTCCCATTTGTCAAACAAAATGTTTAACTTTTCGTTGTAGTTTGCCATCTTTTTTTGTTGTTTAGTTTTACAGATTAATTTTTTGCTGATTCTCTATTGTTCATAGATTTTACTGTATTCTGTTAATGACTGCTTTGGCAAGCCTGTCTGACTGCACCCGTCAACCGCGAGCGTTTTCTATGAAGCTATTTTTTCCTTAAATAATTTTGTAAGAATTTCTGTTCCCGATCCCCATGCTTTCATGAATACCCTCCCGACATGAACATTTTTGGATTTGCCGGCATATCGTAAACTTCGGAGAACGATGATTTCAGGTTTTCGGATGCCTTTGCCAGGATGGTTTTATCGTTTTCGAAATAAAAGTCCCACCATTCATCACAATTCTTAAAATGATGGTTCATCATTTCCGTGTAAATCTTCGTCCGGCCAACGAAATGCGACCTGTTAAGCCCCATTTTGGATTGCCGCGTGAATTTATGTTTTTTGAAAATGATCAGCGCTTGTTTTGTGATACCCACAACACGCCATTGGTCCGGGTAGGTTGAAAATAGGGCTGACAGCATTTTTACTTTAGTTTTTACAGGCGCGTTCATGCTGCACACTTTCAAATAGTCTTCAAAAATATCTTCTTTAGTCATATTCTTTTTGCTTACAGCGTGCCTAATTCTCCGGCAAAGGCTTTTTCAAGGATTGATTTCTTCAGTTCGTCGAGGTCGGTGAGTTTTTGATTGTAGATCGCTTCGAGCTTTTTGGTTTCGGCTGATAAAGAGTTGAGCTTGTCAACTACCGCTTGTTGTTCCGGCAGTGATATAAGGGCAAAGATTTTAAATGCACGTATATCCTTCATGTTGACATGGGTCACTGTCGCACCTCTTGAATTTGACAATAACACTTCTTGAACATCCTTAGAAAGTAGTAAGAATGCCAAATATAAAGGGTTTAACTGATTCCTGAGCGGGCGAATGAGAACAGTCCTTTGTCCCAAACATACTTTTAAGTTTTCTGGCACAATTGCCACATTCCCAGCTGGTGCTTCTCTTGCTAAGATCAAGTCTCCTGCTTGCGGAACTGCTCGTCGTGTCCATTCTCTGTATGTTTCTTCAGACACTCTATTCACATTTTCCAGAATTAAGTACCCTTTCCCAATATTTGGTGTACGGATTGAGGGATACCCGGTCTCTTGAATCGGTGCAGTTTTATGTTCACAATCTACAATCAATTCACATAAATTTTCTAATGGTTCACCATGTGCTCCTTGAGCTTTATATGCAAAAGCGACTCTCAAGTATGCTTCAAAAACTTCCCGTGCATTGGCAAGATTCTTTTCGGCATTAGCTTTGGCTTGGGCAATGGCGGCAAAGGATTCATCTATTGAGGCAACGATGCGCTGCTGTTCGGGGAGTGAGGGTATGGGGACAGTAATTTGTTTGTAGTCATCGAACTTCAGGTTCCTTATGCCAGTGGAATGACTTTGCATCTTCTCTGTCACCCCTGACGTATAAAGATGATAAAGATACCTGTGCAAGAACCTATGATATAAAATTCTTTTATCAGTGATCCGAATTACCGAAGTAAAATTGCTAAAGGAAAAATTCCCATCAACCTTATCAAAAATAACTACCCTACCTACTGGCTGTTTTGGTCCACCTCCAGATTTTTCCAGGATAATATCACCAAATTGCAACTTTCGTTTTAAAAATTGCCCTTGTTCAACATTGAGGTAAATAATGTCCGAATCATCTAACTCCCCGTCCTTTGTGAAGTTTGTATTCCGTATGACGCCAACCTCGGTAAATGGAGGCTTTTTCCCGGTCCAGAGACCATTGCTGAATTCACATATATCGTTAAGTTGCTTTACTTCCCACCCCTTCCTCATACCAACCCCCTTATTTTGCTCAATATCTCTGCACTCTCCCTATCTAGGGCTAGCATCTCATCCAGAATCACCTTCGGATCACGCAGGGCAACCTCTTCCTTTTTGTTGGGATTTTTAACCGACAGGTCGTAGGTGCTGGTATCCACACCGGCAACATCCACCGACCATGAATTTACAGAATCCGCTTTAGTCTTCTGCAATTCCACAAACTCAGCCAGATCGCCTTCATTGAGCGGGTTGGTCTTGCCGAGGTTGCGATCCAGGTTGAGGGAATAGAACCAGACCTTGCGGGTTGGCGCACCCTTGTCAAAGAACAGCACCACCGTCTTCACCCCTGCACCTGTGAACGTCCCCCCGGGCAGGTCAAGCACCGTGTGCAGGTTGCAGCTGTCCAGCAGCAGCTTGCGCAGACTCACGGATGCATTGTCGGTATTTGACAGGAAGGTGTTTTTGATCACTACCCCGGCCCTGCCGCCAGCCCTGAGGATTTTAATGAAATGCTGCAGGAACAGGAAAGCTGTCTCGCCGGTCTTGATCGGGAAGTTCTGCTGCACCTCCGCACGTTCCTTACCCCCGAACGGTGGGTTTGCCAGCACGATATCATAACGATCCCGTTCCTGGATATCGGCAAGATTTTCAGCCAGCGTGTTTGTATGCACGATGTTCGGGGCTTCGATGCCGTGCAGGATCATGTTCATGATCCCGATGATGTATGCAAGTGATTTCTTCTCCTTGCCGTAAAAGGTACTTTTTTGAAGGGTTTCAACATCTTTGGTGGTCAGCCGCTTGCTCTCCTTCATGAACTCATAAGCTTCACACAGGAAGCCCGCAGACCCTGCTGCACCGTCGTAAACCTTATCCCCGACGGATGGTGCCACCACCTTTACGATCGTGCGTATCAGGGGGCGGGGGGTGTAGTATTCGCCTCCATTACGACCGGCGTTGCCCATGTTCTGGATCTTGCCCTCGTAAAGATGCGACATTTCGTGCTTTTCGGCATGGGAACGAAATCGCAGCTCGTCGATCAGGTTGATCACCTCCCTCAGGTTGTAGCCACTTTGCAGCCGGTTTTTCAGCTCGCTGAATATCTCCCCGATCTTGTATTCGATGGTGTCGGCTTTCTCGGCTTTGAACCGCTTCAGGTAGGGGAATAGCTGGTGATCAACGAAGTCCTTCAGGTCATCGCCTTTGAGAGCCTTGTGGAAGTCCGGCTTGCCATCTCCGTTCTTCGGGCATGCCCATGCCTCCCAGCGGAACTCTGGGCTGATAATGTAGGAATAGGTGGTGCCAGAGAGTTCGGCGGAGGTTTTGCGGTCTTTCTCCAGGTCGTCGAGGTATTTCAGGAAGAGTATCCATGAAGTCTGCTCCACGTAATCGAGTTCGCTGCCGCAGCCAGCGTCTTTGTGGAGGATGTCATCGATGTTTTTAAAGGTTTGTTCGAACATTTATAGTAAAGGCAGTTTGGTTGGTGGTTTGCTGAATCATTTGAAAATACTGGTCAGGGAGACAATGCGTATTGTTAATGTTTGACCATTTTGTATTTTAGCTCAAATGTACAAATAAATTTATTCCGGCTGCATGTGGCCTGTTATGGGTTTCCCGTGCGGAAAGGGCACAAAAAAAAACCTGCAAATTCATGATTTGCAGGTTTTTTATCATTGCAGGGAGGAGTGTTGAATACCCTTGTTCAACGGTGATTAGTGGGAGTAGAGTTTTGAAACTACCCGGTACCCGCCGAGGTTCTTGTACCAGTTGGGATAGGTGGCCCCTGCACTTTCAGCCCAGGAAGTAAATTCCGAATAGCCTGTGTTGATGGCGGCCTTCTCGATGGGGTAGGTGAACTTCTCGACAATATTGAGCCCCCAGGGAAGGTTGTTCGCGGTTTTGTAATACCGTCCCTGCGCGGGCTTGCTGTCGTCGTTGGCTGTTCCGAAGAGGGAGAGGTCCATCTTGTCGGTTGGTGCGTAATCGGGCAGATGCACTTCGTGGCTGCGCACGCCGTTGACCATGATAAAGGGGTTGAAGGGCGCGGTTCCTGCCTGGGCAAGGGCAACCGGCGTGGCCATGGTGATGACCAGTTTTACTGTATCCGGTGTAACATACGGGGCAGTTGTCACGGTGTTCGAGCCGGTAAATCCTGAACCGGATGGACGCAGTTTATCAAAGGCATCGTCGAAGGCAATGACGACGGCTTTTGACTGCCCGGCTTCGGTTTTGTTGGCCGAAAGGGTGATATAACCGTGATTCAGGCTCGACCCGGTCACATTCTGGATCATAGATGGCGCGAACGGCAACTGGAATGCAAGCCCGTTGTGGTATGAGGCGCCAATGGCTTCGGGAATGATGGTGGCGTCGATCTCCACAACCTGGTTCTGGGCATTGGTGATCATGTTGAAACGGTAGGAGGTTACCAGGTCGTTGAAATCGTAGTCGCCTTTACCGGGCCAGAGGTCTTCAAACACCAGGGAGCTGAAGCCTGTTTTTGACGGGGTATAATTGTTAAAGGCTTTGTTTCCGTCGTTCGGGTAATCATCCGAATTGTCGGGGATTCCGTCGTGGTCGGAGTCGATCACCGTGGTGGCGAGCACAGGCATGTTGGTGGTGTTGACTGCCGAGAGCGGATTCACCGTTATATAGAATATCCCGTCGTTGCAATCCAGGTCGGCGCCCTGGTATTTGCCCTGGTCTTCAAAAGAGAACAGGATCTGCTGGCGCGAAGGATCCTTGAACAGGAGCAGGTGTTTCAGCATGAGGGGGTCGGTGGTGTTGAAGGAAGGAATTGAATACCATACATCGCTGCCTGGGTTTGTGCCATTGCCATTCCATCCGTGAGGCACCACAACGAGTCCGATCGATTTGCCGGCATTGAAATGACCCAGAAAAATTTTGTTGCCAGGATTCAGTCCGCCGCCGCTGCCGGTATTGCTGGCATTGGGGAACATAACATGAATGGTGTCGATCTGTGCGGCTGTAGCGGGCGGTTGATTGGTATTGTATGTAAAGTAAGCAATACTGTTCGTCCAGCCGGCACCCTCGGTAATGTAGGTGATATACACATCCGACGAGGCAATAATGTCGAGGTTATTGGTAACAGATGGCGTAAACCATTCCGGGTGGGCGGCCACCTCATTTTTATACTCCGGGAGGGCGACATTGATGTCGTGCAGCAGGGTTTGGCTTACCGGGTCGTTTGAAGGCATGAGATTGTTTGGCACGCCCTGGCTGTTGTAAGAACTCATGTAAACCCATTTCACCGTGTTCGGGCTGAGGATATGGTGGTCGCTTGCTGATTTCATAGCGACAGGAGGAGGAGATTTGCCGCCGAAGGCAGCTACAATTCCTTCAGAGGTTACCGGCACTTCCATCTGGCGGATCAGTCCCAGGAAATTGTTGAAGACCGTCACCTTGTTCATGTCGGTGGATAAGGAAGCAATGGCCTTCAGCATGCCGTCGGCGCCTGTGATGCCGCTGGTGAGGTAAACACCTCCCGAATCGGGGTTGGCAGTGTACACCGTGAACCTGACGCCTTCGATGGGGGTGTCGAGGTTGTCTTTGGCCGAAATGGAGATGTCGACGTTATGCGTTGTAGCCCAGTTGAAGGTGGGGGAAACGACGATCTGATCGAGGGTTACAGGATTATTGTCGCCGGATACCGGTGCTTTGTGGCAACCTGAGATGGAGAGAACCATCGCCAAACCGGCGATCATGACCGAGGCGGATCTGAACAGGATGCTGAAAATATTGTTGCTCATCGTGATTAAGGTTTTGGGTGAGTAATGCCAGGTAATATTCAAATAGCATGCCAAACTTTTGCTAAAAGACATATGCGCTGATAATCAGGTATAAAGACGCATGTCAAAATCCCCGGATTGGAAAAAATCCCAAATTGGGAAGAAATTGTGGGGTTTTTCTATTATTTTGAGACATTGGTGCCCTGTTTTATCCCGGGTAAATGACCTCGACTTTCAAAGTTATAAATTTTACTCCTGATACGGGATCTTTAAGGGTGCTTTTTTTCCCTGGTCCCGGATCGTAACAAAATTGTTTACTTTTGGTCCATGGAAAAGCACGCACACCCTCATCATGATCCGTCGGGCAGGTTATTGATCAGCATCGTTCTGAACGGGATGATCACCGTTGCGGAAATTGCCGGAGGCATCGTGTCAAACAGTCTCGCCCTTGTTTCCGATGCCATCCATAACCTGAGCGACACGCTGGCCCTGATGCTGGCCTGGGCAGCCAACCGGGTGGGCGAACGCAAACCCGACGCCCGCCGCACATTTGGCTATAAGCGGTTTGAGATTCTTTCGGCTTTTATCAATGCCGCGCTGCTCACCGGGATATCCCTCTACCTGATTTATGAATCGGCCGTTCGTTTCCTGCACCCCGAACCGGTAAAACCGGGGCTTATGCTGGTGATAGCCATCGTGGGGCTGGCCGGGAACTTATGCTCGATGCTGTTCCTCCATCACGATTCGGAACACAGCCTGAATGTGAAGGCAGCCTATGTGCACCTGCTGGGCGATACGATCTCGTCGGTGGCGGTTATCGCAGGGGCCGTTTTCATTTACTACACGGGAATGGCATGGATCGACCCTTTGCTGACGGTGGTGATCAGCATCGTTATCATGATCCAGGCATATAGGATTCTGCGGGAATCGGTCGGTATCCTGATGCAGAGCACCCCTGCAACGATCGACCTTACTAAAATCAAGATGTTGGTTGAAAGTCATCCGCAGGTAAGAAATATTCACCATGTTCATTGCTGGCAGCTCCAGGATCACGACATCCTGTTCGAGGCGCATGTTGAAACCGACCGGAACATGATGCTGAGCGAGTCGAACAGCCTGATGGCGGAAATCGAACGCCTGTTGCAGGAAAACTTCGGCGTTACCCACACCACCCTGCAGATGGAATTTGAGACATGCGAAGATACCGCGATGATAAAACAGCCGGGGAGTTACGATTGACGATTTACGATTTACGATTTACGATTTACGTCCTTCGTCCTTCGTTTTAATGGGTGTCGAGGCCGTGGAGCATGTAAATCAGGTGATTGAGGGATTTGCAGATCTCGGCCATGTATTCATTGACGGCCTTCACGCTGCCGGGAAGGGTGAACACGAGTGATTTTCCCATCACGCCTGCGATGGAGCGGCTTGCAAGCGCAGCCGGCTTGTCGGTTCCGTACTTCATCCTGATCATCTCCATGATGCCGGGAATTTCCTTATCCAGCATGCTTTTTACCACATCCGGGGTGAAATCGCGCGGACCGATGCCGGTGCCTCCCGTGGTAATCACGATGTCGACCAGTTCTTCCTTTGCCTTGTCAAGCAGCTCATGCAGTTTCCCGGGATCGTCGGGTATAAGAAAATTGAATATTGAATATTGAAAGTTGAATTTGTTGAAATGGGTCTCTGCCAGCTCCTTTATGCGCGGGCCTGACCTGTCGTCATATTCACCCGAGCTGGCGCGGTCGCTGAGGGTGATAACCATGATCCGGAAGACTTTGGGATGGTATTCAAGTTCCATCCCGGCGGTGAGGATCCCGGGGCTCAGCACCCTGCAAAAGATGCCCTCTTTGGGCATGACGCAGTTGCCGACTTCCTTGTAGATGGCGCAACTTGTGCCATGGCACTCCTTCCCGATCTGGGTGACCTCCAACTCGATATCCCCGCAGGAAAACCTGTCGAGGGGATGTGTTGTCCAGATTTCCATCCCGGCCGTGGTGATGTTTTCGGCGAATTCGCCGGGTGAGACCGTTCGGCCGGCATCTTTTTCAAACTTGGCGATGCTTTCGGTTCCCAGCAGGCTGACCTGTCGGTTCCATGGCCCGGAATGGGCATCGCCTGAAACGCCGTAATGTGTCAGCCCGATCTGTTCAACAGGCGTTTTGATCGTTCCCTTTTGGGAGGAAATGTTGACGGAGATAATCTTAAGTTGGGGCATTGAAAATTAATTAAAAATTAAGAATTAAAAATTAAAAAGCTGATTGCAAACTAATTACCTGATAATAGTCCCCTGATATGTCGGGCACGTATGTATTACGCCATTATTAAACCGTCCGAAGACGTATAGCAGGACAATAAACCCTTTTGCGCCTTTGTGTGACCTTTGTGCGCCTTCGTGGTTAAAATATTAAAATACGAGTTCATCCCAGGTCTTGTTTTGTTTTTTCAACCAGGCGGAGGTCATTGATCACCATGGATTTGTCGACGGCCTTGCACATATCGTAAACCGTCAGCAGGGCGACTGAAACAGCGGTGAGGGCTTCCATTTCGATGCCGGTCGGGCCGGTGCACCTGGCGAGACTTTCAACCGTTACGCCGGTTTCGTCGGGGGTGGCTTTGACATCGAGTTTTGTAATAGCCAGCGGGTGGCAAAGCGGAATCAGTTCGCTGGTGCGTTTTCCTCCCTGGATTCCTGCGATCTCGGCAACCGTGAGCACATCGCCCTTTTTAAGCCTGTTGTCGCGGATCATTTCCAGCGTCTCCGGGCTGAGCGTAATGTGTCCCCTGGCTTTTGCCGTGCGAAGCTGAACAGGTTTAACACTTACATCCACCATGTTGGCCTTGCCATGCTCATCGACGTGGGAGAGACCCGTTTGTTTTTTTGGTGACACTTTTTTGGTTTTTTTAGGTTGATATGGAAAATGGTAAAATGGTAAAATGGCGGACAGGTGGACAGGTGGACAAGTGGACAGGTGGACAGGTGGACAGGTGGACAAGTGGACAGGTGGACAAGTGGACAAGTGGACAAGTGGACAGGTGGACAGGTGGACAGGTGGAC
>CAIWMX010000139.1 GCA_903913885.1 uncultured Bacteroidales bacterium | reverse complement strand
CAACTGCCGGGAGTTTAAGCTGGACTACCCCAACCACAGGAACCGTTACCAGTGTAACCGGAAACGCCCCGATCACCGTGGCCACCGGCACTTCCACGCCCGAGATCTCCATCGCAGCGGCCACCACCAGTGCTGCCGGCACTATGAGCGCCAGCGACAAAACAAAACTGGATGGTATAAGCGGCACCAATACCGGCGACCAGACCCTGTCAGGGTTGGGCGGCGTCGCGGCCAATACCGCTATCACCGGTGCAACCAAAACCAAAGTTACCTACGACGCAAAAGGGTTGGTAACCGCCGGCGCGGATGCAACAACCGCCGACATTGCCGCTTCTGCCAATAAAAATTATGTGACCGATGCCCAGGCTGTCGTTATAGGCAACACATCCGGAACCAACACAGGTGATAATGCTGTCAATTCAAATTACAGCAGTCTGGTATCCAATGCCACCCATACCGGCGATGCTGAAGGTGCTGCCGCACTCACGGTAAAAAAGATAAACGGGGTAGCGCTCTCAGGTCTTGCAACCGGTATTTTGAAAAACACAACCACTACAGGTGTACCTACCATTGCGGTAGCCGGAACAGACTATTTATCCCCTGCCACCGGCTGGAGCTTAAGCGGAAATACCGGCACCATGCCCGGGACAAACTTCATTGGTACAAAAGATAATCAATCTCTTATTTTTAAGGTCAATAATGTTAATGCAGGCGAAATAAGCTCAGGCAGCAATACATCTTTTGGGTATCAGGCATTAGCATCCAACACATATGGTTTATATAACCTTGCCATTGGTCAACAGGCTTTATATAATAATATAAATGGCTCTGGTTATAATACGGCCAACGGTAATTCTGCATTGGAAAAACACACAACGGGTAGTTTTAATACAGCCCTTGGTTATGCTTCAGGTAATTTCATAACAGATGGTAGCACTAATAATACAACCAGCACCTATTCTGTTTATCTCGGCGCTGCAACCAGGGCCTTTGCAGATGGACAAAACAACGAAATCGTGATTGGTTCTGTTGCAACGGGTGCCGGCAGCAATACGGCAACTTTAGGAAACACCTCAATAACAACTACCGTTTTGCGGGGCAATGTGCGCCATTACGGCACTACACAAGGATATGTAGGGTTACAGGCGCCTGCAACCGTTTTAACTCCTTATTCCCTTACCCTGCCAACCGCAGCCCCGGCAAGCAACGGACAGGTGCTGAGTGCAACAACGGCGGGTGTAATGAGCTGGACTACCCCTTCTACAGGCACCGTGACCATCGCCAACGGCGGAACCGGCACCACGACCGGTTCAATAACCGGAACTACCGCTTTAACTTTTGCTGCAGGCGGCAGCAATCAAAATGTAACGCTTACGCCAAGCGGAACAGGTTCTATCGTGCTGCAGGGCAGCACCGGCATCAATATCACCGGCTCAAGCCCCGACAGCAAGGCCATTCTCGATTTAAGTTCAACCACCAAAGGGTTTCTCCCACCACGCATGACTTTTTTAGAAAAGACTGCCATTACCAGCCCTCCAGCAGGTTTAGTAGTCTGGTGCACCAACTGTGGAACTCATGGTGAATTGCAGGTTTTTAACGGAGATGCATGGACAAACCTTATCGGTGGCGCCGCGTTGGGCAGCATACCTGGTGCGCCAACCATCGGTACGGCCACAGCCGGAGATGGACAGGCATCGGTATCTTTTACTGCGCCTGCTTTCGATGGCGGTTCAGCCATAACATCCTACACAGCTACTTCAACACCTGGCAGTTTTACCGGCACCATGACACAGGCAGGAAGCGGAACCATAACCGTAACGGGGCTAACCAACGGCACAGCTTATACTTTCACCGTTAAGGCTACCAATGCAAATGGCACAGGTGCGTCAAGTGCTGTTTCCAATGCAGTAACTCCCGCTTTTGCTTGTGGCAGTTCATTTACTGACATCCGCGACAGCAAAGTTTACACAACGGTGCAAATTGGCACCCAATGCTGGATGGCGCAAAATTTGAATGTGGGAACGATGATTCAAGGTACAACCGAACAAACTAACAACAGCCCAACCCCAATAACTGAAAAATACTGTTACAGTGATCTTGAAACAAACTGCGATGTTTATGGCGGCCTTTACCAATGGGATGAAGCGATGCAATACTCCACCACTCCTGGTGTTCAGGGAATTTGCCCTACAGGTTGGCACCTTCCTACCGATCCAGAATGGATTACCCTAACCACATTCATTGGCGCCCAAAGTGAATCCGGAGGCAGAATGAAAGAAACAGGTACAGCGCATTGGACGACTCCAAATGAAGGGGCCACAAATACAAGTGGTTTTACAGGTCTTCCTGGCGGTATACGCTTCACCAATGGCTCATTCAACAACATTGGAGTCATGGTCTTATTCCATAGTTCTAGCCAGGTCAATACGACGGACGACTGGGACTGGGGCATGGACTATAACAACGCGTACATTCATCGTGTCAATTACTCTAAGGGTTGGGGTCTTTCAGTTCGTTGTGTCAGGTAACAGACTATTTGGTTATTAATGGATAATTTGAAATCATGGCTTCTGAAATAAACAACATACATGAAAAAAATAGAGAAAACACCCGTAAACATTAAGCTCCGGTCATTTTGGGCTGTTGTTTTCACGATGCTTGCCTTTGTGTTGCTGGTGCTGCCGGCTACAGCCCAGCAAATCAGGATCGGGAGCGGGACGCATTTCGTCAACGGCACAAAGATAGTTGTGAATGGCGACGGCATTGTGAACCAGGGAACCATCAAAAACAAAGCCACGGGTGTGATCAAACTCACCGGAAACTGGCAAAACCATGGCACCTGCTCAAGTGAAAAAGGAAGCGTTGTAACCCTTGCCGGATCGGCCACACAGGTAATCGGAGGATCAAACCCGACTACTTTTGGCACGCTGAACTTAAACAACAGTGCTGGTTTTTCACTTGCACAACACACAACGGTGAACGGCAGGCTCGATTTTCAAAACGGGATGCTTACCACAAACAATTACCTCGTTACCATCGGGGATACAGGAACCATCACCAACGCAACTTCCACAAAATATGTGGATGGAAAACTTGCCATGACCTTCAGCAGTTTGGGCACAAAGCCATTTCCCATCGGCAAAGGCGGAAACTACCGGCCGGTTACGTTACAATTTACAGGCCTCACCGGAACCAGCATTGTAACTGCCGAACAGTTTGAAACCGGACTCAGCGGTACCCTCCCGGGAGATATAACGTTACTGACATCAGATCGCCAATGGACGATTAGTCAGACAGGTGGAAGCAACCTGCAATATCTCCTGTCGCTGGATGCCACCGGCTACACCCCTGTCTATTCTGTGTTAATGCTGAAAGAGCAGGCAGGTAGCATACAGGCGTTTCCAACTGCAAGTCCCGATTACACCAATGCGGACGCTCTATCCGCTTTCGGAAACTTCGCTTTGGGCGAATGTATTCCCCCGTCCGTCACGAATCAGTCAACAGCGGCACAAACAAAATGTGCGGGTGAAACATTTGATGCAATCACGGTAACTGCCATAGGAGCCGGATTGAACTATCAATGGTACAGCAATACAAGCGCCAGCACCAGTGGTGTTGAAGTTGCAAATCTTGGCTCTGCTCATGGTGCACAATCGGATACTTACACACCGCAAACTGCAACTGCAGGAACCCTGTATTATTATTGTGTGGTAACGGGTACTTGCGGAACGGCTACGAGCGCTGTTTCCGGAAGGTTCCTACTTTATCCTGCTTTCACTGCCGGAGCGATAAGCACGGCAGGACAGACCATTTGTTACGACGGCAATCCTTCCGTGATTGGGAACAGCACGGATGCCGGCGGCGGCGACGGAACAATCACATACCGGTGGCAAAGCAGCCTGAATGCTGGCTTTACAGGTACGCCAACCGACATCAGCAGCAATTCGCTCACCTATGATCCTCCCAGCGGCCTTCACAGCACCACCTGGTATCGCCGCCAGGCGCACGACGGCACCTGCAACACCGGCTGGAATACGTCAACCGGGGTGTGGCGGGTAACGGTCATACCCAAGCTGACAGCCGGTGTGGCCGGCAGCAGTCAAACCATCTGCTACAACACGGCTCCGGTGCAATTAACCAGCACGCCGGCTAACGGCGGAACATTGCCATATGCATACCAGTGGCAGGGGAGCCCCGACAATATCAACTTCCAGGATGTCAATGGCGCAACCGGTGCCGCTTACCAACCGGGAGGTTTAACGGCAACCACCTGGTACCGCCTGTTGCAGACCTCATCGGGGGGCTGCGGCACCGTTGCGACCGGCAGCGTGGCCGTCACGGTTCATTCTAAAACTATTTCTGCCAGCGCGACGTTTAGTTCGGTTTGTTCAGGATCTCCCACCACCATCTATGCTGCCGGGGGGGCGAATTATCTCTGGGACCATGGCCTGGGTGCTGGTTCAAGCAAAGTAGTGAACCCGGCTGAACCAACCACGTACACAGTTAGCGCCACCGATAACTATGGATGCCAAGGGCAAACTGCATCAGTTTCAGTAAACGTAACTTCGCTGCCCCCGGTGCAGATGGCCGGATCAGCGCCAGGTGCGACCAGCGGGTCGAGCTATATCTCAGCAGGGAGTTCGGAGTCCCTCACAGCGGGCGGCGCCACCACCTACCTGTGGAGCACGGGCTCCACCGCATCCCAGATCCAGGTATCCCCCACCGCGACCGCGGTTTACACGGTTACCGGCTCCACAGGCATCTGCAGCGCATCGGCCTCACATACGGTCAATGTTGCCAGTGTTAACGCGGGACCAAATCAGTCCGTCTGTTATGGTAATTCAGCGACACTCTCCGCCATCTCATCGGGCATTCCTTCGCCGGTGTATGTGTGGACACCGGGGAACCTGACCGGGGCCGCGATAACGGTTACCCCGTTGGTAAACACAGTCTACACCGTGACCATCAATGGCACCTATACCTCCATGGTTACCGTGTTTGTACGTATACAACCGGGCGTTGAAGCAGGTCCTAACATTACCATTGGCCCGGGGGGCACCGGTACGCTGAGCGGTTCGGTCACCATACCGACTGTAGCACCTTATGCCTACGCGTGGACAACCTCCGGCGGGTCGATCGTGGGTGGCGGGAACACGGCCACCCCGACGGTGGCTGCTGCCGGCACATATACGGTTGCTGTTACCGATGGCAATGGCTGTGCCAGCATTTCCGATTTCGCTTTGGTGACCATGGTCTCGGGAGGAAGTACCGTAACGGGCAATATCGCCTATGCCTTCAACACGGTGAACAACCAGATGCATGATGTTATTGTGACGCTGAAACAGGGGAATGTGACCAAATACACCGCGTCGACCCCGGCTACGGGCAATGGCAACTACCAGTTTCTGAATGTGGTCAGCGGCGATTACACGGTTTACCTTTCTTCTGCAAAACCATGGGGCGGTGTCACCTCTGCCGATATCGTGCTGATCCAGAATCATTACAAGCCGGTTGGCGCAGTGCCGCTGACCGGGATCAAGCGCCTGGCAGCCGACGTGGTTGACAACGGTGCATCGGCAATTGTGATCGCCAGCGACCGCGACCTGATCAACAACCGGAGGTTAACTCCCACCGGGTATTCATTCCTTACCGGCGACTGGGTATTTACAAAGGCAGGGGACATCTCCGCCAATCCGTATCCAGCGGGTGTAATATGCTATGCCAACTCACTGGGGTCAACCATCACCCTGACCGTGTCGGGATCTGCCGTCAGCCAGGATTTCAGGGCGCTGTGCTATGGCGACGTGGATGCGTCCAATACCGGGTGCAAGGACAATGAGAATTCCATCTCCAATGTCATCACCTCAACCAGTCTCGGCCTCACAAACTTTCCCAACCCGTTTACCGACCGCACAACCATTCAGTTCACGGTTCCCGTAAAGGGGAAGGCCAAGGTGGAGATCAGGACGTTGCCGGGAGTGCTGGTTGGAACGATCAATGATCCCGACGACTATGAAGGGGTTCATAACCTGTTCTTCGACCGTGATAAACTGGCGCCGGGACTTTACCTGTACACCGTCAGGGTTACCACCAGCGATGATATTTTTATTGAAACAGAAAAAATGATTATTATAAACTAATCGGATTTAACACAAACCCTGCAGCCCCAAAGTTGCAGGGTTTTATATTTCTCCGGGTGGCTACTCCTGCAGTTCAGGCATTCCTGTATTCCTGATTTTCGATTAACCGGTCACCCCGACGATTCAGGGTCAATGATACGATAGTGTTAATTTCAGATATCCTGATGGCCATATTAACCAGGTGACACTAAATTTTGCACCACAACTACATCCCGTAACTATTTATAATAGTAACGTTTATCAACATTTGTTACTTGTTTATATGGATGAAGTTAGAAAATACATAATTTACTCACAATATTTCAACAAATAGCCTTTTGCCTTGTCTGAGCCTTTCTGGGAGGCCAGTTTCCAGTCGGAACACGCCCCCGCCTGGTCGGCAAGGTAATGCTTTGCAACACCTCGATCAGCAAGGGCTTCAGCATCTTCAGGGTTGGTTTCAATCACCTGATCATACTCCCCGATGGCCTCATGGTATTTTTTAAGATAGAGGTACGCCAGGGCCAGGTTCAGCCGCGAAGTGGTATCGGATGGAAACAGGGCGATGGCTCCGGTAAAATCACGGACAGCCTCTTCGTAACTCCCCTGCGCAGCACGCGCCGCCCCGCGGCTTGAGAAATACTCATACTGGGAGGAGTCGAGTTTGATAGCTTCATCAAAATCCTTTACCGCACCGGAGAGGTCATGCAGGTTGAACCTGCTTAAACCTCGATTGTAATAAGCTTCGGTAAAATCAGGTTTGTACTGCAACGCCCGCGAGAAATCCTTGATGGCATCCGCGTAATCACCCAGGTCGTACTTGGCCAGTCCCATGTTGTGGAAGGCCTCCTTGTAGTCAGCCTTGATGAGAACGGCTTTGTCGTAATCCCTGATGGCCCCCATGTAATCTTTCAGGTAATCCTTCGCAAGTCCCCTGTTGTAGTATGGTTCAGCAAGTGTGGGTTTGAGGTGGATGACTTTGCTGAAGTCGCGGATGGCCCCCTGGTAATCTTTCATCTCGCTGCGCACCAGCCCCCTGTTGTAAAAGGGCTCAGCCACCGTTGAATCAAGTTCAACTGCATGGCTGAGGTCTTTCAGCGCAGCCTTGAAATCACCCATTTTGGCCTTGAGGATCCCTGCGTCCATCAGCTCCTTCTGTGCGGTTTTCTGGGAAACCACCATCACCGGGATCCCCAGTAAAAAAAATAAAAGGAAAAGATGACTCAGGAGAAGGGACTTCATACGGAATTAAGGGAGAATCAACCCGGCTTATTTACAATATTTGATGATCAGCTCTTTGGTCTCTTCAAGTCCGTAGGTGTAAGCCAATTGCCAGTCGGCGCATGCACCGTCCATATTGCCGAGCACCTGTTTTACCCTGCCGCGGCTGTTATAGGCATCGGCATATTTGCCGTCGAGGCTGATAGCTTTGTCGAAATCGGCCAGTGCTGTTTCAAATTGTTTCAGCTGGGCATAGGCGCCGCCACGGTTGTTGTAGGCAGAAGCATTGCCGGGGTTGAGCACGAGCGCCTCATTGTAGTCAAGGATGGCACCTTTGAAATCCTGCAGGATATGCCGCATCATGCCGCGGTTGGTATAAACATCGGGGTATTTGGGATCGAGTTTCACCACCTCATCATAATTTGTGAGGGCTCCTTTGTAATCGTTCGCCATGTAATAAAGGGCTGCCATATAATTGTATGCAATGGCGTTCGTCTGGTCTTTTTCAATGAACTTCGCCAGGTCGGTCTTCGCATCCTTGAATTCACCCTTGCCAAAGCGCGCGATGCCCCTGACAAAATAGGCCCGGGTCAGCGTTGGCTGCATCTTCAGCGCTTCGTCTGCATCCGCGATCGCCAGTCCGAATTCGCCCGTCATCTGGTAGGCCCAACCCCGTTTGACATAAGTTCCGGCATTTTTAACAACCTCCAGCGACTTGGTAAAATCTTCAATGGCCCCCTTAAAATCGCCCTCCTTGCCTTTTTTCGCGCCGGCATTGTAAAAGTCCCTGGCCTTGGTCTCCTGGGCACTTAAGGGTTTTGCAGGCGCTTCGGCCGGATTGTACATCTTTTCTTTCGAAAACTGGTTCATCGCCTTCTTATTGGGATCGACAGGCTGCTTTTTCACCGCGGCAGGCTGGGTTGTCTTTTTCTTCGGAGGAACAGTTTTGGCAGGGGTTGTTTGTGCATTTCCTGTGATAAACATCAAACAGAGAATCGAAAAGGTAAAATACTTCAATAATTTCATAGGGTTAAGGTTGATTTAATAATTTAATAATGAACGGCTGATCTGGCGGAAACTGCCACACACCGGGTCGAAATATAACTCATTTTTCATTTAAATATTGTACCATCAGACGGGCTGCTCGGTCGGAGGCGCCATGCCCGCCCAGGTGCTGCTTCAGCGCCAGGTAACCGGCAATCACTGCATCCCTGGCACTGCCATCAGCTACAATCGCCCCCAGTTCCTTAACCAGGCTGGCCTGGTTCAGTTCCGACTGGATTAGCTCCGGAACAAGCAATTTCGCCGAGATGAGGTTCACCAGAGATATATAGTCAACGTGGACGATCTGGCGTGCAATCAGGTATGAAAGGAAGTTGCCCTTGTAGCAAACAACCTGCGGAACGCCCATCAGGGCGGTTTCAAGGGTTGCAGTGCCGGAGGTTACCAGGGCAGCCCTCGACTGGTTCAGCAGGTCGTAGGTTTGGTTCACCACCAGTTTCACCCCGGTATCCCTGATAATGTCAGCATAAAAATCACGGGGAACCGATGGCGCGCCGGCTACGACAAACTGGTAGCCGGGGAATGACGACCGGGCGCTCATCATGATCTTCAGCATTTTTTTAATCTCCATGGTACGGCTACCAGGAAGAAGGGCAATGACCGGTTTATCGTCAAGCCCGTTCATCCGGCGGAATTCCGGCCCGGGGGTAAATTCCATCGCTTCATTGATCACATCCAGGAGCGGATGGCCAACATAATCAACAGGATAATCATAACGGGCATAGAATTCCTTTTCGAACGGGAGGATGACGAACATCTTTTCAACCCATTTCTTTACCGCATTGACCCGCGACGACCGCCATGCCCAAAGTTGCGGGGAGATATAATAAAACACCCGAATACCCTGTTTTGCGGCAAACTTCGCCATGCGCAGGTTAAATCCGGGGTAATCGACCAGGATAAGCACGTCGGGCTGAAATGCAACGAGATCCTGTTCGCAGAAGGAAAAATTCCGCAGGATCACGGGCAGGTGCGACACCACTTCCATGAATCCCATGAAGGCCAGGTCGCGGTAATGTTTTACTACCTCCACACCCTGGTTTTGCATCAGGTCTCCGCCCCAGCCGCGAAAAACAGCTTCCGGATCGCAGATTTTCAGTCCCCTGACCAGGTTGGAGGCATGAAGGTCGCCCGACGCTTCTCCGGCAATAAGGTAGTATCGCATTAAAAACGGTTCTTCAGGGTTTCGAGGGCATGGTTGGCAGTGAGGTCAAACTGCACCGGAACAACCGCGATGTAGCCGTGTTCCATCGCCCATTGGTCCGTGTCCTCGCCATTCCCGGTCATAACATAAACACCCTTCATCCAGTAATAGGGCTGCCCGTGCGGATCTTCGCGTTCGTCAAAGTCCTCTTCCCAGGTCCCTTCGGCCTGGCGGCAAACCTTAATGCCTTTTATCTCCTCTGCGGGAATGTCGGGAATGTTCACGTTCAGGCAAACACCCAGCGGCAAGCCATTCTTTATGACATCTGCTGCTATTGTCTTTATGTACTTTTCAGAAGGCTTGAAATTGGCGTTCAGGCTGTAGTTGTTGAGTGAAAAACCAACGGAAGGAACGCCGGCAAGTGCGCCTTCGAGCACCGCAGCCATGGTCCCTGAATAGACGATATTGATAGAAGCGTTGTTGCCATGGTTGATCCCCGAGAAGAGGAAGTCGGGTCGGCGGCGCATCACGATTTTAAAGGCCAGTTTCACGCAATCGGCCGGGGTTCCGTTACAGGAGTATTCTTCGTAATCAGTCTCCTTGACAATGAGTTCAAGCCGCAGCGGATGAGCAATTGTAACGGCATGGGCCGTGCCCGATTGCGGGCGGTCGGGCGCCACCACGATTACACGTCCGAAAGGCCTGATGTAACTGATCAGCGCCCTGATACCAGGCGCTTTAACACTGTCATCATTGGTTATTAAAATAAGGGGTTTCTCCTCCATTTACAGGGATTTTCAGCAGGTTTCAGCTGGTTTAAAAAGTTCTTCAAAATTAGGAATAAATCCAGTAGCTTTGAGGGGTTCATTCACAAATCACGCATGTTACGATACATCCTCCTGATTGCCATCCTGGTCCCGGCAACCCTGAACGCCCAGAACCTGGTGAGGAACCCGGGGTTCGAGCAAAAATATGGTTGTCCCGAAAAACCCGGACAGATCAGCCTCGCACAGTCCTGGTACAGCCCGAACGCAGGCACCCCCGACTATTTCAACGATTGCAGTCCCGGGCTTGATTACGGCACTGAATTCAATAAAAAGGGCGGGCAGCTTCCCCATGCAGGGCATGCCTATGCCGGGTTGCAGTTTTATTTCATGAACCGCAACGAATATTACGAGTATCTCCAAACTGTGCTCGATACCACCCTGGTTGCAGGACAGCTCTATTGCATCAAGGCCTGGGTGAGCCTCGGGCAGGTGAGTTATGGCATGAAGGAACTGGATGCCGTTTTATCAGCAACGGAGATCAGGGACCCCACTTTTCACAAGCTGAAACTGCCGTGCATCCCCATGGGAAACGGCCAGTACCTGCTTGACGCGGATCAGTGGATGTGCATCCGGGGAATATACAAAGCCAAAGGGAAGGAGAAATTGCTTACGATCGGCGACTTTTCAGCTGGCGACAGTTTCTGGAACATCCGTATGCAGTCCAAAACGGATTCCCTCTTCAAATCATCCTACTATTTTGTAGATGATGTTTCCGTGGAATCAGTCAGGGATTCAAGTGAATGCAGGTGCATCGGAAAATAAAAAAAATTAAGTGGCTGATTAAACTTGTTTTTAAATCCCTTTAGGGATTTTATATAGGTAGAAAAACAAAAAAACCTGCACTATTTCGTCCCGTACGGAACGAAATGGTTATCCGGACATTCGATCTCTACCCATATTTTTTACCTATGGCACAAGGTTACAAAAACAATCCTATTAAAGGAATAACTTCTAAACTGGCTGAAAATTAAACTTCCGAGGGAGGCTTAAAAGGTTAACATCTCCTCATACAATTCCTTAACAGGGAGTCCCATGACATTAAAGAACGATCCCTCAATCCTGCTGATGCCGATGTAACCGATCCATTCCTGAACGCCGTAGCCTCCGGCTTTGTCGTACGGTTTGAAATTCTCAATATAGTATTCAATCTCTTTCATTTCCAGTTCCTTGAAGGTGACCTCCGAAAGCACGTGGAACACCTTTTTCCTGTTGGCTGAAACCAGGCACACGGCGGTGATGACATCATGCGTTTTACCTGAGAGTTTCCGAAGCATCATCACGGCCGCGTCGTGATCGGCGGGTTTTCCGAGCACCTCGTTGCCAATATAAACAATGGTGTCGGCCGTAATGACGATGGTGTTTTCATCCAGGAGCGTATGGTCGATGGCGTCGGCCTTCAGTTCGGCCAGGTATATTGCGATCTCTTCAGGAAGCAATCCGTCAGGATAAACTTCCTCCACATCGGGCACCATCACGCCGAACTCAAAGCCCAGCTCTTTGAGCAGGTACTGTCGGCGGGGCGACTGCGAAGCAAGGATGATGCGTTTTCCTCGTAAATTCGGTGATATCATTTCAGGCTATAAGGATATGAAAATAACTTCCATGGAAAGAATCCCGGCAACCATGATCAGCTTGCACAGGGTGCTGAGGAAATGGAAATCCGCTTTTTTCCGGGAAAAAAAGAGTCTTACCAGCAGGATGAGGGCGCCAGCCTGTACAGTTGCAGAAAAATACCAGAAAGCCGGCATCATGTACATACGGAACAGGATCATCTGTGCGTTGCCCAACAACAGCATGGTTGCTGCGATGATGACCGCCACAATGTACCTTGTGAATTTCATCCCGGCAACCAGTGGCAGCGTTTTACATCCAAATGTTTGGTCACCTTCGGCATCTTCCATGTCTTTGATGATCTCGCGCACCATGGAAACAAGAAAGGCAAAGATGGCGTAACCCAGAAAAAACAAGGTTACCCGGCGAATCGATGGGATTACCCCGGCAAACACCAGGGCATGCATGCGAAGCCAGAAAAATTCAAACAACCAAACGACCAGGATCACAAATGCAGAGAGAGAGGCAACTATGAAGTTCCCCCAGAAAAGGATACGCTTGTATTTGGCCGAATAGATCCACAGCAATCCCGAGAGAAACGGGAAGATAAACCCAAAACTTAGGGTATGTACGCGCCACGACAGCCAGAACCCCAGCAGGATCGCGATCGTATTGAGCAATATATGGAGTTTAATGGCACCTCGATGGGAGATCAGGTTATCGACGATCTGCTTGTCGGGCCTGTTAATCCGGTCGATCTTCACATCAAAATAGTCATTGATTACGTAGCCCCCTGCGGCAATCAACACCGTAACCGCCACAAGGACCAGGAAATCAGGCAGCGGCGTGGCTAGCGAAGGGTCGGCAGCGTAAAGGAACGGGATAACGATGCAGTACCGCAAAAGAAACATGGTTAAGATGATAATAACCACATTTGGCAGCCTGATCATCTGCATTGCCGCTTTCAGATTTTCGACACTGAACTTATTTTTCAAACCCATACCTTACCAATGACATGCATCGTCATTCATCCATTTTCCCTGTACTTTCAGCACCTGTTCGATGACATCCCGCACGCATCCCTTCCCCCCGCTAAAATGTGAAATATACCTTGCTACCGATTTTATCTCCTCGGCGGCATCGGCCGGGCAGGTGGGCACGCCGGCTTCGAGCATTACCTCGTAATCAGGAATGTCGTCGCCCATATACAGCACCTGTTCAGACTTGATGTTATTCTTTTCCAGGTAGGCACGGTACGTATCCTGTTTTTTTTCAATCCCAAGAAAAATATCGGTTATTTGCAATGCTTTGAGACGATGCATCATCGATTGAGACTTTGCCCCCGAAATCACCGCCACCCTGTATCCTTTTTTGACAGCCAGCTGGAGTGCATAACCGTCCTTTACATTTGAAACCCGGTGCGCATCTCCTTCATTCGTGGTAATCACACTGCCATCGGTGAGTACCCCGTCGTAGTCGAAGATGAAGGTATTGATGTGCTTAAGCAGCTCTTTATAGTTTGCCATGGTTTGTTTTATATTGAATGATGTTATTGCTGATGGCATTGTATATCTCTAAATATTCAGGATGACCGGCCAGCAGGGAGCGGTGAATATCGAGCACAGGCTGGTCGCCGCGCACAGCCGGCCCGGTTTGATGCCTGAAAACATCGCCACGGACAGCATTCTCGGCAGTATGCGCAATCAGCGGCTTCAACAATTCAAATGGCATGCTGTTCGATGTTAACAGGTCTTCGGCAACCGTGTACATAAAGTTGGTGAAATTGCAGGCAAACACGGCTGAGAGATGAAGAAGCTTCCGCTGATCGCTGTCGACGAAATAAACCATGTCCGTCAGTTTCCTGGCAACCTCTTCCAACCGGAACTTTCCTTCCGCAGAATTTGATTCCAGGCATACCGGTACCCCGCTAAAACCAGTAGGGCGTCCGGCCGGGAATGTCTGCAGCGGGTAAAACACCCCAACCTGCACCGATGCTTTAGAGAGTAACATCATGTCCATCGTGCCGGAGGTATGCACCAGCAGCCTGTCACCGAGTTGCAAGGATTCGGCAATCGGCATGATGGCTGCATCAGCAACAGCCATGATGTACAGATCGGCTTGTGTTGTGATTTTGGAGATCTCAGGGATGAAATCCGCACCAACCCGGCCGGCAAGCTCCTCTCCTTTCGCAGCGGAGCGATTATAAACCTCAACAACCCTGATTCCCTGTTGCACCAGTGCCTGTCCCAGGTGCAAAGCCAGGTTACCTGCGCCAATTAAAACAACACACCCAATACTACTGTTTGTCACTGTGTAAAATTTTGCTAAAAATACAAAGATATGATATTACCTTCGCACAATCTTTGACAATTGGCATGTTATAAAATAAAACCGACATCTTTATGAAGAAAACACTAGCGATAGCAACCCTTCTTTTTCTTTTTATCCAACTCGCAGGCTTCGGCCAGAACCGCTCCATTACCTTCATCGACAAACCTGTCGCCGAGCTGCTCAAAATGGCCAAGGCACAGAATAAACTTGTCTTCGTGGACGGGTTCACCACATGGTGCGGCCCATGCAAATGGATGGCAGCCAACATGTTCACAAACGACACCATCGCTGATTACTATAATAAAACTTTTATCTGCGCTCATTTTGACATGGAAAAAGGCGAAGGCCCTGAAATCGCCAAAACCTTCCAGGTCATGGCCTATCCAACCCTTCTTTTCATCAACGGGGATGGGGAACTGGTTCATAAGCGCGTTGGCGTTGCCCAAAAAGTAAGGGATTACCTCGACATGGGTGCTGTGGCCCTTACCCCCGGCGAAGGTTTCACTGCGTGCCTGAAACAATACCAGGCGGGCAACCGCGACCAGAAGTTCATCATGAAATTTTGTGAACGATTGAAAGAGGCATATATGCCATTTGATGATCCGGTACAACAGTACTTTGCAACCCAAAAGGAGAGCAGCCTGACCAGCAGGGGTAACTGGGATATGATCTACAATTATCTTTCCGATATGAATTCCAGTGTGTTTGAATATTTGTTGCATCACCAGAAGGAATATATGAAACTGTATACGAAAGATTCTGTCAACGCGAAGATATACAGCGTTTTCTTCCAGGCCATCACCGCCGGGAGCAAGAACAAGGCAGCTTCTGATTCCAATTTCAAAGAATTAACGCAGAAAATCAAAAATTCAGGATTTGAGCAGGCCGGCATGGTGATCTTCGATGGAACCCTCAATCTCCATGTGATGCGCGGGGAGTTGGACAAGTTCCTCGACCTGGCTGTTTCGGGACTCGACACCTATTATTCAGGCGATTATGTCAAACTCAACAAGATGGCATTTACCTTTTCACAACTCACCAAGGAAAAGAAGTACCTCGAGAAAGCGGCTGAATGGGCTAAGAAGGCCATTGTCCTGAAGAACAGCGCCGAAAATAACGATACCTATGCCAACCTGATGTTCAAGTTGGGTAATAAAGGTGAAGCCGTTAAATATGAACAAAAAGCACTGGATGCAGCTATCCAGGAAAAAATAAGCACCAAGCCATTCGAGACTTCCCTGAAAATTTTCAAGCAATAATGAACAGCGCACAACACAATTTCTGTTGAAGCTCCCATGAATTGTGTCCGGGATAAAAAAATGGTTGCTCAAAATTGCACCAGTTTTCGTGAAAAAACATTTAATCTCCTGTAAATGACCTCTCCCCTGATCCTCCCCCTGGAGGTGAGGGAGAAAGTTTGTCGGTGCTGGCAAGGCATCCCCCTCCCCTTCAAGAGGAAGGTTGGGGAGGGATCATTTTTAATTGAAGAAGAAATCCATAGTGTCGCTGGAAGATTGTGATCTATCACGATAAAAAAAATGCAGGAAAGTAAATTTCCTGCATCTGAAAAAAAAAACAGTTTAAATCGAAACCCGGATTAAATCAAACAAGTAACTTCGTCACCCTGTCACCCTGTCACCTTATCACCCGTTTACCCGTTAACCCTGTCACCCTTTACGCCTGCGCCGTGGGCATCGGGAAGTTATAGGGTATTTCGCCTTCCGAATCCCTGATCTCGCCGTGCATTGCTTCATACTTGGCCACGTTTTCCTTAAGGGCTTTGTAGAGGCGTTTTGCATGCTGCGGAGTAAGGATAATCCTTGATTTCACCTTGGCCTTGGGCACACCCGGCATCATCTTCACGAAGTCAACGATGAACTCGGCAGGTGAATGGGTGATAATGGCAAGATTCGAATAGATGCCTTCGCCTACTTCATCGGAAATCTCAATATTGATCTGGTTGTTCGGATTCTTTTTATCTGGTTGCATAGTTTTCAGTTTTAGTTTTCCTCTTTCGAAGCAAGCAGGATTTCATACTCTTCCTTGCTTCCTACGATCAGGTTTTCATATTCGCGCAAACCGGTTCCGGCAGGGATCAGGTGGCCAACGATCACGTTTTCCTTCAACCCCATCAGTTCATCCTGGCGGGCGTTGATTGCAGCCTGGGTAAGCACTTTGGTCGTCTCCTGGAAGGATGCGGCCGAAATCCAGCTCTTGGTCTGTAAGGAGGCACGGGTAATACCCTGCAGTATTTGAAAAGCGGTAGCAGGTTTGGCATCGCGTGCCTCGACCAGTTTCTTGTCTTTTCGTTTCAGCATCGAAATCTCGTCGCGCAGCTTGCGCGCGCTGATGATCTGGCCGGCCTTGAAGGTGGGTGAATCGCCCGGATCTTCCACAACTTTCTTTCCGTAAACCCAGTCGTTCTCATCCTGGAAATCGATCTTGTTGATCAGTTCTCCTTCGAGGAACCTTGAATCGCCCGGGTCTTCCACTTCCACCTTGCGCATCATCTGGCGCACAATGGTTTCGAAATGCTTGTCGTTGATCTTCACACCCTGGAGGCGGTAAACTTCCTGGATCTCGTTCACGATATATTCCTGAACTTTCATCGGGCCCTTGATGGCAAGAATGTCGCTTGGCGTGAGCGCGCCGTCGGAGAGTGCAGTTCCGGCCCTGACATAGTCATTTTCCTGGGCCAGGATCTGTTTCGACGTGGGGACGAGGTACCGTTTTTCTTCGCCGGTTTTCGAGGTAATGATCACCTCGCGGTTGCCTCTCTTCAGTTTCTTGGCGAAAGATACAACACCGTCAATTTCAGAAACAACGGCGGGATCCGACGGGTTTCGAGCTTCAAACAACTCGGTAACACGTGGCAAACCTCCCGTGATGTCACCAGCTTTGCCTATGGCACGCGGAATCTTGACCAGAACTTCACCAGCCTTGATCTTAACACCGTCTTCAATGTTGATATGCGATCCAACCGGGATATCGTATATCTTGATGATATCACCGGTAGACGACAGGATATTGATTGCAGGGTTCTTTGCCTTCTGCCGCGACTCGATGACCACCTTTTCGTGGTAACCTGTCTGCTCATCCGATTCGATCCTGAATGTCACATTCTCAATAATACTTTCAAAATTGACCTTGCCGGCGACTTCTGAAAGGATAACCGCGTTGTACGGATCCCAGTCGCTGATCAGCTGGCCTTTCTTCACGGCATCACCGTTCCTGAAATAGAGGCGGGCACCGTAAGGTATATGGGCAGAGGTAAGGGCGATCCGTGTATTCTGATCGACGATCCTCATTTCGGCCGAACGGCCGATTACAATTTCATAATTCTCGCCGGCATCGGTGGTATAGTCGACCGACCGGAGTTCATCGATTTCCAGGAGTCCTTCGTATTTAGCTTCGATGCGTGAAGCGCTGGCGATGTTCACGCCAGCCACACCACCAACGTGGAAGGTACGGAGGGTAAGCTGTGTACCGGGCTCCCCGATACTCTGGGCGGCGATTACGCCTACCGCTTCACCACGCTGAACCATGCTGCCGGTTGCCAGGTTGCGCCCGTAACATTTGGCGCAAACACCTTTCTTCGACTCGCATGTGAGTACCGAACGGATCTCAATGCCTTCGAGCGGAGAACTGTCAATGATCTGGCCGATCTCCTCAGTAATCTCGCGTCCGGCTGCAACGATCAGCTCGTTGGTTTGCGGATGGTGGATATCGTGCAACGAAACGCGGCCGAGAATCCTGTCATACAGCGACTCCACAACCTCTTCCGCTTTTTTAAGTGCGGTGATGGTCAAACCGCGCAGGGTACCGCAATCTTCTTCAGAAATGATGACATCCTGCGAAACGTCGACCAACCGGCGGGTAAGATACCCGGCATCAGCCGTTTTCAGCGCGGTATCGGCAAGACCCTTACGGGCGCCGTGGGTCGAGATAAAGTACTCGAGCACCGAAAGTCCTTCTTTAAAGTTCGAAAGAATCGGGTTTTCAATAATTTCACCTCCGCCTGCACCTGATTTCTGGGGCTTGGCCATCAAACCACGCATCCCAGAGAGCTGACGGATCTGCTCTTTGGAACCACGGGCGCCTGAGTCAAGCATCATGTACACGGGGTTGAAACCCTGCTTGTCCTTGGTCAGCTGGGTCATCAGCGACACCGTGAGCTGGGAGTTTGCATGGGTCCAGATATCGATGATCTGGTTATAACGTTCGTTGTTGGTGATGAAACCCATGTTGTAGTTGTTCACCACCTCTTCCACTTCAAGTCGGGCATCGGCCACGAGCGATTCCTTGATAGCCGGAACGATAACATCGTCAAGGTTGAAGGATAATCCGCCCTGGAACGCCATCTTGAAGCCGAGATCCTTGATGTCATCCAGGAATTTCGCTGTTTTGGCAGTTCCTGTCTTCTTGAGGATCATGCCGATGATATCCCGGAGTGATTTTTTCGTCAGCAACTGGTTGATGTACCCGTATTCTTCAGGAACAACCTGGTTGAACAACACCCTTCCTACGGTGGTGTCGATGATCTTGGTCACCTTTTCACCGTTTTCATAGAATGTATGCCTTACCTTGATCATGGCATGAAGCTGGGCCACCTTTTCATTGTAGGCAATGATCACCTCTTCGGGCGAGTAAAATGTCATCCCCTCCCCTTTCACGACCAGTGTGCTGTCGCTTTTGCGCGCTTTGGTCATATAATACAATCCAAGAACCATGTCCTGGGAAGGAACCGTGACGGGAGCGCCGTTGGCGGGATTCAAAATATTGTGCGATGCAAGCATCAGCAGCTGGGCTTCGAGTATGGCTGCATTTCCCAACGGGACGTGCACGGCCATCTGGTCACCGTCAAAGTCGGCGTTGAAAGCCGTACATACGAGCGGATGAAGCTGGATGGCTTTGCCTTCGATAAGTTTGGGCTGGAAAGCCTGGATGCCGAGCCTGTGCAACGTAGGAGCACGGTTAAGCAGTACCGGGTGGCCTTTCAGGATATTTTCAAGGATGTCCCATACAACCGGGTCCTTGCGGTCAACAATTTTCTTGGCTGACTTCACGGTTTTAACGATACCGCGTTCCAGCATTTTACGGATAATAAAGGGTTTGTAGAGCTCGGAAGCCATTTCCTTCGGCAACCCGCATTCGCTGAGTTTGAGTTCAGGACCTACCACGATGACGGAACGGCCGGAATAGTCGACACGTTTTCCGAGGAGATTCTGACGGAACCTTCCCTGCTTGCCTTTCAGGCTGTCGGAAAGGGACTTCAGCGCACGGTTCGATTCGGTTTTGACGGCGCTCGCCTTGCGGGAGTTGTCAAACAGGGAATCAACGGCCTCCTGGAGCATGCGTTTTTCATTACGCAGGATCACATCCGGTGCTTTGATTTCGATCAGACGTTTCAGGCGGTTATTGCGGATGATTACGCGGCGGTAAAGGTCATTCAGGTCGGAAGTGGCAAAACGTCCGCCATCCAGGGGCACCAAAGGCCTCAGTTCAGGCGGGATGACAGGCACCACTTTCACGATCATCCATTCAGGACGGTTTTCCAACCTCTTCTGGGCATCGCGGAACGATTCAAACACCTGGAGCCGTTTGAGGGCTTCTGCTTTACGTTGCTGTGAAGTTTCGGTGTTGGCCTTTACGCGGAGATCAAATGATTCCTTGTCAAGATCAAGCCTGCCCAGCAATTCAGCCAACGCTTCGGCGCCCATCTTGGCGACGAATTTGCTTGGGTCGGAATCATCGAGATACTGGTTTTCCTGGGGAAGCTTGTCCATGATGTCGAAATACTCTTCTTCCGACAGGAAATCAAGGTAGTTGATGCCATCATCCAGTTTTATTCCCGGGTTGATAACAACATACTTTTCATAATATATGATTGCTTCAAGCTTTTTGGTAGGCAAGCCGAGCAAAGAACCGATCTTATTGGGGAGCGACCTGAAAAACCAGATGTGGGCAACGGGAACAACAAGCTGGATGTGTCCCATGCGTTCCCGGCGAACCTTCTTCTCTGTTACTTCGACACCGCAACGGTCGCAAACGATCCCCTTGTAGCGGATCCGTTTGTATTTGCCACAATGGCATTCCCAGTCTTTCACAGGACCAAAGATGCGTTCGCAGAACAGTCCATCGCGTTCAGGCTTGTAGGTCCTGTAGTTGATGGTCTCAGGCTTTAACACTTCACCGCTCGACATCTCGAGGATCTTTTCAGGCGAAGCAAGACTTATGGTAATTCTTGAAAAGCTGCTGTTAATCTGACCGTCTTTTCTGTAAGCCATACTATTTTATATTTCGATTGAAAATGAAAAAACAGGAAATTCACATACATTCCATGGCGGAGCCCGCCTAAGGATTAATCAAAGGTGAGGTTCAGACCCAGCCCGCGTAATTCATGCACGAGTACGTTGAACGATTCGGGAATACCCGGAACCGGCATGGTTTCACCCTTGACAATGGTTTCATAGGCCTTGGCACGGCCGATCACATCATCTGATTTCACGGTCTGGATTTCGAGCAGGATGTTTGCGGCGCCGAAAGCTTCGAGCGCCCATACTTCCATTTCCCCGAAACGCTGGCCCCCGAACTGCGCCTTGCCTCCCAGCGGCTGCTGGGTGATAAGGGAATATGGTCCGATGGAACGTGCATGCATCTTGTCGTCGACCATGTGATGCAGTTTCAGCATATAGATGAAACCTACCGTGGTGGGTTGATCAAAACGCTCGCCCGACAAACCGTCGTGGAGGTACACTTTCCCGTTCCTGGGCAACCCGGCCTTTTCAAGGTAATCGTTGATCTGGTCGATGGAAGCGCCGTCGAAAATCGGCGTATTGAAACGCAGGTTCAGTTTCTTGCCGGCCCAGCCAAGAATGGTTTCATAGATCTGGCCGAGGTTCATACGCGAAGGTACGCCGAGTGGGTTTAACACCACGTCAACCGGCGTGCCGTCGATAAGGAAAGGCATGTCTTCTTCGCGCTGGATGCGGGCTACAATACCCTTGTTCCCGTGGCGACCGGCCATTTTATCCCCGACTTTCAGCTTGCGCTTTTTGGCGATGTAAACCTTGGCCATCTGCACAATTCCTGCAGGAAGATCATCACCTACTACCGCAACGAACTTCTTGCGGTTATGCACGCCCATGATCTCCTTGTACTTAATAATGAAATTGTTGATCAGGATCTTGATCAGGTCGTTCTTATCCTTGTCGGTGGTCCATTTATTCGGATTGACGTTGAGATAGTCAATCTCCATCAGGTTCTTGGTGACGAATTTGGCGCCTTTGGCAATAACTTCCTGTTTAAAGTTATTGTAAACACCCTGCGAGACTTTACCGCTGACCAGGATATTGAGTTTGTCGACCAGTTTGACGCGGAGTTTATCTACATCCTTGTGATAATCGTCATCCAGTTTTTTAATATCATCCTTTTCCCGCGCTTTAGCTTTACGGTCTTTGATGATCCTCGAAAACAGTTTCTTATCAATTACTACGCCCTTCATGGAAGGAGGTGCTTTCAACGAAGCATCCTTCACATCGCCAGCCTTGTCGCCAAAGATGGCACGAAGCAGTTTTTCTTCCGGTGTGGGGTCGCTTTCGCCTTTGGGGGTGATCTTCCCGATAAGGATATCGCCTTCGCTCACTTCAGCCCCGATACGGATCAACCCGTTTTCATCGAGGTCTTTGGTTGCTTCGGCACTCACGTTCGGAATATCGTTGGTCAGTTCTTCAACACCACGTTTGGTGTCGCGCACTTCCAGCGTAAACTCCTCGATATGGATGGAGGTAAAGATATCCTCCTTTAAAACTTTTTCAGAAATTACGATAGCATCTTCAAAGTTGTATCCCTTCCAGGGCATGAACGCAACCATGAGGTTACGGCCAAGGGCGAGGGATCCGTCTTTGGTGGCATATCCTTCGCACAGCACCATTCCCTTGGTAACCTTGTCGCCTTTTCTGACGATCGGGCGAAGGTTCACGCAGGTATTCTGATTGGTACGTGCAAACTTGGTCAGGGTGTAACGTTTTGAATCGTCCTCGAAACTGACAAGGCGATCTTTGTCGTCGCGGGTGTATTTGATCACAATCTCGTTAGCGTCAACGTATTCGACGATACCATCGCCTTCTGCATTGATGAGAACGCGTGAATCGTGTGCAACCCTATCTTCGATACCGGTACCCACGATGGCGGCCTCCGGGTTGAGCAGCGGAACAGCCTGGCGCATCATGTTTGATCCCATCAGGGCCCGGTTGGCATCATCATGCTCAAGGAACGGGATAAGGGACGAAGCAATGGAGGCAATCTGGTTCGGTGCAATGTCGACAAGGTCAACCTTTGACTTGTCAATAATCGGGTAATCAGCCAGGTAACGTACTTTTACCTTCTCTTCGCTGAAATTCCCTTTGTCATCCATGGGCGTGGTAGCCTGTCCGATGATCTTGTGTTCTTCCTCCTCGGCTGTGAGATAGGTAGGCTGTTCTTCAAGGGTTACGCGCGAATCGACCACCTTATGGTACGGTGTTTCGATAAAACCGAGCTTGTCGATCTTGGCATATACGCACAAAGAGGAGATCAGACCGATGTTCGGGCCTTCAGGGGTTTCGATCGTGCAAAGACGTCCGTAATGGGTATAGTGAACGTCGCGGACTTCAAAGCCTGCACGTTCACGCGACAGACCACCGGGCCCGAGGGCGGAGATACGGCGTTTGTGCGTAAGCTCCGACAGAGGATTGGTCTGGTCCATGAACTGCGAAAGCTGGTTCGTCCCGAAGAAGGTATTGATGACCGATGACAACGTTTTCGCGTTGATCAGGTCCATCGGGGTGAAAACCTCGTTATCCCTGACATTCATGCGTTCACGGATGGTACGCGACATTCTTGACAGGCCGACACCGAACTGGTTGTATAACTGTTCTCCAACAGTTCTTACACGGCGGTTACTTAAATGGTCGATGTCGTCAACTTCAGCTTTCGCATTGACAAGCTCGATCAGGTATTTTATAATGGAGATGATGTCTTCCTTGGTGAGCACCTTGGTTTCAACGGGGGTGTTCAGGTTCAGTTTTCTGTTGATCCTGTAACGTCCCACGTCGCCGAGGTCATATCTTTTATCGGAAAAGAAAAGTTTTTCAATGATGCCGCGGGCCGTCTCCTCATCGGGAGGCTCGGCGTTACGCAGTTGGCGGTAGATAAATTCCACAGCCTCTTTTTCCGAGTTTGCAGGGTCTTTCTGCAGGGTATTGAAAATGATGGAATAATCGGTGGCCAGTGACTCTTCACGGTGAACGAGGATGGCTTTGATCCCGGCATCGAGAATCTGGTCGATGTGGTCGTTCTCGAGAATGGTTTCACGCTCGATGATCACCTCGGTACGTTCGATGGAAACAACCTCTCCCGTATCCTCATCCACAAAATCTTCGATCCACGAACGCACGACGCGTGCAGCGAGTTTCGAACCCACCACGCGCTTAAGGGCAGCGCGGCTGACCTTGATTTCCTGTGCAAGTCCGAATATTTCAAGAATATCTTTGTCTGTCTCAAATCCGATGGCACGCAGCAACGTGGTGACCGGCAATTTCTTTTTCCGGTCGATGTACGCGTACATCACGTTGTTGATGTCGGTTGTGAATTCAATCCACGATCCTTTGAAAGGGATGATGCGTGCCGAATACAACTGGGCGCCATTGGCGTGGAAACTCGTACTGAAGAACACGCCTGGCGAGCGATGCAGCTGGGAAACGACAACCCTTTCAGCCCCGTTGATAACAAAAGTTCCGCGGGGTGTCATATAGGGAATCATGCCAAGATAGACGTCCTGGATGATCGTTTCAAAGTCTTCATGCTCCGGGTCGGTGCAATAAAGTTTGAGTTTGGCTTTTAACGGAACGCTGTATGTAAGGCCGCGTTCAATGCATTCCTCGATTGAGTATCGTGGAGGATCGATGAAATAATCCAGGAATTCCAGAACGAAATTATTTCTCGCATCGGATATCGGGAAATTTTCAGCGAAAACCTTGTACAATCCCTCATTGACCCTGTTCTCAGGATTCGTCTCGAGTTGAAAAAAGTCCTGAAATGATTTTACCTGAATGTCAAGAAAATCAGGATACTCAGCTTGAATCTTGGTAGATCCAAAGCGAACTCTTTCGGTTTTTTTTGAAGCCAAGGTGCAAATTTTACTCCCGCACAGTGCGGGAAGGTTTGAAATTAATTTTTATAAATAAGCCATAGACCTCTTCACAATGGAAGAGATCTATGACTTTATTACGGTATAAGAATTGTTCGTCTTACTTAATTTCAACCTCTGCACCAGCTTCTTTTAACTGACTCATTAAAGCGTTGGCTTCGTCTCTCGAAACGCCTTCTTTAATCGCCTTAGGTGCAGCATCAACTAATTCTTTTGCCTCTTTCAAACCAAGGCTGGTCAGTTCCTTCACTAATTTAACAACAGCTAACTTAGCCTGGCCTGCTGATTTAAGAATCACATCAAAGGTGCTCTTTTCTTCAGGTTCTGCGGCGGCGGAAGCAGCGGGTGCTGCAACAGCTACAGCTGCTGCTGCTGGTTCAATACCATATTCATCCTTCAGAATCTTTGCTAATTCGTTAACCTCTTTTACTGTCAAATTAACTAACTGTTCTGCAAAAGCTTTTAAATCTGCCATTTTTGTTACTATTTGTGTTCCGGTTTGTTGGAACGGTTATTACTAAAATTATTCTT
>CAIWMX010000138.1 GCA_903913885.1 uncultured Bacteroidales bacterium | reverse complement strand
TTATCGGATGAGAGGTTTTCATCTTTGCAAAGTTGTTTAAAGGCAGCTATCTGCTCTTCATTCCAGAATTTATCAAAGGCGTCCGGGATGTCATCAGAATCAGGGATCAGGGGTAGATTCTCCTGGATGAATTTCTCGATCAGTTCCCGTTTGCTGCGTAAATGCGCTTCACCGGCAATCAGGTCAATGATCTCCTTGCGCCGTTTTTCCTGATCGCTGCCTTTAAGGTTTGCCAGCAATTTGAGGATGTAGGCCACGTTGATTTCATCCCGACGGATCAGCTCAAGTTCAAAATCAACATCTTCGAGGATGGAAGCCTTGTCTACCTGATGGTCGGATCTGACTTTATCATACAGATCAAGGTATTTGCTTTTGTAGTCTTCAAATAGCTGCTCATTCATCGCCAGGTGGTCAAAGCTGAAATCAGCGAAGGTGCTGAGTACATTCTTTAACCGCATAAGCTCCCTGAAGGCTTTGATAAACTCAAGTTCTTCTGTTTCACTGGGCAGGTCATTGACACTATTTACTGTTGGGGCAACTTTCAGCAACTCACCGAACGCTTGGGAGAATTTCCTGACATACTCATCGTAGGGCTGCATGATGATGATATCCTTGGCGTCCTTGTTGGAAAACAAAGCTATGGCATCATCAGTTGCTTTCTTCAGATTGCGAAAAACTACGATATTTCCCTGGGATTTCTGATCATTGAAAATCCGGTTCGTTCTTGAATAGGCCTGGATGAGACCATGATATTTCAGGTTTTTATCAACATACATCGTGTTGACCTTTTTAGCATCAAACCCTGTAAGGAACATATTCACCACCAGCAGGATGTCAACCCGATCCTGTTCCCGGGCATCAATCCGTTCACGGTCCTTGATGCGTTTTGAAATATCATTGTAGTAATTGTAAAAGGAAAGATTATCCCGGGTAGAGAAATTGGTTTCAAACATTTGATTGTAATGGATGATAAACTCATCCAGCTTTTCACGGCTGTGCTTGTTGATACTGGACGAGGAGTTTCCTCGCTGATAATCTGATTTATGATCCGCTGCTAAATTAAATTCCTCATCCTCCGGTTCATCATATAAAAAGCCGGTAGCATCCTTATCATCTTCATTGGCAGTATAACTGAAGATGGTGGCAACACGCAAATTGTGTTCTCCCGCCTCCTTTTTTGCCTGAAACAGCTCATAATATTTGATCAGTGTTTCAATGCTGCTCACACAAAACATCGCCGTGAATTCCTGACTATAGGTTTTCCGGTGATGGTGCGCCAGGATGTAATCGGCAATTTTATTCAGACGCACCGGTGATTCCATTAACTCTTTGGTGTCAATGTCTTCAACCTCAATATCGATGTTGGTGTTACTTTCATCTTTTTGTTTGTACCGGCCCACGTACTCAACGGAAAATTTGAGCACATTTTCATCCTTGATGGCATCGGTGATCACATACTTATGAAGGCAATCGCCAAATAACTCCTTGGTGGTACGCCTGCCCAATTCGTTTTTCACTGCGTTGTCAACAAAAATGGGAGTTCCGGTAAACCCAAACAGTTGAATGTTTTTGAAGAATGATTTTATCCGGGCATGGGTCTCGCCAAACTGTGAACGGTGACATTCATCAAAAATGAATACAATTTTTTCATCTTTCAGCCTTTCCATGCGCAGCAGGTATTGTTTCTTGCTGATGGCCGTATTGAGTTTCTGAATAGTGGTGACGATGAGCTTGGTATCATCGGAAAACTGCTTAACCAGGGCGTTTGTATTATCCGTACCGTCGATGCTGCCTTTGCTGAAGCTGTTGAATTCTTTAGTGGTCTGATAGTCCAGGTCTTTTCTGTCAACCACAAAAACGACTTTCTTCACATTTGGCAGGTTCATCAGGATTTGACTGGCCTTAAATGAAGTCAGTGTTTTTCCCGAACCGGTAGTGTGCCAGATATATCCGTTTTTGTTGGTGTCTTTCACCCTTTCTATCAGGGCTTCCACGGCGAAATACTGATAAGGTCGCAGGACCATTAAAATCTTATGAGCTTCGCTGAGCACAATATACTTGCAAACCATTTTTGACACATGGCAGGAATCCAGGAAACAGAATGCAAATTGTTCCAGCTGCGTAATGGTTTTATTGCCCAGATCGCTCCAAAAGAAGGTTTGCTTAAAGGATTGGTATTTGTTGTTGGCATAATACTTCGTGTTCACGCCATTACTGATCACAAATATCTGCACGTATTGAAATAATCCGATGGAAGCGCCAAATGAATGACGCTGATAACGGTTAATCTGGTTAAAAGCCTCTTTAAGCTCGATTCCCCTGCGCTTGAGTTCAATCTGTACCAATGGCAACCCATTGATGAGCAGGGTGACATCGTAGCGATTCTTGTAAGTACCTTCGGCAGTAACCTGGTGAGTAACCTGAAACTGATTCTGGCACCAATTTTCCTGTTCAATGAATGCGAAGTAGAGACTTTCGCCATTATCCCGGACAATATGCTGTTTTTCCCTCAACATCTTCGCCTTGTCAAATACTGAGCCTTTACTCAGGATATTCAAAACCCGGTCAAATTCTTTAGAAGTAAATTCTATGCCATTATGTTTTTCTAACTGTGCTTTGAGGTTTGCTAGCAACTCTTTCTCATCCCGGATTGTCACAAAAGCATAACCCAATTGCTGCAGTTGTAGCACAAGATTATCTTCGAGTATTTGTTCGGGTTGCTTTGACATGTTAGTGCTACTCTTTAAAACAAAAAACCTCCCAAGTGTGCTTCCAAGAGAGGCATGGGAGGTGTATTATCAATGTTTCTTAGAACTTTCTTTAAAAAAGGACCCGCCTGCAGTTCTAATGGTATGCAAAACGGGTACTGTTGGTGCAAATATACAACACAATTCATTTCCAGCAACCTTTTTGAGATGTTTTTCCAAAGCAATCCTGGTTAGTATAATCTGCGTTAACAAAACATTTTTTGCAGTAACCCCTTTTTCCACTGCTCCGTTTTTTCAATCTGAACGCTGCAATGGTTAATCTTGTCGTCCAGAGTGGATAGAAAATTGGCGATTTTGGTTTGTTCTTCTATGCAAGGCAGGTCAAATTTAATCTTATAGATTGTTGATCCACTCAAGCTTGGAACTCCAGATGCTTCGTTATACAAATACCAGTTTATGGTCTGAAATTTATAAAATAGCCATTTCGGAAAGGTATTCGTAAATACTTCAGTATAAAAAAGTGTATCAACAGTCCAAAATGGCGTGTCCATATATACTGGCTTATCAATTGTACCCTTTCGGCCAATAAGAACAGATGGTTTATCGTATAGAAATTGATTTGTATTGCCAATTATTCCACCTGTTCCTAAAATTGGGAATATGCCATTTTCAGCTACAACTTTTTTTTGGTCTTTACCATATAATATTTTGGCTAGTTGGCTCAATGTTTTCGGTTTCCACTCAGGAAATTCCTTACCATTCTCATCCCTAAACCGAATTTCCTGCGAGAAGATTCGCTGCATCACCCCTTTCTTGTATTGTTCCAGGAGTGCTTTTTGTTGTTTAATCTGCATGAGCTTTTCGTCAACGGAGGCGAGGAAGGAGGCAATTTTTTGTTGCTCGGCGAGGGCAGGAATTTGTAATGGCAAGTTTCTTAAATCAGACAAATCGAGTTTACCAGCACCGATACCCGTACCAGTAACCATATTTAAAATCATATTTTCCGCTGAGAAAAACCAATATAGCACAAATTTTGTGGAGTTTTTTTCATCAACAACAATTGATTTAACGTCTTGGTTAAATGCTACATCCCTTGCTGTAATTCCGATGGGAATTGTATTAAAAAGCATGCTGCCTCTGACTAAAATCAATAAATTTCCTTTGGGAACAAGCCTTGATCCATTCTTTAAACCTTCAAGTGTGATTTTATGTACAGAATCAGAATATTCAATTCCTCGCATAGTTGAAGCGCTAATCCAGGGAATATCACCATTCCAATAGAGAGGATTGTCCTTTGATGGCGTTCCTCCTGATGACCATTTTGATATCTGCCCCAACCTCTTTTTCCCCCATTCATCCTTAAATTCCGGGAACCGCAATGCTGGCGTATTATCTTCCTTCCTCATTATTTCAGTTTCTGAATATTTGGATCCGAAGCAAGGGATTTCAATTGAACAATGGCCATTTGATTAAGCTTGATTAACCTTTCTCGTTGGGTTAAATTAATTCTGATATATTCCGCATTCATGCTTTCTATGTTAGCTAAAATCAGAAGCTGTTCAATTGTTGCATAATCTCTGATATTACCTTCTTTGCTGGGGTTTGCATCACGCCATTGTTTTGCAGTTTTGCCAAACAACGCAACGTTTAGTACATCAGCTTCGTTGGCATAAACATAATTTGCCTGTTCCTTGGTAATGTTTGCCGGGATGATATGTTCTTTTATTGCATCGGTGTGTATGTGATAGTTAATTTTAGAAAGGGTTCGATGCAAATTCCATGTTAATTTCAGTCGGTCATTTTCATCATCTTTTAACCTTTGAAACTCTTTGATTAAGTATATTTTAAATTCTGCATTGATCCACATTCCAAACTCAAAAGCAATATCTTTATGAGCATAGGTCCCGCCATACCTCCCGGCTGTCGCTTTTAATCCAATCGCATTTGTCTTTTCAACCCATTCTTTTACACTCAGTTTATAACTATTGAGTCCTGCCTGACTTTTAATTGTGGCGAATTCGCCATAATTAAAATGTGGATTGTAAATGCGTTCCCATATTCCTAAAAATTCAACAGTATTCCTGTTTCTCAGCCAATCAGAGATAAAAAAATCTCCATCTTTGGCTTTCAACATATCGGTAATCGAAATATAATCCTCATTTTGAAATTTCAATAAGGCTATCTCTATGCCCTGAACATTTAATGTAGATTTTTTGCTTTTCATCATGCTAAAATTTTAAAAGGTGGGGTAATTCCCAATTCTTTACAAAAACCGGCGATCGTTTGATCAGTTTCTGCAATTAGTTTGTCGAGTTCGATAAGTTCCACCGCCAGTTTATTAATATCAATGCTCTCCTCCGCTTCAAATGTATCGACATATCTCGGGATGTTCAGGTTGTAATCATTCTCTGCAATTTCTTTCAACTTGGCCCGCTTGCTGTATTTGGCTTCTTCAATGCGGTTTCGGTATGTGTCGACTATTTTGCTAATGTCATCATCCCGAAGCATGTTCTGGGTTTTCACCTTTTCATAATGCTGGCTGGCATCAATGAACAGGATGTCTTCAGGGTTTTCACGACATTTTTTATAAACCATGATACATGTGGGGATGCTCGTACCGTAAAAGATATTGGCAGGTAACCCGATTACGGCATCCAGGTAATTGCGGTCTTCAATCAGGGACCTACGTATAAGCTGTTCTGCTCCCCCACGAAACAAGGCACCATGTGGCAGAACGATGGCCATGATGCCATTATCTGCCAACTGAAAGATCATGTGTTGCACAAAGGCGAAATCAGCCTTGCTCGATGGCGCCAGTTTACCATACTGGCTAAACCTGTCATCGGTCATAAACAGAGGGCTGGCGCTCCACTGTGCGGAAAATGGGGGATTGGCAACCACGGCTTCAAACTTTTTATCAATGTGCTGTGGATGTTCCAGGGTGTCTTCCTGCCTGATGTCGAATTGCCGGTAATGCACATCATGCAGGATCATATTCATCCGACATAGGTTATAAGTGGTACGGTTCAGTTCTTGTCCGTAAAAATTATTAACCTCTGCCTCTTTGGAAATTCTTAACAACAGGGAACCTGATCCGGATGTGGGGTCATAGGCCGATTTCAACTTGGTTTTCCCTGTGGTAACAATTTTCGCCAACACTTTGCTTACCCCTTGTGGTGTATAAAACTCACCGGCCTTCTTCCCTGCTCCACTGGCAAATTGACCAATCAGGTATTCGTATGCATCACCTAAAACATCGACAGCAGCATTTTCAAGCTGGAAATCAATGTTGTCCAGGTGAAATAAAACTTTCGAAATCAATTCATTTTTTGCTGATTCGGTTCTGCCAAGTTTGGTACTGGTAAGGTCAAGGTCTTCAAAAAGATTGTCGAAATCATCCTCACTGGCAGTGCCCATTGTGCTTTGCTCAATGTTGGTCAGGATTTTAGCCAGATCTTCGAGGATAAAGTTGTTTTCACCTTCCTTAGTGCTATTGCCGCGTTTCGCCACTTCACTGAACAGTTCGGAAGGTGTCAAAAAATAGCCAAGTTTTTCCAACGCTTCCTCTTTTATTGCTGCGATGTACTCTTTCCCCTGCTCTGTTTTTTCGCCAATCTCTTTATACTTCAGACCATCTTGTTTTAAGATAGAATCGGCATACCGGAACATCTTTTCCGAAAGGTATTTGTAGAAAATAAAACCCAGGATATAGTCGCGGAATTCATCGGCATTCATTTTGCCGCGAAGGGTGTTGGCAATGTTCCAGAGCTGTTGTTCCAGTTGTTTTTTTTGATCTTCTGACATTTAGGAATCGCTTATTTGTATTACGGTTCAAATATACATTTTTATGTTGGGATGGCGGGAATATGACTTTGCCTTTACGATCATTAAAAACGGGAGTTCCGCCCCCAAGGGTGGAACTCCCGAATCATCAGAAGTTGATCTTCTCTTCAGCTTCCGAAATGCTACCATCGAATGATGACTTAAGAAAATCAATCACCTTTTTAACTCCAGGGGTGAAGCTGGTGGTGAAGACATTCCCGTCTGAGTCATTCAGCCGCATAGAGCAGTTGAAATCGTTGGATGAAATCTGGAAACGTTCAAGTTCAGAGCGGGTTTGCACCAACTTGGCTCTTTTTTCGATGATGAGCTGGAGATTTTCAACCTTGAGGATTTTCTCCAGGAGAGTTAATTCCGGCTTTACAACTTTTACTGGTTCCGGCTTCACTTCTGCGACCGGCTCCGGCTTAACTTCGACAATCGGTTCCGGGATAATTTCTGCGACCGGCTCGGGAACTTCATCAACTGCAGCTTCTTCGGCTGGTTCAGTCTGAAATGAAGAGAAACTTGGCCTGACAACCATGATCTGTCCTGACTGTGATTTACCGTTTGTCGGCTTGAGAACTGATGATAACTTTGACATGTTTTGCACTCCTGCCCTGGAGATTTATTTAGGCATCTGGCTCAGCCTGGTTTATGAAAAATTTATGCCAAGAAAAAAAATGGAATGAAAATTTTAAGCAAGTGATCAGGTCAGATTTTTCCCTTCAAAAATCTGAATGATCCCAACGGGTGACAGACATCTGAGCTGGTC
>CAIWMX010000137.1 GCA_903913885.1 uncultured Bacteroidales bacterium | reverse complement strand
CTACCGAAATCGTTAGACCCGGCAGGAAAAACGAAAGGAAAAAACGACCAAAGAAACTTTACTATATGAATTATAAGCCTTTATAACTTAACTAAACGACATTGATTTACGATTTACGATTTACGAATTTGAGGATTGGACACTTCGGGAACCCCAGTGTCCTGCGTCGCCCACGTCCCTCGTCCTTCGTCCTTCGTCCCTCGTCCTTCGTCCTTCGTCCCCCGTCCCCCGTCCTACGTCCTCTTCAACAGGTCCCTGATCTCAGTCAGCAATTCCTGGTCCTTTGTTGGGGCAGGGGGTGCTGCGGGAATTTCTTCGGCCTTTTTTTTGCTGAAGTTGGTAAAAGCCTTGATGATCATGAAGATGGCAAATGCCACAATTACGAAGTCCACAACACTTTGAATGAAATTCCCGATCTTTAAAGTGACGGCTTCCCTGAGGATTTTCCCTGTTGCAGGGTCTGTCACGGCATCCTTCAGGTTGACTACGATATCCTTGAAGTTGAGGCCGCCAATGAGCACGCCAATGGGGGGCATGATAACATCACTTACCAGGGAGGATATGATTTTGCCGAAAGCGGCGCCGATAATGATGCCGACAGCCATGTCGGTAACGTTCCCTTTCATGGCGAATGCTTTGAAATCTTGTATGATTTTCATGTTAAAAGTGTTTGAGCGTTAATGGTTATGTTTAATATTTTCAAAATCATCAGGGGCAGACTTGTATAATCCCGCGGTGAACCCTGCATCCGGCAGTTTTTATTCGGAACAAAAATAAACATGATAATGAACAAAACAAACATGGAATGTGTTAATTATCAATATTTTTATCAAAAACGCAAATTGTTGCCCCCCGATAACCCAATCTGCCGATTTTGTGCTATTTTTGTAAACAACCAAACCACAACCTATGAAGACACGACATTTACTTTTGACGATCGTTTTTTGCATGCTTTTCCTTGGGCTTTATGCCCAGGATATCCCCCTGCACCCGAAATCAGTGGTAACAGGAACATATTATGGATTAAGCAAGCCATTGCGCGACATACCGCCGATGACTAAGGCAGAATTCAATCAACTTGTTAAAAAAGGAAAAAAACGTGAACTCAACGAAGGTCTTGCAAAACGTGTCTATCCTTATGCATCCACCGCCCTTCCCAAAGGGCCTGACCCGGCATGGCAGAAGTTCATGGGGGGAACCAAAAACGGCAACAAGGCGCCGATCGTGAATTTTGCAGGGCAGGGTTCTCCCTATTACCCTCCCGATTGCAATGGAACGGCTGGTCCAAATCATTTCATGCAAACAATCAATTGCGTATATGCGATTTACAGCAAAGCAGGGGTGCTCGTTGCAGGCCCTACGAATCTCAACCAGATATTCGGCAGTGTTCCCGGCGCCAACCGGAACGACGGCGACCCGATCATCCTATACGATGACCAGGCCGACCGCTGGGTGGTGACGGAATTTTCCATACCCAATTCAGGAACCAATTACGTCATGTTTGCCATTTCGGCAACCAATGATCCGCTGGGTTCGTGGCACCAGTATTCCTTTCCTGTTTCAACGATGCCCGACTATCCGAAATTCAGTGTCTGGCGCGACGGGTATTACATGGGCGACAACAACAGTTCGGGAAATGACATCTATGTATTTCAGCGCGATCAGATGTTAACAGGGGGAACTGCCCAATCGGTTGCATTCAACAATGCCTGGCGTCCTACCTCGATCGACGGATTCATGTGCGTACCGCCCATCGATAACGACGGCCCTTATGCCCCCGTTGGCGCACCCGGCATGTATATCGCCTTCAACGACGACGCCCTGGGCGGAGGTACTGACCAGCTGTGGCTTTACGAGCTGACTGTAAACTGGACGACACCGGCCTCATCCACTTTTGTGCGCACCCAGCAGATCGACGTGCTGCCCTTCAGCAGCAGTTTCGGGAACAACTGGAATAATATTGACCAGAAAGGCACCAGCCAGCGTGTCGACGGCATTCCGCAGGTGATTATGAATGTTCCCCAGTACCGCAACTTTGGCAGTTACCAGACCATTGTGTGTTGCCATACCGTCAACGTCGACGGTTCACATCACGCCGGTATCCGCTGGTATGAACTCAGGAAAACTGCTACCACCTGGTCGGTGAGGCAGCAAGGAACCTACGCCCCCGACATCCACAGCCGGTGGATGGGCAGCATCATGCTCAACGGCAGCAACGAAATTGGCCTGGGCTATTCCATTTCCAGCACCACCATGTACCCCAGTATACTGTATTGCGGGCAATCAGCAACTGCATATGCCGCTGCAAACGGCATCCTCGACATTGCCGAAGATACCATCCAGGCCGGCACAAATTCGCAGACCGGCATCAACCGCTGGGGGGATTACTCGCAAATGTCGGTTGATCCGACAGATGACAAAACATTCTGGTACACCGATGAATATGGCGGAAACCAGAAAACAAAGATCGCATCCTTCAAGTTCAGCATCCCGCCCACAGCTGCAACGGTTGCCGCGGATTCAATTAAATATTACTCGGCCAACCTCAACGGGCTGATCAACCCGAACGGGCTGCCCACCACCTATTTCTTCCGTTACGGCACATCGCCTTTCGGCATGTCGGATTCCACGGCAGTTGGTTCGGCAGGCAGCGGTGTGACAGGTACACCTGTGACCACACCGGTGTCAGGGCTCCTGAGCGGCACCAAGTATTATTTCAGGGTATTTGCCAGCAGTGCAGGCGGGCCCACCTCCGGGACAAACCTGTCGTTCACCACCCCGGTGGCTCCTTTCCTGGCAGTGACCCCCCCGAACCGGAATGTGCCTGCCTGGACCGGCAACACAAGTTTTATCGTTAATTCAAACATTACCTGGACCGCATCCAGCGACGCGGCATGGTGTAATATAACCAGTTCAGGTTCGGGAATCAATAACGACACAATCCATGTTGCATACCTGGATAACCTGGTGGTTACACCGCGCGTTGCAACCATTGCGGTTAATGGTCCCGGCGTGTCGGCACAAACAGTGACGGTGACCCAGGATGGCGCTGCTCCCATGTTGTCGGTTACCCCACCCAACCGCAATGTTGATTACCCGGCCGGGAATACGCAGTTCACCGTGTCGTCGAATACGACCTGGACCGTGGCAAGCGATGTTGCATGGTGTACGGTGACCCCATCCGGATCTATGAACGGAACGATCCAGGCCGCCTTTACCGAAAACACCACCCTGAGCCCACGTGTTTGCAGTGTTACCGTGACGGCTCCAGGCATTCCTTCGGAAACAGTCACAGTGACCCAGGCAGCCTTTGTTCCGGTGATGAGCGTTACCCCGCCGAACCAGAATGTAACGGTTGCTGCAGGAAGCACTGCATTTACGGTAACTTCCAACGTGAACTGGACCGTGGTAAGCGATGCGGCATGGTGTACCGTTACACCCTCCGGCACGGGTAATGGCACCATCGTAGCCGACTATACGGTGAATCCCGACCACCAGACGCGCGTTGCCAACATCCAGGTTGCCGGCACTTCAATGCCTGTGCAGACCGTGACCGTAAGCCAGGCAAAATCAACCATCGGTGTGGCTGAAAATGCCGAGGATGCCATCCGGATTTTTCCGAATCCTACCCGCGGGGTTTTTAAAATCATCCCCGGTACAGGGATTACGGGCAAAATGGATGTTAGTGTGCAGGACCTCGCAGGAAAGGTTATCTTGCAACAGCAATTTAAAGGTGCGAAGGATTATGAGATCGATCTTTCATCCGCTGCACAGGGAACGTATCATATCATTGTGAAGACCGAAACAAACCTGCTGGTAAAAAAGCTGGTAGTGATAAAATAGTTGCAGGCAGGGGACGCACTGCTGTAAGAAGCGTTTAAACAGAAAAGTTTTTTATTACCGCGAAGACGCTATGTTGCAAATGTTGGAAGTTCAATTGCCCGATATTGAGCAGCCTGGCTTCTTTGCGGTAATTTTTTAATGTTGACAAACACCTGAAATTTGCAAAAAACATCAACTCCATGAAACTCTTCATAAAATACATGGTTAGTATCCGCTGCAAAATGCTGGTGAAGGATGAATTAAAGAAACTGGGCCTTCATTATACAACAGTGGAACTGGGCGTTGTGGAGGTCATGGAAAATATTACACCGGAACAGCGCGAACACCTGAAAACGATGCTGCTCAGGTCGGGGCTTGAGCTAATGGACGACAAGAAGGCCATCCTGATTGAAAAAATCCAGAACGTGATCGTCGAAATGATTCATTATTCAGATGAATTGCCCAAAACAAATTTTTCTGATTATCTCTGCGAAAAACTAAATTACGACTACACCTACATGGCAAACCTCTTTTCAGAAACAAAGGGGATCACCATCGAACATTACATCATACTTCATAAAATCGAACGGGTCAAGGAACTGATCATTTATAACGAATTGAACCTGTCGGAAATTGCCATGAAGCTTCACTACAGCAGCGTGGCTCATCTATCCCACCAGTTTAAGAAGGCCACAGGGTTAACGCCTTCCTTTTTCAAATCGCTCAAGCTTAGAAAGCGCAGCACACTTGAAAATGTGTGAATGATGCAACTTTAATAAAAAGTTTTGTAACACTTTCCTCCCGCGATCTGCTCAACTTTGCTTTAACTGAATAACCGGTATTTCTGCCGGAACGAACCATCGTGCCAGTTTTTATTTCCATGCAAAAGTCCCTTGGATATCACACCCCGGCAAGATTCAAATAAGTTGGGTAAAACCAGCATGTCTGTTATGAGAAATTTACTTTGTATAATCGCCGGAATGTTTTTTTTCCTGAATACGTTTGGCCAGGCAACCGACTCAATCGCGAAACTGAAAGAACACAGGAAAGTATACAGGGTGAACTACTTCGTTGAAGGGGCCATTATTGCCGTGGGCATGACGGGAGACCTGTTTGCGATTCCCCGGCTGAAAAGCAAGGCTTCGCTGTCTGATGACGAATTGCTCTTTGCGAACCGGGAACAGCAGAAAAACTTGCTAAACCCGATAGACAAGTGGGCGCTTAAGCAACATCCGTCGGACCGTGCGCTCTGGAAAAAACTCTCCGATGACGGGGAGATAGGCATTTTTCTTCTGCCCAGCCTGCTGATGATCGATAAAAACATCCGCAGGGATTGGCTTCATCTGCTGTTCATGTATGTTGAAGGACATACCGTTACATTTACATTTTACAACTACAGCCCGCTCGGGCCCTATTTTCAGAACCGCTACAGGCCGGCGGTTTATTACCCGCAACTGGGGGCCGATGCACAAAAGAACAGTAACAACCGCAACTCGTTCTATAGCGGGCATGTGGCTTCCTGCGCCTACAGCACCTGGTTCATGGTCAAGGTATATTGCGACTACCATCCCAACCTGGGCGGTGCAAAATACCTGCTTTACCTCGCTGCTTCAATTCCTCCGCTGGCAATCGGCTATGCCCGGGTGAGATCCTTTGATCATTTCCCGTCGGATGTTGCCGTTGGGTTCGGACTGGGCGCCCTGCTGGGTATCGTGGTCCCTGCACTGCATAAGGTGCCTGGAAACAAACATCTCTCTGTCGGACTCTCAACGTCGACCGATGAAGTAGGCGTGAGCCTTCGGTGGAAACTCGATCCCCAACGCATGCTGACCATGAAAAAATAATCTCAGAACCCTACCCAAACCTGAATTCCTGTGAGTTTGCCTAAATGAAAATCGTCTGCCCGCCCTTAACAAAAATATTGTTCATCATCTTCGGTTGCGTAATTGCTGCAGTGACTGTTGTCATTTTAATGATCTCACCCATTACGAAATACCTGATTGAAAAATATGATGAACAGGTGCTCGGAAGGCAAATTTTGGTGGATTGGGTCTATGTGAATCCGTTTACGGGGTATGTACACATCAGCAACCTGAGGATTTACGAATCAAAAGACCAGGGAAACCTGGTGAATCCCGACACCGTTTTTTTCACCGCCAGAGGAGCCAGCGCCAATTTTTCTCTTTTTAAGTTGTTTTCGCGCACAATTGAAATCGAAGAACTTACGGTTGACAGGCCCAGGGGGATGATCATTCAGGATCGCAGGATATTAAATTTCAGTGACCTTATTAAAAGGTTTACCCCGGCCAAACCCGCGTCAGGCCGCCCCGGGTTCCATTTCAACATCCTTAGGATATCCATCAGCGAAGGGGAATTTCATTACATCGAGAAGCAAACACCCATTCGTTGCTTTGTTACCGGTTTCAACCTGGAAAGTACCGGGAAACGGTGGAATGACGATACGATAGGAGCAAGGATCTCTTTCCGGCAAGGCAGCGGCACAGGGGATGTTCATGGTGATTTCAACATCGATTTTAAAACGGAAAAATACCGTTATGCCGTTGTTGTGAACGATCTTGACATGAACGTCATTGAACAGTACCTGAAGGATATGACAAACAACGGGTGCTTTTCTGCAACGCTGGATGCAGATCTTAGGTCCAGGGGAAATTTCAGGGATGAAGAAGATCTTTTTGTCACCGGGAAACTGGCCATCAACCATTTTCATTTTGGCAAAAACCTGCACGACGATCTTGCTTCATTTGACCGTCTTTCGCTCGACATCCTGCAATTCAGCCCTGTAAACCACCAGTACCTGTTTGATTCAGTGTCGCTGGTACGCCCGTTTTTCAAATACGAGCGGTATGAAAAACTGGATAACCTCCAGGCAATGTTTGGCAAAAACGGGGCAAACATTAAAGCAGCAGCTGACGATCCTTCCAGGTTCAACCTGGTCATTGAAATTGCAAGGTATATTAAAGTGCTGTCCAGGAACTTCTTCCGGAGCGATTACAAGATTAACAGGATGGCCGTGTACAATGGTAATCTGCAATTTAACGACTATGCTGTAACTGAAAAGTTTTCAGCAAGCCTGCAACCGATGGAAATTATCGCGGATTCAATCGACAAAACCCGTTCCTGGGTCAATGTATCGTTTCATACAGGGATCAAACCCTATGGCAAGGCATCCTTGACAGTGAGTATCAACCCGAGAGACAGCACGGATTTTAATCTCACCTACAAACTTGAGCAATTGCCGGCCGCCATGTTCAACCCCTACCTGATTACTTATACATCATTTCCTCTGGACCGGGGAACCCTGGAAGTGACCGGTGCCTGGAAAGTGAGAAGCGGGATCATTCAAAGCGACAACCATCTTGTTATCATTGATCCGCGGGTAACTGCCAGGCGGAAAAACAAGGGAACAACCTGGATTCCGCTCACCCTGATCATGTCTTTCATCAGGGAGAAAGGCAACGTGATTGATTATGATATTCCCATCACCGGCGACCTGAAAAGCCCAAAATTTCATTTACATGATGTCCTGGTTGATCTGCTTACCAACATTTTTGTTAAACCGGCAACAACGGCCTACAGGATGGAAGTGAAAACCATAGAGACAGAAATTGAGAAATCAATGACGGTAAAATGGCAGATGCGTCAAAGTACGCTCAGACCAAAGCAGGATAAATTTTTAAAGAAAATTGCAGGTTTCCTGGTTAAAAATCCTGGGGCGTCTCTTTCGGTAAATCCGCAGCACTATGAGGTAAAGGAAAAAGAATACATCCTCTTTTTTGAGGCTAAGAAAAAATATTTTCTCGCGACGCGCCGTCCTTATGCACGCACCTTCAACGAGGAAGATTCGGAGCGAGTCGATAAGATGTCGGTCGCCGATTCGCTGTTCGTTCATTACCTTGAAAGGCAGGTGAACGACCCGGCAATGTTCACCAGGCAGGAGCAGTGTGCGAAACTCATAGGAGCAGCCCTGGTAAACTCCAGGTTTCGCCGGCTCAGCAAGGAAAGGGAAGCTGCCTTCCTTACTTACTTTAAAATCAGGCACGTGGAAAAACAGGTGACAATGAACATGGAAAACAACGTTGTTCCATATAACGGTTTTTCATTTTATAAAATTAATTATCGCGGGAAAATGCCGAATTCGCTAAAGAGGGCATACAGGAACATGGATGAATTGAACCGTGAACCGCCGCGGGAAAAATTCGGGAAAGAGCGGAAAAAGAACAAGGTGGTGCTTTGAAGTTGCTCAGATAGGCCGGAATGTGTGAATGATGCAACTTTTACAAATAGTTATGTAACACGAACGGAGGATGCCGGGGGTACCTTTGAGGGATAATCTAAAATATATATCTATGCCACTGTTCACAATTTTAATCGTCCTGATCATCGCAGGAATTCTTTTATGGCTTGTCAATTCGTACATCCCCATGGACCGCAAAATCAAAACAATTTTCAATGTCGTTGTCATCATCGTTTTGATCATCTGGCTCCTCAAGGTGTTCGGGCTGTTCGCCTACCTGATGAACATTCATGTCTGAGCATTTCCGGAGTAATCCGGCTTTTTTTATCCGGGCATTTCTCTGTAAGCCATGATGATTTTTAAAATCCGGAACACGGGGCTCATCCTTCTTTTCATAATTTTTGCGGGGATTGCGGCTCAGGCACAGGACCGTGTTGAAACAATGGAACCGGGCAGTGTGACCATGGACTCGGTTTACCTGGCGGATTACACTGAAGAGCTGACCTCCAGGTTGTTTTTACTGTTTCAGAATGCCTCGCTGCAAATCAATCCAGGCGGAGAAAAGATTGATAAAATTGTGTACCGTCCAAATACCAATGTCAGGATTGGGATTGCAGGGTTCTGGAAATGGCTTGGACTGGGCTTGTCCATTGACAATCCGTTTCTGAAAACTGACCGGGCCGCCTATGGTAAAACCTCAACGCTTGATTTTAGGGTCAACCTGTTCGGAAGAGTTTTTGCAGGAGAGTTTTTCATTCAGAAGTATAAAGGATTTTTTATCAGTTCTCCTGAAATGCCGGGCGGTTCGCATTACATTGTTCCGGATATGGGTACATTCTCCATCGGCGTGGCCGGGTATTGGATTTATAATTCCGGAAGATTTTCGATCAGGGCGGCGTATACCCAGAACGAAAGCCAGAAAAAGAGCGCCGGCAGCCTTGTTATACGACCCTCTTTCCTTTATTTCCTTATCACTTCCCCCCACGGCATTGTGCCTGCGGCGATAATCGACACGTTCCGCATCCCGGCTGCAAACCTGGTCACCAAAGGCAGGTTTTATTCATTCGGGTTGTCTCCCGGATATATTTATACCCTTGTATTTCTCCGGCATTTTTATGCAACGGCAGCTGTCTTCCCCGGCATTGCAGTGCAATTTTCATTATACAGCAATGAAGAAAAAAGCACTTCCGGCTATGCCTTTAATTTTCAGCTCGGCGGCCGGCTGGTGGTAGGATATAACTCGGAAAAATGGTTTCTGGGAGGTTCCGTTCAAACCGGGTTCAATGAAGTTCCCGATCGTCTGAGTAATGCACTGTTCAGTTACGATGTCGCCCAAGTCCGTTTCTGGGGTGGCACGAGGTTCGATATTTTCAAAAAGAAGAAGCGTGCCCGTTGAGCATGTGTGAATCATGTAAGTAATTTGCTGAATTGTATAACATAATCCTTGTTGAATATCATTATTTTTGAATCGGATTAAATGGCACCGGAAGGTGAAACCTATGCAGACATTAAAGAAAGGAAATACCGTTTTTATCATCGGGCTTTTGCTGGTCCTTCAATTGGGAGTTTATGCACAGGAAGATACGACCCAGGTGAAACTTAAATCGATTCCAAGAAGCGAGAGAACCCTTTCGACCATCCCCGACAAGGCCTATTTTAAATCCTGGCTCACCGATGCCCGGGATATTGCCATTTCGCCCTACCGGTGGAACAAGGGCCAGTGGATCGCCGCTTCGGCAATTACCGTTATGGCAGTTGCCATGTACACGCAGGATGCAGGCATCGAGAAAGCAGTGCAAAAGGCTCAGAACCCGTTTCTGAATGAAGCCGCAAAATATGGATTTGAACGATTGGGAAGCGGTTTTTACAGCATTCCAGCGCTGGGGATCATGTATGGTATCGGGGCTATTACGAAAAATGACAAGGCCCGCTATACGTCTTTAAAGGCATTTGAGGCATATCTGATGGGTTTCGTTGCATCGCAGGTCCTGAAACAGCTTACCCAGCGCCACCGGCCATATCAGGATGATCCTCCCAATTCAAAAATATGGGATGGCCCCTTTACCCTGAAGTTTAACAGTTCATTTCCGTCGGGTCACTCAACCGTTGCTTTTGCCATGGCTTCGGTCATTGCTACTGCCTACAGTAAAACAATCTGGGTGCCTATCATGGTCTATACTTTTGCCGGGCTTACCGCCGCTTCGCGCGTATACCAGAACGACCACTGGTTTTCAGATGTTTTCGTGGGGTCGGCCATCGGCTTTGCCATCGGCAGAACCATCATGAACAACCATATCAAAAAACTTAAGGTACTCCCCATAAGCCATACCGGTATGGGGGTCATGCTGATCTATCAGTTGTAGTTTCCTCTCCTTTGTTTGTCTTCAAGGTAGATCAGCAGGAAGATTTTCTGCTCGGTCTGAATGGTGTGAATGGCTGGAAAGTCGCGACTGTACCGGTCATTGTAATACATGGTGTATTCGCCTCCGACACTCAGCATTTTGAAAATCCTGACGGTGATCCTGGGTTTTAATATCTGTACGTAGTTGTTCCCGTTTGGCCCGATATAGGTGCGGATCATGTAAAAATAGTACTTCATGGTCGCAGTGGCATATTTCCCCAGGTTAAACGTGCTTTCAAATTTACCCTCCAGGCCACCCCCGAAATTGTAATCTCTTACCTGCGTGGTGTCGGGCCCGAAACGGTTGCTGCTTCCTGCAAACGGAACGACAGCTAAATGGAGGCTGGAGTAAAGATTACTCACTTTGCTAACCGGAAATTTGGAAATCACGCCAAAGCCGAAACCGATGGTGCCCAGCTCGAATTTCTTGTTATCCCAGTAATCATAATACTGAAATGCCCCGGTAAGGCTGGCAAGTTTTCCCAACTGGCTGTTTCTGCCAAATAAAATCCCGTCTCCCAGAATATTACTGAGGTATTTTCTCCCCGCCCCTAAATTCAGTTCTACCCTGAGTTTGAAAAAATCAAATGGCTTGCGTTTACGCAGTTCAAACGGGTTTCCGTAATCAAACTGGGCATTGAGAATTCCGCTGGCAGTGCCTTTGCCCAATGCACTGTAGGGCAAATCATTGATCATGTTTGCCCCTGCATACAGGGAGAAGTTGATCGGTTCCTTCTCGTAAACCTCTTTATTCGTCACCCGGAATGATTTGCCCTGGAGCAGCCGGTTAAAGCCTCTCATGGGATCGACGATCCCGGCGGCAATTTCGCGGAAAACCCTTTGTGTTCCCCTGGTGCGGTCATCGAGGATATTCGAACTCAACCGGTACAATATCTCACCGAGAAATGCACCGTTTACCGGGGTGTTGATAATGTCGTTATAGGAGGGTCGTGTATTTTCTCCCAAATACTCCCATAGCAGGCTTCCAGCCAGGGCAAAGGAAAAGGACTGGTAGTAATTGTACCCGTTGGCACGCCCTGCGTTGTATGAGAGCGTTCCCGAGTAGGGATGACCAATGAAATTTATTCCAAAACGGTCCTTGTCCCATTCCCACCCTTTCTGAATGTTGTATTTCCAGGTTGAAAATCCAATCCGGGCGTAATCAACATTCAGCAAATACCGGTCAAGCGCCCAGGTAAATGCCAGTGTACCAACAACCTCAGTGGCAGGGATCCACAGGGGATATCTTTTATTGTATTCCAGGTCGTCGTCAAGCAGGTCGCCGTATTTATTCTGTAATGTGGTGTCGACCAGGCCGCTTTTCCTGGGTTCGTTGCCAACAGAATCGGAAAGCAGTTTTACCTTCACAGAGTCAATTTTTTTAATCTGGTTTTCCCTCGTGCCCTTGCCCGGTACAATCGTATCGTTCGGAGCTATCTTTTTGGGATTCTGAGGAACAACATCCTGCGCATGTAGCAGCGGGGAAATCAGAAGTAAAAGGATCAAAATATATGATGTTTTCATTTTTCCGGATTTATCTTAGGACTGATTCGTAAAAGGAATGACCTTAAAACGCGGCCATTTATTGCCAAACGTAAGGTTACCCCGTCGCAAAGTTATTGCAACACAAGAGTATGTGTGTTACATAACTTTGGTAAAGAGTTACATCATTCACACATGGTGTGTCTGCCTGCAACACATGGTGCCTGCTGTTTTGGGCAGAGCATGAAGCGACGCGTGTTTATTGAAAAAACCGTGGGAGGGTTTAAAAAAGGATGATCTGTGCCCTGGTCAGGCAACGTACTTTTTATTGGTCTCGGCAAGGGTCAGGTTGTCGCCGACCGGGTTTTCATGGTTGCCCGATTTCTGAAATATCTCGGCTGATAATCCGTATTCATTCCTGAAGTTGTTCTTTAACTCTGAGATATTCATGGACGGCAGAATTTCGATGGTGCCTTTCCTGCTTACAGTGCGGCAATCCTGCAGTGTCCTGCCTCCGTGCATGATCAGCTTGTGCGAAGGTGCGCCACCCTCTTTGCTGGCTTTGGCATGGAATCCTATTTTAAGTCCGGGGAACATGGCACTGAATTCTTCCTGGATGGCGAAAACTTTTCTAAAATTATTGATGACGATTTTCATATTGGTTTTTGGTATTTACTGATGGTTTCCCGGACGTAAGTCGCGGGGGGATGTTGCTAACCGGCCCTGAACGGTTTGATGACGAGGGTTGTGTTTTGATTTACCTTGTACAGCAGGGACTCATGCCTGGCAAGTTCATCACCTGCCCGGCAAAAGAAGTTATTTTCCTCGTTATCTTCACGTTCATCAAATTCGATGCTGTAATTGATCCTGGCGGGTAAATGTCTTTGCCCTTGCACGGAAGGTACTTCCAGGGTATTGTCTTTCAGTTTCATTGGACTGGTTTTTAAAGAAACTAAATTACTCACCTTTCAACTTGAAAGTGTTACATAATTTTGTAAAAAAGTTACATTATTCCTGCTTTTCTAAAATTTCACCTTTTTGTAAAAAATGTTCTTGGTGATCTCTGTCGCAACGATATAAACAATGACAATCAGCAATAAAAGCAGGTAAGTTGTGAAACTGAGGGGAGTAAAGCCAAACAGGGTAGCGATCGGGGTGAAGGGTTTGGTCCATGATTGTCAAATCTTTTCCGGTTCAATTTAATTGGACACATTTTGGCTGCACATCAATGTATGTGTTATTCATTGGATTCATACAGCCGAAGCCTGTTCTTCAGTTCAATGATCTCATCCTGCAGCGACGACATCCGTTCCAGCAGGTGCGTAATGGTCTCAATACCTTCGAGGTTAATATCGAGTTCGTAATAGAAATTGACGATTTTTTCCAGTTTTTTCAACTGCCCCGAATCTATAAACCCGGTTTCCATAATCCTGGTGATCTCAATCAGCCCGGTTTGCTGAAGGGAGCTGATAAATGAAATTTCGATGTTGTGGCTGGCACAGAATTCCTCCAGGGCGATTAAGTTTTCTGTTTGCATTACTGGGATTTTGACAATTCTCTGAATAATTCTTTTTGCCTGGCGGTTAAATTTTTCGGGATTTGAACGGACCATGTCACGAACAAGTCTCCAAACTGGCCTTCGCTTTTGTACACCGGGAATCCTTTGCCTTTCAACTTTACCTTGCTGCCGTTTTGTGTTTCAGGCTTCACCGTAAGCTTTACTTTGCCGGTAAGTGTTTCAAGCGTAAACTCGCCGCCCAGCACCGCCGTGTAAAGGTCCAGGTCGGCGGTGGTGTACAAATCATTGCCCAATCGCTTGATGGTTGCGTGATTCTCTATTGAAAACGTTATATAAAGGTCCCCGTTTGGGCCGCCGTTTTTTCCGGACCCGCCATGCCCCGGAATTTTGATTGTTTGCCCGTTTTCGATTCCTGCCGGGATGTTGATCCTGATATTCTTCCCGTTTACCGTGAAGGTTTGCTTGTGGGTTTTATACGCGTCGATAAGCTCGAGATGGAGCTCTGCATTGTAATCTTCACCCCGGTACTTCACCTGCCTGCCCCGGCCCTGGCCGCCGCCACCGCCAAACATGGATTCAAAGAAATCAGAGAAATCCCCTTCAGGCGGTGCCCCCGAATACCTTGACCCGCGCGGGTCCTGCGATTGTTGCCGTGACTGTTTTGCCTTTTCATATTCATCGGCATGCTGCCAGTCCTGACCATGCTGATCGTATTTTTTGCGCTTTTCGGGATCGCTCAGCACTTCGTTGGCCTCATTGATCTGCTGGAATTTTCTCTTGGCATCCTTGTCGTTCGGGTTAAGATCAGGATGCAGTTTTCTGGCCAGCTTCCGGTAAGCTGATTTGATCTCTTTCGGGGAGGCCGAGCGGTCTATGCCCAGTACTTTGTAATAGTCTACGTAGTCCATATGAGGTATCCGCCGTGCGGTACGGGGCTGAGTCCCGATGTGCCGCACAGCGGTATGTTAATGATATCAGACATTAAAGATAAGATAATCGGCAGATTCTTTTGCACAGGAGACAAAAAATAATTCCAAGATCAATGACGATCATCTTTGTGCCCGTGCCCCTGGTCATGTCCATGACCCTGACCATTTCCGTAACGCTCGTGCATTTCGCCCGGGCCGCCGCGGCCGTGACCGGGAAAAATACAGGAGGAGAGCATGATGGCCGGGAACAGGATAAGGATTACCACCGCAGTTCTGAAAAATGTCCGGTATGACCAATTGATTTTTTGTGCTCTGCGTATTGATGTTACCGAAGGGGGAAGGATATTTAACGTTTTCATTGAATGAATTTTAGTTTACTTCCTTTTTTTTGTCGGAACGATGAAAAGGGGACGGGTTGTGTTATGCAGCACCTTTTCCGTCACACTGCCCATGATAATTTCATCGAGCCACCGGTGGCTGTGCGAGCCCATCACGATCAGGTCGGCATGTTCCGATTTCGCGGTTGCCAGGATTGATTCGGCAAAATCGCCTTCTTCAACCAGCGTCTGGATGGTTCTGTCGCCGAGATGCTGTCTCGTTTTTTCAAGGAAGTGCAGAGATGCCTTTTTCAGTCCGTCGATACTTTCCAGCACCAGTGGTTCCATCTCCATATACCCGGAGAACCCCATGATGGGAGAATATTCCGTTGAGGCATAGTAAACCGGATCTGAAATTACATGAAGCAGGACCACTTCGGCCTCCATGGCTTTGGCCATGGAAAACCCGGTTTCGGCCACCTTCTGTGCGGTTGGATCGTAATCCAGCGCAATCAATACCTTTTTAAAAATTGTTGCTTTCATTTTAGTTTTTTGTTTTATTCACCATGATCCTCGTCAAGGCCGGAATGTCCATCACCTCCTAAACTGTAATAATTGTTCTCTTCATCCTCGCTGCCGATATCTTCCAGCTGGTCATCCAGTTCCGAACCAGGGACGTCGAGATCGCCGCCGGAAACATCATCCTGAAAATCCTGCTCATTGCTAGTACCGGGCTGGTCCGTTTCATCCGAATCCTTGATCCTCGAAATATCCCCTGGGTCAAGATCCGTTTTGTTGCTGGAATGAATGTAGATGTCTTCGCTTGCCGGATACAGGGGGTAGCCCGGAAGATCCGTATCTTCCCGCTTTTCGCCTGGCAGTGCGGGAAGTATTGTGTTATTTCTTTTTGTCTTCATGACAACAAAGTTCGCTACCAGCCGGGCACTTTCTGTTATATAATTCTTACGAATAGTTGCATGATTCACACATCTTTGGCAGGATCACAGCGAACTGTGCCTTCTAAGCTTAACCAGTTTATAAAGTTCGAACCAGATAATTGTCGTTATACCCGCCACACTGCAGATGATACTGTTGATCAATGAAGGCTGGCTGAACTGGAACAGGTGAAGGAAGAAGGGAACATTCATCACCAGCACGAGGAAAAAAACGGCCCCGCCGGTGACCCATAACACTGCGCGGTTGGGAGTTGCAATGATCCTGAAAATATGGTCGGTCCACGAGCGGTTTGTGAGGATCACAGCGATGTTTGAGACAATGAGGGTGAGGAACACCATGGCCCTGACCTGTGTTTCAGGGTAACCCAGGTGAAGGGCCGTAAAATAGATCGCGAGGGTTGTCAATAGGATTCCGACGCCCTGCAGGCAACTGAACAGGATTTTTTTCCCGCCGAAGAAGGGTTCGGTAATGCTTCTCGGGGGCCGTTTCATGGAGTTCTTTTCCTCCTTTTCCGCTTCGAAAATAATGGAACAGGCCGGGTCGATGATCAGTTCGAGAAAAACAATGTGGACGGGCCATAAAATGATCGGGAAGTTGCCGAGGAGAATAGGGATCAAGGACAGCCCTGCGATGGGAACATGGATGGCAAAGGTATAGCCGAAGGCTTTCTGCAGGTTGTCGAATATCCGCCTGCCCATTTTTACCGCTCCCACGATGGATGAAAAGTTGTCGTCCATCAGTACCAGGGATGAGGCTTCGCGGGCGACATCGGTGCCTTTTTGCCCCATGGCGATCCCGATATCGGCTGATTTCAGGGCCGGGGCATCGTTGATGCCATCGCCCGTCATGGCCACTATTTCCCCGTTGGCCTTAAGGGCATTTACAATTTTCAGTTTCTGTTCGGGGATTACCCGGGCAAAAACATTGATCTCGCCGATCATTTTACATAAGTCGTTGTCGGTCATAACCTGCAGTTCGCTGCCGGTGATAACCCTGTCGGGATGTTGAAGCCCGATTTCAATGGCAATCTGCCGGGCTGTTACCGGGTAATCGCCCGTGATCATGATCACCCTGATGCCTGCCTGGCGGCATTCGCTCACGGCACGTTTTACATTTTTTCGAATAGGATCGGCCAGGCCTATTAACCCGATAAAGTCAAAGGAGAAGTCATGTTGCAAATCCGGCAGACAACCCGCATCTATTTTTGCCTTTGCCACGCCCAGCACGCGCAAGCCGCATGATGCCATTTTACCGACAGCTGCCACGAAGCGCTTTTTTTTATCTTCGTCAAGGTGGCACAAATCAAAAATGGCTTCAGGGGCTCCCTTTGCTGCAATGATCTTTTCACTCGACTTCTTCAGCGAGAAAACCCGCGACATGGCCAGCATTTCCCTTGACAAGGGATACTCCTTGATCATTTCCCAGTTCCTGTGAATGTGTTCGGTACCCTTCAGGTACAGGTCACCCATGCCGGTTATTGCAATTTCCATCGGGTCAAAGGGGTTCACCTGGCTTGAAAGGATGCCGTACTCGATTATCTCATGAAATTCGGGATTCAGTTCGTCTTTTTTTTCGACCGAAAGATAGTCTTCTCCATTAAAGAGCATGGTCACCGTCATTTTATTCTGGGTAAGCGTACCGGTTTTGTCGGTACAAAGCACCGTTGCCGATCCCAGGGTTTCAATGGCCGAAGGATTCCTGGTCAGCACATTCTTCTTTGACATTCGCCAGGCTCCCAGGGCCATAAAGACGGTGAGGATCACGGGGAATTCTTCCGGCAGGATCGCCATGGCCAGGGTGATTCCAGCCAGGACCCCTTTTAACAGGCTGCCATGGGTCACAGTATAACCAATCACAACCAGGATGCAGAGCGCGGCGGCGATCATGGTCAGTACTTTTACCAGCTTTCCCATCTCCTTTTTCAACCTGGTTGGCGAATCCTTAACTCCTTCAAGCGCCATGCCTATTTTCCCGATTTCGGAATTGATCCCGGTACCTGTTACTCTTGCAATGCCATTGCCCTGAACGATCATCGATCCGGAATAGACGAACGGCAGATCATCGCCGCCTGGTTGCGTGTATCTTTCGGCACCATCCCAGTCAGCTTTTCTGACCGGCACGGGCTCACCTGTGAGCAGGGATTCGTCGGCCAGCAGGCTCACCGAATCCAGCACCGTCGCATCGGCCGGAACCCGGTCGCCTTCCTGTAAAATGATGATATCGCCGGTTACCAGTTCAAACCCCGCTATCCTGGTTTCCACCCCGTCTCTGATAACCAGGGCCCTCGGACTGGCCATATCTTTGAGTGCGTTGAGTGCTTTTTCGGTCTTTTTCTGCTGAAAGAATTCAATGCCCATGATGACGAAAACAAACCCGAGCAGCATCACGCCTCCCTGGATGTCGCCCATCACCAGGTACAGGGTGCCGCAGGCAACGAGCAGGATAAACATAGGTTCCCTGATCACCCCAAGGGCTATTGAAAAATAATTTGCAGGTTTTGACGACGGAAGATGGTTGTATCCTTCGGTGCGCAGCTTTTCCTTTACCTGAGCCGTGGTGAGGCCCCTGAATTCTTCAGGTATGTGGTTTCGGTTCAAATTTTTATAATTTAGGCACCCGGCGTCTCAGTAGCCGGGCGGCAGTTGTCAGTAAGGAAATTGTCAGAAGAAAAAAAGACGGGTCACATCCGGTCCATATACCAGCTCAACTCCTTCTCCATTTTCCGGTAACGGAATATGGCGGTGATGATCTTTTGCAGGCGTATGAAGGCAGTTTCGCTTTTTACAACGTAATCGAAGGCCCTGTGATGCATGCAATTAATTGCAACATCGATTTTATCCTGCGATGATAACATCACAACGGGAATATCGGGATTGAAGGCCTTTATCTTATCCAGCGTTTCGAGACCGTTCATCGCGGTTGGGTCGATACCGTCGAGAAGGTAGTCAAGGATGATTACATCGGGATCGTGCGACAGAGCAGAAATGCAGCGTTCGCCAGTGGCAAAGGTCTCGATGATGAAGTCGGCATGTTGGAGGAAGTCAATTTCCAGGGATTTCAGAAACAAGGCATCGTCATCAACCAGGAACAGTTTTATTTTATTTTCATTCATTATGGGTTTGCTTTTTTAATCCGGTTAAATTCTTCTTCCAACTCAAGACAGGCTTGGGTGCAGATATTTCCAAGTTGCAAAACAAGGTCTTTAATTCCGTCGGTTTGCTGTTGTGCACCGGCATATTCCTGGACTTTTTTTGCCATATTCTCAAAATCGGTGCTGATCCCCATGATGGCAAACGAAGGGATCATTTTATGTACGGCTGCATGCAACGAGTTCCAGTCGCGGTCCCTGAAACTTTGTTTCATGGTGTGGATCAGGTGCGGTGTTTGTTCCAGGTAGAGCGAAATCATCTCCATCATCAGCTTCGGATTGGATTTCGTTCGCCTGATCAGGTATTCGAGGTCAATGCACCGGGCCTTTTTATTTTCGGAACCAGCAAGTATTTCTTCACCGGGATCCTTGACCAGCAGGGGTTTCTTGACCAAACTAACGATTTTGGTATAGAGCAGTCGTTCATCAACAGGTTTCGCGATGTAATCATTCATGCCCACGGCCTTGCATTTTGCGAGGTCGACGGTGGTCACATCCGCCGTGAGCGCGATGATCGGAACGTTGGAATGAAGTTGATTACGGATATAATCAGTAGCTTCAAAGCCGTTCATCTCGGGCATCTGCAAGTCCATTAAGATGATATCGTAAGAGGCCTTTTCCATCAACTCCAGCGCGATTTTTCCGTTTGACGCGATGTCGCGTTCGAACCCGAAATCATCGAGCAACGTCTTCATCAGCAACTGGTTCAGCGGGATATCTACGGCAACCAGCACCCTGATATTTTTGATGTCAGGGTCCAGCGCGATCATGACTGCCGCAGTTTCTGCTTCGACCTTTGTTTTTAGAAAGGGCAAAACGAAACTGAACACCGAGCCCTCATTGAGCTTGCTTTGAACGCGGATCGTGCCGTCCTGGGCTTCAACCAATTGTTTTGCGATGGCAAGCCCCAGCCCGGTTCCCCCGTAAAGGCGTGAAGTGCCGCTGGATGCCTGCTGAAAATTCTCAAAAATCTTATCTATTTTATTCTCTGCTATTCCGATCCCCGTATCGGCAATTGAAAACTCTATGGTCACCGTCTCTTCATCTTCCTTCAGCATGCAAATGCTCACGGTAATAGAACCCTTTGTGGTAAATTTAACGGCGTTACTTACGAGGTTCAGGATAACCTGGTGCAAACGAACAGGGTCGCCTACAAGAATTTCAGGGATGTGCTTGTCATACTCCTTGATTAAAACCAGGTTTTTTTCCTGGATCTTCGTGTCAAACAAATGGAGCATGGCCGATATCGAGAGCTCCAGTTTAAATGGTGTCTGTTCAAAGATCATTTTGCCTGCGTCCACCTTGGCCAGGTCGAGAATATCGTTGATAAGCACGATCAACGCATCTCCACTCATTTTAATGGCCGTTAAATATTCCCGCTGCTTCGCCGACAGTTCAGTTTTCATCAGCACTTTGGTAAAACCGATAATCGCATTCATCGGGGTGCGGATCTCATGGCTCATGTTCGACAGGAACTGTTGTTTTGCCTTGACCGCGTTTTCGGCGATCCGGGTGGCATTCTCCGCCTTTATTTTCGCTTCCTCAGCGATTAGCGTAGCCAATTCGGCGAACACCTTGGCCTCCGTATTCTCTTTTTCAATCCTCCGTTGCTCGGTTATATCCCGTGCAACGACAACAACACCCAGAACAGCACCCTTGTCATCCTTGTATACCGATCCGTTGAACAGCACATCCGTTAGTTTGCCATCCCTGATGGTTAACGGGTAGTCGGACACAAAACCATTGGCAAAGACTTCACGGTAAACTTCTCTGGCTTTCCGGGGTTCCGTAAAATAGTCGAAGAAATCGGTGCCGATTAAATTTTCGCGGGAGACCCCGGTGATATTGACCGAGGCATTGTTCATATCGGTAATTTTCCCTTCGGGGCTGATGGTGAACAACGGGTCAAGGCTTGCTTCAATCAGGCTCCGGGCATAATTCGCAATCCTCAACTCTGCCGCACGTTTTACCTTTTCAATATTTTGATAGGCTAGTTCCTTGTTGGCAATGATCAGTTCCGCGGCACGTTTTCCCTTCTCCCCGTTTTGAAAGGCAAGTTCAATATTTGCCAGGCTTAACTCGTCGGCACGCTTTCCCTTTTCATCATTCTGAAAAGCCAGTTCGATGTTTGCAATGCTTAATTCAGCCGCACGTTTTTCCTTTTCGTCATGTTGGAATGCTATCTCTTTGTTGGCAATGCCCAACTCAACGGCAAGGTTCTGACCGAAAATCTCGCGCGCTGAAGCCACAACACCAAGAACTTTTCCACCCGAATCCTTATACACGGTGCCGTTGAACAGCACACCGGTCAGCTTGCCGTTTTTATGGCGTAAGGTAAGCGGAACGTCTGCAGCAAATCCCTTTTGAATGATTTCCTGATGCGCCTGCGAAGCATGTTCCGGTTCGGTGAAGTAAACAGAGAAGTCGGTACCTGTGAGCTTTTTGCGTGTAATTCCGGTAATGTCGGCAAAAGCTTCATTCATGTCCGTGATCATGCCCCCGGTGCTGATGATTACCAGGGGATCGAGGCTGGCTTCTACCAGGCTCCTGGCGTATTGTGATTCCATATCTGTTGTTATTTCCATAGGATTAATTAATTCTCTACTTCTTCAAGAGGGCTGCGCCTTTTGACCTTCAGCTGTTTAAAATGGGTGGGGGTGAGGCCCGTTACTTTTTTAAACTGGTTGGATAAATGCGCAACACTGCTGTAATTCAGTTTCCATGCTATTTCCGTAATGGTCAGCTCGTCATAGATGATCAGTTCCTTGATCCGTTCGATTTTATGTGCTATGATGAAATGTTCGATGGTTGTCCCCTGTACCTCAGAAAACAGGTTGGCCATGTAGGTATAGTCATGGTTTAATTTTTCGCTCAGGTAATCCGAGAAATTTGTTTTAATGACTTCGTCGGTATAATGCACCATCTCAACAATAACATTTTTGATCTTTTCGATCAGTACGGCTTTTTTGTCGTCCATTAATTCGAGTCCCGAATTGCTTAACGCGATTGCCAGCTGAGCGCGCTGTTCGGATGAAATGTTCTCCATAAGTTCAACTTCGCCCAAATCAACGACGATGAAATGGAGGCCAAGTTTTTTCAAAACTGCCTTTACCGCCATTTTACAGCGGATGCTTACCATATATTTGATGTATATTTTCAAGCGGGTTACAGGTTTTTATAATTGGTTGAATAAGCGGGTATTCTGGTGACCGAATGCAACCTTATCCGGTTCTTCATTTGAATTTTGAGGACGTTGTCAGCCGACCTGTATTTCTCCATGGTCAGCCTGGCCATCAGGTAACTTACGGTTGATTCTGCGCCCTGGTTAAGGTTGACATGAAACTCTTCCAGCCCGTCGTAGCACCCGCCGGTGCATGGGTTGTAGATAATCTGGTGCAGACGGTTTTGACCGAGAAACCAGTTGAACGCCTCATCCATCTTCGACCGGTATTCGTCGAACATGAATACGTCGTAAAACGTACCCAGGGTCATGATGGTGTAAGCCACATCAATGGGCTGTTCGCCATATGGTTCGGCGGTCTCTCCCTTCAGCAGCCACTTTTTGTTGGAAATAACCTCGATGCCGTTCCCGTTGAAAGTTTTTGACAGCAGGAAATTCATTGAGGTGACGGCGATCTCCTTGTAAACCTGATCACCGGTAACCAGCCACGCATATAAAACTGCTTCGGGAAGAATGCTGTTGGCGTAAGTGAGGTACCCCTCAAACCATTCCCATCCTTTGCACGATTCGTGCCGGTACATCTGAACCAGCCGGTCGGCAAATATTTTGACAAGGTCAACATTTCGAGGGGATTTTATAACGCCCTGGTAATAATACAGCCCTTTTATTGCAAAGGCCATGGCCCTGGTGGAGTGCACTTTGGTGATATTCTGCAAGGACAGAAGAAGGAGGGTCTCTGCTTCGGCAATAATTTTCAGGGGCAACGGGTCGATGAGCGAGACCACATAACCCAGCGCCCATATGGCCCTGCCATTGGAATCATCGAGGTTTGTATCCAGGTTCTGGTTTGTAAACCGGTTATCCTTGTCGGTGTAATTTAAAAAGTTGCCTCCCGGCTGGATGCAGTGCCTAATGAAACCAAGATATTTTAAGATATCGTGCAAACACGTTTCGTCGCCGGTCAATTTAAAGTTCATACAGGCGGCAACCAGGGCACGGGCATTGTCATCCAACGTGTAACCTGTGCTGATATCGGGCTGGTTTACCCTTGAAAACTGAATGATCCCGGTTTTTGTGGTCATCTGCCTGAGGTGGTCAAGCTTGACGGGCGGGTAATTGTAGCTTACCGTTACCTGTTCACCACTGATTTTTTCAAACAACAAAGCATGTGCTACAGCAGAATTTTCCCAGGCAGTGGGAACAATTTTCTCAAGGGTTTTGATACTGATGTCTCTGCGTAACGTTTCATTGCCGAGGAGCTTTATAACCGCATCAGCCAGTTGTTGCGGGTTGCGAAAGTCCACTATGATCCCCGTATCTCCATTAATCAGTTCCTTTGCGTGCGGAATAGGTGTGGCGATAATCGGGCAGGCACAGCTCATGGCATACACAAACGTTCCGCTTACCGCCTGGTAAGGATCGTTGGTTGTAAACAGGTAAATGTCGGTAAGTTGAAGGTATTCAAGTAATTCTGGCAGATCAAGGTACTCGTTTATAAACATGACGTGGCGTTGCAGGTGGCATTGCCTTACTTTCTGCTCCAACATATACCTGTACCTTTCACCTTCGGTTCTTACCACTTCAGGATGGGTCTTGCCGATGACCAGGAACATAACATCCGGGCTCTGCCTGACAATAGCCGGAAGTGCTTCGATGGTGGTTTCTATGCTTTTTCCCGCACTGAGCAGTCCGAAAGTCGTCAGCACTTTACGGTCACTCAACCCGTATTTTTCTTTCAGGAATTTTTTACTTAAATGACTGACCAGGTGCGTGCCATGAGCTATCAATGATATCTTTTCGCCGGGCAGACCGTAATCATTGGTCAGAATTTCCGCTGAATGGCGGGTCATCACAACCACCGCCTCGCAAACTGCGGCTATGTTCTTAATTTTAACTTTCAGCAAATTATCAGGTGAAGGCAGCACTGTGTGAAAGACAATTACGATGGGTTTTGATAGTTCATACAAAAATTGTAGAAATGACTGTTCCTGCTGGTTGAAAAAACCAAATTCATGTTGGATCAGCACCGTTTTAATCCGGTCTTCGCTGTTAATCATCAGGGCCAACTCCTTATATGCCGTGGCAACGGATGTTTTTAGGGTCAGTTTTACTTCTTCGGGGTAAGCATAGGTTGTGTCGTCCGATTCAAGCGCACAAACCCGGATCGATAACGAGTTGCTGAATTTGTTGTTCAGCGCCCTGATCAGGTCCTGCGAATAGGTGGCAATGCCGCATACACGGGGTGGATATGATGTAATAAACAGTATTTCAGCCTGTTCGTTGTGAGTTCTATTTTCCATTGTTTGTTTTATAGGATAGCAGTTCGGTAAGCAGTGCGGATATGCTCAGGGAGGCGCAGGCGATATGTGAATCAGCGGCACCGTAATAGATAAACAGGGTATCGCCGAACAAGGCCGTCCCGGTAGGAAAAACCACGTTGTTTACATCTCCCTTCAATTCCCATTCAAGTTCGGGGGAAAACAACGCATACGGCAGCCGGGCTATTTCCTTTACCGGATTATCAAGGTCGAGCAGGGCCGCAGCGCAGGCTGAATAGACCAGCCCCCTTTCGGTTTCTTCAACGCCATGGTAAATCAGCAGCCATCCGTGTTCAGTTTCAATGGGAGGACATCCCCCCCCGATGTAATTCATTTCATGTACGTAAACAGGATCGATCACGATATGGTCCTGCAGGTTGGTAATATAGTCTTCCCAGAATTCTTTGGTAAGGTTTTTCAGGCTTTTTACGGAGGTGACCTGGATACCGGGCCTGATGCGGTGAAGAAAAACAAGGTTTCCATTAATTCTGCGGGGAAAAAACATCACATTCTTATCCCACAGCAGCATCTTCTTTTCTGGATCTGATTCCTGGTAGTAAAATTTGTGGTTCGTATAATACTTTTCATTGACCTTTCCTGCCGATTCAACCCGGAAAACAAATTCAGCGTAAGTGATAGGAGGCACGATCACTCCCTGTTTTTTGAAATGTTTCAGATCTTTTGACGTGGCCAGTGCACCGCGTGCATTGGTGCCATCATACCCGGTGTAGGTCATATAGTATGTGTCGTCGATCTTCACGATCCGGGGATCTTCAACGCCATGCGATTCATAGTCGAATTCAGGAACCATGACGGGTTTGTCGTATCGTTCGGCGATGGTTAACGGTCCGTCGAGGCGACAATAGCCTATGCTTGAAAAATTTCCCTCGCGCACAGCCCTGTAGAAAAGGTGAATGTTGTCGCCATCGCGTATCGTGGCCGGGTTGAGCACCCCTTCGTTCTCAAATTCCAGGCCGGTCTTTGAAAGGATAATACCCTCTCTTTTAACCTCTATCATGTAGTTTTTATTTTTTTTAACAATGGTTTGATGATGATGAGCGAGGGCATCGTGTCGCCCAATAAAAACCCCCAGGGCTTTAATGGTTCTATATGATCGAAAATAAGTTTTATAATGGCCAGGAGCGGCAATGACAAGAACATCCCGGAGATGCCCCACAACGCGTTACCGGCAAGCACTACGATGATGGAGAACAGTGCGTTGATCCTGACTTTTGAAGCGACAATCACAGGTACGATATAGTTATTGTCGACAAGTTGGATGAAATAATAGGCTACCAGCACCCACACAGCATACCATGCGGTTGATTTGGTAGCGATGGCGATGATCATGGGCAGCGCCACGGCAACAATCCCCCCGATATAAGGGATTACGTTCAGCAATGCCCCGAGAATGCCAAGTAAAATTGCATAGTCGATGCCGAGTATCAGCAGTGCGGATATATCGAGGATAGCTACCAGCAAAGCTTCAATAACAAGTCCGATGAGATATCGCTGGATGACGGTTTTGATTTGGGTAACGATCTCGCTCACCTGGCCCTGGTGACTTTCGGCGAACAGTTTGCGGATAAAATCGTGCAGCAGCGATTGGTAGTAGAGGATCATGAAGATATATACCGGAACCAGCAACAAAATGACCAGCCCGCTACCCAACGTATAAATCGTTTGCCCGATGGCTGCACTGCTGGTATCGATCACTTCAGCCTTCGTCTCGGCGATCCATTCATGAATCCGTTTTGGGTTGATGTCGAAATACCCGGAGGCCCAGGTGATGGAGTCGTTCAGCATCACGGTGAACCTGTCGACCAGTATTGGCCATGATTCACTGAAACGGCTGGCCTGGGAAAATAACAGGCCGCCGAATGCAGCAATCACAAGTAAGGTAAGGCATAAGGTGATCAGGATGGCGATCACCCTGTTTAATCTGAACCGTACAAAGAAATTTACCACCGGGTGAAGCAGGATTGCAATGATCGTAGCAAAAACGAGCGGCACGATAATACCCTGGGCGATGTATAAGATCGTCACCAGGGTAAACAACCCAACTAAAAAAATGGTGACCTTCAGATAAAACGGCAGTTTCAATTCTTTATCTGTCACAGTATTCAGTGACATGCTACAGTACTTTTCTTCCCTCGATGATCCTGAGAATTACGGCGATCAGGGCGATGACAAGCAGTACATGAATGATGCCCCCCGCGCTGTATGCGAAAAATCCGATCGCCCAGGCAATGAGGAGAATAACGGCTATAATATAGAGTAAGTTTCCCATGACATTTGTTTTTAAAGGTTTGTAGATTATTACTTTGACAAAGGTATACCCGGCCGGTCGGGGAACCGTTACATAATTTCATGAATAATTTGCATTATTCACACATTTATACTGCATTTCAATAAAAATGCAAAGCATTATTCTTTCAGATGCATGTCACCGGGGATGATACCTGTAGGTTTATGCCATGGCATGGACACACAGTATGGTTCGTGCACAATTCAAGGCAAATATTCCATCTGGTAGGATAATCGTGATCTGTTTGAAAAAATTATTAAGATGAATAGACCAGGAGTTCTTTCACCTTCTCTATCGTATGGGCAAGATAGAATTTTTCGATGGTGGTGCCTTTGACCTCCGAAAACAGGTGAGCCAGGTAGGTGTAACTGAGGTGGAGTTTTTCACTCAGGTAATCAGAGAGGTTCACTTTGAGCTGCTCCCCGGTAACATCTTCATAAACCTCAGCCTCGCCAGGCTCGACAGAAATGTGATGCAATCCGGGTTTTTTTAACTCCGGTTTCACCAGGATTTTGCAGCGGATGCAGACCATGTTTTTGATGGAGAGCTTCAAGGACGCAGGTTAATTTAATGCAGACAATGCAAACAATGCAAACAATGCAAACAATGCAGACAATGCAGGCAATGCAAACAATGCAGACAATGCAGGCAATGCAAACAATGCAGACAATGCAGGCAATGCAGGTTTTTTGTGAACGGTTATGGTCTCTTGGTTTGGACTTGTAGTTTGATCAGATAATTTTTCCTGGAACCTTACAGGCAAAGTTAACTTTTTATAACCCTTTTGTCAAGTGCCTTATTGAATCAATTGGCAAGGGATGCCGGGGAAGTGGTTGACCGGAATCAATCCATCGCCCAATATTTAACCGAATTAGGCCGGAGGTGGGGCCATGCCATGGTTTCTGGTGACCTCTGCCAAGATATCTTCCCCCCCCATCCCCCTCTCCGGGCGGAGAGGGGGCAGGGGGGTGAGGTATTTCGCTTCAAATTGGTAAAATGAATCAACACCCAACCTCCCCCTCTCCGGGCGGAGAGGGGGCTGGGGGG
>CAIWMX010000136.1 GCA_903913885.1 uncultured Bacteroidales bacterium | reverse complement strand
GGGCAGCAGCGAATAACCATGTCAAAGATCACCGCACCAGTACAGAAGCCAACCAATGGCGGAGCATCAAAAGAAGAAACCGCTGTCCTTGCTGCCGTTCACTCGGTTCTCAACCCTGAAGAAACCAAACCCGAAGAACACCTGCCGGTATTAAAGATTGAACCTGAAAAGCCGGTTGTTCCTGCTGTTGAACCAAAGAGGGAAATGACCATGATGGAGAAGATCCTCAAGGTCGAAAACCTGCAGCTGGTCGTCGAAAAAAGGGCGAAACTGGTCCAGACCCGCTCGGAGCTGGAGCGCTTCCAGATTTCTTCAAATGACTTCAACTGTTCCATGAGGCTGAACGATTCAGACGGAAACGTCTTCACCACCAGCTTCACTCCCGGAATCAAGAAGGTCATTGACTTTCTCAAATCATCGTTCGATGCAAGCATCACCGATGTAGAGAACAAGATCACTTTCTAACCTTCGGCTTCATCAAGTGATCCGGCGGTCAGGCTAAGGCCTGACCGCTTTTTTTATTGTCGTAAAGGCAAAAATTGTCCTTTATCAAAGTGGGTTGGAGTTATATCATTGCAGCATGAAAACAACCTATATTCAGCTATCCACCGTACTGGACGAAATGAACAGGCTGGATGCAAATAACCTTCCCATTCCGTTCCAAATGAAATTTGTCACCGCTGATCGCATCCGCCGTACAGGAGGAGAGATCATAGAAGTGGCAGGAGCAAGGAAATGTGTGGGATTCCGCAGTGGTAAAATAGTGTTCGATACCCGGGAATCCTCTTCCCCAAATCAGGCCAATGGCAAAGACCCCCATCACTGGGCCAATGCAACAAGAAATATCATTCTGCAGAACAGGAGAATACGGACAGTCCATATTCGCCTGATCATTGAATTCAATAACCAAAAAGTTTGTTTCTGATGAGCGACATCATTATTTCCGGAGAGTATGCCATCCTGCCTGGTGGCAAAGCAATTGTTGGCCCCAAATCAGCCTTCGCCGATGCAGGTGCACAGAACGTAACCGCCCCGTACGACATTTCACCGCAGGAATGGTCAAATTGGGGTGATTCCAATTTGTTCCCCCAAGAGGTGATCACCGACCTTGAAAAAAACTCGGTGGCATTCCGTGCCCTGGACAAACGTAAACGTGTCCATTTCGGAAGAGGTATTATCTGCTACCGGGAATCCCCGGACCCGTCCGGCCCCGGAGCTGCCCCGCTGCGGGTTCCTGTCACAGATCCTGAGGTGGTAGAGTTTTTAAGGCTTAACCAGATCAACCTCCAGTGGCCCGATTTGATCATGGGCCTTGAGACATTTGCAAACACATGGCTCGAAATGATCATGAACAAAGGCAAAGACAAGATAAACCGTGTTTTTGTAAAGGATCCCGCGTATTGCAGGATGGCCAAGATGGATGTAAACAACAGAATTGACTCCATGTACCTTTCAGCCCGGTGGGAAATGAGACCTTCAAACGACGGTGTGCTGGTCAAAGAAATTCCGATGTGGAACCCCGATCAGTATGATGGAACAAAATATCCCGACCCGAATTTCGCAATGCATCTTTCTTACCGCAGCTTTAACCGGTCATATTACCATTTGCCCGTTTGGAATGCGGTAAGACTGAACACATGGATGAACATTGCCTCCAGCGTGCCGGTTCTGAAAAGCGCTATCATGAAAAACCAGATGACGATAAAATACCATATCCAGATTCCGGATAACTATTTTACCGAACGCTACCCTGATAAGGACTTCACCAAAGAAGAAAGAGAAGTGAAAAGGCTGGCCGTGCTCACCGACATGAATGACTTCCTTTCCAACGTGGAAAACTCAGGCAAGTCATTTATTTCCTATTCGTTTTTCAATAAGGTAAAGCAGGATTATTTAACGGGCTGGAAAATCGAAGTCATCCAGAACAAACTTGACAACCAGGCTTACCTACCCGACAGTCAAGCTGCAAATTCTGAAATTCTGTTCGCAATGGGCGTTGATCCCTGTCTGATCGGAGCCGGGAACCCGGGCAGCGCCATCGGCGCCGGCAGCGGGTCAGATAAACGTGAGGCTTACTGGATGCTCAATGCCGATATGGGCACTGACCGGTCCGTAAGCCTTTCACCTTTGTATTTTATCCGTGATTTCAACAAATGGGACCCCGCGATTCAGTTCGATTACGTTTGCGTTGATACATCGCAAACTCAAAACCAGCATCCTTCAAAAATCAACCAGAAAATAGACAAAACACAGGCATGAACTACGTAACCAACATGGACCAGGTGAGAGAGGCAACCACCCTGAACACGTCATTAAGAATTGAAGCATTGCTGCCCTACCTTGAGGATGCATACAATGTTTTTATCGTCCCTTTGTTCCCCCCCAACCTGTTATACAAATCGTTTGTGATCGCCCAGAATGAAGCTGATCCTACGCTGAATACGCCCGATTATAAGGAAGAACAACCCTGTATTGATGTAGAACAGTCGAAAATATTACATTATTTTCAACTTATTCACTTGTTGCGAAAAGCAGAAGCCTTATATGCCTTGTGGCTCAGTACTGACGAGTTGGCCGTTTATGTTTCAGGCGCCGGGATCCAGGTTGTTCAATCTGATAACAATAAACCGGCCCCCCAGTACCAGATCATGAACATGAAGGAAACCCTTCTGACCAGGGCACATCAGAATATTGACCTTGCCCTGAAATTAATTGAGGATTTTGCCAGTGAATTTGATGACAAGTTCGGTGATTTCTATGATTCATCCGCACTGATCCGCAGTGCCGCCAATTTTCAGATTTATACCGATATCCATTCATCCCGCAGAGTTTTTCTTTCCTTGCTGCCAGTGATGAAAAGTGTAACAGAAAGATATATCATCCCAACGATGACCCGGGAATTATATGATCTGCTATATTTAAATAACAGACCTGATCAGACATTAACCCCCGAAGATCATGCGCTGCTTGACATGATACTGCCTGCGCTGGTTCACCTGACCATGGCCCGGGCACTGGAGGAAATCAACATTGATATGCTGGACTGGGGTATTTTCAACAATTCATCCAACACCTTCAATAATGTTCAGAATAAGAACCTGGCCAATGAATCCAGAATTGATACCATGCAACAGGCTCATCGTCGTGATGGTGACGCCAATCTGAAAGCATTGCAGGAGTTTCTTGATACCACGGCAACCGCTGATCTGTATGCTGCATATGTCAGGTCAATTAAATATGTCGGCCCGGTGGCCGCTACCACCAGAGGGGAATTTGTCAACTCGGCAACCAATGCGATTTTCGTAGTTTAAAACAGATAAAGATGTTAGCAGACAACACAATATTACTCGGCATTATCGCCCTGCTCAATGGAGCCTATCTTTTCGGCCAGAAGAACCAAAGGGCCGATTTTAAGGATATGACAGGGAAGTTCGAAGCTTTGGCAAACGAATTCCTTATCGTTAAGACAGAACACCATTTCAACCATCCGGATCAATTATTGCCCCGGGTGAAACCACCTGAAAAAAAGGTCATTTTAAAAAGAAAAGGGCTGCGAAGATCAATGGCACTTGTCATAATAATGCTTTTAATTTCAATATGAACCAGGTACAGATCAATTCGGTACAATGCACCCTGCCCGGGAGCTGGAATGAATTAACGCGCAAACAATTGCTGTATGTCTGCGGCCTTTTCAACACGGAAATCAGGACCATCCCTTTTAAACTGAAGGTGTTAAAAAGGTTCCTGGGCATCAGCAAAAAGCTTTTCAGGACAATTTCACCCGAAGATGTAATTTTCCTTTCAACCACCTTTGATTTCCTGCAGTTGGATGTTACCCTCACCAGGGCCCTGATAAAGACCATCCGCGTTAAAGGATACCCATGGACCCGGTATCACGGCCCCATGGACAGTATGTCAGAGAGCACCTTCGGGGAGTTTGCCAAAGCACAGATGCGCTTTGACCTGTACTCCAAAACAAAAGACCCAATGGCACTAAATGAAATGGTGGCAATTTTATTCCGGCCTAAAAAAACCTTCTGGTTCATCCGCAAACACTTTGGCCAGGCTACAGATCCCCGGCAAATGTTTTACGACAGAACACTCGGGCGAAGAGCCCAAAGGTTTGAGAAAGTACCCATCGAAATAAAATATGCGGTTCTTTTGTTCTTTTCCGGGATTCAGTCATCCCTCACCATCCGGTACCCCAACGTTTATAAACCAACAGCCAAAAAGGAAAGTACTCAGCTTGACGGCTGGGTGTCGCTGATCATCTCCCTGGCCGATGGCAAGACAGATGATAAAAGCCTTGAACGGGTGATGAATTCCAATGTATATAACGTGTTCTTTGGCCTTGAAAAACAGTCGATTGATTATTTAGAATTCATGAGAAAATATCCCACAAATGAATAGTGTAAATTCCTACATCAGCTATTTCAGAACTTTGCAAGACCTGCATCCTGCAATCAACAGTTTTTACATGATGGACATTAATGAGCCATTAATAGCCTTTCATGCTGATATGAAATTCCCAATGCTGGTGCTTCATGCCGTAACCGGCACGTTGCTCGCCAACAACCGTGATAATATTCTGGACGGTATTCAGGGAGGCTTCATGCTGCTTGATTTCCTTGATGACCCAACGGATTTCACCACAGAAATGGACATTTTGGATCGCATGAAAACAATAGGCCTGGATATCATCCTCAAAATGGAGCATGATGCAATCAACCGGCTTTCAATGACAAACACCTGGCTCAATGGATTCAACCTCAATTCGGTCAGTTACCAGATGATTGATGGTATTTGGGATAAATGCTTCGGGTTCATATTTAATTTCAAAATTGAAACAGCCTTATCCCAATCATATAATCCGGATTGTTGGAGTTTCCCAAAAATCAAACCAGAACCACAGATGTAATCTGTCCTTTGTTCCCGGGCATTCAGGTTGTTCCTTTGCCCCATGGACAAAGTAAAATTCACCCCCCGGGAGGTCGCTGACAAATGGGCCTTCTTTACGATAAAGGTCTGGAAAGAAAAACTCTGGAAATACAAGATCCTGGGTAAATCTCTTCGATCATCCTTCAAAAGCAAAATTTCAGCCGACCCCGATGGAAATGTTATCTCCATCGAGTTCGGCTTTAAATATACAGGCAGGTTCGTAGATATGGGTGTGGGTAGGGGAGTACGTATTTCAGATGTTCGTGAAAATAAAACATCCAGGTACCTAGAAGGCAAAATGCTTGGAAACCGCAGGGTTGCCAAAAAATGGTATGGCAAAACATTTTACCATGAAGTGGCAACCCTGCGGGAGATCATGGCCCGGGATTTTGCACATAAAGGAATTTTGCAAATCACAGAAGATATTAATGAAAAAACAATTTCATTGTAATGGCAGCACAAACAGAAGAAGCGAAAGCAAAAGTAATCCTTGACGGCAAACAGGCAAATGCCACGATTAAAGAGATGGAAAATGCAGTCAAACAGCTTACAGCTGAATGGCGTAATTGTGCAAAAGGTAGCCAGGAGCTGGCTGACAAGTCGAAGGAAATTCAAAAACTGAATACCTCCATTGTCGATACCAAAACGCAAACCAAGGCCATGACAGAGGAAATGAAACGTGGCCAGTTCACAATGGAAGGTATGTTTGCCAACCTCAAAGAAAAGGTCTTAGAGTTTGGTGGTGCTCTATTAGCTGCCTTTGCAGTTGATAAAATGGCTGAATATTTCAAGGAAGGCATCAAAAAAGCCGTAGAGTTAAAGGACACTGAAAATATCCTGCTCCTGGTACTGGATAAAAACAAATCCTCACAAAAAGAACTTATCGGCCTTGCCCGGGAGAGGGCAGGAGTAACCACCAATGGAAGACTTGAAATTGAACAGGCTGAAAAGTTCTTAGCCATCCAGCAGCGCACCCCCGATCAAATCCGTAAAACTATTGTAGCCGCACAGGATCTGGCCGTGGTCACTGGGCAGAGCCTTCAGAGTGCCGTAGAGGAACTTGATGCCACAATGGAGGGCCGCATGGGTAAAGGCCTTCTGAAATTATCAGCCGGATTTAAAGATTTAACGAAGGATCAGCTATATAATGGCGCTGCTATTGATATGATTGGTGCGAAATATGCAGGCCTGGCCGAAGATGAAGCTAAGACAACCGGTGGAATGATCATCATGGCCGAAAAGTCATGGTCTGTACTTCAAAGAACCTTGGGTGAATATATTTTGGGTTCCGGAACCTTTTACCAATCCGCACTACAGGGAGCTAAAAGCTGGTTTGATTCCATTACCGGACATATCGCCAGGTTGAATGAAGAAAACAAGTCTGCAGTGAAAAAGTTTGAGGAACTGAGTACCTCAGTAGGTCAATTAGTCAACGAAACAACTCCCCTGTTATCCCGGTATGATGAGTTAAGTTCAAAAACAAATCTCTCTTCAGATGAACAGGGGGAATTAAAAAAAATCATTGGTGACGTTACCGCTGTAATGCCTGGCGCTGCCGATGCCTTCGATAAATATGGTAACGCCATCAGCATTTCAAGCGATAAGGTCAGGGATTATATTAAAAACCAGATCATCCTGTTGCAATACACCAATAAAAAGGCCATCGAAGAAACACAAAAAGACCTTGATAAAGCTAATAAAGAGTTAAAAATACATAAGCCGGATATTGAATCTATTCAATCACCAAGAGGCACTTATACCATTTCTTCCGGGTACCATGACCTTGAAATGCGTGATGCAACCCAGGCAGAGGTTGGTAAGGAAATGGCTGCAAATCAGGAAAGGTTAAACAACCAGATAGCCATTACTTTGAAATTAGGCGTACTTCGGGGTGATTCCCTGCAGGCCGCCATTGATAATTTCAAAAAGGAAAAAGAAGCCCGTGATAAGGAGGCCGCAGATTCCAAAAAGTCAGTTGTAGATGTGAGTGAGTTCAAAAAGAAAACAATCGATGAATTACAGCACTTTGTCGATGCCGGCGCCGTGATGGGCGCCACCGAGACGGAAAAAAGGTTGGCCGCTTCTGCCAAGACAGAAATTGATCATAGAACTAACGATGGTAAAAAAACGCAAGAACACCTGGATAAAATTCAGGAATCTTATAAGAACCTCATGGATTCTATCAAAGAAATGGAGGGGAAGAATTACGCTGATAAATTGACGCAAACTCAGGCTGAAATTCGCCAGGTGGAAGAAAAGTACGATGCCATGATCAAAAAGGCACTGAAGTACAAGGAAGATAATGCCAAACTTTTGACTCCTGCTCAGAAAACGGAAATTGATGATAATGTTACCAAACTCCAGATCGCACGAACAACCCAGGTTAATCAGGTTTTAATCCAGGCAGAACAAAAGTTTTCAGATGATGTAAAGTTGATTCATGAAAATTTACGGGTAGCCAGATTGTCTATAACACAGAGACAACTTTACGAAGTAAAAAAGAAATATGATGATGCCCGAAAAGAGATCCTTGGTGCGGTAGATTTCAAATATGCCGAAGAGATAAAGGCCGCCAATGGTGATGCTGCGAAGATCATTTCTGCTGCAGAACATAAAGCTGAATCCCTGAAAAAGATTCAGAAGGATATCGATAAATTAAAATATGCGGAACGACAAGAGAATAAAGATGTTCGGGAGGCGGCAGATTTAAAGTTTACCGAAGATCTGAATAACCTCAAGCTGAAAAGTGACCGTGCCCTTGCTGAAGATAAAATCAAAATTCAGCTTGAGGTAAACGCAAAATACAAAAAACTCCTTGATGCTAACCTTCATGATTCCATTAAAACAAATGAGATCAAAGAACAAATGGATCATGAGGTTGCAGACAGGACAATAAAACTGAATAAAGAAAATGTTAAGAAGTTCGCAGAAAGCGCCGTTTCCGTTGCAAACGCCGCTGTAGGAGGATTGTCGCAGATATTTTCCATGCAGAACAACATGGAAAATGATCAACTGAAAATCGATGAACAAAATAATACCGAGAAAAAAGACAACCTTAAAAAACAACTTGATTCCGGTATCATAAACAAAACCCAGTATGATGCCCGGGTAGGCAAAATGGATGCTGATATTGCCGCCAAGAAAAAGAAGATGGACCATGACCAGGCTGAACGAGCCAAGGAAATAGCCCTGTTCAATGCGCTGATCAACGTTGCAGCTGCCGTGGCCGCTGCCCTTACCGCAGGTCCCGGGACCGGGATCGTGCTTTCCATCATCACCGCTGCCCTGGGTGCCGTTCAGGTTGGTTACATCCTGAACCAAAAGGTTCCACAGGCCGCAGCCGGGAGGTATTCTGTCATCGGCCAGGATGATAATAAACTGTACAAAGATGTTCCGATGGTACCTAACCCGGCAACCGGTTTATATACATCGCCCACGCTGATCAGCGAGACTGGTGGAGAATTTGTCATCGATCCGGCCACCACCAAAAACCTGATGGTGAATTACCCTCATGTTATTGATGCCATCCAACACGCCCGGGTTGCACAATTCGCAACCGGCAGTTACCCTACAAGCACCAGCCAGGCACAGGCACTCCCTCCCGGCCAGAGTGATAAGAATGATGAACTACTCAGCGCCATCAAAGAACTGAACAACCATGCAAAGAACGGTTTGCGTTCATACATGGTTTACAGTGATTTCAGAATTGCAGATGATAAAATGAGAGTAATTGAATCAGACGTTTCAAAACAGTAATCCATGTTAGCACTTCGAACCTTAGATGAATTTTTAGATATCAGTCCCGATATCGCCATCGCCTTAAAATTCTCTTCGCCCTTATTTAATGATGTAGGTGATTATTCCTACCCGTTCAAACTTCCCCTGACCAATCCCAACAAAAGGATATTGAATTTCATTCACCGGGTTGAAAATTCAAATGACAAATACCAGTATTTTCCCACCGATGTATTATGGTGTGGCATTGAAATTTTCAGCGGGACCCTGCGGATTAGGACTGCCGGTTCATTTTTTGAAGGTGTATTGTACCTGGATAAGGGAAATTTTAACTGGCAGATTGCAAATTTGATGCTTCATGAACTTGACCTGGGCCATGAATTGTACGATTCAGAAACCGCAGCCATGGCCTTTTATAATGAAACATGCTCAAAATGCTTCCCTGAAGTAAATATTGCCTTCCCGATGATTGAGAATGATATGTTTACAGGAGTGGTTATGAGTGATGAATTCCAGGCATTCTACAATTATTACTATACCCATAGTCCCACCGGGTTAAGGGATGTTGGAGAAACAAGACATTTGAGTATTCTGGTACCCTTCCTGTACCTACGCTTTGTCCTGAGTAAAATTGTCGAATTAACCGGGTATGTTTTTGATGATCAGTTTTTTACGAAAACAAATGAACTTTCAAACCTTGTTTTATACAACTCATGGAATATTGATGAAGCCCAGTTATTTGGCGGCCTTTACCCGGGCAGTATCTTTTACCAGCACCATGTTCCCCATGTGAAGGTGAACCTGTTTATTCATGAGCTGGAAAAATATTTTAATTGCAGGTTCTTTGTCAATGACCTTCTTAAAACAGTAACAGTTAAGGGTGCCAATGATATCCTGTTTTCATCGCCGGTCATTCCATTTTCAGAGTGTGTAACAGAAATGGCAATATTAATCGGTGATCGAATCACCGGATTAACACTCACCATGAAAGGCGATGATAACGACCAGGCCTTCACAGATCAAACAAAATGGGAACAGGATAATGTCATTGAATGGACCGGATCAGTTGAAACCATGGAACAACTTCTCTATGGTCCAATATCCAACATCATCATGATTGGTGACGTCTGGTATGTTATTGATTCAAATATTTTCTACCGGGCAACCATCGGGGCAGGAGGGAAGGTCGCCTGGGTAATACTTACCCAGTCCATTGATGTTTCAACAACATTCAATTACAAGTACCTCACCGATACCACGCTCAAAATAGATACAGCCTTCAGCTGTCTTTGTCAAACAGGATTCCTTGGAGCAGGTTCCCCTTTCTGTGAAAATCTTAAAGCGGACTGGAAGAAAATCAGCCCCCGTTTAATCTTTGTCACATTTGTCGATGATGTAATTAAGGCCCATTCAAGGAATGATAATATGGACCTGAATTTTAACGGCCCGGTTGGGATTTTCAATCTTTTTTATAAGGCCTGGGTTAATTGGATGATGGAAAGCCGAACCAACGTTCAATTCAACAAACAACTGTCCTTCCTTGATATCCGAAACCTTGATTTTTCCAGTAAATATGAGGTAAATGGAAATAAATACCTGCTCAGTGAAATAGCCGTAACCCTCACCAAAGACACTATTAAGCCAGCGGTAATTAAAGCCTTTTCATGCCTTTAATGTCCTTTATCTTTTTCATTTCAAAACTTAATATTGTTCCATGCTAACTATTCTACAAACACCTCCAGCCTTGGCCTTCTGCGGGAACCCTTCTCAGTTCAAGGTCATATCCGATAATTACCTGACCTCATCCGGAACCAAATGCAGCTTTAACCTTCGGGTAAGTGCCGGGGATCCTTCAGCCGGTCATGTTTTAAATTTTCAATTTTCCGATATAACCATTGAATTTAACACGGCCACAACCCCTGATGATTCCGGTTTGCAGATTCAAACCGAAACCACCACCAGCCATTTCGCTATATTTTCTCAGAAAATCTATATAGCGTTACTCAGCAATTATGAGTTTACATCAAGGTTCAAAGTTATCCTGTTAGCAGTTCAACCAACATACAGGGATATCTACGTGGAAGCACTTGAAACCGGTAATGAATCAAACGTGGTTATTTCAACCAATATAGTCACCATTTCAATAGTTTCACAGGTTATAGGAGTTTCAAGGCTTCTGCGTGATGGCTTTTCCGTTATTGGCTGCCTGTTTGATTTTCAGCATAACAAACTGGCCCAGGATAATAAACCGGTTGATGCTGATGGTGTGGTAAATTTCGATTTCTCAGAGTACCTGACGATTCTCTCAGAAAATGTCGCCGGACCACGTTTCACTTACCCTTTTGATCCTTCAGTTTGCGTTCATACGTTTGCAAATTACATTTTCAATTTCTATGGCGTATTCGCTGAAAATTACTCAGGAATAATTCGCAAGCTCCATTTCTCAGATCTTCTTTCCACCATGCAGGGAGGTCTGAACCGTGAAACTTTGGTCTATTATAATCTCAACAATATTGACTTTTTCACTCAGCCCGGGAATATCAAATCATTCATGACCTGGGCCCCGATTGATAAGACAACCGGAATAACAACTCCCGAAAAGTTGTTTTTTTTCGTAGGCCGGGACCCTGCCTTCAATATGTGTACAATGGTTTCAATCATCCATTTCACTGATGGGACATCTATTGACGGACCCGGTCAGGAATTCGGAATTTCAGCTGGTGACGTTATCGAATTATCCGTGGGATATTCTCAACTTGATCTGGGCTCTGTGGATCCCACACGCATCGTTTATTATTGGGAGATTTACATTTACGTCGATGGCGCCCTTGGTGAAATTTCAGAAAGAAGGATATTCCGCCTGGACCCGGTTCAGTATGATAATGAACGTGTATTCATGTTTGAAAATAGTTTCGGAAGAGCTTATGATGTGATCCGCTTTACCGGGATAGGTTCAACGGAAATAAAAATTGAAAGTTCTCAAAGTAATTCTGTCACCATCGACCCGGCCAGCAGCTTCAACGCACCATCAAGAAGGTTTGATGTTACCGAAGGCCAGCTTATGGTAACGAATTCCGGATGGGTCACAAAAGAGATCAAAGACTGGTTACGAGAAATGCTCCTTTCAAAACAAGTGTACGAGTACAAGGATGATCTGTTATACCCTATCATAATTACAAACGAATCAATAAAGGAACACCTGATCGATGATCAGTTCCTTTACAGCCTCGACCTGCAATACCAGCGAGCTTATCGTGATTTTTTTTTTTCTAAGCTTCCCGTAGTCCTTCCTGTATTGGGTAGGGATTATTGCAGCTCTTATGGTCCTGCATACAGTTAAATTTTGAAATTATGACATCCACACAGTTAAAAGCCTTAGTCCATTCCACTCTGACCGGCCGCCCTTCAGGTCAGTTGATTTTAGATAGCGAACATGAGGTTTTAGAAAATGCCATCATCGATTATATCGATGCTCAGGCCGGCTTTATGCGCTCTGCTCATGCCAGCGCCACCGCAAATACAAGTTGTGACCTTGTATGGAGTTCTGCATATTTGAATACGAATTATGCCTACACGGTTAATGGGTTCGATTCAGCCGGAAACCCGGTTGAAATTGCCCTGGTCGCCAAAACCGCAACTAAAATCACCATCACCACCCTTATCGCAGCAACCATCACAGCAATTTCAACCCCTTATTAATTCCAACCTATGAAAAAGTTTCTTTTGTTTTATTTCGCTCTGTTGCCGTTGTTTTTAACCGCCCAGAATGGTCTGACAGCCGGACAGGATCACCTGTTCAGACAAATTAGTTTCACATCCGGAGGATCCTTGTCAAACTTCCAAAGCGCTCAGGATTCATTTGCCTTAAACAACATTTTCTACTGCTCTCCATTCCGTAGGAAATATAACACGCACATCAACCAAAATACGATCATTGCAACCAACTACAATGACAAATGGGCCTATCCAGGCATCCGTCAGCTTGCGGACGGATTAAAGCCTACCAAGGTTTCTATCATGCTATTCGACCCTTCCAGTAATGTTATTTACAGTGATGGTGGAAATGTGGCGGTAGGTGGCGGTATTGCTGAAATGCATGTTAATAAAATCACACCAATAGATTCGGCCACCGGCAACCCGATACCATTGATTGTTTCAACCGGTGTAAGTGTTTTGGGAAATATTTCAACACCAAGTGGGTCCGTCACATGGTCAGGAGGATCCAGCGCCAATGCAAATTCCGCATACTCATTTTCATTGACTACCCCCTGGACTGCCATGGGCTATGTCACCGGCACCCCATGGACCGGCATGGGTTATGTTACTGGTACCCCATGGACTTCACTTGGGTATCTTACCGGCACTCCGTGGGCGTCATGGGCGGGATCAACAGCGTTTGTCACGGCAGGAAAAATTAAAGTAACAGCTCTTACTTCCGACAGCACCATTTCCCCAAATCAAAAAGATTATGGCAATACAGGAACTGCCATCAGCTTTTACCTTTCCCAGGCAAATACTCATACAGCCACACGTAATGCCAATTGTACTGTTATGCTTATCGGTGCAAAAAAAGGCACATCATACACTTTTATTTTTACCCATGAATCCAGCACCACTGTTTATACATTGGCATTTTCACCTACAATAAAATGGCAGGGAGGAACGGCCCCGACATGGACAAACACGGCAACAGGGATTGATTGTATGTGGCTGAAATTTGATGGTACAAATTATATTGCCGGTCAAGGAGCCGATTTCAGATAATATGAGATACTTTTTAATATCAATCTTCATTTTAATTACCGGTCTTTCTTTTGGACAAATTACAGTGGATTATTATAATCCCGCTTCAATTACTTCTGCCTGGACTGTAGGCATAGACATAGACAGAACAAACATGGGACAATGTTTTCATGTTTCAACTCCCATTACCATAACAAGTGCTTCTTTAAAATTGCGATATGTTTATGGAACTAATTCAAATCCCATTCAATATGCAATTTATGCAACTACAGGAACATACGGAGTTAATTGTACTGGAACCGGTAGCCCGCTTGCTCTTTCATCAACGATACCTTTAACAACTTTGACAAGTAATTACACTTTTCAGATAATTAATTTAACATTTAATGGAGCTGATCAAGCAACATTGCCTGTTGGTAATTACCTGTTAAGCCTTGTTTGGAATTATAATTCCAATCCAAGTCCCTCTCCCGGTGGCACTACAGACGGCACAGTCCATCCTGGAAATGTTGGGTTCTATCAAAATAATATCTCCACATGGGAATATATGGGAAGTGATTTATTCTTTTATGTTTATGGTATTTCTCCAACAACAAAAAAATATTTATTTTTTTCCTCACCTTTTTAAATCCAATTTATGAAAAAATCAATTTTTTTACTCGTATTCATTTCTCTGGCCATTTCTGTTATGGCTCAAAAAACAATGTTAAAACCTCCCATTGTGGCCGATACGGTATTACAGGTGGATGGTCTTACCACCCACCTTACATATACCTGGCCGGCAGGTATGATTCTCACGCAGGCCGTTGACAGCATGAAAAACGATACTGTTTCGGTCCCTGATTATTTTTCTACAAGGGGAAGCAATTCAAAGTTTTACCTGAACAAAAGGCGCATTGTCGGAACTGATACAATCTATACTATTGAAGAAATTCAACAGTCGTATTTATCTATTTATACTTTGATGAATACGATTTACAGTTCAACCCTGCTGGCCGGGAAATTAAAAGCATCCTTGATCCCTAATTTTCACAAAAAAATATCCCAAAAATAATGAAACAGGCAAGAGAGATATTCGGGTATTGCCTAGCAGTGGTGATCTATCTGGGATATTTCACCCTGATCGGTTGTATTCTGTTTAAGGTAGTTCCGGCAGAAAATAAAGATTTAGCCAGAAGTTTGTTTGACACCATGACCGTTATTGTTGTCCTGGTTACCAAGTTTTTTTATGATGGGAATAAAGAAACTGCAGCCAAAAATGAAATGATTTATAGATCGACACCTTTAAAAATAGCAGAACAAAAAGAATCGACACTCGAATAAGGTAAAATTTCCCTATTGACAAAAATTTGGACTGACACCATTTTACCTGTCTTAGATAACTAAATCATTAAATATTAATATACTATGAAAATTTTAAATTTTTTGTCATTCATTTAAAATTTAATTTTATTTTTACTTAGTTATTATCTAGCTCCTATTTTGTCAGATATTTTGGATTTGATAATTGGTCGTTTTCATGTTGCTTTAACCTTATAAATCATATGAAAAAAGATTACACAGATGATCAGCAGAGAATTTATAACGCTTATGTTGAAAAATCAACTCAAACATTGTTGGAGATTTTTGGATCAAACAAGGGGGCTATAGAAGAAATAGAAATTGTTGAAGAGATTTTAATTGAAAGAAAATCTTTGCCAAAAACTTTCAATATTAAATCAACAAATGGTTCCGTAGTACCGGAGGAGGAGGAAATTGATTACGAAAAAGAGGATTATATCAGAAACGAAAGGATAAAACGACAAAGTGATGTTACTCTTTTTATTGAACAACTAGAAAAGAATTCTGACGAAGAGTTATTAGAAATTATTTACTCCTATAAAAATTATCAATTGGCATATGTTGAAGCAGCATTGACCATAAGGGAACAACGAGGATTAATTACTGTTTCAAAAAAGGAGGAATTGCTAACGCAAATTGAAGATGCAGAATATCAAAGTATAAAAACAGAAAAAGAGGAGCATTTTAATGACACATCTGAAGTCCCATCTTATCTGATCTATGCTGCAATTTTTATTGTAGTAGGGATTTTAGCTGCAAGTTTTGTTCCCTATAAGTCTATGCGTGGATATGTGTTTACTTTTTTTGCAATGGTAGGAGTTAGCCCGATTATTAATAAATTGTTCAAATAAAAAATATTGTGAATTTCAAATTTGATTATAAGAATAATAGGAATAAACTTAATTTTTTTTTAGTTAGATCAATATCAACAAAATGAACTTTTATGAAGCATAATAATGATAACAAAACTCAACAGGGTAATAGTGCTAATATTTCTGTAGAAAAAGGAAAATTGGTTAAAAAAGATAAAATAACAATAGCAGGTTTTTATAAACATTTTCGTTTTGGTATTTATTCTAGTGTTATTGTTGCTTTTGAATGGATGTTATTAACTGGTGCTATTTGCATTTATGGGTTCATTAATACTGGTAATTTGACACCACCTTCAAATCCTAATTTTTTATTAGGAATGGTAATTAGTTGTTTATGGATATTTATTGGTGGGTTTTTCCCAGGATTTCTAATGGCTGACAATGATGAGTCAGAAAATTATGGTTGCTTACCCCTAATAATAGTATCTGTCTTATGCGCTCTATTATTTGCACTAATTGCTACGGTAGTGCTTAAATTATTATCGTTGAATGATGAAGGGTGGCTAATGGATGCTGTCGGAATAGGCCTTGGACTTATAGGTGGGGGATTTTCTTGGATTTTTCTATCTCCAAAGTTTGATAAAAAGTAGGATATATGCAGGAAGGTTAGCAAGGTTTGGATTCGAAATAAAATAATTCATACTAAGACTTTGAACAAGGTTCTCATTACTGTTTAGGCTGTTCATTATGTTTTTCAAGACTAATTTAGAGTTAGAAATACTAAATTTACATTTATGAAAACACTTGGCATATGTATAATAAAGCAATGAAAACGGTTATTCAAAACAAAAACGGTGGAATAATAATTACCATTTCATATTTGTCTTTTAATACCCCGACCTTTGCTACCAATTTGATTATTGTTGAAAGTAAAAGTAATGACCTGGTTAAGAAACAAGTTGATGATGTGTGCGGTACTTTAAAAATCAAATAATACATTATAGAACATCGAATCGCTTTATAATGAAAATTTTACAAGTATCTTGTAAACTTAAATTATGTCACAAGACACAATGATTGCTACCAAATGACACTAATCTTTGAGACTCCTCTTGTGTAATGTTTCCTGCAATGTTTTCAATTGCTCCCGCACAGTGAGTTGCTGCATTGGCTCACAACGAACAATCTCACCACCGGGCGGAACTGGGTTCCATCCAAGACCATCAACGATCTCAAAGCTATTGTTGACCCTGCCAATAAGAAGTTCCAGACTTCTGACTTCGGCATAGGCTTCCCGGTGCCGTTGCAATGATTGCAGACACTTTGCAATGGTTTTTAAATATGCCGAGGTGTTTTTAATGTGCGCAAACATTCTCCCAGGCTCATATTCAATGACAACTTTGTCCATCAGGCGTTCAACCTCAGAAAAAGCGTACCGGATTTGTTTCTCGTTGTCAACCTGTTCACGGTTCATGTTAAAGTAGAACCAATTGGTCTTATAGTGACGGTAAAGTTCCATTGAAACATCGTTGAAAGTAAACAGGGCGTCATTCAACTCCTCATTGATCCTGGCTTGAAATGCGATGGCATATTTTTGGTTTTTGAATGAGATTTCAGTTTTACTTCCGATAATGACCCGCCAACGATTCTCGTCAGTGATAATACTGCGACCATTTGGAGAGATGATATTTTTGAATTCTATTCGTTTCATATGGCAAAATCAAGAGATTTTGAACCATTTTATAAAATACAGAATATCAAATAAATATAAAATAAAAGGAGGTTATACGGAGGTTATTCTCCTGTTATTCTTAGTTGATTGTTAGTGTTTTACAAAGATTCAGCTGCAAATGTAGGGAAATAATACGGAGTATTGACGGTTTTCAAAAATATATCTATCTAAATATCAAATATATAGAAAAACATATTTGTCTTATAATTAATAGTATGATCAAAATTAATTGATTCTATTCAAAGTATATTGTGATTGCCAAATTGTTGATAATGAAAGGGTATGGTTAACATATTCACATTTAAGCATGTACAGTTACAAAAAAACAGCGGAACTCCAATTGGCATTCCGCTGTTTTCATGAAGTTAATTTCGATCAGGTTTTCTAACCAGGGGATCCCGGCTCCAGTCGTTTCACTTTCTCCTCCAGGAAGGAAATAATTTTCAGGCACTGTGCCTTGTCATTCTCCAGTTCCCGGACCCGGGCGATGAGCTTCTCATTTTCCTCGATTCTGTTTTTTAACTGAGATGCACTCAGGATGTATTCATCCGGGAGCAGGTCTACCAATGGCATATCCAGTGAATCAGCGAGTTTTACCAGTAATCCTGATTTTACAGTGTCATTTTCCAACGAGTATTTAAATCCATTTTCGGTCAAACCCCGTTCATGAGGGAACTGTGTCCGCATGTTTTTCAAGAGCGTTTTTACGACAATTTTCTTTTCCTTAAGCAATTCTGAAATCTTCGTACCAATCAGTTTTGTAGTCATATGCATTTTTTTACTTGTATAGAATCGATATAAATTATGATGTAATCAAAAATAATATTGATTTGCAATAATAATTAATTGATATTTGCGGCCTTATTACGTGTATATCCATAAACCATTTTAACACATTTTAAAAACAAAGTTACAACATGAAAACAAAATTGTCAATGACTAAGAAAAAGTTTTTTGATCAAAATGAATCTTACCGCGATTTGTTCCGGTCCTTCCCGTTGGGTTCTGGCAGAAAAATCAGGGATATTATTAAAAATCAGCACCCTGAAATGAAAACATACTCAATAGGGCATATCAATGGTGTTATAAATCCGGACGATAAGAGGTGGAATCTGGAGATTGTGAAAGTAGCTGTGGCTTATCTTAAAGAGCTAAAGGCATCGAATGATAAGATCAAAAGGGATATTGCCGGGATTCTTGACTAAACAATTTGGATCATGGCGAAGTCATTCTCGAATTTTGGGACAAAGGATCTCAAAATTATCAAGCGGGCCCTATCCGCTTTTTACCTCATATCTGAGGTTAAATCAGTGATCATCCTTACAGTTCCCCCGGATGACTGGGCGGAATCTACCCTTGGAAATGTTGAAGTGCAATGCCGGATCATCGATTTGATCGCGGCCATTAATGCTGAACTGGTAATTCAGGAAGGGGATTAATATGACCGAGCAGAAATATATATCACATACGATCTATGAAGGCGCCCCGGAACTATTGATGAACAGAATACATGAGGTAGAAGCCATGTTGACCAATTACAAGATTAAGACGGGAGAAAATGACTCCTGGAAGTTCTGGAAACGAACTTCTGATATCATGAAGTTTGCCTGGGACTACATGCAGGATCTTGCCTGGGTGATCAAGGAAAACTACCAGCTCAAGCAGCGCTGCGCATGGTTGGAGTCATGGAATGCTGAACTCATGACAAGAGTGTCATCATACGAACAAGTACGATTTCTCATAACTCAGGATAAGATGGACGAGGTGATATCCGCTGTTGAGAAAACGATGCAAAAGGATCTTAAGGATAAGGAAAAAGAAAGTCATGAGTGAACTACCACCAACAATCGCCCTGATCGATACCAATGTCGGCGCGGATGATAATATCCTTTCACAAATGGAAATTATCCTTGAATCGGTTGACGACAGCCCGTCCAAAATGGGGGAGGCCGTTGACAAGGTTTGCCTCATGCTCTTCGACCTTTCCAGCCCGGGAACCAGGGAATCATTTATCAATTACCTGGCCAAGAAATACAAGATCACCAAGAAAACTTTTGCGACTCAACTCAAGTTCCTGGCCGATTCAAGGAAGTCGGTGCAATCTACCCGGACAAGAACAGATGGTGAAAACTCGGACGAGGAGAATCCTTTAGGATGGTACATTTTGAATAATTGTTATTGGTTCTATACCGCCACGCAGCATGATTTCAAGTGCTCGAATTTCATCATAAAACCGTTATTTCATATTGATTCAATAACGGATAACAAACGCCTGGTGGAGATCGTGAACTACCTTGGATATACACGGGTGTTGGAAATTCCTTCAAAGAATTTCCTTAGCGTGGAACTCTTCAGCCAGTACGTTTTTTGCAAAGGAGATTTCCTTTTTTATGGTCAAAAAGGGCATTACATGCGAATTCTCGATCACATATCGATAAACTTCCCGGTATGTGAAGAATTGAGAACCCTGGGCTGGATGCGTGAAGGATTCTATGCTTTCGCCAATGGCATCTTTCATGGCGTGTGGCAACCGGTGAATGATTTTGGGATTACCGAGTTTAAAAACAAGAAGTATTTCACAGCCGCATTCTCATCCATATACAAGAACGTGCGGGATGATGATGATGAATACGAGAACGACCGGTACTTCGTGTGGAACCAGTCCCCGATAAGTTTCGGTACCTGGACAAAGCTGATGTTGGAATCATTCAATGATAACGGAATGATAGGCATTGCTTATGCTGTGGCCACCGTGTTCAGAGATATCATATTTGAAAAGTACAAGATCTTCCCGCACCTGTTCCTCTTTGGCACTGTTCAGTCAGGGAAGAGTACCCTGGCATGGTCATTAAGTAACCTGTTTTTTCATAATAAACCAACCTTTAACCTGAGCTCAGGTACCCAGGTAGGTTTTGACCGAAACCTGGCCCGGGTAAAGAATGCCCTGATTTGGGTGGATGAATATTACAATGATATTGATCCCCGCAGGTTCCAGTCCCTCAAGGGTGCCTATGATGGCGCCGGCTCGGAAAAGGGTAAGATGACACAGGATAACAGAACGAAGACAACCAAGATCAACGGATCCCTGGCCATCAGCGGACAGCATATGCCCACCGCTGATGATAACGCGCTGCTCACCCGGGCCATTCTTCTGATGTTCCAAAAACACGCGTACACAGAGGTTGAGATGAATGCTTATAACAAACTCAAGGATTATGAGCTGGCCGGGATATCATCCTTGCTGGGTGATATTCTGAACTTCAGATCTCTGATCGATCAGAAGTTTGGGATTGAGTTCACCGAGGTTCAAGAACAACTCAAGAGTGATCTGATAGCCGAGAAACTTTCATACGATGAACGACTGGTTCGCAATTATGCCTGTATCCTTACCCCGATCAGGATCATATCAAAGGAACCTGAAGGGCTGAAGTTCAATTTCACCTATGAATACCTGTACCAGGTAATCAAGAAGAACCTTTCGGATCAAAGTAAGCAGGTATCAAGTTCTGAATCTGTGGCCGGGTTCTGGCAGACCGTTGAATATCTACTCGACGAGGGCCGCATCGCCAATAATATCGATTTCAAAATATCAACATTGGAATCAATCAAAGTTACGCTCAAGAGCGGAGACCTAAAGAATGTAGATTTTACTGAACCAACGAAATTGCTGTGTATCCGGCTATCCCGGATCCATCCGCTATACATGGAGAAACACCGCCAGCAGACCGGACGCAACGGGATCGACATGGTGTCCATCATTCATTACATGAAAGGGAATAAGTCATATGTCGGGCACAGTGATCAGGTGAGGTTCGATAATTCAAACAGCTCGGCATTCGTGTTCAAGTTTGGGCCCGGGGAACTTGATGTGAACCTTGAACGGTTGGTGATGTATAAACCACTTCCCGGAACAGATCTGCCGGCAGATGTTAAATCGGTTGTTCAATCTGTAGAAAATCCGATTGTTTTTCCACCCTCGCCAGATCAGGAAGAACCGCCATTTTGACAGCATCAGCGAAAAAAGAAAAAAAAACACAAAATACCTGGCAAAAATGCGTTTTTCAATACCTACACACCATACAAGATTATATATTATTGATTATTATATATATACCTACGAAAATATTGTAGGTGTCTGTATGGTCGCTGTAGGTGCTTGTATGGTCTGTAGGTGTGTAGGTGTGGACATTTCGGTTTGGCAAACGCTGTTTTTTTTTATTTTCATCAAAAAATGACAAAAAATGATTGAAATGGAAATAAAGTACACAAAGCATGGTTGCCCACACTATGACAAATTGCCAGACAATTTCCGCAGGGCAACGTTAGCAGATTTCACCGAAAATGGAAAAAGAAAGATCGGGATGACCTTCCTGATCCAGTGGGTGGATTACGAGGATGTATTCCAGATCTGCGAGGTATCGATGAATTTAACCAGCGAGTTCCTTCAGCCATTCATCGACGAGGATCGCGTATTTGTAAAAGAAAATGAACAAGAGTAACATAGTCAAAGAACCCGCTGATTTCGCGGCACTGCAGGAAGCGCTGATCAGCGTGCTGCTTCGCCCGGAATTCTCAGCCTGGGAGCCAACCGCTGGCGAGCTGCATAAGCTGGCCAGATCACTATATAACAGTTTTGCTAAAAGAGGAATACAGTTGATTATTAACCCTAAAACCCCAGTTAAACATGAAAAAAGTAAGAGTTCAGTTTAAAACGGTCGTTGAATTCGACCAGGTAGTTCAAGTCAGTGATGATGAATTATTGGCAATAGAATCATTGTTGCCAAATGGTTACACGCTGGATATTTATCCAGCAGAACCAAAGTTGAGACAAGTGTCAGATATTCTTCACTCCGTGATGAAAAAAAATGATCCGGTATACAACGGTGATAAGTTTACCGACATCACCATCCATGAGGATCATGAATACGTGTCGCACAAACCTAAGTTCAAGAGCCATGATCCAATCCGGGATCTCATGGGAGACATGAAAGCTGATGCCGAGTAATTAACAGTCAAAAAAAAACAACATGAAAACAGAACTTGAAATAATCTTCGAAATGTATTCCATCATTGATGATCATTTGGGGAAGATAAAACAGTTACGCGCTGCCATCTCCGCGCTCAATGGTGAAAGTATGGTTGAAACTCCGCAGGAATTTATCGAAGCTTGTAATCAACAGATCAAAGAAATTGAATCAACATCAGACCCCGTGCAGGAAACAGTTGATCCGCCGCCAGCTGATCCTATTCATCGTCACAAAAAGTTTACCAAGTATGCAAATATTAAATGCGAGGTATGTGGATCCTGGTTCACTCCACAACGTGCAACTCAGCGTGGATGTGGAGAAAAATGCCAAAAATACTTATCCAATATTAAGCAGCGCGCACTTGCCCGTGAAAGTATCAGGGTGTAAAAATCGTTGTTACCATCTACGGTTCCTAAATCAATAGATATCATTGATCAGACAAAAGCTGAATCCATTATTCCCCCGGTAACTACAGCAAAACCAAAGCTTACCAAAGAAGAGCTCGATGAAAAATTGCGTGATATACGTAACACCCATCCTATGCCATTACCCAAACCTGATATTGAACATTATTTTTAGAAATAAATTCATTATTTACGAAACAATCGCATGATGATGTTACGTTAATGTTGCATAACTAAACTTAACCCCATGAATTCCGAAGAAACACAGACTCAGAGTGCATGTGTTGCATGCACTGGCCCGGTTGATCCCTCGATACTGGTGATCCTGGACAAATTCTTTACATTCACAAGTGTTGGAGATGCAATTAAAACAATCAGGCAGATGTTCGTAGCAGCCATCAGCGCCGAGGAGTCGGCCGTGTGGACCCAGGAGCACCGGGCTCACATGGCCTTCGTTTACCAGGAACTTTCGGAATTATTGGAAACTTTGAACGACTACAAAAATCAGTCGTCAGAAAAAGAGTAGAAAAAGCCGGCCGTCCCTGCCATGGGACGGCCTTTATCAAAAACAAATCATAAACTATATTCGCACCCATGGAACAGGAAACCCAGCAATATGAATTAGAAAGGCCAACCATCACGATCAAGATGAGGCCTTACCTGCAGGATTACATCCGTTACATAATGAACATGGAAAGCAAGTTTCCGGAAGGGGACCTTCTTTGCGCAACCAAGAACTCTTACCTGGGTAAACTCATCTTCCCATTCCTGGAACGCATGCCGCCCAGGGCAAAACCAAACTTCCAGTTCGACCGGTACCAGAAGAACCAGGAAGGATATTCATTCACCTTCGCGTTGCCATACTTCCACGAGTTCGAAGTGCGGCGCAATACCGCGTGGATATCGCTCAAGAATCAACAGGCCATACAGCAGATCGTAGAAGCACACTTCAGGCTGCACTTCAGGTTCTACTGTGATGACAAGGTCCGTTATCGCCTGGAAACAAAAACTCAGAAAGGATCAATCCAGGCAGTTGTAAACGAGTTTTGCAGCCAGATGAATATCCGGCGGGATGATATCACCTTCGACATGATTTCAAAAGCATATTACCGGGCAAGAAAAAAATCGATTAGGCACGGTTTTATTGACAGCAATAGAAAGACGATAGGTCACCTATTTTTTATCATATAATTTCAATCGAAAATGGCAGTTCTGAAAAACACAAATGGAAATATCGGGGGAGTCAACCCGGTCCTGTTCGTATTCAAGGATGATATCCTTTCATATAACGTAAACCCTGTCACCATGGTTGGCGTGATCACGCTGAAAACTGGTAAGGTTTGGAATAACCTCTACGCTACCGATGAGACCATACAGCTCACGTGCAAGGAGGATCCGACACCGGCCGGCATCAAGTATTCCTACGAGATCAAGATGCTCATCCCTAAGGACCGGTCTGATGTCGAGATCGCATTGTATGCTATGAATAACCGTCATCTGGTGATTAACCTGATCGACAAAAATGGGGTATCCCGTTACTTTGGGACCATGGATATCCCAATGAAGAAACTTGGGACTCTTACAAAACCGGCTAACGTGGAAGGGTATAACGGCTGGGAAGTGGTATTTACCGGCGCGTTTTCTGCCCCGGCCAGTTACAAGGCTGCCGGTGGCACCGGTTGGGTTCCGGATCCCACGTTTGGCGACTGATGTAATTTTCAGTCCTTTATTAATCCCCGGGTGGGTTTTAATATTGTATCCTCGATAACCGGATACAATGAACACGCTCCTTTCAAGAATCTTTTCATCTCCCTGGCTTCTGTATGCTGAAAATTCAGGCATATATGGAGCCAGACTCGTTTCCCTGATCCGGGGTGAACAAACCGCTCATGAAGATTTTTCAGCCGAGCGCGCTAAACACAAGCCTTATGTAATCAACCTCAGTGATCAGACCGGCGCCACACCCATGCCTTACGATCCTTCGCAGGGGGAAGATCCCAACGAGCCTGCCGATGGTCATGATGCTTGCTGCCCGGATCCATGTCAGGTCGTGGTGATCCCCATTCATGGCGAGCTCATGAAGTATGATCAGTTCTGTGGGCCCAGGGGAACGACATCCATCGCGAATGACATCATCGCAGCTGACAATGATATGTCAGTACTGGCCATCGTGCTTCACATCGACACACCTGGTGGACAAAGCTCTTACACCGATATCCTGTGCAATGCTATCGCGTGCTGCGAGACTCCCGTGGTTGCCTATGTTGAAGGCTGCGCGGCCAGCGCCGGTTACTGGATCGCTTCAGCTGCAAAGAAAATCATCTGTTCTTCCGAGCTTGACATGGTAGGATCCATCGGGTCCATGCTGGTGTGGGCCGACATGGAAGGTTACCTGGCAAAGGAAGGCATCGTGCTGCATGAAGTTTATGCAACCGATTCCACCGAAAAGAACCAGGCGATCGCAGATATCAAGGCCGGAAAATATCAACCGGTTCGCGAGAGCCTGCTCGATCCGATCGTTAACATGTTCAAGTCACAGGTACTGGCCCGTCGGCCCCAGGTTAACCCGGCATGCATGAAGGGAGCGATCTATAGCGCCTCAGATGCCATTGGCATGGGTTTGGTTGATGAGATAGGTTCATTTCAGTATGCAATCCAGACCGCGGTTACAATACCGTCAGAAAAGTTTTCCAATAAGACACCAAATTTAACTTCCCATATCATGAATATCAAAATGAAGGCAACATGGCTTGCCATTGCAAGTTTTTTCGGGTATACCGGTGATGTGACTTCCAACGATATCACCCCGGAAATGATTGACCAGCTTAACGACCGGCTGACAGATCAGAACGCCACTATCGAGGCGAAGGATGCTGAGATCACCCGGCTGACCCAGATCAGCGAAGATCATATCTGCCTGCAGTCTGCCTTTGCCGAATTGACCAGGCAGCATGAAGCGTTACTGGCTTCTGATGCCGGGCAGGAAACCAGGGCAGGAAAGAAAGCCGACCGCACCCCGGAGCAGATTGCATCTGACAGTTACGCTCATAATAAACTCGCTGACGAGGCCATGTAACCCGGAGCGCGAGAAAGAAACTCAAGTTATCCACCAATAATCCATTTCAAAATGGCAAACACAGTAAATATTACCCAGCTGATGGCCGAATTCGGCACCTTCCTGGGCCAAAATGAGAATGATATCCGCAGGGCCTTACTGCAGGGCACGGAATCAATGAACTTCATGACCACGGTCAAGCAGAATGATGACTTCCGCGCGGCGCAGGCGACCATCGGAAACATCACCCAGGGATTTCAGAAAAGCTGGACTCCTAAAGGTACGCCGGCATTCACCCCGATCCACATCGGTCATCGCCGTCACAAGTTTGATGTCGAGATTTACCCGGATGAGGTGTACGGCAGCTGGTTGGGATTCCTTGCCGATGAAAGCAAGACCCGCGACCAGTGGCCTTTCACCAAGTATATCCTGTACCAGATGCTCATCCAGCAGGCTGCCCAGGATCGCGAGCTTAACCTGATAGCCAAAGGTCAGTACGCTGATCCCGTGGCCGGAACTGCCCAGGCTACAGGCTTGTCAATGGACGGGTTCCTCACCGTACTTAAGGCCCTCAAGGCCGATGGTACCAACAAGGTAAACTGGGCGAAAAACAACGTGGCTATCACAGCCGCCAACGCGTTCACCCAGATCGAACAGTTTGCCGACATCGTGGTAGGACCGTACAGGTCAATCCCGATGAACGTGTTCTGCAGCCAGGAGAACTTCACCTATTACGTCCGAAAAAAAAGGGACCTCCATGGCAACGTGATGGATTATGGCAAGTTCGGCAATGCCGTGATTGACGGAACCAACCTTACCCTGCAGCCGCTTCCTTCCATGATCGGCAGTGACATCCTGTTTGCAACGCCAAAGGCGAACTTTATCCGCCTGATCAAGTCAAACGACGGCGCGTCTACCCCGCAGATCGAGGCTCAGAAACGCCAGGTGTTCATGTTCGCTGACTGGTACGAAAATGTTGGCTTTGCCATCCAGGAAGCCATCTTCGCATTCGTTCCTGATCCGGGCAGCGCCTCCAACTAGGCCTGGACAAATCCACCGTCCCGGGCAGCGCCTATAATGAGGCGCTCCCCGGGAACTGTGGATCATAATTCACTTTTAACAAACAATTTATCCTTACCGATATGAAAATAGCAAGAATATTAACAATCGTACTGATGGTGATCATCGTGGGTGGCGCCATCGGGGCCGTGCTGGAGATTAATCCCCTTTGGGTGATGCTCCCCATGGTGGCCATGTCATTCCTTAAGGCTCCGGCCGGGGCGCTCTGCGTTTCCCTGATCGACCTTGCAAGACCTGCAGGGTCTAACCCCGGATCAGGAGGAGGGTTGAAATCCGAGATCCTTTTAATCCCTTCCGAAAATATTGACTGGTTAACATATCCGGCCAGGGGAGCAACCGGGGAAACCATCGCTGACATACCTCTGAAGGCCGGAAAGTACATGCACCGGTTCTACATGACATCGGATGTTATCGAACCGTCGCAGAAGAAAATCAAGGGTTCCAACAAGGACTCCGGGGGGTATGAGATCCAGCTCAAGGGATTCTACCCGGGATGGGGCAACGCCGTGTTATCATGGATCGCCCAGTACGGGTATGCATTCGAAGGCATCATCATCATCCAGAACAACGCCGATGGCAAACGTTATGTCATTGGTGAACCCTGCTTTCTCACCTTAATCGATGACATTCAGTCTGCCTGGGGTGCCACCGTTGAGAAAGATAAAGGCCACACCATCACATTCGGTGCCAAACAGAAGAACCCCATGGGTATCTACACTGGCGCCATCAAGTATGATCCGGGATCAGCATCCTGGTAAGACACTGTTTCCTTCCTGGGGTTAGTAGTTGCGTTTCTTAAAGAGCCGGTCGATGACCGGCTCTTTTCGTTGGTGTTTATGTCCTTTAGAATTTACAATTGTAAATTTAGTTTTGCTTCATGATCGATGTGTACTACCCATATTTTGAACGCGAAGCTTCCTGGCAGGAGCTGCGTTATTCCCTCAGGAGTATCGAGCAGCATTTTAAATTCGATTTCCGGGTGTGGATCGTGGGCGATATCCCTTCATGGATAAATCCGGAAACGGTCAACGTGATTCCTCATACCAGGATAGAGGGGATCCCGGAGAATACCCTCTATGATGCAATTACAAAACTCTTGCTTTTCATTGGTCATGCTGATACCACTGATCAGTTCATCCGCATGTACGATGACATCTATGTGCTGGCCGATGCTGACCTGGTAGAGCTGGGACAGTTCAAGGCCATGTATGCGTTCGAGAAAGTGCCACGCAGGTATGGCACCTGGTGGGACCAGCTGTATAAGACCCTGGGTGTGCTCAGGCAGAAAGGTTACATGGCATGGAACACGGAAACGCACCTGCCTGAAGTCTTCAACAAACATCGCATGAGCTGGATCATCGATGTGTATGGAGCTTTGGAGAAAAGATTGCTCACCTCTTCACTGTACTGGAATACATTCTATCCGTTCTCACAGCCCCGGTTATGGTCGAAATCATATGCCGTGCAGTTCTATGGTACCCAGGAGAACGAATTTTACAGCGACAATACTGGTGATATTGCCCGGATCTGCGAGGGTAGGACCTACCTGAATCATAACGCCGCCGGATTGAATGAAAACCTTCAACGATTCCTGGAGGAAAAATTCCCTAACCCGTCAAAGTTTGAACTATGGAAATAGCAAAGCTCATCCTTCATTACAATACACCTGAGGTTACCTCCAGGCTGTGTGCCATGGTACCGGATTCTATCGTGATTGATAACGGGAGTGATATCCCATTCTCATCTGTTATGCCGGAGCATACCGTGTACCGGTTTGAGGATAACCTTGGATTTACCAGGAACTGGAACAGGGCGCTCCGGCACCTCATGCACATGGATCATACCTGGTATGATGCTTACTGGCTGATGAACTCTGATATTGAAATCGCACCGGCATCGATCAGGCGTATTGAACAGTTGATGGATGAGTGTGTGTATGACATGATCACCCCGGCATACAACTGCTGGATGCCCAGCTGTAGGAACAATGGTTCACCAGGTGTTCGTGAAGTTACCTGTATCGAGTTCACTGCACCGGTGATCAGCCGCTGGGTATTCGATCGCATCGGGTTCTTCAATGAAACATTCGAACGCGGTTATGGTGTTGAATTCGACTGGGCGCTGCGCATGCGCGCTGCTGGCCTGAAACTCTGCTGTGATGACGGTTCCGTGTTCCATCACATGGGACAGCAAACGATCAACACCGTGGGGACGCTGGTGGAGTATGAAGAAAATGCTAAGCAGGAACTTAACTTCGGAATGACCAAAATATATGGTCCTGCCTGGCGTCAGATATTAAAAGAAGACCTCAAGATTTCGGCATTCCTTCCTGAAAAAAAAAGAATCGCTATCTACACTACTATCTTTAACGATTATGCCAAACTTCACATCATTCCAAAACAGTCGGTTGACGCAGACTTCTACTGCATCACCGACGATATCCACATGATCATGAGGCATCCGGCACCGGGTGGGAAAGATCATGATTCACCCAGGTGGCAGATCATCCCGGTATCATACCCGAATTACTGCCTGCATCCACGCATGAGGGCAAAGTTTTTCAAGATGTTCCCATGGGAAGCAGCTACCCTGGCAGGCTATGAAACCGTGATCTTTATCGACGGATCTATCGAGATCACATCCAATGACTTCGTTAAGTTTATGGTTGAATCATGCACCGGTGACATTGCCCTGTACCGGCACCCGCAACGTGACTGCATCTACGAAGAGGCAAAGGCATCGCAGGAGCTTATCAAGTACATCGGCCAGGACATCAATGCTCAAACCAATTTCTACATGCAGTTGTACCCGCCCCATGGAGGCTTGTGGGCCTGTGGGGTGATGGTAAGAAAAATAGGTTCGCCGCGCATCCGCGAGCTGATGGCGAAATGGTGGTGGGAAAATATCAAGTGGACCTACCAGGATCAGATATCATTTCCGGTAATATGCAAGCTCATGGGGATCCTTCCGGAAGCGATTCCCGGGCATCAGTACAAGAACCCATTTTTTAAAATTCACTGGCACGATGATTCACCGGCCAAAACACTCCCGATCCATGCGAATTAGTGTACTAATGCCGATTTATGCCACACCTGTTGAATGGGTACAGGAGGCCGTGGACTCGATCCTGGCACAAAGTTTCCAGGATTTTCAACTGGTTATTGTAGATGATAATAATCCTGCAGGACCATTGTATAATTACCTGCAGTGGCTTGACGTGGCATTCCTGCGGGTAACCTTAGTCCGTAAGTTTAAAAATGAAGGGATTGCTGCAGCACTGAACTTCGGCCTGAAGTTCTGCAGTGGTGACCTGGTTGTGCGCATGGATGCAGATGACATCGCGCATACGGATCTGCTGATGTATCATAACTGGTTCTTCAAACTGTATCCCTACCGGCAGGTATGTGGGATCCAGATACGCCTTTTTAACAATGAACGGGAATGGTATTCGCATCATCCTGCAGAAGTAACCAGGAAGGTGGCTGCAGGTATGCCCGGTCACTGGTTCATTAATCACCCGGGTGTGTGTTTTCAGCGCGATACCCTGCTGAAGCTCGGTGGGTATAACCCCACACCATCACATCTGGCCGAAGATTATTCCCTCTGGATTAAGTACCTGTTGAACGGTCATACCTTATATAATATGGAGGCAGTACTGATGGACTACCGGGTGCATCCTAAGTCATTCTCCTTTGCCCCGGACCGGAAGTCGCCTGAGTGGCACCAATTTTTGGCAGAACAAAAATCTTTGCTCGATGAATGAAGCAATAAAAGCCTGGCTGGCATCGTCACGTGACTTTGCCCGGGGAGTAGAACTCTATGAACTGTATGGAAGCAGCGGTAACCTCAAGCGGTTGCTAACCCGGCAGGATCCTTCGCCGGCCATGCATGAAACATTGGTGCATGAACTGACACAGCTGCTGGGATCAGTGCAACCGTTCACAGTGCCACCCAAAAGGGTTGCACCGGTTCAGGTCAATGCGCCGGCGGCGCCCGTAGTGATCACCAGGGTAGGCATCTCCAATGATGACAAGGGTGATATTGCCGCGCTGCTCAAGGATATCAAGATGCACTGGAAAGCCCTGGACACACTTCATGCAACCCTCGAGCTGGTAGGTGATGATCAGCGCAGGCATGATGCACTGATGATCCTGGATGTAGCTGATGAACTTGATGCCATGTACCAGAGGAAAAACCATTTTGAAAAGTATGGGGTGTTGCCACCGGTGGCCGGGAAATCAGGTAAGAAAGAGAAACCTTCAGTGTCTACCCTGGACCCGGTTGAACTGATCAAGGCCCGAACGAATATCCGTTCACACATCTCCCGGATCAAAGGGTATCTGAAGAACCCGGGCAAAGAAGCGAAACAAGATCATTACCGGCTGTCATTGGCAGCATACGAAGAGCAGCTGTTCGAGGTTGATAAGCTGCTGGCAAAATGAGCCTGTTTTCCATTGACGATATCAACCAACCAAGAAAGAGCGGTTCCGCGGCCATCAGGCATAAGGGACCTACCAGGTTCGTGGTGGGGAACTCACAACAAACCCTTACCGAGGTTATCCAGGATCTTCCCCAGGTGGAAGAGGCGATCGAGTTCGTGTCAACCGGTGACTGGTCTGTACATGACCTGCTCTTCTACGTGCTTGAGAAAACGGGACCGGCCGCCGTTCATTTTACTACCTGGGCAATATCCGAGTATGCTATCCGGCAACTGTACAACTATGTAACATCAGGCCTGATCACCGACCTGACCGGGATATTCGATTACCGCAACGTTACGGTAAAGTCAGCAGAGTTTCATTTTCTCAAGAGGATATCACCCAATGTTAAACCCTCACGCGTGCATGCAAAAGTGACCGTGGTTGAGAATGAACAGTGGAGCATCACCATTGCCGGCAGTGGGAACTATACCCGGAATCCCCGCATCGAGATTGGGATCATCCGGAACTCAAAAACATCGTGCGCGTTTCATAAAAAATGGATACATGAACAACTCGTCAGCAGAAGTTTCTGAAGCGATCATGCAGGAGATCCGGGACTATGCCGCCCTGATGTTCACCAGGCGCGAGATAGCCCTGATCATCGATGTATCCTATGATCAGTTTCTGGACATGCTGGAAAACCGTGGCGGTGATGTTTACCGCTCGTTTCAGGCGTCCCGGCTCAAGGAAGAGGCGCTCATCCGCCGGGCAGTACTGGACCTGGCAAAAGCCGGCAGCTCGCCGGCGCAGACCGCGGCGCTGAAGTTGATTGAGAATGCCAAACTTGATGATTTATGAAGGAATTACCAGCCAGCACGGTCGTGGACCGGATCCGGGATCATTATTTCAGCGGTACCGAATTATCCGCTGAAGATACCAGGATCAAAGAAAGAATGGATGCAGCACATGCAATGTTGCTTGCCGATTATGAGAATGATGCCAATATCGTAAGGATGCTCATGGGCCGGTTCGAGATCAGCCAGCGCCAGGCATACATCGACCTGCATAATTGCAAGAATACCTATGGGGAGCTGCGAAACGCGAATAAGGAGGCGCTGCGCTATATCGTTACCCAGATGTCTATGGACCTGATCAGGGCGGCAAAGAAAACCAACAACCTTAAGGCATGGGAAAAAGCCATTGAGCGGATCACCAAGGCAAACAACCTGGATAAGGATGATCCGGATATGCCGGACCCATCCAAGATCCAGCCGCCCATACAGCTGATCACGATTGATTTTGATTTTATGCGCAGCGCCATGTTCAAGAAACTGGATGAGACGACCAAAGAAAAGCTAATCAACATGTACCAGGAGTTCATGGCTCAGCTCAAACTTTCTCCCCTTGCTGATTATTCCGATATCTTCATGATTGAAGATATCGATCATACTGAAGTTGACTGACCATGCAGGATATAGAGATCGTCCCGGCCCCATATTATAACTACCCGCAGCGTGTGATCAAGCTGTGCACCCGGCCTCACAAGATGTTTATCGGAGGCAGGGGTGTAGGTAAGACAACCATCATCGCTGATCAGATACTTGATTGCATGATGTTCATGCCCAGGGGAAAAATATCTCTTAACGGTCTGACTTATTTCCATATCAGAACCAAATCGATGCCGCCTATCATATCTCACCTGGAGCGCAGGGGATTATACCGGGGATTGCATTACTTTGTTGGTGTCCGGGCGCCGAAAAAACTGGGTTGGCCCGAACCTTTTCAGCCGCCGTTGGATTATACCAACTGCATTCATTGGTATAACGGGTTTGTGGTTGAGTTCAATTCCTTCGACCGGCCGGAGATGGCCAGGTCAGGATCCTATGATTACATGATCTTTGACGAGGCTACAAAACTCAAGAAAAGCGCGATCGATTCTGATGTGTTGCCTGCGAATCGTGGCAATGGAGATAAGTTCGGGCATATACGCTTTCATCATGGTACCTTGTTCCTGGGATCACAGCCTCTTACTCCTGGAGGTGACTGGGTTTTTGAATACGAAAAAATGGAGACTGAATTTCCCAAGGAGTTCATGTTCCTGGAAGCATCAGCCAGATATAATGAAAGAATCCTGGGAGCGCGCTATTTTCGTGATGCCAAACGAACATTACCTGCATTGGTGTATGATATAGAGATCGAGAATATCCGCCGCAAAACAAACATCAATGGTTTCTATCCAGCGCTGAGCGCTGCAAAGCATTGCTATTATGATTCGTACAACTATGCGTTCTATGATGGCATAGGTCATGATCTTAAAGATGGCGGCCTGGATTCAAGGGGTGATGCTGACTGTATCAGTGCCCTTGAACTGTATGCATCATTCGACTTCGGATCTACCCAGAACTGCATGGTCGTGTGTCAATGGCACAGGGTAAGCAATGAGTTCCCTATCATCAAGAACTTCTATGTGGAGAATGAAACACTGGCAGTACTGGTAGATAAGTTCATCGAGTATTACCAGCATCATCAGCGTAAGGCAATCAACATCTATGGTGGCAGTGATGGTACGCGTCGCAATGATGCATCATCAAGGCAGACGTACTTCGATGATGTGACCATGCAACTAACCAAGGCAGGATGGATAGTCAACGTGTGTGCTGAACTGCATGAGATATCTCACATGGATAAGTTCATCTTCTGGCATAAGTTCCTCATGAATGACAGTGGCAACACGCCTGACTTCAGGATCAACATGAACAATGCAATGGAGACCTTTGTGTCCATGGACAGTGCGCCTGTGCTGCCCAGTGAGTTCAAGAAGGATAAGTCATCAGAGCGCAGGGAAGGGCAACCAAGGTGGAAGGCAACTGATCTGAGTGATGCAGTTGACAACCTTTACTACTGGATGTTCTTTCAAAGTGTTGGTGATCATGAGCCATCACATGACATGTCCATCATAGGATAGTCCTACACACAACTTTACAACATAGTGCGTCTGCATCATAGGGGAGCAGTTCTTTATGTATTGGGCGCGTGTGCATTGTGAACCCATGTAGAACCATTCTAAACAGCCTTTTCATATATCCTGCATGGAGAGCCTTTGAAATTGTCAAAAAAGCGTCAGGGCGGGGCGTGGGACAATCATACACAAAATGCAATATTTTGGTTATGATCGCCGGTTAATATTTTGGAGGCTTGAAAAATGCCTGTTTTTTGACTGCAAACGCCATTTTATTTGCATGAGATGCAATCCGGGCAGCTTTTTCTTTTGAAAAACGGGAAAAGAAAAAGCTGGCAAAAAGAAACCCTTTGATGCACCGGCACAGATCACCGATCTATCCGGTTAGGCGGAATGGTTAATCCTCGAAACGTTTCCAAGGTACCTATATCGGTTGAATTGCCTACGGGTTCTTCACGGGTTTCTCCGGGGTGGGAGAGTATCCCTTGAAGAACCCGTACTGTCAAGAGCCGTGCCCCTGGGGTGCATTCAGATTCGATAGTGGGAATCGTGACCTGCACTCTGTGACATAATTCAACCGATTCGGTGTGAAGCTTCGCTTAGAGAGAAACTTTCAGTATTAATCCTTAATCTCTAAAGCCATGACAACGCTCGAAAAAACTACGCTAGATCAGTCTTACGAACAGATGTTCATCGAAACCTTGGATAGTATCTATTACCCCGGCTATGTAGAAAACATTGCAGAAACAAACCTGGATAAACTTATGTGGGAAATGGCTGAATTGCAAAGCCAGTGCTCAGTGAAAAAATAAATGAACATCGGGTACGGGTGAATACCGTACCCTTTTTTTATGCTCGGATGCCTTATGGCTGTAAGGCGCGGCAGAATCGCGCGGCATTACGCGAGTACTCGCGTTTGGACACTGATCAGTGTTATTTAGAATAGAAATAAATTACTCAGCTGTTCAAAAATAACAGTTAAATACTTGTGTAATATCATAAATGATATTATCTTTGTTTCATCAAACAATCAAAAAAAAAACGCCATGAACACACAATTTGACACCATCGAGAAAATCAGGACAGATGCAACCATCACCAATAAGAGTGCGGCATATCTTGCCGCCTGTGATCAGTTCGAAGTAGAAGCTTCAATTTTTGCTAAAAATGAAAATTGGTTATCAAAAAAATGTGCTGAAGAGGTAAGTCTCGCCTATGCACGGGCAAAGTCTGGTAACTGCGAATATGCAATATATGCTGAAGCGCATGCTGCCGAAGTTTGGTTGGCAAAAGCTTGGAATAACGCCGATTAATTATTTAAACACCGGGGCCGGGAAACCGGCCCTTTAAAATTATGTTTATGCAAAATGATAAGATAATTTATGCCAGGAAGTTACTGTGCAAATATTTGCGTGAAACCGCGAAGGAAAAAGGTTTGTCAACCTATAAGATCGCTGAATTAACAGGGTTCGAGCAGCCCAATGTATTCAGGATGTTGTCGGGAAATCACAACATCACATTGGATAATCTCATAACCCTCTGTGATGTCATTGATACCTATGTGTTTATTATTGACAAGAATGCAGAAGATGAGTTGGTGGAAACCATGAAGAACCGATGGCGACGGCCAGCGGATCAGGGATGACCTGATTATTATAAAGCCCTGGCAACAGGGCTTTTTTTATGCCCCAATACCGCCACGTGATTGGGATATGGAGAGGGTAGGTTCGCATGAAATCTTTCCAAGGTACCTGCATCGATCGGAACGCTCAACAGCGGTGCCCGTTGGGTGTATTCAGATTACCGTGTAATCTGACCAACACTATTGACCTGATCCGATCAATCCGGTTTAAGAGCCAGGGCGAGAAAATTTCATTCTAACCTTAACCCTTACTCCTATGAAAAAATCAACTGTATCCCGGGTGGCCGAAGATGGTCGCAATTACGCAAATGAAATCCCCATGCGCCTTTGGGCCGAGGATGATCTCCCTGAAACCAAACTGTTACTCAAGGGGACCCATGCACTATCTGATGCCGAGATCCTCTCGCTGATCATTGGCAATGGCATAGCTGGAAATACTTCACTGAACATCTCCAGGACACTGCTGGCTGCATGCAACAATCACCTGCAGGAGCTGTGGAAGATGAGCGTGGCTGACATGTGCCAGGTACCAGGCATTGGCCAGGGAATTGCAGTGAGACTGGCAGCCATGTTCTCCATGTGCCGGCGGGAACAGGCATGTGAGGCAGTTATCCGGGATAAGATTTCCCGCAGTGATGACGCCAGGAGGATACTGGCATCCCTGATGCGCGATCTGCCTTATGAAGAGTTCTGGATCCTGATGCTCAACCGGGCAAACAAAGTGATCGGCCGGCATCGGATTTCCGAAGGCGGGATATCCGGAACTGTAGTGGATCCAAAGAAGATATTCAAGGTATGCCTTGATCATCATGCATCATCGATCATCCTGGGACATAATCACCCGTCGGGCGTTACAACGCCCAGTGAGGCTGATATCCGGATCACCAAGAAGATACACGACAGCGGCGCTTTGCTTGACATTGCCGTGCTCGATCATATCATCATTGGCGGGGATCAGTATTATTCCTTTGCAGATGATGGTGCCATGTGAAAATAATTTAGATAATAAAGTAAATACATTTGGATTATATATTCAAATGTATTTACTTTGTTGTCGATATGTTTTTAAAATAATTCAAACAACTAACCCAGGGAACGCCATGAAACCCTCAAAAAGACCGGATGGCACCGGCAACAAAAGATGAATAAGGCAATTATAATCAGTGGTCCGCATGCTTCAGGAAAGTCGTGGATCAGTCTTGGTATCGCACATTTGTTTGGTGTAAACTTCCTTCTAACGACCAGGGAATTTATCAAGAAGAACACGTATACAGTTTTCTCCTATGACCTGGTGATCATTGAAGAATGTACATCACTAAAGGATATTCTTTCTCTTGATGTATTAAGGGAAAGAAATCCGAAAGTCAATTTTGTATTCACAACCTGTGAACATATTCCAGCGGTGGAAAGATCAAAGTTCCACCTGATCAACACCGACTTTGTGAATCTCAAACACTGATCCCAATGGAAACAATCGACATTTCAAAAACTACCTGCTGGCCGCTGCTTAAATCCCTGGGATTTCACAGGTGTGGGACGACGTTTGACGGGAAATCAACCGCCTTTGGCGCAATGAAAACGATTGACACGTTCAGATACGTGTCGATCATGCCTCGTTACATGTACGTTTACTCGGAGACCAGGAAGAAACATTTCCTTAGGTTCGGATGGTGCATCACCCTGTGGGCTGCTGATACCACCATCGCGCTGGATACACAGACCGTGTTGCCATCGAAACTGATGGCAACCGTTGAGAATTTGTTTGCCGAAGTAATTTATCCTAAAAAAGTTGAGTATGCCGAATCTGCAGGGTAAATGGCACCTACAACGAATGCTTAAAGGCAAGGCTTGTAAGGTTGTAAAATTACGGGGCATAGGATGGTGAAAGTCATCATCCTCTATTGCCCCTAATGCACAGGGCTAACCGCCGTGTATGGCGGTTAGCGGCAATTAACAGAAGTTCAATTTTAAAAAATCAGGGTTATGACAAAGGAAATGGCAAAAGATATAGCAACGGCACTAATTGCAAAATCCGGTGAACAATTTGATTCGTTTGCTTTCGAGGAATCTGATATAAGCGAAAAGGATAAACAAAAGATTGGTGATGAAATACGGAATAAATGCAGCGAAATGATCAAGAAAATTGAAACAAAATATAATGTCAAACTTGGATATACTACATCCGACATCATTGATAAAATAATGTTTGAATAATAATTTCTGTTAATGAGTATACAGCCGCCATATGGCGGCTGTATCGAATTGTATTTTTTGCAACAAATACTTTTACTAACCCAAACCCAACAAAATGAAAACAGAATCACCAACAATTACCATGATCCCGCTGAAGGATCTTGCAGCCAGTGGGATAAATCCCAGGCAAAGCTTCGTGAAAGAGAACCTGGAAGAGCTGGCCGCTTCCATTAAAGAAGTCGGGATCCTTTCCCCGCTGATCGTGCGCGTGCATGGTACAAACAAGAAACTCAAATACCAGGTTGTCTGCGGCGAACGCAGGATGAAAGCAGCTGCCATTGCCGGAATGACTGAGGTGCCATGTATCTGCCGTGATCTATCCGATGATGAGGTGATGGAACTGACCATCACCGAGAACCTGCAGCGGGAAGACATCCATCCGCTGGAAGAAGCGCACGCATATATCAACCTGATCCGGGAAGGGCACCATACTATCGCTGACCTGGCGCTCAAGTTCGGCAAATCTCAAGGATATATCCGGATGCGGTTGAAGCTGAATGATCTTACCGCACCATTCAAACTGTTGTGGGTATCCGATCGGATCAACATGACAACCATACTGGAGGTTGCAAAGCTTTCACAACCAGGACAGGAAGAACTGTACGATTTTGCGTTTAAAAATCACGAATCAAATCACTGGGATCCTCCTTCAATATCACAGCTGAAGAACTGGATCGAGCGAATGTATTCGGCCAAGCTTGCTGAAATATCCTTCGGGCTGTATGATGACACCTTGCTCCCGGGAAGACCGGCATGCAATTCATGCCCGGACAACACTAATTCCGGATACGGCCTGTTTCCCCTGGAAGGTGAAGGGATCTGCATGAACGTGTCATGCCTAAAGAAGAAAAAAGAAGCGTTCCTGCTGAAGGAAGTTAAAAGGATCACAGACAATGAACCGGGAATTGCTATCGGCGTGGATACCTATATCCCGGAAAATGACAAGGAAATCATCAAGAAGATCAAGGCTGATAATATACTGGTCAATGAATTCTCGTACGATACGGGATTCAAGAGGATAAATCCGCCGCAGATGCCTGAAAAACCAGAAAGGGAAGACTACACTGAAGTTGACGATGATGAGGAATTTTCGGATGATATTGACAACTATTATGTGGAAATGGCCGATTACGAGGCCGAACTTGAAACATACAACGCTGATATTGCAGCAGGAAACGTTGTCAAGGTGCTGATGGTGGCCGGCCATAACAGGGGAGAAATCGTACACTATATGCCCACTGGGTCACGGGATATTTCCGCTGACATGACACCGGCAGGTTTGGACAAGGCAAAGGAATTGGAGCAGCTGCGCGAGAAACTCAAACGTAATGAAGAACTGGCATTTGAGAAAACATATAACCAGGCTTATGAGATGTTTCGCAAGTCGAACTATCATAAGTCGGGTTGTTTGATCACAAATAGTGAGACCAGGGCTTTCATGTTCCTGATGTATGATTCGCACAGACATACGTACACGGATAAGCAGTGCGTGTGCAAATCAACCACTCCCATGATCATTCCCCATGATGAGGATATCGTAAAGTTCAGGTATTGGCTCAGGTATAAACTGCAGGAGACGGATCCGAATAGCAACAAGGATAAGGTAATGCTTCTGTTTAGCGTGATCACGTTTTTTTACGCGGATGAGATGGCGGCCATTACCGATAAGATTAATGCCAGTTATGCCAAACGCAACCACACCATCAAGATGCGTATCCTGGAGCTGGAAGGGGAATTGAATGCGAAGAAAAACAAGAAGAAATAGGAAGGAAGTCAGGTTGAATAGGGGGATATCCCCTTATTCAACCTTTTTTAATCAATCAATTATACTAACCCAACACAAAAACAGTAAAACAATGAAAAAAAACATCGTGAAATTTGAGTTCAACGGATTGGAAGTCGATTTTGAACAGGGAAATCATAATTTAATGATCAATGCCACACAGATGGCGAAGATTTTTGACAAACGTGTGGAAAATTTTACCCGCATTGAAGAGTCGAAATTGTTCATCGCAGAATGTTTAAATAACGCTAATCAGCGTTATTTAAACATAAAATCCGAGGATGATTTAATTATTTCTTCACAGAAATCCGGCACCTGGATGCACCGTATTCTTGCTCTGAAATTTGCCGCATGGTTAAGCCCGGCATTCGAACTTTGGGTTTATTCGACTATCGACGATCTGTTATTCGGCCGGCTGCGCAAAACTGAAGAAAGCCTTCGCCAGAGTGCCGCCAGAAAGAACCGTATCGAAGAGCTGAGGGCCGAACTGCTGAAGGATGAACGGTACTTCGAAATCGAACGTCTTGAACTGGAGGAGCGCCAGGCAGCATACAGCCGGGGCAAAAACAACCGAAACCAGCTTGATCTGTTCAGGAACCAGGAAGAATTCGGGGGATAATTTGAAATTTCTGACCAACCCTCAGGCTCAGCATGAGGGTTGGTCAGATAAATTAATAAAACGCAACAATGAAAAAAGACTTTATTATCACAAAAAATAATATCGAATGCTACAAGATAAGGCATTCTTCTGCAACTCCATGGGCCGACATCAACGTGGATACGCATGGGAAAAGTGGTAGGTTATCAATAGCCTCGGATTATGGCAACTGGTCCTACTACTGGGGAGCCTGTGGCGAACCATTTAAACAGTTTCTTGAAGGATTGGACAAGCACTATGTTGCCAGAAAATTTGGATGCGCCCACACGCTGGATATGGAACGCACGATCCAGACCATCAAACGTGAAGTTGTATGCAGTGTAAGATCAGGAAGCACTCATGTCAATACAGCCAGGGTGATCTGGACAGAGCTTGAATATCCTTTCCGTATACAGGAACATGATTTTTTTAATAACCTGGAAAGATATTGCCCGGCACTCATGCAAACGTTTAATTATGATCCCCCTATCTGTTATGGAATTTCTCCGCTGTTTTTGCTGTTCTGGGATGAAATATGGCGAGTATTTTTGGATACTTTAAGAGCTGAAAGGTTATCGAAAATTGCAAATATTTGATAGGTACCAAAAATAAATTTCACTGTGAGTGTACCAATTAACCAAAAGTTTGTTATGTCTGCAGCGACCTTCCCTGATTTTTTAACAATTAAATTCATGATTATGCAAAGATCAAATGACGAGAATGCAACCACATGCGCCCTTTGTGGCAGTCCGGTAGAACAATCGATACTCGATATCCTGGACAGTTTCTTTTTAATCACGAAATCCAAATTTGCTAACCGGTACCTGCGACAGTTGTTTGTGGTGGCCATGAGTTCTGACGAGTCGGAACAGTGGACACCCGAATACCGCGCTGATCTGTGTTTCCTGTACAAGGAGATCAGCGAACTGATTGAAGACCTGGAACCGGTGTACGAAAGCTTGTTAAACGCTTTATCCAGGGAAGAGGTAAAGTTGCCATCTGATCCGCCGTTATCCATTGAGGCGTGATCATTTAATGCGCCCGGGGCATACTATCCGGGCGCTATTTTTCACAATTGAGAAAATTATTATAAATTGCACAAAAATAAAGCCATGAAAACTACTTTTCTTTTTATCTCAATCATCTTGTTAATGACAGTTTCCGTACAGTCACAGGATACAATTATTATGAATTCCGGCAAAATAATGAATGTAAATATCATTAATCGGGATAGAATAAATATTATTTATACCGTTCCGCCCGACTCGACAATAAGGACTGTAAATAATGATTCGATAAAGTTTATGAAAATGGCCGGCAGAGGTGATGGTACAAATGGCCAAAGTTTACCAAAAACCAACCTTAATAAGAATCAAGAGTGGCAGTATAAAAATGATTATGGCAAAATAATAACAGGATTTAAATCTGGCATGACTGATGATGAAATATCCGGTGAATTAATGAGGATGGGAGGGGAAGACTTGAGGAATGCCGGTATTTATGGCTGCATTTCAGTACTTCTTACAACTTCAACGGCATTAATCCCACAGTTAATAAAAGATGTAGATGCGCAGAGGAATTCAATTTATGCTGTTGGCGGCGCTGCCGGGTTATTTGGAATAATATCGATCGTTAATCTTATTTCTGGCGGCAATGACATAAGGAAAAGCGGTATAGTTCTTCAGCATAAGAGAGTGCAGTTAACACCTGCAGGGATGGTTATTAAGCTATAGCTTAATTTATTTCCAGGTTAAGTCTCGGTTCCGGATGTTCGGAGTCGGGACTTTTTCTTTGGGACCAATCCGGCAAAGAAAAAGACATCCAAAAAGAAAACCGGTTTACGGGCAGCTTTTATGAAAAGCAAGCAAAAGCCAACGCACAATTACTCAAAATTTGATGCAAAGGTAATCTCACGAAAATATCGTGTCACTAAACGCGCCCTCCTGATGGATCCGTCGCCCTTCGGGTTCATTCAGATCACTGCATGATCATGACCTGAACGTTTGTTCCAGAATTTTCATTCCGATTGTTTCTCTGGCATAAATTTTAACCAGGCTGTGCCAGATGCCTACAAAAGTCCCCAGGGCAGGGGCGACACTCATGACAAAGTCACGCACAAATTCGCATGCAGTTGAAGTCGCTGAAATTATCCAGGCCACTGAAATTGAAACTTCATTCATCCAGCAGATGGAAGCGATGGAGGCTGATCAGGCTGCCTCGGTCGAACTTCCAAAGAAAGTTATGACCATGCAGGAAAAGATCGAACTGATCGAAAATCTTGAATTATTGATCGAAAAACGGGCAAAACTGGTACAAACCAGGTCAGAACTGGAACGATTCAGGGTTTCATCGAACGATTTCAACTGTTCCATGCGACTGAATGACTCTGATGGCAATGTTTTCACCACCAGCTTCACTGCAGGTGTGAAGAAAGTCATTGAGTTCCTCAAGACCGCCTTCGACGCCAGCATACTGGAAGTAGAGAATGAAATAAACTTCTGATCTTCGATCCTTCGTTCCTTAGAGGTTCGCCCTGGTGGGCGAACCTTTTTTTTATGTCGTAAATGGAAGAAATGGAAGATTTCATGGAAGAAATGGAAGATTTTGGGCAAGATGGGCAATATCCCGGGCAAGATGGGCAAGATCGGGTGTAGATTACAATTGTCCTTTAACAAGAGCATGGTCCGGATTATAATTGCACCATGGCAGGAAAGATCATACAGCTCAGCACAGCGCTCGACATGATGGACGAACTCGATGAGAATGGCGTGCCCATGAGTTTTCAGTTAAAGTTCGTCACGGCTGACCGCCAGCGTAAAACAGGCGGTGAAATCATAGAGGTGCCCAGTGCACGTAAATGCGTGGGATCCCGCAATGATGAGGTAGTGTTTGATACCAGGGAAAAGAAAACGACCGTGAAAGAGAAACGTGATCCTCATCACTGGGCGAATGCTACAAGGAACATCCTGTTGCCTAACAAACAGATCAGGACCATCCATATCCGCCTGATCATTGAATTTAATCACCAAAAAGTCGTGTTCTGATGGAAAACAGAGTAATTGTACAGGGAGATTATGCCATATTGCCCGGGGCAAAGGCTATCGCGCAGATGAAAGGATCTTCTGCAGACTATGCAGGTCCAATTATCACCCCGCCGTATGATGTTTCTCCCAATTTATGGTCAAACTGGGGATCAAACAATTTGTTTCCGCAGGATCTGCTGACTGATTTGGAATCGAATTCGGTGGCCATGCGGGCACTTGACAAGCGCAAGAGGGTTCATTTTGGGCGGGGAATCGTCGCTTACCGTGAAAAAAAGGACGCCGCAGGCGAGGTTACCAGGGAAATCGTAACTGATCCTGTGGTTACGGAGTTCTTTCGCGTTAACAAAATCAACCTGCAGTGGCCGGATCTGATCCTGGGCCTGGAGATTTTTGCCAACGGATGGGTGGAATTTATCCTAAATAAGGGAAAAACGCAGGTAAACAGGATATATGTTAAGGATCCTGCCTATTGCCGCGTGGCTAAGATGGATGAGAATGACAAGATAGATTTCATGTACTATTCGGCCCGGTGGGAAATGATGCCCCAGGATGATGGTACATACATGAAGGACCTGCCGATGTTCGATTCCTCCAGGTATGATGGCACGAAGTATCCGGATGGACAGTTTGCCATGCAGCTCTCTTACCGTTCTTTCAACAAAAGTTACTACGCGCTTCCCGTGTGGCACTCCGTTCGTGCGAACAAGTGGCTGAGCATCGCCAATAAGGTTCCGATGCTTAAGGAAGCCATCATGAAGAACCAGATGACCATCAAGTATCACATTGAGATCCCGGATGATTATTTTACCACCCGTTTCCCCCCTGCGGACTATACCAAGGAACAGCGGGAGGCAAAACGGGCGGAAGTATTGCAGGATATGAATGACTTCCTGGCTAACGTGGAGAATTCTGGAAAAGCCCTGGTCACTTACGCGTTCTATAGCAAAGCCAAACAGGATTATTTAACAGGGTGGAAGATCAATGTGATTGAAAACAAGCTGGAGAACTCGGCATACCTTCCCGATTCACAGGCGGCGAACTCGGAGATCCTGTTTGCTATCGGTGTTGATCCCTGCCTGATAGGTGCCGGTCTCCCGGGAGGGAAAATGGGAGCCGGGTCAGGATCTGACAAACGTGAGGCATACTGGATGCTTAACGCGGATATGGGAACAGACCGGGCCGTATCACTTTCGCCACTGTATTTCATCCGAGATTTCAATCACTGGGATCCCACCATCCAATTTGATTATATCTGCGTTGATACCTCGCAGACACAGGATCAGCATCCCTCAAAAATCAATCAAAAAGTTGATAAAACACAGCCATGAACTTAGTCACATCCATTGACCATATAGCCACTGCAGCTCCGGTGCCGGTCACGCTCAAGTTTGAATTACTGCAGCCTTTCGTGGACGATGCGCATAACATCTTTATTATGCCGATGTTCCCGACACCAATGATGAATAGCCTTTTTTATAGGTTAAATACGGACGACGATCCAACATTAACTGAAGAGATCCCATCGAAGGACGAAACGCCGCTAGTTACTCGTGAGATTTTAGATGAACTAAACTGGTGGAAACTGATTCACCTGGTGATTAAGGCAGAATCATTGTACGCCTTGTACCTGAGTGTGGATGAATTGTCGGTGAATCTATCAGGAACGGGTGTGACGGTGATCCAGAGCGATACGCACCGGCCGGCGCCGCAGTACCAGGTAATGAATGTCAAGGAACGTTACATTGCCCGGGCACATGAGCAGATGGATCTGTGCCTGGCATTGATTCAAAATAACTTCGATACGTTCAATGAACGGGCTGGTGATTTTTACGATTCAAAATTACTGGTCAAAGACGCAAAGCAATTCCAGGTATATGCGGATATCCATGCCTCCAGGCGCGTATTCCTGGCCATGATGCCGCTTATGCGTAACATTGAGCAGCGCTACCTGATGCCCACATTATCAAGGGAGTTATATGAACTGCTGTATACGCAAATTGCCAGTTCGGCTACCTTAACAGATGAGAATAAGGAATTGATGGATTACATCCTGCCGGCCGTGGTACATCTGACCATGGCCAGGGCGCTGGTGGAAATCAATATCGACATGCTTGACTGGGGGATATTCAACCTGGCCGACAACACCTTCAAAAATGTTCAGAATAAGACACTGCTTCAGCAGAACCGGCTGGGAGAAATGCAGGCAGCATATCAGAGGGATGGGGACGCCGATATGAAGGCGCTGCAGGAGTTCCTTGACAACAACGCTTCAGCTACGAAGTATGCTGCATACTTCGGATCATCCCGCTACGTTGGGCCAGCAACTGCTGTCACCAGGGCTGAATTCATTAACACGAGTGATAAATCAATTTTTGTTGCATAATTAACCTCATCCACATGCTCAATGACAACACCGTACTCCTTGGGATAATCGCTCTTTTGAATGGAGCATATCTCTACCAGCAGCGCAACCAGCGTGCCGATTTTAAAGAAATGATCGCCCGGATTGAAAATCTGACACAAGAACTGATGATCATGAAAACTGAACACAAATTATTTCACCCTGAAAGCTCGATGCAGGAGGATATCGCGTGTAAACCAAAGACGAAAAAGCCGACTCTGTCACAGGTGGCAATGGCATTATATGTTGTTTTTATACTGATTGATCAATTATGGTCGAGGTTTTGATCGATAATAAGAAGAGGTTTTTGCCATCTAGATGGAATGAGCTCACCCGGGATCAGCTGATCTACGTGTGTTCGATTTTCGGCAAGTATGGCACACTTGCATCTTTCCAGGTTAACATCCTGCGGAAGTTCCTTTCCCTGGGATTAAAGCAGTTCAAAAAGATTGCTCCGGATGATGTTATTTTCCTCTCAGAATCCTTTTCATTCCTGCAAAACGACGTGACGCTTACGCGTTGCCTTGTCAAATCGATCCGAATGCCCCGGTTCCCGTGGACCCGGTATACCGGTCCGACGGATAACATGTCGGAATGTACCTTCGGGGAGTTCATAAAAGCCCAGGTTCGTTATGAGCAGTATGCATCGGCTCCGGATGCCAGAGCATTGGACGAACTGGCCGCAATACTTTACCGGCCCCGAAAGTGGTTCTGGTTGATAAGCAAGCGGTTTACAGAATCCAATGATCCCAGGCAGCGGTTTATAGACAAGAGCCTGCCGGCACGCGCCGGTCGGATGAGCAGGGTAGATCATGCAACCAAGTATTCCGTATTCCTGTTCCTGTCCGGGATACAGGCATCCCTGATGGAAAAGTTCCCGAATGTTTACAGGCAGTCGGGAGGATCCGATAAAAGCGATCTGAGCGGGTGGACGTCGCTGGTGATCTCCCTGGCCGATGGAAAAACCGATGATGCAAGCCTGAACTGCATTATGAACTCCAATCTGTACAACGTATTCTTTGGATTGGAGAAAAAGTCGATCGATTATTATGAACTGAAACGAAAATTCCCGGAAAATGACTGACGTTAGCGCTTATCTCCAATATTTCCGCAACCTGGCGAACCTTCACATGAATATCAACGATTTCTACGTGATGGATATCAATGAACCGCTGAACGCCATGCGCAGTTGCATGAAGTTCCCGGCGCTGATCATGAATACCCTGGAAGGTTCTTTGGCAGCAAACAACCTGGACAACGTTATGGATAATATTCATGGAGGTTTTCTCATCATTGACCATCTCGATCATGTTGATGACTTTATCGGGGAAATGGTTATCCTGCAGAATACAAAAAAGCTTGGTATTGACGTGATTTCCCGTATGAATTATGATTTGTACAAATGTGAACCAGCCGCCATTAAGGCAATACAAGGATTCAACGTCAATTCGGTTGCTTATCAAATGGTTGATGGGATTTTCGATAATTGCTTCGGATTTATGTTCACCTATGCACTGGTTTCACCAATTGATCTTAGTTGCGATTTGAATAAATGGAAGCCGGTTATTACACCATTACCGTCGTAATAATTAAATAATCCCATGAGCAAACCGAAACTTTCACCGCAGGAGATTGCCGAAAAGTGGGCGTTTTTCACCGTTTCAATATGGCGGGAAAAACTGCATAAATACAAAATCGGAAGGTCCGGAGGTCCGCTCTATTCTTCGTTTCAGAAGAATGTCACCACTGCTCCGGATGGATCAGTAATGAAGATAAACTTCGCATTTAAGTATTACGGCAAGTTCGTGGATATGGGGGTAGGGAAGGGGACGCCGATCGGGGGTGTGAATGAAAACAGGACCTCCCGGAAACTGGAAGGCAAGATGCTGGGCAACCGTCGCCGACCGAAGAAATGGTACAGCAAAACATTCTATGCTGAGGTGGCCACCCTCAAGGAGATCATGGCGCGCGAGTGGGCGCATAAGGGCACCCTGGTGATCAGGGATGCTGTTGAAAATTTGGCAGACAATTCAATCAAGGGCGGAGCCCGGGTAAAACTCTGATTATGGCATCGAACAAAGAAACCGCGACAGCTGAAGTGCTGATGGATGGCAAGAAGGCAGCCTCCAGTATCAAGGACCTTGAGAATAATGTCAGAGCTCTTACGGGAGAATGGCGTAAGATGACCATTGGCACTGAGGAGTACATTGCCAAAGCTGCAGAGATACAGAAGATCAATACCACGCTGGTTGATCAGAAGAAAAACGTGAAGGCCGTGGCCGATGAGATGGACAAGAACAAGTCCGTGTTTGATTCAGCCATCGGGAGTATGAAGGAAAAACTGGTTGCACTCGGAGGTGCAATGGCGGCAGCTTTCGCTGTTGAGAAAATTGTAGATTATTTTAAGGAAGGTGTCAAAAAAGCAATGGAATTGCGTGATTCCGAAAAAATATTACTTGACGTGCTGGATGGGAATAAATCTACTCAAAAGGAACTCATCAACCTGGCAAAAGAAAGGGCCGGCGTGACTAAATATACCAGGTTCGAGATTGAAGAGGCTGAAAAATTTCTTGTAATCCAGGGTAGAACACCGGAACAGATTAGAAAAACTATTTCGGCAGCTATGGATCTGGCTACGGTCACTGGGAATACACTCAAGAATTCTGTTCAGGATCTTGATGGAACTATGGAAGGCAGGCTCGGGAAAAGCCTGGGGAAACTGTCGCAGGAATTTAAAAATCTTTCAAAAGATGAATTATACCATGGAGATGCCATTGATATCGTTGCCAGAAAATATAAAGGATTGGCTGAAGGTGAAATGGATACAACCAGTGGGAAGATCATCCAGATGCAAAAGAGTTGGGGGGCATTGCAAAGAACTCTAGGTGAATATCTATTAGGATCAGGAACATTTTTCAATGGAATATTATCAGGGACAAAATCTCTTTTTGATGATCTCACGAAACGCATAGCTCGTCATAATGAAGAGGTAAAGTCGTCAGTGACTAAATATGAAGAATTAGGAAGATCAGTGGGCCAATTGATTACTGAAACTACCCCTCTTCTAACCCGATATGATGAATTAAAGTCTAAAGCTAGCCTGAACAAGGATGAACAGGCGGAACTTAAAAAAATAATTGGGGATGTGACAGCAGTAATGCCTGGTGCGGCGGATGCGTTTGACAAATACGGCAACGCGATAAGTATATCTTCGGATCGTGTTCGTGATTACCTTAAGAATCAAATTATTTTATTGCAATACGAGAACAAGAAAGCCATTGAAGAAACAAAAAAATCACTTGACAAGGCAAACAACGAGTTGAAAATTCATAGTCCCCAAATGGAGGATATCACTAAAACAGGATCATACACAGTGGTTAAAGGCTCCAGAGGACTTGATATGCGAAGAGCAACACAAGAAGAGGTTGCAGAATTTAAAGCAGCAAACCAGCAAAGGATAAATGATCAGATCGCGCTTCAAATAAAATTGAAAGTTTTAAATGGGGATGCAGTTCAACAATCTATTGACAATTTTGATAAAGAAAAAACAGCCAGGGATAAAGCTGCAGAAGATGCAAAAAAAACGGCAATAACCGTTAGTAATTTCAAAAAGGCAACTGAAGAGGACCTTCGGAAATATATGGCCGCGGGAAAGGGATCTGATGTAACGGATCAGTCCAGGATTTTAGCTGAAAAAGCAGAAGAGGAATTGAAGCGTAGAGGAAAAACAGCTGAACATGAACATGAACTCCGGAAAAAATCAGAGGACGATTATAAGAAAATGATTGATTCCATGGAGAATATGGAACTTGAGAATTTTGCCAACAACTATACCAGGACGCAACAGGAGATCCGAAATGTCGAAAAGAAATACAACGACATGATTGAAATAGCGATAAAATATAAGGAAAAGGAGAAAAAACTCAGCCCGGATCAGAAGAAAGAGGTGGATGACAACATTACGAAACTCGAAATTGCCCGGGATGCACAGATAAAGCAGGTCCTCACCCAGGCCGAACAGAAGTTTGCCGACGATGTGGCCAAGATACATGAGAACCTGCGGGTGGCCAGGATGAGTATCACCGAGCGGCAGATCTATGAGGTAAACAAAAAGTACGAGGATGCCCAGGCTGAGATTCTCAGCGCCATAAAGTATGCCTATGATGAGGAGGTCATTGCCGCAAAAGGGAACGCCGAGAAAATCGCCATTGCTGAAAAGAACAAGGCTGATGCTGAATTGAAGATCAGGGCCGATGTTGAAACAATGAAGGCTGCTCAAAAAGCAGAGATTAACGATGTTCATAAGAATGCCGATATCAAGTTTAATGAAGAGCTGAAGAACCTGGAATTAAAGAGTGAGCAGGCTTTGGCAATCGGAAAGGAAAAGATTCACCTGGAGGTGAATGCCAAATACAAGAAACTTCTTGATGATAATGTGAAGGATGAGGCTAAGATCAAGAAGATCAAGGCCCAGATGGATCAGGAAGAGGCTGCCAGGGAAGTCCAGTTAAAAAAGGAGACGCAGAAAAAGCTGATCGAAGGGGCCATCACCATTGCAAAGGGTGCCGCCGATGGATTGTCATCTATTTTCAGCATGCAAAACGATGCTGAAAACCAAAGGCTGAAAGAAGATGAGGCTGCCAATACTCAGAAAAAGGATAACCTGAAAAAGCAGCTGGATGCCAAAATCATCACGCAAAAGGAGTATGACGCCCGGGTAGGGAAGATGGACCAGGATCTGGATAACAAGAAAAAGAAAATGGAGCATGACCAGGCGCAGCGTGCAAAACAATTAGCACTGTTCAATGCATTGATTAACGTTGCACAGGCTGTGGCAGCTGCTCTTACCGCGGGTCCGGGTGTTGGTATTGCATTATCCATAATTACCGCGGCGCTGGGAGCTATTCAGGTTGGATATATCTTGTCATCAAAAGTGCCCCAGGCCGACAAAGGCCGGTACAACGTGGTTGGTGCAGATGATAACCGGTCGTATTCCAATGTCCCATTTGTGGGATCACCACGCACCGGGTTGTACAGCACACCCACACTGATCAGCGAGACTGGTCCTGAATATGTCATCGATCCCAGGACAACGCGCAACCTGATGATGAACTACCCTCACGTGATCAATGCCATTGAATACGCCCGGGTACCGCAAAGAGCCATGGGGAACTACCCTGCCGGATCCGTATCATCGACAGCCGGGGCAATGAGCCAGGGATCGGCCGAGAACATGGCGCTGCTGGAGGCGCTGAACGCGTTCAACGCGAATGCACGGCAGCCACAACGCTCGTTTGTGGTTTACCAGGATATCCGCACGGCGGACGATACCATGCGCTCAATCGAATCTGACGTTTCAAAACAATAGGTATGCTGGCAATCAGAGTAAACGAAGAGTACCTGGACCTTAACCAGGATGTGGTTATCTCCATCAAGTTCATGTCTCCGTTGTTCAATACCCTGGGAGATTATTCATTTCCATTCAAACTGCCGTTTACTTCCAAAAACAAGATGATCTTGCGGTTCATTCACCGGGTGGAGAACACGAACGATAAATACCAGTTCTTTCCTGCAGACGTACTTTGGGCCGGTGTGGGAATGTTATCGGGATCCATGCGAATTAAAACAGCGGCAGATTACTATGAAGCAGTACTGTACATCGATAAGGGAAACTTCAACTTCCAAAGTTCAAAGCAAACTCTGCATGAGATGAACCTCGGTAAGATCGTGCAAACCTCCGAGACGGCGGCCATGGAGTATTATAATGATTCCCTGACCAAGGTTTATCCGGAAGTGAACGTCGCGTTTCCCCTGGTGGCCAATGATCTTTTTTATGGCACGGTGGCCACCGATGAGCAGAAAGCGTTTTACAACTTCTACTTTTCCTCCGTGCCGACAGGTCTGCGTGATGTGACAGACCATGGTGATCCCACGATCCTGGTTCCGTTTGTGTATTTGCGGTTCCTGCTGAATAAGGCCGTTTCCCTGCTTAATTATAGCCTGGATGATCAGTTCTTCGGGCAGAGCGAAGAACTTGCGAATCTATTGATATATAATTCACGGAACATTGATAATGATCAGCTCTTTGGTGGGATGTATCCGGGGACGATTTTCTATCAGCAGCATATGCCGCGGGTATCTCTCAACGCGTTTATCCATGGATTGGAGAAATATCTTAATTGCTACTTTTTTGTCGACGATATCAATAAGATAGTGACGATAAAGGGTGCACAGGATATCCTTCACTCCTCCGTAGTGATCCCTTTCACTGAGGGCGTAACCAACCTTGCAGTATTAATTGCCGATCAGATCACCGGCGCCCAGCTGGCGATGAAACCTGATGACGGCGATCCGGCATTCTCTGATCAAATACAATGGGAAACCGGTAATACTATTGAATGGACTGGAACTGTCCAGACCATGGGTGATTTGTTTATACCTCCATACTCAAATATTGTAACCGCCGGCGATGTATGGTACGTGATTGACGTCAATAAGTATTACAAGGCTTCATTGGGTTCAGGTCAGGTAATCACCTGGGCAGAGCTCACGCAGGATATCACTGCCAGCACTACATTCAATTATCGTTACATGAGCGAGCTCATTACAAAGATAGAGACTGATCTTTCTTGTCTGTATCAGTTCACTTCATGGGAATACCCATCCTGTGAAAACAAGAAGGATGATTGGAAAAAAATATCTTCCAGATTAATTTTCGTAACCATGGTTGACGGGCGAATTCGATCGGCCACATCGAACGAGAACCTATCATTGTTTTTCCACGGTCCCAAAGGGTTGTTTAAAAAATTCTTTCAGGAATGGATAAACTGGCAGTTGGACATGGCAGTTAATGTTCAATTTTCAAAACAACTGAGTTTTATTGACATCCGGGATTTGGATTTTACTGCAAAACATGAGATCCACGGCAATAATTATCTGTTATCGGAAGTGGCAGTTACGTTAACGAAAAACACAATTAAGCCATCGCTGATCAAAGCATTTTCATGCTTGTAATGTCCTTTATTTTTCGTTCATCAAATTATAATATTGCTGCATGATCACCATCGAATCAACGCCCCAGTCAGTATTTTTCTGCGGAAATCCTTCGCAGTGGAAGATTTCCACGGATAATTTCCTGTCACAAACTGGTAGAAAGTGTAGTTTTCAGTTGATTGTTACGACTGCCGACACCGCTACTGGACACCTTCTGACGTTTACCTTCGTTGACAAGGCCGTTACATTTACCACCGTGACAACCCCGGATGACTCAGGCCTGCAGGTGCAGAAGGCGGCATCATCGGGCGCATGGTCCACCTGGTGCGCCACGTTGTTTTTATGCCTGCAGAGTAACTATGATATCTCTTCCCGGTTCAAGATGACCCTGGAAGCGGCCGGGTCATCTTCACGGACGATCTTCTTTGAAGCGTTTGACAAGGGAAGTGATAACTCTGTGGTGATATCGACCAACATGGTGACTGTTTCGATCGGCTCATACCTGGCCGGACTCGATGCGCTGTTGCGTGATAACTTCTGCGTGATCGGCGGCCTGTGGGATACTGATTTCAAAGTTCTGGCCCGCGATATCAAGCCGGTTGATGAATCGGGTGAAGTTTTGTTCGACTTTTCGGAGTATCTTACAGTGCTCTCTGAATGCCTGGCAGGGCAGAAGTTTACCTATCCGTTTGACACGGACATCGTGCATACCTTCAGCAATTATGTTCTTCAGTTATATGCCGGGTTTGCCGAAAGGTATTCGGGCACCGTGCGAAGGATCCATTATGATGATCTTCGCAACGCGATCACCGGTGGCCTCAATCGTGAAACGCTGATGTACTACAATCAGCATGCACTTCACTTCTTTTCCGTGGCAGGAAACCAGAAATCATTCATGACCTGGGCACCGGTGGATAAACTCACCGGGATGACTGTCCCTGAACGATTATATTTTTATGTTGGGCCCGAACCGGCCTTTGAATATTTCGGCTTATACCTGAAAGTTTTTTTTACGGATGGTACCTATGCAGAGCAGGAGCTGACAGGATTTTCCGTGTCATCAAACCAGGTGATTGAGATTTCGGCCGGCTATGCAGACCTGGATATTTCTTCGATGATCACTGGCAGCAAGGTCGTTGCCAAATGGGATATCAACCTTTTCGCCTCAGGAATTGATAATCTTTCTGAAACCAGGACATTCACCCTGGATCAGCAGTATTATGAGAATGAACGTGTATTCCTGTTCCAGAACAGTTTCGGCCGGGCATATGACGTGATAAGGTTTACCGGAAAGGGCAGTACTGACATCAAGCTGGAGGCTTCGACCTGCGTTTCACAGTCGGATTCTGATGTAACATCGTTTAACGCGCCTACGCGCAGGTTCGACGCGAGCGAGGGACAGATGCTGAAAACGAACTCGGGATGGGTATCCAGGTCGATGAAAGATTACTTCAGGGATTTCCTGTTGTCAAAGGAAGTGTATGAGTACAAGGATAACCTTCTGTTCCCGGTGATCATCACCAACGATGCGATAAAGGAACACCTGGTCGATGATCAGTATCTATACTCTCTCGACCTCGAATATGAACGCGCTTACCGTGATTTTTTTTTTTCTAAGATCCCAGTAATCATTCTGCCTTTGGGCAGGAATTACTGTGATGCATATAGTGCAGCTTACAGTTAAACATTAGGACATGACCTCGACGGAATTAAAAGCACTAGCTCATTCAACGCTTACCGGCAGGGCATCCGGAACGCAGGTTCAGGATACGGCGCATGAGACACTGGAGATCGCCATCATTGATTACATCGATGACCACGCCGCCGGTCGTAACGCGCATGCTTCGGCCACGTCCGGCACGAATTGTGATCTGACCTGGAACAGCGTTTTTTCCAATACGAATTATTCGTTCACCGTGAATGGATTCGACGCCTCAGGAAACCCCGTCGAGATCACGCTGATCACCAAAACCGCATCAAAGATTACTGTTAAAACGTTCGTGGACGCAACCATTTACGCAATCGCAAATGCTTACTAACCCAAATCATATGAAAAAAATCATCCTGTTTTTATTGCTTCTGGCGCCTGCGCTGAGCTTTGCACAGAAGCATGTTTTTGACTCTGTTGGCTTTGTCCATGGTGGAACCCTGGGCAAGTATGAATTAGGTCCGGATTCCCTGGGCTTGAACGGCGTATGGTATTCTTCAGCCTGGCGGCGAAAGTACAACACCAAGGTTGGCCAGGTAGTACTGATCCCTACTGAGTACAACGATAAGATGTCTTACCCCGGCTGCAGGAAGCTGGCAGACGGCCTTAAACCTACTCAGGTATCCTTCCTGCTTTTCGATCCATCCAGCAACGTGATCTACAGCGACGGGGGTAATGTGGGTGTGGGCGGGGGAGGAGCAGAGCTTCATGTGAACAAGATCAGTTCTGTGGATTCGGCAACCGGAAATCCGATACCAACAGTGATTAATAATGGTATTGATGTACATGGAAACGCGGTGATTGATGGGGTTACCTCAAGCAGTGATTCAGCATTGAAGGTAAAGAGCTTTGACTGCGAACAAGGGGCTAAGATCAAGGGGAAACTTGAGGCTGGACACGTGAATGGCAATACGATCACCGTGGGTACCGGGACACTGACACTCAATACTCATACGGTAACCGTATCCGGGGATGTGACGTTGCCGCAGACGGCTGTTACCACCGTTACCGGTACGGCTCCGGTATCCTCCAGCGGTGGATCCACGCCGGCCATCTCGATGGCGGCGGCCACCGGGTCGAATGATGGATTTCTCAAATACACTGACTGGAATATATTCAATGGTAAGCAATCCGCTATCACAACAGGTTCTTCAGGTCAATATTTCAAAGGTGATCTTTCCCTGGGCACTATGAATTCAAGTGCTGTGGGACTTGGAAATGTTGAGAACACGGCATTGTCAACCTGGGCAGGATCATCCAACATCACAAATTTAGGTAAGGTTCACTCGACAAAAGAAGTGGCAGATAGTGCTATTATTGCTGGAATAAAAGCGGGTGGAAATAGTTCTACGTCCATGAATATTTATTGCACCCAAGGAAATACTTACACGATTACCCGGACAGGGAATTGTACCTATACACTAATCGGGGGAACATCAGGCCAAACGTTAACGATTCTATTCACACATGAAGCATCCAGCACTACATATACCGTGGCTTTTTCCCCACAAGTAACGTGGACTGCTGCACCCACTTTCACCAATAGTTCGGGGGCGAAGGATATTGTAGTTCTCAAACTTATTGGTTCAACGTGGTTTGGTCAGGTGGCTGGACCGTTTAACACTTTACAGTAATGAGAACAATAGCGGTTATTCTTTTAATGATCCTGACCATGATGGGGTTCTCCACGAATAAATATTGGAAACCGTTGAATGGAAATTCAAATGTTGCAGCAAACTGGGCAACAGATACTACAAGCTGGACATCTGCATCTGCTGTTCCCAGTGCATCTGATAATATTTTTTTTACAAAGGCTGCGGGGAATGTCACTTGCACTGTTGTAGCGACTATGTACTGTTTGAATTTTGATTGCCGAGGATGGGGAGGGTCAATTACTGCATCAACTGCAAAATATATTTATATATATGGGGATATTTATTTCGGTGGAACAGCAAACAGTTTTATACAAATATATCATGCAAATACAAGTGGCACAAAAAATATCCAAAGCGGTGGTATTATTTGGGGTGGGTCAATAGACAGGGTCGGTGCTGGAGGAACATCATTATTTGTCGATAATTTCAGTATTTACGACATGGCTGTAGAAGGGGGGACGTTAAATACAAATGGGAAAGTCGGCAAGGTTAATAATATTGCAATTTGGTGGGATGGAGACCCATCAGTAATTAATTTGGGCGCGTCCGACATAACTGTTAACGGTTCTAATGGCGTAGACTTTTTGACCAATGGTTCAAATTTCACGTTTATTTGCGGCACTTCAACTATCCATCTTAGCGGCAATTATACTACATGCTCGTTAAAGGGAAATGGTAAAACATTTTATAATGTATATTTTGATGCTACTATCGGGGGAGGTACAATAAGTGGTTCAAATATATTTCACGAACTAAAGTTTTCGCCATATGTTGCAAATAAGACCTTCAAGTTTACCGATGGGACTACTCAAACCATTACCACGTTCACGGCAGATGGTAGTGGAGTAGGATTAATAAATCTTACTGGCACATCAACTAACGGATGGACGTTGAGTAAATCTTCTGGAACAGTCACTGTTGACTACGTGAATCTGAGTTATTCAACAGGCTCCGGGGGGGCAACATGGGGTACAGGTTGTAATTCAATAAATAACGGAAATAATACAAATTGGGTATTTCCAAATTGTATTCAAAACAAATCATTTTTCTGGTCACCCTTTTAATTTTAAAATCATGAAAAAATCAGTCATTCTTGTCTTAATCCTCATGTTTTCAGTTGCCGTAATGGGCCAGAAAACTATCTCTAATCCTAAAGTGATCCTTGACACAACATTAACGGTTGAAGGAATATCCACCCATTTCGTATTTACGTGGGAAGATGGATATTTCCTTACTCAAGCCGTAGATTCTGCAAAAAATGATACGGTTTTTAACCACAATTATTTTTCGCTAAAGCATAGCAACGCGTTATTTATTTTGACGAAAAAGCGAATCATGGGTACTGATACCATAATTCGACGAGAATCAATACAAGTGCCTTTCACCAGCATATACACTGCTATGAATGCACTATATACTTCTGCCACCATAAAGTCACGAATACGCGCTGGGTTGGTTGAAAGTTATCACAAAAAAATATCGGAGGAGTAATTATGCAAGTATTCGGGTATACATACGAGCTGCAGCCGAATGGTTCGATTATTAAATCAGCGACCCGTTACGGGTTCCTGATCCTCGTTTTCCTGGCAGTATTTATTTGCGTTGCCAGCATCGCAATGTTCGAGTACAACTTTATCATGTTGTACAATTTCATGAAGGAAACCTGCAATCCGGATGGCACCAGGGTTATGTCTGTGGCAGAATTCCGCGCGACTATAGGTGCTTTAACATTTATTCCCATCACCGCGGTTTCCCTGATCCTCACCGTGGCCTTTACCGGGAAAACGGGGCAGAAGTACCTTGAGGGAATCAACCTATCTTCCGACACTCCGAAACAGGATCTAAATCAAAACACCTAGTTATGTCCAGAAAATCAGAACATAAGATGCCGAGGATTTATTTTACGTTTGATCGTCAGTCCTTAGCAGACGCAGCAAATCGTCAAATCCTTCTTTTAAAAGCGGGTGGCTTATCAAAAGATCGTCAAGCAACCTACGATCTAGTTTATCCCGTACTCTCAAATATTCGTTGCTCTGCTCAGGTGCAACATGATCTGCCACGAGTCCGACGTAAATTTCAAGCGCTTTTATCTGCGCTTTTATTACCACTTGTTCGAGTAAAATGTAATTTAAAATCTCATTAGTTCTTTTATCCATACTACAGTTTTTTAGGTATATATTTGCACGTCTGATAAGCATAGGTTTAAGTTTTGAATAGGGGAGGGGACTCCCCTATTTTTTTATCCCATAGTTCCCGGTCCATCAGGAACCTTGATGTTCCCTTCACCAACACCCAGCTGATTTATTTCCGATCGCACGATATCAATTCTTTCTGATAATGCTTTTAGCATGCGATATTCTGCATAGGCCGTGCGCTGAAGCTCATATTTTTTTAGCACCGACAGTATCTCATCCATGGCAGCCAGGCACCGGCGAAAGTTCTGGAAAACGAAATAATTTCCATTTTCAAAATGAGACCTGGTTACCATGATGTTGAAATACCGGTCAATATCCTGGAAGGCCTCCGTGATCCGCCGCTCGTGCGCGGAATATTCCGGGAGATTGTTCAGGTAAAACCATAGGCGCCGGTAATTGGTGAATATTTCCACCAGGATCATGTTCATCACGCTCAGGTTGAAATTCAGTTCTTCATTGAGTTTTGTCAGAAATGCCTCGGCTTTCTCAAGGTTTGAAAATCTGGCAGATACGCCGTTTCCAACGGATATACAATAGTGTTTCCGTTTTGTGTAAATACTTGATCTATCAGCGGTTAATATGCGTGTTAACGTGATTTTCTTCATTTATGATGATTTTTGAGGGTAAATATTTGATGTTTTCATTTTCGTAGGTGATTGATGGTCAAATGCATATACTTTTTTGGTTGTCTGATAATTAATATTATGTTAAATAACTAATCTAAAAATATCAGGAGACCATCCACTCCTCCGGACGAATCTCCTGATAATTCGTACCCTATTTCTTCTGCAGGGCGTTGATCTTTTCCTGGATGGTTTTCTTCTTGTCCACCAAGCCCAGCCTCGTGTAAATCTGGCGTAAGGCATTCAGCGTATTCATATCAGTTGGCTGAAGTTCCAGCGCTTTTTCAAAACTTGGCATTGCTTTTTCCAGGTAACCATCCGCTTCCTTTTTCCTTTTCGTAAACTCAGCGACCGCATCCGGCGGCAGGTTATTGGCCTTGACAAGGATATCTGAGGCTTTGTTCAGATTTAAAGCGCCAAGGTTAAATGCGGCGTCAACATAGTCAGGCTTGATCTGAAGGGCCCTCGTATAGGATTTCGCTGCCATGGTAAAGGCTTCATCCTTCTGTGCGGCCGATTTCAGGGTATCATTCGCAATGTTGTCATAAAGCGTTCCAAGTGCAAACGGTATTGAATAATTGACAGTATCGTTCTTCATGGCAATGTTCAGGTTGCTCATGGCCTTGTCGATGATGTTGTAGGTCAGATAAATATTGATCTCACTGTTAAACAACGCCCGGTTGTTCGGGAATTCCTTTAGCCCCATCCTGATATACCTGAAGGCATTTGCAGAGTCTTTTTGTTTCAGGTAAATGTCTGATAGATCGCTGTATACACTGGGTGACCTGTAGTTGCTCTTGATCAAACGTTGCAGGAAAATCTTCTGGGCATCCTTCTCATTGGCTGAAGCTGCACAAATGGCACCGTTCATCAGACTCAGCGTATCGGTAATACCCACCGCTTCCATGACATCCGCTGAATAGCCGAAACTCAACATGGCTTCCTTGAAATTCTTCTTGTTGTATTTTGACACGGCAGAATCAAAGAAAACCAGGTGCTGCTTGGATATGCGGAAGAAAATGTCGCCATAAAATTCTTTTTTCGCCATTTCCTTCTTTGGATCAAATTCGAGACATTTTTTGTACGAATCAAGCGCCTTTGGTAAAGGATTTGCATCGAGACTCTTGTACTTCTCATCCTTTGTATTTGCAATTTCCATATAAATGTTTCCCCTCAGGAACCATGTTTTGCAGTCCTGGGCTGTGCCCGGATCCACAATACATTGGTTGATGGCTTCCAGTGCTTTATCTAACTTTCCATCCTTTAGATAATTAGAAGCAGTTTGACGAACACTTTTTTGTCCGATAGCTAGCGTTACGGAAGTTACCAGTAACAGAAATAAGGCGATTTTTTTCATCGGTTTGGTGGTTAGAATGATATTTTTTCGTTGATTTTCAGCCGGCAAAGATAAAAAATACCAACTGATTTTATGTTACTTACAGGCAATTAATTTTCAGAATCCGTGTCATCTGTTTTATTATTCACAATAGGCCCATCCGAATTTTCATTTTCATTGTCCACCGGATTTTCCATGTTCTCATTTAAAGGATCTTCCAGATTTTCCCCTGCTTCCTCCACATCAACCTTGGCAACCGCTGCGATGGAATCTCCCTCGTCGATTTTGATCAGCCTCACGCCCTGCGTGGCCCTGCCCATGACGCGGAGGTTGGCAACCGCCATCCGGATGATGACACCGGAACGGTTGATGATCATAAGGTCATCAGAATCTGTTACATCCTTAACGGCAATCACGGCTCCTGTTTTCTCGGTGATATTCAGGGTTTTTACCCCTTTACCTCCCCTGTTGGTGATGCGGTAGTCGTCCAGGTCGGAACGTTTGCCGTATCCTTTTTCAGAAACAACAAGGACTTCCCGCCTGGTATCGGTTGGGATGCAAATCATCCCCACCACTTCATCATCGGCGTTCGGGATGGAAATTCCGCGCACGCCGGCAGCATTCCTGCCCATGGGGCGGACAGTTTTTTCGTTGAACCGGATGGCCCTCCCCGACCTTAAAGCCATCACGACTTCGTCGGTTCCCTGGGTCAGCCTGGCTTCAAGCAACTGGTCGCCTTCGTTGATGGTGATGGCGTTGATCCCGTTCATCCTGGGACGGGAGTATGCTTCAAGCGAGGTCTTTTTGATGGTGCCCTTCCTGGTGGCCAGGATAATGAAATTGGATGCAGTATATTCTTCATCCTTCAGATCCTTTACATTGATGAAAGCCCTCACCTTGTCGTCGGGTTCAATGTTTACAAGGTTCTGGATCGCCCTGCCTTTCGAAGTTTTGGCTCCTTCAGGGATTTCGTACACCCTGAGCCAGAAACACTTGCCCTTCTCGGTAAAGAAAAGCAGGTAATTGTGGTTGGTGGCGACGAACAAATGTTCGAGGAAATCCTCATCACGGATATCCGATCCTTTTACACCACGTCCTCCCCTGTTCTGCACCCGGTATTCGGTCAATGCGGTGCGTTTGATATATCCCATGTGGGAAATGGTAATAACCACGTTCTCATCCGCGATGGTATCTTCGATCCTGAAATCAGAAGCAGCGTATACGATTGTTGATTTACGCTCGTCGCCGTATTTTTCCCTGACCTCTCTCAGTTCATCCTTGATGATGTTCATCCTGAGCGTTTCATCGGCCAGGATACTCCTGAGGAAATCAATGAGTTTCATCAGTTCGGCGTATTCATCCCTGATCTTGTCGCGTTCAAGGCCGGTGAGGCGCTGCAAACGCATCTCGAGAATGGCTTTTGCCTGAATTTCGCTCAGGCCAAAGCTTGTCATCAGCCCGGTACGGGCTTCATCCGGTGTTTGTGAAGCGCGGATCAGGGAGATCACGGCATCGAGGTTGTCAAGCGCAATGAGCAATCCTTCAAGGATATGAGCCCGTTTCAACGCTTCCGACAGTTCATATTTTGTACGGCGGATCACCACCTCATGGCGGTGTTCCACGTAATGCACGATCATGTCTTTCAGGGTCAGCATCATCGGCCGTCCTTTGACGAGTGCGATGTTGTTGACATTGAAGGAGGTTTGCAGGGCGGTCATCTGGTAGAGCTTGTTCATGACCACGTTGGTGATCGCATCGCGCTTGAGTTCATACACGATGCGTACGCCATTGCGGTCTGATTCATCGCGGATATCAGAGATGCCTTCCAGTTTTTTGTCGTTGACCAGGTCGGCGGTTTTCTTGATCATCTCCGCCTTGTTCACCTGGTAGGGAACAGAGTTGACAATGATCATGTCCCTGCCGTGCTTGTCCTGTTCAATCATGGTTTCCCCGCGCATGACGATCCGGCCCCTGCCTGTCTCAAAGGCATCCTTCACGCCGTCGTACCCATAAATGGTGCCGCCTGTGGGAAAGTCAGGAGCTTTGATGAACTCCATCAGTTCGGCAATGGTAATATTCCGGTTATCGATGTAGGCGATGATGCCGTCGACTACTTCACGGAGGTTATGGGGTGCCATGTTTGTAGCCATGCCTACCGCAATGCCGGATGCACCGTTAATAAGGAGATTCGGGATCCGCGAAGGCATTACCGTTGGCTCCTTCAGGGTATCATCAAAATTCAACTGAAAATCAACCGTATCTTTTTCAATATCAGCCACCATTTCTTCGGCGATCTTTTGAAGGCGTGCTTCGGTATACCGCATGGCGGCCGGGTTGTCGCCATCCATGGAACCAAAGTTGCCCTGGCCGTCAACAAGCGGGTAACGCAAGCTCCATTCCTGGGCCATGCGCACCATGGCGTCGTATACGGAGGTATCTCCGTGAGGATGATATTTACCAAGCACCTCCCCTACGATTCTGGCCGACTTTTTATAGGCCCTGTTTGCCAGAACACCCAGTTCATACATGCCAAAAAGTACGCGCCTGTGAACAGGTTTTAGCCCATCCCGAACATCAGGAAGTGCTCTTTGCACAATCACCGACATTGAATAATCAATGTAGGCGGTCTTCATCTGGTTTTCAATATTAACCTGAACGATCTTTTCTCCCGATTCCATTTCTTCTCGCACCATTAGTTATTTGTTTAATTTTCAGGCAGATAATATTTGCCTTATGCAGCTACGAAGGTAGCAAAAATCATTGTGAAAACCATGGGGCACGGCTTATTTATTTAAGACTATTACTAACAGGAAACTGTTAATAAATAAAGGGTCTCAGGCAATAATTGTGTAATTTCGATCGTACTTTTGAAGGGCTTGACAAATTTGCCGGTAAAAAGAATGGTTCGATTTTTGTCAGGTGATTTTAATTAATGTTAATGTATATAAAATGGAAGCAAAATTTTCACAACGTGTCAAAGACGTTTTGATATACAGCCGCGAGGAAGCCCAGCGTTTGGGGAATGATTACATAGGCCTGGAACACCTGTTGCTGGGTATCATCCGCGAAGGTGACGGTTTGGCAATCCGCATCATGCGGAACCTGGGCGTTGACCTGGCGGAGGTCAAGAAAAAAGTCGAACTTGCCGTGGCAAGCCACAAGGAAAAACCTGCCGGCGGAGATAACCTGCCTCTGATAAAGCAGGCCGAACGTGCGCTGAAGATCACCTACCTCGAAGCAAAACTTTTCAACAGCGAGATGATCGGCACTGAACACCTGCTATTGGCCATCCTTAAGGACGAAAATAACCTCGTAACGAAGACCTTTGTCATGTACGCCGTAAACTATGAAACGGTGAAAGACGAGCTGAAGGCCATTCTGACCAACGGGAATGAGGAACGCCGTTTTGATCCGCAGGATATCCTTCCCAAGGACGACGACGACGAGGATCCTGATGAAGGCGGAAAAAGTTTCAGCGGAGCCCCCAAAAAAGCGCAGGACTCAAAATCAAAAACCCCTGTCCTGGATAATTTTGGCCGCGACATCACCAAAGCCGCAGAAGAAGGACGCCTCGATCCCATCGTAGGCCGCGACAAGGAGTTGCAGCGAATCGCCCAGATTTTGAGCCGACGCAAGAAAAACAACCCGATCCTGATCGGCGAACCCGGTGTTGGCAAGTCGGCCATTGCTGAAGGACTCGCCCTGCGCATCGTACAGCGGAAGGTTTCCCGCGCCCTGTTCAATAAACGCCTTGTATCGCTCGACCTTGCTTCGCTGGTTGCCGGCACCAAATACCGCGGTCAGTTCGAAGAGCGCATGAAGGCCGTGCTGAATGAACTGGAGAAAAATCCGAACATCATCGTGTTCATTGATGAGATCCATACTATTGTCGGCGCCGGTAATGCGTCCGGATCGCTCGATGCTTCCAATATGTTCAAACCGGCCCTGGCACGCGGTGATATCCAGTGCATCGGAGCCACCACCCTCGATGAATACCGCCAGTACATTGAAAAGGACGGCGCCCTGGAACGAAGGTTCCAGAAAGTCCTGGTCGACCCGACCTCCCCGGAGGAAACCGTGGAGATCCTGAACAACATCAAGGAAAAGTATGAAGACCACCACCTGGTAAAATATACCGACGAGGCGATCAAAGCGTGCGTCATGCTGACAAACCGCTATATTACCGACCGCTACCTTCCCGACAAGGCCATCGACGCGCTCGATGAAGCAGGCGCCCGCGTACATATCTCCAACATCAATGTTCCTGAGGAAATTGTGACCGTTGAAAACCAAATCGAGGAGACCAGGAAACGTAAAATGTCGGCCATCAACAGCCAGAAATTTGAAGAAGCTGCTGATCTGCGGGATACTGAACGAAAACTTCAGGAAACCCTGGAGAAGGAGAAAAAGAAGTGGGAAGAGAATGCAAAACTGAACCGCCAGACCGTTGAAGAAGAGAATGTGGCCGAGGTGGTTGCCATGATGACCGGAATTCCGGTTCAGCGGATCGCCAAAAATGAAAGCGACAGGCTGATTCACATGGAGGAAGAACTGGAACATTCCGTTATTGGCCAGAATGAGGCTATCAGGAAAGTGGTCAAGGCCATTCGCCGCAATCGCGCCGGGCTGAAAGACCCGAACAAGCCGATCGGCACCTTTATCTTCCTCGGACCTACCGGGGTAGGGAAAACCCACCTTGCCAAGGTATTATCCAAATACTTGTTTGATACGGAAGATGCCCTTGTCAGAATCGACATGAGCGAGTATATGGAAAAATTTGCAGTTTCCCGCCTCATCGGGGCGCCTCCGGGATATGTCGGGTATGAAGAAGGTGGTCAGCTAACTGAAAAAATACGCCGCCGCCCCTACTCCATCGTGCTGCTCGATGAAATTGAAAAAGCTCACCCCGACGTGTTTCACTTGCTGCTCCAGGTATTGGACGACGGGATGCTTACCGATAGTTTTGGCCGCAGGGTGGATTTTAAGAACACCATTGTGATCATGACCTCCAATATTGGTTCACGCCAACTTAAAGATTTTGGACAGGGAGTTGGGTTTGCCACTTCCGCCAAACAGGCAGCGAGCAGCGAATACGCCAGAGGAGTCATCGAAAATGCCCTGAAAAAGGCCTTTGCCCCTGAATTTATCAACAGGATCGACGACATCGTTATTTTTGATTCCCTTGAACGGGAAGATATTCACAAGATCATTGACATTGAGCTCCAGCATCTCTATAAAAGGACAAAAGACCTTGGTTACCAGATCGTCATTACCACTGCAGCCAAGGATTATATCGCGGAGAAAGGCTGGGATGCCCAGTTTGGCGCCAGGCCGCTGAAACGCGCAATCCAAAAATATGTTGAGGATACACTGGCCGAAGAGATCATTAAAACCAAATTATCCGACCAGGACATTATCACGGTTGATTATGATGCCGCGAAAGATGAAGTGGTTGTGAATGTAACCGTGGCTGAAAAATCAGAACCGGTCTAATAGTTCATCATGCCCTTGTGAAACCTGGTTGTTCCCGACCAGGTTTTCACCTGAGGCAAGCCTTCCCAGGAGTTCATTGGTTTGCTGATCGCCGCAATAAAGGTACTTTATTGAAATGGCGAAGCCGTTATGTTCATAATTCAACTGGTTCCCCTGTGCATCCATGATATAGAAAACATCATTGGCGACAGGGATATTCTTCAGGTATTTCTTTGAGAGTGTAGTGATAAGATTTTCCGGCTTAACATTATGCAGATCAGCGAACATGAACTCACCCATCACGAATTTGCCGGATACCAGGAAGTAAAAGGATTTTATTTTCAAACCCTGCAGGGTTTCGTTGTACCCGGCTACAATAAACCTGGTGTCACCGAAGATGCCAACCTTCATGCAATCTGGCTTCCCCTTTATTTTAAAAAGGCTTTTGGTGGTGGTCATAAAAGGAACATCGCCATAGTCGATGGGTGTTTCAGTGCTGAAATCCACCGAATTCTTGATCCTTCTGAAAAACACCAGTAGATGCTGGGAAATCTCATCCTTAATACACCCGTTGATCGGGCTCCTTAGGTTATTGTCCTTGAAAAAACAGAGAAATTCGAAGCTGTATTGGCCGTGAACAAGCAGGATATACCACAAGCGAAACAATTGAACAACCCTTCTTCTTAAAAAAACGAACAATAGTACGACCAGAAAAAAGGATACAAGCGCCAGGAGCAGGTAGAGCATGCTCAGGTCGATCGGCGAATTTTCCTTTGCATTCCTCGATAGCAGGATTGCAGCAATATTTAAGTTAAGGGTTGTCAATTTGTTGGGATTCGTGCGAAGTTACTAAAATATTAGAATTTATAATCGTTGTCTTCGATCAGTTTATCAGCAACTGCCCTCCGCGTCTCCTTCACATTTACGCCGTCAACATCGGTGAGCATCGCCACGGCTGCCTTGTACCTGGCGATCCCGGCTGCATCAATGAATGAGTTCAACGCATCCATTGCAGGTTTCCTGATCTTATCGGCAGCGTCGTAAACAAAAACGTCCAACATCTTCCGGTACAGGTCGGAAGGATTCGCACCAATCATTTCCATTTTCTGGATTCTGAGCGTCATCGCTTCAGCGATATATGATTCCATAATCATGTCGGCGATGTTGTTCAGTACTTCCTGTTCCATGATCAGTTTCTTGTCGAAATGTTTCGAGGCTCCCTGGATAATAATCAGGATCAGGTTTTTAAAGTTCTTGATGTTCCTGAGTTTCTCTTCAAAATAGGTTTCACCGGGCTTTTTGCCATCGGTTGTACTATCAAGGCCGGCAACCAGTGCGTCGGCTTTGCCAAACAGGTCGAAATCGCCTTTCATGGCTCTCTTCATCGCCGTGTCTACCACCAGCAACCTGTTTATCTCGTTTGTGCCTTCGAAAATCCGGTTAATCCTTGAATCGCGGTATCCTCTTTCAACTGCCATTTCTGCTGAGTAGCCCATACCGCCGTGAATCTGAACGGCTTCATCAATAACAAAATCAAGCACTTCGGAACCATAAACTTTGAGGATGGCTGCCTCAACGGCGTAATGGCTGATCCCTTCAACCGATGCTTTCCCCTTATCCATCCCGGTTGCCTTGTGTTGTTCGATCAGGCCGTCGATATCCTTGCATAAGCGGTAAATGGCGCACTCCAAAGCGAAAGTTTTGATCACCTGCTCGGCAAGTTTGTGCTTGATGGCGCCGAAGGTTGAGATCAAAACGCCAAACTGCTTGCGCTCATTCGCATATTTTACCGAATCGCGGATAGCCTTTTTGGATGCTCCTAAAACATTGGCCCCAAGCTTAATGCGTCCCATGTGCAGGATGCTCAGTGCAATTCTGAACCCTTCGCCGCGGCTTCCCAGCAGGTTTTCAACAGGAACCTTTACATCATTATAGAAGATCTGTGCGGTCGACGAGCCTGTGATCCCCATTTTATGTTCATCCGGGTTGACCACTACGCCAGGGAAACTGCGTTCAACAATGAACGCGCTCAATACCCTGTCTTTGTCGATCTTGGCAAACACGACCTGGGTATCGGCAAACCCGGCGTTGGTGATCCACATTTTCTGGCCATTCAGGATATAGTGCTTGCCGTCTTCAGAAAGTGTGGCGCTGGTTTTTCCCGAATTTGCATCGCTGCCGGCCCCCGGTTCAGTTAAACAGTAGGCGCCAATCAGTTCGCCTGTGGCCAGGCGGGTAACATAACGCTGCCGCTGGTCTTCGTTGCCATAATACATGATGGGCAGCGTGCCGATGCCGGTATGGGCCATGAAGGCAACAGAAAAGGAGTGGCCTGCTCCGATGGTTTCGGCGGCCAGCATCTGGGTGACAAATGATTGCCCGAATCCACCGTATTCCTCGGGAATGGAGATGCCCATCAATCCAAGTTCCCCGGCTTTCTTCAGGGTGCTTTGCATCAGGACGATGTCGGGAGAATCGATCTGGTTGATGTTCGGATAAAGTTCAGTATCCAGGAAATCCTGTATCGTCTGCGATATCATTTTCTGTTCTTCGTCGAACTCTTCAGGAATAAAAATGTCCTTGGCTTCAATTTCATCAACGAGGAACTCACCGCTTTTAAGTACTTTCTTGTTCTCCATTTCCATTGTTTTAAAATTTCTAAAGATTTAACGATTTGACAATCAGTTCGGCAATATCAAAATTTTTAATTTCATCTTCCTTGTTCTTCGATTTAATCCCGTCGGTGATCATGGTCATGCAAAACGGGCAGGCCGTGGCAATAATCCCGGCTTCAGTTCGTAGCGCCTCTTCGGTACGTTCAATGTAGACCTCCTTGTCTCCCTTTTCGGCCTCCTTGAACATTTGGGTGCCCCCTCCCCCGCAACAGAAGGCGAAGCTTTTATTTCTTTCCATCTCCACCAGGTTTCCGGTCAGTTTTTTCAGGATGGAACGCGGTTCAAAATAGATATCGTTGGCACGACCAAGATAGCACGGATCGTGGTAGGTGATGCAGACATCGGACAACGCGCGTGCATCAAGCTGCAGTTTTCCTTCGGTAATGCATTGATCCAGGAACTGCAGGTAGTTGATCGTTTCAAAATCCGCCCCGAGATCCGGGTATTCATTTTTGAAAATGTTAAAGCAGTGAGGGCAGATGGTGATTATTTTCTTTATTCCGTAAGATTGAAACAGGGAAATATTCTGCAGGGCCTGCATCTGGTATAGCATCTCGTTACCGGCACGCCGTGCAGGATCGCCCGTGCACGATTCCTCCCTGCCAAGCACCGCATAGCTGGTCCCGAGGAATGCCAGGATTTTCACGAAGGCCTGGGAGACTTTCTGGTACCGGTCATCAAATGCCCCGGCGCAACCAACCCAGAAGAGGTACTCGGGATGTTCACCCCGGGCGTGCAGGTTGGCCATGACAGGAACTTCAACTTTAATTACGTTCATAGAACTGGTAGCAATTTAGTTTGTCCGGATCGAAATATCCCTGGCCCACAACATACGGTCATCCGCCGAAAAATGCCAGGCGGCGCCATTGTTTTCAATGTTGCCGAATATCCATTTTATGCCGCTGGGGGCCGATGCCTCTTCCATGACCAGGTACCTTCTCATATCTATGATAATGGATGGATGGTTGATGTTGATCGGGCACTCTCTGGCACACGCATTGCAGGTGGTGCATGCCCACAACTCTTCTTCTGAAATGTAATCCCTCAATAAACTCTTTTTGTCGGACCAGGTTAATCCGTTCTTCACCAGCCCCGGTCCCTTTTCCTTCATCCTGGCTCTTACATCCATGATGATTTTCCTTGGGGAAAGGCGTTTTCCGGTCAGGTTGGCCGGGCAAACGGAGGTACAGCGGCCGCATTCGGTGCAGGCAAGCGAATCAAGGTAGTTCTTCCATGAGATGTCTTCAACATCCATGATGCCAAAACGTTCAACCGCGGCATCTGCAGGCGGTATAATGGTTACGGCATCGGGATAGAGCATCATCTTGACTTCCAGGGTAATGTTATCCATATTTTGCAGCTTTCCCAATGCGTCAAGACGCGAAAGGAAAACATTGGGAATCGACATGAACACGTGAAAGTGCTTGGAATAGGGAAGCACATTGGCAAACACGAAGATCATCAGGATATGCACCCACCAGCAGGCTTCATACATCACACTGACGCCCCCGGCAGGGATCCCCGACAAAATTCCGGCAAACAGGGTGCTCACCGGGTAGACCCCGGCAACAGTCCCGGCGGAGGCTGCGTGGGATTCCAGGTAGGCCATGTTCATGCCAAGCAGCGAGATCATCAGGATCAGGATCATGCTGAGGGCGATGTTGGCGTCCATGTGAGAGACGGACTTCATTTCAATGCCTTCAAATCTCCTGATATGAAAAAACAGCCGGCGTGCCAGGAAAATCACGATGCAGATGGCGACTACCAGCCCGAAGATATCCCCGGAGGCAATGATCAGGCTATAAACCGGTCCGAGAAATTTCAAAACCCGTTCGGTCCCGAAAAGGCCGTCGATGATCATTTCGACACTGCCGACGGCGATTACGCAAAAACCCCAGAAAACAAGTGCATGTAGTAAACCAGTGAAAGGCCGGCGAAATATTTTAGTCTGACCCAGGGCCACTTCAAGGGTGATCTGGAAGCGTTTGCCAAAATCCCTGACAGGAAAAGCAGGCCTGGTAAGTTTGAAAAAACGAATGATGCGGTTAATTGTGAACGAGAAAATACCAAGTGTTGCAATGAGCGTGATCGCAAAAACTATCTGTTTCACCATGGTTAACCTATTTCCCCTTTATTTCCCTGACGGCTTCAACCAATTTCGGCAGAACTTTGCTGGCATCCCCGATGATACCGTACTGGGCGGCGGAAAAAATGGGCGCGTCCTTGTCCGTATTGATCGCAACAATGTATTTGGAGGAACTTACCCCGGCCAGGTGCTGGGTGGCGCCCGAAATGCCGATGGCAAAATAGAGGTTTGGCGCAATGATCTTCCCGGTTTGGCCGGTATGTTCTTCGTGGGGCCTCCAGCCTTCGTCGGAAACAGGCCGGGAACAGGCAGTAGCTGCACCAAGCAGTTCGGCAAATTCGAGGATCGGGCCCCAATTATCCGGAGATTTCATCCCGCGGCCGCCTGAAATTACGACATCCGCATCGGTCAGCAGAATCTTGCCATCCTGTTTCTGCACCTCGTTGACTTTTGTCTTTACGCCGGCGCTGTTCCAGTCGACCTGAACCTGTGAAATTACCGCATTGCGATCATTTTCAATAAGTTCAAATGAGTTCTGGGCAAGGGTCAGAACCTTGATGTCGGTCTTGATTATGAAATTGGCGTAGGCGTTACCTGAAAAAACCTTCTTATAAATAACGAAAGGGCTGATAGTTGCAGGAAGTTTGCTGACGCCCGCTCCCAGTCCGGCCTTCAGTTTAACGGACAGTCGCGGGGCAATAGCCTTTCCTGTATTGTTGTTGGAAAGTACCACAACGCCTGCGTTTTCCTGCAGTGCAAAACCGGCGATAACCGAGGTGAAATTCTGGCTGTCAAAACTGGTAATGCCCGGGTTAACTGCCTGGATGATCCGGCCGGCGCCATATTTTCCCAACCTGACCAGTTCACTGCTTTCAACATTCCCGATGGTTAGTGCAATTGCTTCTGTGGCATACATCTCTGCCAGTTTGGCTCCATAGGAAACAAGTTCAAAACTAAGTTTCTTGAATTTTCCGTCCCAATTCTCTACAAAAATTAATACTGACATAGGGTGGTTTTTGTGTTATCAGGTGAATTAAATTATTTTTGCTTCATTCTGCAGCAATTCAATCAGCTGCTTTGGGTTTTCAGGATCAACGAATTTGCACGCGGCGCGGGGTTTCGGCATTTCAAACGCAACAAGTTCGGTCAGTGCATCGACTTCAACAGGTTCAACCACTTTCAGCGGTTTTGTACGGGCCATCATGATCCCGCGCATGGCTGCAATGCGCGGTTCGCGCGCGATGCCTTTCTGAACAACTGCCACGAGCGGAGTTTCTGCCGAAATGATCTCCTTGCCCCCGTCAATTTCACGGATTACCACCACTTGCCCGTTTTCAAGTTTCACCCCTGAAACGGAAGATACGGAAGGATATCCGAGGAATTCCGCCAGCATCCCCCCTACCGTCGAACCATTGTAATCGCTTGATTCAATACCGCAAAGGATCAGGTCGTAAGCATCGCCTTTTATAGCATTCGCGAGCTGGGCCGCCACATAGTAAGCATCCTTCGGATCTGCATTCACCCTCACTGCATCATCAGCCCCGATGGCAAGCGCTTTTCTGATCGTAGGTTCGGTGGCAGCCGGACCGACATGGATAACGCTAACCGAGGTAACGCCGTTGGCTGCGTCGTCTTTCAGTTCGAGGGCCCTGGTAAGGGACAATTCATCCCATGGGTTTATAACCCATTGTATTCCAGTTGAATCTAATTTTTTAAAATCGTCAATGAACTTGACCTTGGTGGTCGTATCAGGGACATGGCTGATGCAAACTAATATCTTCATTGAAAATAGCTTTAAATAAAACAGGATTTAGGGGGCAAAGATAAAAAAATCAGGATAAAGACCGGCTATAAATTATCGGTATCTTCCAGACATTTATTGTACTGTGTCATTGCTTTAAGGCTCATGGCCATGCTTGAAAAACCGCCATCATGATAGATGTTCTGCATGGTAACTTTTTTCGACAGATCGGAAAAAAGAACGATCGAAAAATCGGCGCATTCATCGGCTGTGGCATTCCCCAGCGGCGACATCCTTTCCGTAAAATCGAGCAGTCCGTCAATGCCCTTGATGCCGCTGCCAGCAGTAGTGCGGGTCGGCGATTGTGATATCGTGTTGACCCGGATGTGTTTTTCCCTGCCGTAGATATACCCGAAACTGCGGGCGATCGACTCAAGCACTGCTTTGGCATCCGCCATGTCGTTATAGCCTACCAGGGTGCGCTGGGCTGCAATATAGGAAAGGGCCAGCACGGAACCCCATTCGCTGATGGCATCCATTTTTTTGGCAACCTGCAGCATCTTGTGAAATGAAAGTGCCGAAATGTCGATTGTTTTCTGAAAATAATCATAATCGAGGTCATCATATTCGCGTTGCTTGCGAACATTCATCGACATGCCGATCGAATGCAGGACAAAATCAACTTTACCTCCCATGATCTCCATCGACCTGGAAAATACATTTTCAAGGTCTTTGACGCTGGTGGCATCGGCCGGGATGACCGTGGCGTTGCATTGCTGCGCCAGTTCGTTGATTTCACCAAAACGCAGGGCAACCGGCGTGTTTGAAAGGGTAAATACAGCCCCTTCCTCATGTGCCCTTGCCGCTATTTTCCAGGCGATCGATTTGTTGTCGAGCGCACCGAAGATGATTCCTTTTTTTCCTTGTAATAAATTATATGACATTTTTCTGTGTTCGTTGGTTAGTAATGATTTGATCAAGGTTTTCAATTGCCCAGCAATTCATTGGCATTTTTCACAGCCGAATCGGTTACGACGTCATTGCTAAGCATTTTTGCAATTTCCACAACACGCTCTTTATCTGATAATTGTTTAATATAAGTGGTGGTTGTTTCTTTGTGTTCCGTTTTATAGACCCAGTAGTGATGGTCACCCTTCCCGGCAATCTGGGGCAAATGCGTGATGGCAATGACCTGCAGTTTGCCGCCCATTTGTTTCAGGATTGACCCAACTTTCCCAGCCACTTCTCCTGATACGCCGTTATCGATCTCATCGAATACAATAGTTGGCAGCAGGTTTTTCTGGCTGATCAGCGATTTGATGCCCAGCATAAGCCGCGATAATTCGCCGCCCGAGGCTGTATGCGAGAGTTCCCTGATTTCAACGCCCTTATTGGCACTGAATAAAAATCTGACCTTGTCGATGCCGTCGCGGGTCAGCGTATCCGCGTTGAGGCACTCAATTTTGAATTGCGCCATGGCAATGCCTACCTGCGAAAGCAGCGTGATAATTTCCTGTTCGAATTTAGGGAACGCCTTTAGCCGTTTGGCAGAGATATCCCTGGCCTTTCCCAGGAGCGACGCCTCCAGTTTTGATATCTCCAGGGTCAGCCGGCTTGCCTGGTTTTCAAGATCCACCACATTAACCACCTTTTTTTCAATGGTTTGTTTGAAATCCATCAGGTCTTCAATCGTTGAAACCTGGTGTTTCTTCAGGAGTCTGTTCAGGTGGTCAAGGCGCTGGGTCAGGGATTCAAGGGTTGCCGGATCTACATAAATCTGCTCCTCGAGGATGGATATATCTTTAGCTAAATCTTTAATATCAATATAGTTAATGTTTAAACGCTCAACTATAGCTTTAAGTTCGGTTTTGAATTTTGCTACGGTTGTCATGGCGTGAATTGCCTCAGATAACTGGGTAAGGATGTTGCCTTCATTGCCAGAGATCAGTTGGGAAGTGTGGAACAGGTTATTCTTGATTTCACCGGCATGTGTGAGCAGTTCAAGTTGTTCCTCCAGTTCGCCGAATTCGCCTGCTTTTAGGTTTGCCCTGTTCAGTTCATCCAGCAGGAACTGGTTATAATCTCTTGCTCCGGCAGCCCTGGCTTCCTGCTCCTGTACCTCTGTCAACTGTCTTTTTAATTCGGTCAGGTGGAGATAGCCGGCCTTATAAACAGATACCTCAGCCTGGATCCTGGCATAGCTGTCGATCACGGCCAGCTGGAAATTGGAATCGTTCAGGGTGATGATCGAGTTCTGCGAATGAATGTTCACCAACCTGTCGCCAAGGTCCTTTAGCAAGGCAAGGTTTACCGGGGTATCATTGATAAAGGCACGGGATTTTCCTCCCTGATTGATCTCCCTTCGCAGGATGACTGAATCGTCATAATCCAGCTCATTTCTGCTGAACAAATCTTCCAGGTTATAACCCCGGATGAAGAAGCAACCTTCGACCACGCACTTTTGCGATTTATCCAGTAAAATACCTGAATCTGCCCTTTGGCCAAGGATAAGCCCCAGGGCCCCCAACAGGATCGATTTCCCGGCGCCGGTTTCACCGGTAATCACTGAAAACCCAGGGGAGAAGTCAATCTCCAGTTCATGGATCAGGATATAATTTTTTATGGATAGTTTAATCAGCATCGGCAACCTGGTAAATGAAATGTGGGATAACCGGCGTTGTTTTATTTGGCATCGAGGATGGCCTGGTACTTTGAGCCGCTGCCAGGGTCGATGTCTTTCATGATATTGACAACATTTGTTTTTTCCATGGGGGCAACCCTGGTATCGCTGTAAATGTTGACAATTTCGTCACGTTTGGCTTCAAAAATGAGCTGTAAGGCATAGAGATCCGGCTTTGAATTGTAAAGGGACTGCAGCAATTCAATTGATTCGGTAATGCTGGTTCGGCCCTGGTCCACTTTTTCATACATCTGGTCCAGCCCGAGACGGTGATAACGGTATGCAAAATCGCGTAATGACGAATTTGCAGAGTTCATATAATTGTTAACCAGCCAATAACGGTTTTTATCACTTTCAAATGCTTTCCAGCCAATTTCAGAAGTATTTTGAGCAGAGGTCACGACCTCCTGTGCCTTTTCAAAAAACTGGCTTCCCCCGGAAGGTGCAAAGGAATCAAAGTAGAACCCCAGGATGGTATAGGAATAGTAGGCCAGCAACGAGGTAAGGTTGGAAGTAAAAGAGCCGTCGGAGTAATCAAGCGGTTGAAATTCAACATATTTGAACTGAATGTTTTTATCGATTGAATTTAACAGAACGGTATTGTACGCCGTGTTGAGCACCGGCCGTCTGATCACGATGTTCATGGTTCCGCGGTATTCTTCAGTTCCAATCCGTTCGTTGATGGTGATCATGATGGTACATTCGATGCGTTCGGACTGCTGTATATTGAAATTTGACCATTTCCGGTTGTTCATGAACTCATGAATGGCGTTTTGCATGGTTTCATAAACCTTGCGCTCGGTTCCTTCGACTTTGGGCGTACTTATCGAGACCATGCAGTTAAGCTCCTGTGCATGAAGTCCTGCCAGGGTAACGCAACATAAGAATGTTAATATCAAGGTTTTAATTCTTCCCATGGCTATAAAGTTCTATGTTTACCGATAATATCAAGAATATCCGCGGCTACCTCCTGTTTGGTTTTAAGGTTTCCGGAATCTATGGCGCCGGAGGCGTCAATAACAGTGACTTTATTGGTGCTGTGACCGAAGCCGGCCCCGGGTTCCTGCAACGAATTCAGTACAATGTAATCGAGATTTTTTCTTTTTAATTTCTGTTTTGCATTTTCAAGTTCATGGTCGGTTTCCAACGCAAACCCAACCAGGATCTGTTCCTTGCGCTTGGTACTTCCCAGTTCCAGGAGGATGTCCTTCGTCGGGATAAGCTCAAGACTTACAGGTGCCTGGCTTTTTTTAAGTTTTGTCGCCGATGGCCCTGCAAAAGTATAGTCGGCTACGGCGGCGGCCATGATCACGATATCGGCATGAGAAGCTTTCTGCACGCATGCATCGTACATCTCACCGGCAGATATGACATTGATTCTTTTAATTTTTGGATGGGTGGCTTCCAGGGTTGACGGACCGGCAATGAGTGTAACCTCTGCTCCTCTCCTTGCGGCTTCGAGTGCAAGGGAAAAGCCCATCTTCCCGGTCGAGTAGTTTCCTATAAAGCGTACAGGATCAATATTTTCATAGGTTGGACCCGCGGTTACCAGGACTTTTTTTTTATCCAGGGCCCCTTGTTTAGCGACATGGTCGCAGAGGATATTGAATATATTTTCGGGCTCCTCCATTCTGCCGGGGCCCGACAGACCGCTCGCCAATTCGCCAACCTGTGGTTCAATGATGTAGTTGCCATACGATTGCAGGATCCCGATGTTGTTTTGGGTGGAGGGATGGCTGTACATGTCAAGATCCATGGCAGGTGCTATAAACACCGGACATCTGGCAGAGAGGTACGCGGTAATAACAAAATTATCGGCAATCCCGTTTACCATCTTCCCCAGGGTATTGGCCGTAACCGGGGCGAAAACCATCAGGTCGGCCCAGGTGCCGAGCTCAACATGGTTGTTCCATTCGCCGGAATTTTCTTTGAAAGGGTCGGTGATGACTGCGCGCTGTGAAAGGGTTGCCAGGGTAAGCGGTGTAACAAACTCCGTTGCCATGGGTGTCATGATGACACGAACCTCCGCCCCTGCTTTGATTAGCAGCCTGACGAGGAACGGAATTTTATAGGCAGCGATGCTGCCAGTGATTCCGACAACGATCTTTTTCCCTTTCAGCATGATCCTTGAACCCGGGATTAAAAATCCTCAGGTCTTTCCTTATGCGGATTGCGAAAATAGACTTCACTGTTCAGATATTCATGAATCGCAATCAGTGTGGGTTTGGGTAAATGTTCGTAATATTTCGCAATCTCTATTTGCTCGCGGTTTTCAAAAACCTCTTCGAGATTGTCGGTCGTGGTGGCAAATTCAGATAGTTTCTGATTGAGTTCTTCCTTTATTTCAAGTCCGATCTGGTTCGCCCTCTTGGATATAACAGCCACAGTTTCATACATATTGTTAGTTCCGGCTGTAAAATCTTCGATATTGCGTGTCACCGCGTGTACATCCGTTTTTACCTTTTTATAATCCATGATTATCCTGTTATTTAATTTGATTGAATTTGTGATTGGTGATGATTACCTGATTAACGTTCTATGGCTTAAAACCTCCAGTTCCTTTTTTGAACGTTCTTTCATGTCGGAGGCTTCGGCAGCGTATTTACTCTGAGGGAACTGGGAAATTAGTTCGTTGTAGGCGAGAACGACACCGGAATGCCGGTCTTTCTGCCTCTCCTCAATACTCTGGTAGGCATATTTGTAGTATGATTTGACGACCAGGAACAGAATTTCCTCTTTGTGCGGTGAATCCGGGAAATCTTTGACGATGTTTGTAAATCCCTTGATGGCGGCGGCATAGTCATCCATGCGGTAATACATTTTGGCGATCTTGTAATCTTTCATCTCAAGTTTCAGCCGCAACTGATCCATCAAGTCGTTGCATTCCGACACCCGTTTACTGGTGGGGTAGGTATTGGTAAATAACTGAAGATCCTTGAGTGCCTCATAGGTGGTGGTCTGGTCGAGGCTGTAATCGGGAGAATTCATGTAATTGCAATAGGCAGCCATATACATGCACTCTTCCGCTTCCACAGTATTCGGGAAGTTGGTGGCATAGCGTTTGAAATAATAGGATGCCATGGTGAAATCCCGCTGATTGTAATAGCAATAGGAATAGTAATAATAAATCTTCTGCGATTTATCGGTAGCCCTCATGGCGCCTACCAACTGGTCAAAGAGCTGGAGCGCTCTTGAGTAGTCTTTCTGGTTGTACAGCTTCACGGCAGCTTCATATTTTTCGTCAACCGTTCCGTTTTTTACGATCTTCTGGAACGTACAGGATGTGAACGAAAAAAGCAAACTAAAAACAAAAATAACCAGGAGCCTGTTTTTCATGGTGCAAAATTACAACTTTTGATGGAAATATCATAATGTATGGAATGAGTAACGGTTTCAAGTATGAAAAAGTATTTGTTTTTTGGTACTTTTGCAGCAGAATTGTCATTCAAATATCGTTTCACTAAATTTTTCAGAACGTGGATCTTTTCGAAAAGGTAACAAACAATGCAGGCCCTCTTGGCCAGTTTGCAGATCAGGGTTATGGCTATTTTTATTTCCCGAAACTTGAAGGGGATATTTCAAACCGGATGTATTTCCGCGGAAAACCGGTGCTGGTGTGGAGCCTGAACAACTACCTCGGGCTTGCCAATCACCCTGAGGTCAGGAAAATAGACCAGGAAGCTTCAGCCGAGTTCGGTCTTGCAGCCCCGATGGGAGCGCGCATGATGTCGGGCCAGAGCAGCTACCACCAGCAACTTGAGCGCGAACTGGCTGCATTTGAAAACAAGGAGGCCGCCTACCTGCTTAACTTTGGTTACATGGGCATGGTTTCCATCATCGACTCGATGCTCGACAGGCATGATGTTGTTGTTTACGATTCCGAATCACACGCCTGCATCCTCGATGGTCTCAGGCTGCATGTGGGGAAACGTTTTGTATTCCCCCATAACGATCTCGAAAAATTTGAAAGCCAGATCATCCATGCAAGGAAAGTTGCAGATCAGACTGGCGGCGGCATCCTTGTTATCACCGAAGGCGTATTCGGAATGCCTGGCGATCTTGGAAATTTAAAAGGCATCCTCGGATTCAAGGAAAAATACGGGTTCCGTCTCCTCGTCGACGATGCCCATGGCTTTGGTACCATGGGAAGCACAGGGGCGGGAACAAGCCAGGAACAGCAGGTCATGGACGAAGTTGATATATATTTTGGAACCTTTGCCAAGGCCATGGCGGGCATCGGCGCGTTTGTCGCCAGTGAGAAAAGGATCATCAAATCCCTGACTTTCAAGATGCGTTCGCAGATATTTGCAAAATCACTCCCGATGCCCATGGTCATCGGCTCGCTCAAACGGCTCGACCTGATCCGCACCCATCCCGAATTGCGTGAAAAACTGTGGGTCATCGTAAAAGCCCTGCAGACCGGCCTGCGCGAAAAGGGATTTAACATCGGCAAAACACAGTCACCCGTAACCCCGGTGTTTCTCCAGGGCGGACCGATCGAGGCCACCCAGATTATTGCCGACCTGCGCGAAAATTACGGTATTTTCTGTTCGATGGTCATCTACCCGGTTGTTCCCAAGGGCGTGATCATGCTTCGGCTGATCCCGACTGCTGCGCATACCCTCGAAGACGTTGCAGTTACCATCGATGCATTTTCCGACGTCAGGAAAAAACTGGATGATGGAAAATACACCCTTGGCAGAATTCCTGATTTCGCCGATAAATTTTAAAAATGCTGAACAGGTTCCGCCCAACGGACAACAGGTTATACATTGCCTATCGCAAAATCAGGTTCCTGGCCAGCAAGGGAACGCTGTTTTCCCTGCCCAGGCAGGATGAAAATTCAAAGGAACTTTTCCCGAAAGGTACATTCAGGGTTATTTCCATCAATTCGTTTTTCCTCTTTCTGCTTGCCTACTTCCTTGTTTATGTGATAAACCTGTTTATCACGGCGTTTACAGCAGTGTTGTTCGACATCCGTGTTATCGTCTATTTCAAGGATGTGGATTTCCTGATCCGGGGCATTGACTGGACCACCGATATGGTTACGGGTGTTTTCAGCGCCGGGCCGCTATCCATGTTCGTTCTGGCTGTATTTTTATTTATCCTGTATGCCACAGTTGCCGCCGAAACTGGGATATTGCGCCTGCTTGTATTGTGGATGATTTTTCATGCCATGACCAGATTCTTTGGGGAGATTCTTGTTGGCGCACTGATGGGTAAAGGATTTGGCTTTGTGATCCTCTACATGTTCGTGATGGATACAGGGAAGGTCGTTCTTTCCATCTTGGTCTTCGTAGCCATGTTTGCCATAGGTCTGCTATCTTTTCAGCTGTTTTTGTTTTCGGCCAACATCTATTTCAACGACCTGCGCAGGTCGTACAGGTTCCGGTTCATCATGAACCAGTTTTTTTACCCGTTTTTCCTTGGAAACCTTGCGATTTTACTGTTAAAAATCCCCTCCTTCAGTTATTTTGATGCCACCCTGAACCTGACAGGCATATTGATCCTGATACCGTTGCTGGTGCGCAGTGTCAGTTTCCAGGACATGTATTTCGATGAGGAACCGCGGACAATTAAAATTGCCGGGATGCTGATCATGGTATCCACCCTGCTGATTATTTTTCTCAGGGTGGTTCTTGGACATGGAATCCGAATGTAATACGGATTCGACAACTACCGTTTGATAATTAACTTATCCAGGTAAATCCTATAACCGGAATTGAACTTCAAAAAGTATAACCCGGTCTGCAGATCAGGAATGCTGATATTTACCACAGTATTGCCGGGTTCCGGGTTGATTTCCGCCGTATAAACCACTGAACCAAGGGTGTTGATCACCTGCACGGAGCATGATGAAGGATTGGCAGGGTATTCCGGCAATATCAGCTTGAATTTTCCATCCGAAGGATTCGGGTAAACAAGCAGCGAAGTCACCACTTTATCCTGCATGCCATAGGTCAGCGGCCTGAGTTGCACATTGAGGATTGTTGTCGCCCACTTTGTCGAAACCACATTGGTTATGGTCTTGGAGAAATAGCCGGGGGCCGAAAAAGTAACATTGTAGTTTCCCTGTGCAATCGGGCGGGCATAAAACCCTGTCGGCAGGCTGGAATATACCTCCGTAAAGTCCTTGTCATGCAGCGCAATGAACACTTTTGCCGCCAGCGGCTGATCGGTTACCGTGTCGGTTACGATGCCGTTAAAGCCATAATGCGATTCGGTGATATAGTTGAGAAAGGTATGGAAATTGTAGTTCCAGTAGGAAGGTAATAATGTGGCCAACATTAATTTATCATATGATAACTCAACTGTTACTTCACGACAATTGTGAAAGTAGTTCATGTAATCCTGGCGGCCGCCATTCACCTCGTACCAGGCATATCCATTGGTGATCCCGTTGATCTCATCGGTGAAATACCCGGCCGGTCCATATTTGTGAACGGTATCGGCCCATTCGCGTCCGACAAACTGCCACCAGTCGTCATCGGCATTTAATTTAGCCCAGGTGTCCCACGGATAGTTGAACACTTCGGACCCTCCGTGGAAATTGGCGCTCATGTTGAAGTGGTTTGCCGCTGCATAGGCCATCCAGGCCTGGGTTTCAACCTGCCATGCATTTCCGTCGGGATGCGGACCTACTTTGGGATCAGGAAAGTTGCGGTTGACATCAACACCATTTGCATTATAGCGCACCGCACCGCTCACAGAACCATTGCCCCCGTGATAGGTTCCGTCGGGGTTGGCCAGCGGATTGATGAAAATAGCCGTGGTGTTCAGCATATTGGTCACTGCCGCGTCGGTCCCGTAATTGGATAAAAGGTAATCGATCAGGTGCAGCATCAGCACGTAGCCGGTTGTCTCGTCGCCATGAATGGACGAGGTATAGAGTACTTCCGGTTCGGCTTCATCGATTGCGGGGTTCCTGCTGATCTTCAGCGCCAGGATCAGCCTGCCCTGCATAGAGGTTCCTACAGTATCGAGTTTGCAGAGCGTTGGATAAGTGGTTGTAAAACCAACCATGTAGGCGACGTACTGGTCGTAGGTCGGATAAAAGTTCCATGTGGTCGCCGGCTGAAGGCTGCCTTTGTAGCCGAACGGATTGAGTTCAGCTTCGCTCAGCAGTGTTCCCGGGTGAGGCAGGATGGTATAGTCGAAGCCGTACGTAAGAAAGGCGTCGAATTCTTTCCGGTTTGCATAGGCGTATAACTCCAGGCCTTTAACATTGTCAATTGATATGACCCGGGTGAGAATATGGATATCCTGCCTGTTGTGGATCATGCATTTGAAATATATTTCTCCCCTGTCTCCGAAAAAGTTGTCAATTTCATGCTGGCTGTAGCGCTGTGACTGTGCCGTGGGCGCCAGGGCAACAAAGAGGATAAAAAGAAAGGAAAATAGGAAAAGCTTTTTCATTGGTCTATCCGATTTGGTCAATAAGTTGTTTAATACGTAAATAAACTTCCTGGTTCACAGGAACTAGCGGCAACCTGAGGTAATTGCTGCACAATTTTTGAATCTCAAGTGCTGCTTTTATACCGGCGGGACTACCATCGGCAAATAAGGCATTCGTAAAATCAATGAGTTTATAGTGGATTTTGGCGGCCTCCTTGAATTTACCGGCAAGGCCAAGGTTGACAATGTCAGAAACCTCGCTGGGAAATGCATTGGCCGCGACTGAGATCAATCCGTCGGCGCCTACAGCGAGCAGGGGAAGCGTTATTCCGTCATCCCCCGATAATACCAGGAAATCTTTGGGCCGGTTTTTCAGCACCTGGAAAATCTGGTCAAAATTGCCCGAGGCTTCCTTGATCCCGACAATGTTAGGACAATCGTTGGCAAGCCGCAGGGTGGTGGTCGCTGAAATGTTGCTGCCAGTGCGGCCCGGTACGGTGTAAAGGATAACGGGGACGGGTGAGGATTCTGAAATTATTTTATAATGCTGGTAAATGCCTTCCTGCTGTGGTTTCGTATAATACGGGCAAACAGAGAGGATGGCATCAACGCCTTTGAAAGGTGTGCGGTGGATGGAGAGCACAACATCATTGGTATTGTTCCCGCCAATGCCAACAACCAGCGGCACCCGCTTGTTGATAACGCCGACAGAGAATTCAATAAGCGCTTTTTTCTCGTGTTTTGTGACGGTGGCCGACTCTCCCGTGGTACCGAGAACCACGATAAAATCAACGCCTCCGTTGATGACATGATTTACAACCCTTTCATATGCTTCAAAATCAATGGCTCCCGACTTCTTAAAAGGAGTCACGATGGCAACCCCGGTTCCCTTGAATTTGTTATAACCTTTTCGCATGGGTTTTGATAATAGTGAGGTAATGTTGAATTTGTCCCAGGTATTCTTCAGAGGTCATGGTAGGTTTCATATCGATCATAAGGTCGTAGTAAGCCGTATTTTCTTCTGAAAACCTGCCGACCCGTAGCAGGGCATTCGAAAGTCCGGAAATGTATTTCAGCGGAAAGCTGTCATTGAGACTCAGGTCGATAAGCAGGTCGAACTCCTTTTCAATAAAATCCTTCACCTGTGCATGAATCGGTTTGTAAAACCAGGTGAGATCCCGTTTTGAGAAGAAGTCGTACGAAATTTTCGGCAGGAACCGCTGGATCAGATTTTTGTTTTGAACAAAGCCCAGGGCCTTCACCTCCTTATGGTTGCCCTGCAACTGTGTTACGAACTCGGATACCCGGTCATAATCAGGCACATCCTCGAGGGTGTAAAGGATGCCGATGCGCTTGGCATCCTGCAGGTTGGTCATCTTGCATTGACGATCCTCCCCGGATTTCTCCTTTTTAAAATAATACTGACCAATTTTAATTCGGATATTATGAAACATAGTTTTTCAGTTGTTAATAAGAAGTACAAACTGATATTGCAAAGTTACAGAATAGTGGGGAACCATGCAAGAATCAGCAGAATATCTTATGAACGAAGGCATATTCATATAAGTATGGGGCAATTGTTAATAAAATAGAAATTATCCCGGATTCCTGGTATTAAGCTTCAACGCCAGGTGAAGGAATTTGGAATAAACTGCTTCATACAGGTTATCTTTGCACGAAATACCAGATCATGCAAATTACCTTTCTTGGTACGGGGACTTCCCAGGGCGTTCCGGTAATCGCTTGCGACTGCCGTGTTTGTAAGTCGGCCGATCCACGCGACAAGCGGCTCCGTTCCTCGATTTCGATTGAAACCGGCGGTCAGCGCCTGATTGTTGATTGCGGCCCCGATTTCCGCCAGCAGATGTTGCGGGCCGATATCCGGTCGATCGATGCCATCCTGGTAACCCATGGTCACAAGGATCACCTCGGCGGACTCGATGACATCAGGGCATTCAACTACATCAACCGTCGGCCGGCAGAAATATATGCCTCGCCGAAAGTTCAGCGGATCATCAAAATGGAATTTTCCTACGCATTTGAAAAGGAGCCCTACCCGGGGGTTCCGGAAATAAACCTGCACACTGTTTTCAACAAGCCATTCGCTGTGAACGGGCAGAAGGTCATCCCCATCAAAGCCAGGCATTTCAATAACAATTTTGTTTTCGGGTACAGGATCAACGATTTTACCTACCTGACCGATGCCATGGAAATTTCAGAGCCTGAAATGAAAAAGATCAGGGGATCGAAAGTCCTTGTACTAAACGCCCTCAGGAAGCAAAAGCACTATTCTCATTTCAACCTGGAAGAAGCGCTCGCCATCATGAAGGAGATTAACCCGGAACAGGGATACCTCACACACATCAGCCACCAGATGGGCACGTATGAGGAGGTCAGCCGTGAATTGCCCGGCAACGTGAAACTCTCTTACGACGGGCTGGTTATAACTTTTTAACCTTCTTCAGACTTAGCAGGTTCATCGGGTTGCTGCCGAGCCCGGTGATATTTTTGCCGGTAAACCGCAGCACCTGGTCATAATACAAAATCACTACCGGCGCCTCCTCCATCATGATTTTCTCCATTTGCCTGTACAGGCTGAACCTGACGGAATCGTTCACCGTTGACATTGCTTTTTCATAAAGCTGGTCGAACCGTGGGTTTGAAAAATGGGTATAGTTGGGACCCTGTGGGCAAAAGTTGCCGGAATAGAACATCGACAGGTAATTTTCAGCGTCGGGGTAATCGGCAATCCAGGATGCCCTGAAAAATGCGAGTTTTCCCTCGGCTTTCATCTCCTTCACGGCAGCCGGCGGGCTCACTTCAATTTTCAGCTCAATGCCGATATTGGCAACCTGGTGCTGGATATATTTGCATATGTCGAGATAGTCAGCCGTAGAGGTCAGTGTTACCGGGGGGACGCCTCTGCCTTCCGTGTAGCCGGCTTCGGCAAGCAGCTGCCTTGCCTTTTCAGGGTTGTAGTCACAGGCTATCCATGTTGAATCAAACGATGGCAGTCCCATGGGCGTGATCCCCTGGCAACCCGGCGTACCGATGTTATTTCTGAGATACCTGATCATCTTTTTGCGGTCGAATGCCAGGTTGATGGCCTGCCGCACTCTTTTATCCGCGGTGACCATCCTGTTATTTACCCGGGTTGACCGGTCCATCATAAATCCCAGGTATTCCGTGTTAAGATAGGGCTGGGTAACCAGTTTGATCCTGGAGGAGTATTTCGGCTGCAATTTTCCTTCGTGGGAGAGGAGTTCATCTTTATAGGTCGGATCGATGCCGGAGATGAAATCGAGATTTCCCTTGATGAATTCAAGGAAAGCTGACTGTTTGTCGGGCACAAAGGATATTGAAACAGCATCGAGAAATGGCAGCTGTTTACCTGCTTCCGATTCAAAATATACCGGGTTTTTCAAAAGGACCAGTTTAACCCCTTCCTGCCACATCCTGAACATGAAAGGTCCCGTGCCAACCGGGTTTCGCCGGAAATCAGCCCCGTAATAACTAACAGCTTCATAAGGAACCGCCGAACAGTATTGCATGCTCAGCAGGCTAAGGAATGGCGGGAATTGACGCGATAGCCTGATGATAAAGGTTGAATCATCCGCCGATTCAAAACCTGATTTACCGGCGCCATGGTCAACATTGTTAAAGATCCATGCCCCGGGCGATGCTGTCTTCGGATTGGTGATCCGCTGAAACGAAAACACAAAATCGCCGGCCGTGACCCTTCGCCCCTTCCCGCCGGGAAATGCCGGGCTGTCGTGGAAGAACACATCGTTCCTGAGATGAAACGTGTATACCAGTCCTGAAGGCGACACTTCCCAAGTGTGTGCAATGCAGGGCCGTATCTCCAGGCGGTCATTCAGCTGGACGAGCCCGTTGAACAACTGGTTTGTCGCCCAGGTAATAGCCTGGTCGCGGGCAAATGCCGGGTCGAGCGAGGTGATGTTGGCTGCCTCATTGTACCGGAAAACCGTTTTGCCTGCCTGTTTGTCAGGATGCTGACACGAAACGGCCAAACAGGCAAGAAGAAGGAGAAGGAGTTTTGATGCTTTCATAAGGCTGACAGCAAAAATATCTGTTTTTTCAATAAGGTCAGGGATTATAAAAACGTGCATTGAAAAATGCATTAATTTTGTGTGAACATTTCAAGTAAAAATCTGTACTCATGAAGAGTTTTAAACTATTACCGTTCTTATTCCTGTTTGCGGCCCTGGTTTCAACTGCCCAGCAGCAGATCCCGCCGTCGGGGGCTTATTATTGTTCGATGAAAAAATCGAAGGGGCATAACCTGTCAGACAAACCTTACAATATCGCGGCAGTTCCCCCGCATACCTTCGACGTGATTAAATACACAATGGATGTGGATCTTTATGCATGTTACAGCCCCCCCTACCCGAAGAATTTCAATGGTTCCGTGATAATTCAGTTTAGGGTGGATTCGGTACTGAACAAAATAAAACTCAATGCGGATACAACTTCTCTTACCATCGATTCGGTCAGACTTTCCGGAGTTTCGTTTACACACCACAACGATACGCTGAAAATTCAGCTTAACCGCACCTATGTCGTTGGAGAGGTTGCCAATGTCAAAATCTATTATCATCATAACAATGTGACGGATAATGCCTTTTACGTCAACACCGGTACCGTTTTCACCGATTGTGAGCCGGAAGGCGCGCGCAAATGGTTTCCATGCTGGGATCATCCTTCGGATAAGGCGCTTTTCGAGCTGACCGCCAAAGTAAAATCGACGGTGAAACTCGGCTCCAACGGGAAACTCGTAGATTCGACCTTTAACGGCGATGTGCTGACCTATCACTGGAAGTCGGACCAGAATGTGGCAACCTACCTGATGGTGATGACCTCAAAGGTCGATTTCCAGCTCAATATCAATTACTGGCATAAACTCAGCAACCCTGCCGACAGTATCCCGTTGCGGTACTATTTCAACCTGGGTGAAAACCCGGCGCCGGTTTCTTCCATTCTGCCGGCCATGACCACCTGGTATTCTCAAAACTTTATCGAACATGCCTTCGATAAGAACGGATTTGCCACGCTCAACCCCGACTTTGCCTGGGGCGGCATGGAAAACCAGACCCTCACGAGCCTATGCCCTAATTGCTGGCAGGAAAGCCTCGCCGCACATGAATTTGCACACCAGTGGTACGGCGATATGATCACCTGCGGCACCTGGGCCGACATCTGGCTGAACGAAGGCTTTGCCACCTGGTCGGAAGCCTACTGGTACGAGAGTTATGGAGGCTATTCTGCTTATAAGACAACCATCAACAATGATGCAAACTACTATTTATCAACCAACTCAGGATGGGCCATCTCCAACCCTGCCTGGGCCGTTACCACGCCGCCCCTCAATACCCTCTTCGATTATTCGATCACCTACATGAAAGGCGCCTGCGTGCTTCACCAGCTGCGCTATGTATTGGGTGATTCCCTGTTCTTTGCAACAATGAGAGGCTACTGTGCAGATACCAATTTTAAATATAAATCGGCAACCATCCAGGATTTCAACGCGAAAGTCAACCAGGTCACGGGCGATAATTACGACTGGTTTTTCAATGAATGGATCTTCCAGCCCAACCATCCTCAATACCAGAACTCTTATAACATCAAGGACAATGGGAACGGTACCTGGAAAATCAACTTCTTTGCAAAACAGGTTCAGCCCATTCCGGCGTTTTTCAAAATGCCTATCGAGGCCCGGGTTCATTTTACAGATGCTACCGATACCATCATCAGGTTTATGAATGACGTCAACTTCCAGCAGTATTCATGGAACTTCAACAAGCAGCCCGTTTATTTCATGTTCGACCCCAACCGACAGATTGTTCTTAAAGCCGGAAGCACGGTCGTAGGCATCCCTGAAGAGCAGGATGCCGGCGGCGTGAGCCTGTTCCAGAATGTGCCAAACCCTGCAGGAACAACAACCCTCATCAGCTATTCCATCGATCGCCCCATGCTGGTACAGCTTGATGTTACCGATATGATGGGCATCGTGCTCCTAAGCCCCGCCAGAGGAATGGAAACTGCCGGCCGTCATGAAGTTGCAGTTGATTGTTCAAAACTTTCTGCAGGAACTTACATCTACAAGCTTACTGCCGGGAACATCGTAAAGTTCAGGAAGCTGGTCATAGTGAAATAGTTGCTTACTGCCTTGGACTTTAGTCCGGGGTAAAGAAAGATGGTCAATCAAGTGATTGCTATTGCCCCGGGCTTCAGCCCGGGGTATTGGAAGATCGTTAAGTTTCAGTTAAAAATTTTATTTTTTATAGGGTTTCCTGTTACCTTGTGCCGTAGGCACAAAATACGGGTAGAAATCGAATGTCGTAGGAGCCATTTCGTCCCATACGGGACGATATAGTGCAAATCGCATTGTTTACTACCCATATAAAATCCCTAAAGGGATTTAACAACAATTTAAACAGTATCCAGTGAACTCCGTTGCTTTTACTCCGGGATCAAGCCCTGGCCAATTTTCCAGAAGGTACATGCAACATGGTAGCCGGAAATTAACCAACGCTACCTGCTTGACCCGATTAAAGCATATTAAGGCATTTCATTTTTTTGTCCTGGCAAACCTGATTTGTGCAGCAATAGCAGTGCATGCATCCGCTCTGATGCCGCAGCCCGCCGATACGGCTCACTTTTATACACGCCACAGTTATGATGTGCTGAAATACAGGCTCGATATCGACCTGTACCAGTGCTACCTGAACCCCTACCCGAAAAGCTTTTCGGCACAGGAGGTGATCACTTTTCGGATTGACTCCGCCCTGAATTCCATAAAACTGAATGCCGTCAACACATCCCTGATCATCGACTCGGTGGGGATGGCGGCAGGATCGTTCACGCATGTCAATGACACCCTCATCGTTAACCTGAAAAGAACCTGGCAACAGGGCGAGGTGGCCGATGTTATGATCTGGTACAGGCACAGGAACGTAAATGACAAGGGATTTTATGCGTCCTATGGGACCGTCTTCACCGATTCTCCTCCCGAAGGAGCGCGAAAATGGCTGCCATGCTGGGACCGTCCGTCGGACAAGGCCACCTGGGAACTCAATGCAAGGGTGCCGTTATCTGTCCGGCTCGCGTCTACCGGGATGCTTGCCGATTCATCCATTATTGCAGATACCATCAGCTACCATTGGAAAACAAACATTCCGGTTTCGACCTATCTTATCACGATTACCTCCAAAACCGGGTTCCTGGTGCATACCCGGTACTGGCATAAAATGAATGCTCCGGCCGACAGCATCCCGGTGCTTTCGTTTTATAAACCCGGGGAAAACCTTTCAGTGATGGACAGTACCATCGGCCCGGCTACGACTTACTATTCCGGCTTGTTCGGTGAATATCCGTTTGAAAAGATTGGTTTTGCAACACTCAACAGCCAGTTTTCATGGGGTGGCATGGAAAACCAGACCATGGTGAACCTGATGCCCGGGGGATACAACGATGCGAATATCATCGTGCATGAACATGCTCACCAATGGTTTGGCGACCTGATCACCTGCGGCACCTGGGCCGATGTATGGCTAAACGAGGGGTTTGCCACCTATTGCCAGAACCTTTGGGTGGAGCATAAAAGCGGTAGCAGCGCCTACAGGGCAGGCATGAACGCACTCGCCGGATACTATCTGGCATCCAACCCCGGATGGCCATTGTACCATGCCGCGTGGGCCATCCATACGCCCGACGCCAATACCCTTTACAACCAGGCCATTACATACAACAAAGGTGCCTGCGTGTTGTTCCAGCTTAGGTATGTGCTGGGCGACCCTCTCTTTTTCAGGGTGATGCACGAGTACACAACCGACCCGGGGCTGATGTTTAAAAATGCGGTTACCCACGATTTTGCTGAGAAAGTAAACCAGGTTTCAGGGCAGGATATGAACTGGTTTTTTAACGAATGGGTCTACGCACCCAACCATCCCGTATACCAGAACACCTTTGAGACCGACAGCCTTGGCAGGAATTCCTGGAAGGTAACCATGATCATTAACCAGGTTCAGACAAACACGGTTTTCTTTAAAATGCCGGTGGAGATTCTGGTTGGTTTTGGGGATGGAACAGATTCCCTGATCAGGATTATGAACGACTCGAACAGCCAGTCTTTCGGGTTTGTTTTTCCAAAGAAGCCTGTCAGCCTCACCTTTGACCCGAACCACAACATCCTGTTGAAGCAGGCTTCAACGATTCATGGCATAAGCCCTGTTAATAAACCAGGGTCAGGGGATTTTCAACACGTTCGGTGAGCAGTGCGAGATCTTTGATCTCTTTCATTTCATCGATATAGTGAAAATGCAATCCCTCGATATAATCAGCTTTGATCTCCTCGATGTCTTTACGGTTTTCCTTCGATAAAATGATGTCTGTCAGGTTGGCACGACGTGCAGCGAGCATTTTCTCCTTGATACCGCCCACAGGCAGCACTTTTCCCCTGAGCGTGATTTCTCCCGTCATGGCGAGACGCAGGCGGACTTTGCGCTGCGTGAAGGCTGAAGCCAGCGCCGTGAACATGGTGATGCCTGCCGATGGTCCGTCTTTTGGCGTTGCTCCCTCGGGTACATGAATGTGGACATTCCATCGCTGGAATATATCGGGATCGATGGAAAATACTTCTGAATGCGCTTTCAGGTAGGCAAGGGCAATGGATGCCGACTCTTTCATGACGTCGCCCAGGTTCCCGGTCAGGGTTAGGTCGCCCTTGCCCCTGCTGAGGCTGACTTCCACGAAGAGGATCTCACCGCCGCTCATGGTCCATGCCAGGCCGGTCACCACGCCTGCAATGTCGTTGGAGATGTACTTCTCTGCCTGGAATATGGGAATGCCCATGATCTTTTTCAGATCATCGTCTGACAACTTCTTTTTAAACTTCTCATTCGTCACGATCGCTTTTACCTTGCTCCTGATGATCTTGGCAATATTTTTCTCAAGCGAACGCACACCCGATTCCCGGGTATAATCCTCGATGATCTTCTGAATCAATTCCCTGCTGAACTGAAGCTGGCTTTTTTTCACGCCATGCTCCTGCAGTTGTTTTGGAAGAAGGTGACGTGTGGCAATTTCAATTTTCTCCTCCATCAGGTAGCCGGGGATGTCGATGATCTCCATCCGGTCGCGCAAAGCAGGATGGATGGTGCTCAGGGTATTGGCCGTTGCGATGAACATGATGCGTGAAAGATCATATTCGATCTCGAGGTAATTGTCATAGAAGGCAATGTTCTGTTCCGGATCCAGCACCTCGAGCAGTGCAGCCTGGGGATCGCCGTTGATGTTCATACCCATCACCTTGTCGATCTCGTCAAGAACGAAAACGGGGTTTGAAGTTTTGACCTTTTTCAGGCTTTGCAGGATTCTGCCGGGCATGGCGCCAATGTATGTTTTCCGGTGTCCCCTGAGTTCCGATTCATCGCGCAGGCCGCCAAGCGACATCCGGATGTATTTGCGGCCCAGCGCACGGGCAATGCTTTTGCCAAGCGAAGTCTTTCCCACACCCGGGGGGCCTACGAGGCAGAGGATGGGTGATTTCAGGTCGCGTTTCAGCTTGATCACGGCCAGGTGCTCGATGATCCGTTCCTTAACCTTTTCAAGACCGAAATGGTCTTCATCGAGGACCTGCTGCGCATGATGAAGGTCGAGGTTATCGGTGGAGTATTCGCCCCATGGAAGCTGGACCAGCGTTTCAAGGTAGTTGGTCTGGATTGAATATTCAGCGGCCATCGGGTGCATACGCTGGAGCTTGCCCATCTCCTTTTCGAAAACGTCGGAAACCTCCTTCGACCATTTTTTATCCTTCGCCAACTCCCTGAGGGTATTGATCTCCTGGGCGTTCGGGCTTCCTCCAAGTTCTTCCTGGATCGTTTTCAGCTGCTGGTTCAGAAGGAAATCGCGTTGCTGCTTGTCGAGATCTGTCTTGACCTTGTTCTGGATCTGTTGTTTCAGATCGGCAACCTGGAGCTCCTTTGTTAAATAGGATAACACAAGGTTGGCGCACTCGGTGAGGTCGGAAACTTCAAGGAGTTTTTGTTTGTCAGGAAGTTCAATGTTAAGGTTCGACGAAATGAAATGGACCAGGAACGAAGGCGATTCAATGTTTTTAATGGCAAAAGCAGCCTCCGAAGGGATATTCGGCGATTTTGTAATGATCTGGATGGCCAGGTCCTTGAGGGAGGCGATGAGTGCGCTGAACTCCCCGTTTTCCTGCGGAACGACCGGGGCTTCAAATGCGGTAACGGAGGCCATGATGTAGGGATCCGACTGGATCATTTCCCTGATGGAAAACCGGCGTTTTCCCTGGATGATGGCGGTGTTGCTGCCATCAGGCATCTGCAGGATCTTGATGATATAGGCTACGGTGCCAACCTTGTGCAGGTCGTCGAATTCAGGATCCTCGATGTTGGCATCCTTCTGGGCAACCACCCCGATAATCCTGCTGCCTTTATAGTATTCCCTGATGAGCTTGATTGATTTGTCGCGGCCAACGGTGATCGGGATTACAACGCCCGGAAAAAGTACCGTATTCCGCAGGGGTAATATCGGCAATATCTCCGGCACCTCCTCGGTATTCATCGCCTCTTCGTCTTCCGACGAAAGTAAAGGGATGAACTCGGTTTCCGAATCAATTAAATCTGAAAACATCATCGCGTTATGCTCCATTATATTTTTCATTTTTTTAGATAGACAAAATGACACACACCCAGGCAAAAGTGCCTGAGTGTGTGAATTGGACAATTAATGTGCCAGAGTTGGTTTTGCTACCCGTTAAAGGTACTTATTTTTTAGTGTGATGTTATATACACTGGTAAGCAGATCGCGTTCAATCTCGTTCAGGTCGCGGTTTCTGCGTTTGAAAACGATCTCGGCCACATCGAGGGCTTTTTTGATGCTGTAGTTGGCATATCCGGCAGTACCGCCCCATGTGAAGGAGGCTATGAAATTCCGCTGGAACCCTGCCCCGAAAATATTGGCATTCACCCCGACCACGGTGCCTGTGTTGAAATTCGTATCGATGGCGCATTTTGAATGATCTCCCATGATAAGTCCGCAGAACTGAAGGTGCGTGTTCACGAAAGTTTGTTTGCCGTAACTCCACAACCGAACGTTGTCGTAAGTGTTCTTAAGATTGGATGTATTCGTGTCGGCGCCGAGATTGCACCATTCGCCGATGACTGAATGCCCCATGAACCCGTCGTGTGCCTTGTTTGAATAGCCGAAGAGCACAGAATTATTGACTTCGCCCCCAACGCGGCAATAAGGGCCAACCGTGGTTGGACCGTAAATCTTGGCACCCATTTTTACCTCGGCGTGCTCGCACAGCGCAAAGGGGCCGCGGATTAAAGCACCCTCCATGATGTGCGCGTCTTTGCCGATATAAACAGGGCCTGTTGTGCCATTCAGGATAGCGCATTCGACAACGGCTCCTTTTTCAGCAAAGATGTTCTCAGCGCCAAGCAGTGTATTCGTATCGCTGAGTTTTTGCGATTTCCTGCCTTTTGTAAGCAACAGAAAATCTTCCTGGATGGCAAGGTCGTTTTTAGAAAAAATTTCCCACGTATGGTTGATTTTCAGCGGGGCTTCCGAAATATTGATCTCTTCAATGCCAACGGAAGAGGAATCGCCAATGTTGTCAAGTTCCGTTTCAGTAACATGCAGGGCAATGATGGTGTCTTTGTAAACGACGGTCTGGTTCGGTTTCAGACTCTTGATGGCGGCTATGATTTCGTCGTTCGGACAGATTGAGCCGTTGATCAGTACATTCTCAGCTTCTTTGACGATAGGGAATTTTGCAGACAGGTAACCCTCTGTTAAGGAGGAGGTGGTTGATTTCAGTCTTTTCTCCCATTTTTCGCGGATTGTCAGGATCCCGACGCGGATATCAGCAACCGGTCGTACAAAGGTCAGGGGGAGCAGGTTGGTCCGTACGATGTTTTCGTCAAAGAGTATGTAATTCATGTTATAACTGAGTTATATAGGGTAAAGATTATGGTTTTCTGTATGCAAAATTAGGAAATTAAATAAATAAAAAAAGCCTCCGTTGAAAAACGGAGGCTTTTCTGAAAATATTGTTGCAGCGCCTTATTTTGCAGCATTTCTGTCAATATGCTTCTGATAGCGGCTTTTAAATTTATCAACGCGTCCGGCGGTATCGACCAGCTTCATTTTTCCCGTATAGAACGGGTGCGAAGTGTGAGAAATTTCCAATTTGATCAATGGATACTCCTTCCCATCTTCCCACATGATGGTTTCTTTGGTTTTCACGGTCGACTTTGACATAAATGCGTACTCGTTCGACATATCTTTAAATACGACCAGGCGGTAATCTTTCGGATGGATATCTTTTTTCATTGCAATTGGTATTTTTTAATGAGGGCGCAAAATTAATCATTTTATTTTGATTTCCAAAGTTTTTTTATTGTCAGTTCAGGCAAGCAGGAAGTTAAGGGTATCAACACCATCGGCATAATCTGAAAGCCCTGGTTTTTGTGCATCCCCGGGCAACACCGAAACGAATGGAAATGGTGCGTTGCTGACAACGCACTGAATGAGATCGCGATTTGTTTCAACAAACGTCTGTACTTCGCCGGGAGATTGATAATATTCATAATGCAGCACCGCGATCCGTGAGGCCAAAGCAGGGTCTTCCCTAAACAGCAGGCATCCCGCATCGGTAAATGGCACCTGGTTGACCAGGAAGACGGACTTGCTGTAGTCGTAATTGTTGCAGTATTTATTGTGGTTTGTAAACTCCTGGTATTTCCCGAGGGCTTTGATCAGAGGCGAAAAATCATACCCCGCGGGAACGAAGACCTTTGAAACACTCCGGCATCCAAGGCCAAAATAACACATGATGTCATCCGCCACCCGTTCGAGCGTACCCGGGTCTTCGCTGCCATCGAGGATCGCCACGCTGTTCCTGTTCTTCCGGATGATGTTCGGGTACTTTCCAAAATAGAATTCAAAATAGCGTGACGTGTTGTCGCTCCCTGTAGCGATCACGGTATCGAACCCCTCCAGCCTGCCGGTCGTAAAAGTGATATCATGCTGCCATGCATGACAGTCTTCGATTAAAACCGAGGCCATAGCCGGGATTAACCGGGCATCGGACGACGAAAGCCTGCCGATGAACTTATGACCTGAGATCAGCACGCAAAGAAAGTCATGAAATCCGACGGCCGGAATATTCCCTGCCATGACGACCCCGACTCTTCGTTGGGGAACAGGCTGCAGGAGGCGATCGCGATAACAGGCAAGCCAATTGGTTAAATGGTCATGATCCAGGGTTTTACCCAGGCTGTTCAGGGCAAGCCGAATGTGTTTGGGTGTGAACCAGGGGTTCTCTGCAAACGCAGAATCAGCAGCATCCACCAGCGGCCGGAGTTCAGGGTCAGTGCTGCTTTCATGGTAAAGGCGCAAACGGTCACCCAGGAATTCAAAGGATTTGATACGGTCGGCAAGTTCCATCCTGTACTTTTTTTTGCAAAGGTAATCCAAACAATAGTGCTATAAAAACCATGGAAGCTTCATTCGTTCGCTATCCCGTCGTGCTGGCCGGCCTGTAAAAAAAACTACCGGCATTCTTGTGGATTATCAGTTTAATTTGTTATTTTTGTATCTGTTGTGAATCTCCTCGTCTATGCTCAACCAGCTCTACCGAACTATCAACTTCAGGGTTCTCCTTATTCTTCTGGTTGCCCTTGCAGCAATGAACCATAGGTTGGAGGGACAGACGATCCAAAACATTAAAGAGGCGGAAGATTCCCTGGTATCGATCCTCGCCGATCTGAATAATACCGACAATGACAGCCTGAAGGATCTGCTCAACCATGACTTTTACAATACCCTGTTATCAGCGCTCATGCTACCGGACGCAGATGATTACGCCTTCGGATCCCTAAAAACCCTGATCAGGATATCTCCCGACGACAGCAAATTCAGGATTTATCACTGGAACCTTCCGGCCAACAGTGGCAAAAAAAGGTATTTCGGCTTCCTGAAACTGCTCCATCGCGCCACCCCGGAGGTGTTCCCGCTCCGTGACTTTTCAGATTCCATCCCGTTGCCCGATACGGCCATCCTCGATCCAAACCATTGGTTCGGGGCACTCTATTATACAGCCATCACCGGCACCACTGCTTCAGGCAAAACCTATTATACGCTGCTCGGCTGGGCAGGAAGCAGCAGCATCATTAACCGGAAGGTCATAGAAATCGTCTCTTTTGACGAGCATGATCATCCTGCCTTCGGGTTGCCGGTTTTTCCCGACTATGAAGAAGGAAACAGGACCAGGATCATTTTTCGCTACGCTGCAACGACTTCCATGTTGCTGAAGTACGAAGAACATATCATCTCGACCGAAAAAAAATGGAATGCAAAGAAGCGCGATTTTGACGCCAGGATAAAACGTGGAATGATGATCGTTTGCGACAAGCTCATCCCGCTCGATCCCCAGTTTGAAGGTCAGTACCAGTATTATGTCCCTGCCGGTGAAACCTGCGATTCGTTTCAGGTGGTCGATGGAAGCTGGCACTTTGTCAGGGGAGTTGAAACACGGAACAAATAAGCGGTGAATGAAGAGGATAAAATTGGGCGCAGGAATATCGGGTCTTATGATTTTTTTATATTTTTGAATTCACAATTAAAAGCATTTACTTTGTTTACTGGATTATGCACTGCCAATTACAAATATAATTACTTATAAATTAAACATTTACGTTATGAAAAAGCACAATTTTAACGCTGGTCCCTCTATCCTGCCTCGTATTGCCGTTGAAAACACGGCGAAAGCTGTTCTGGACCTGAATGGCATTGGTTTGTCATTGCTTGAAATCTCACATCGCAGTAAGGATTTTCAGGCTATCCTTGATGAAACAATGGGGCTTTTTAAAGAACTTCTGAACATCCCTGCCGGGTACCAGATTATTTTCCTGGGCGGAGGTGCAAGTACGCAGTTTTGCATGATCCCTTACAACTTCCTGAACAAAAAAGCAGCTTATCTCGAAACCGGAGTATGGGCGCAAAAAGCCATCAAAGAGGCTAAATTTTTCGGAGAAGTCAACGTGGTGGCATCTTCATCCGATAAAAACTTCAACAACATTCCTAAAAACTTCACCATACCTGCTGATGCGGATTATTTCCACATCACGACAAACAATACCATCTATGGCTCTGAAATCCACGAAGATATGGATTGTCCTGTGCCCCTGATCGCCGACATGTCATCCGACATCCTGAGCCGGCCTGTCGATGTTTCAAAATATTCACTGATTTACGGCGGTGCCCAGAAAAACCTGGGTCCTGCAGGGGTCACTTTTGTGATCATCAAGGAAGACCTGTTAACCAGGGTCGAGCGTAAGATCCCTACCATGCTGAACTATGCCACACATCTCAAGGAACCTTCCCTCTATAACACCCCCCCGGTATTTGCCATCTATACCTGCATGGAAACCCTGCGCTGGATCAAGGGTCTCGGCGGGGTCAAGGTGGTGCAGGATATGAATATCCGCAAGGCAAACCTGTTATATGACGCCATCGACAACAGCAAAATGTTTGTTGGCACGGTCGAAAAGGACAGCAGGTCGCTGATGAACATCTGCTTTGTCATGAAGGAGCAGTATAAGGACAAGGAAGATGCTTTCATGGAGTTTTCCAAGACCAAGGGCATGCTCGGGATCAAGGGCCACCGTTCGGTTGGAGGCTTCAGGGCTTCCACTTACAATGCCCTCCCACTCGAGAGCGTAAAGGCACTGGTTGACGCCATGCAGGAATTTGAAAGCAATAACGCATAATAATAAATTAAAGGTGTTTCACAGGAAAAGTCTGATCCGGTGAAACACCTTTTATAATATAAAGACATATGACAAAAGTATTGGTTGCTACCGATAAACCCTTTGCTGCGATAGCTGTGAAGGGGATCAGGAAAGTGGTTGAAGAGGCCGGCTTCGAGCTGGTTCTCCTCGAAGGTTATACGAGCCAGAACGATTTCATCGGGGCTGTTGCCGATGCCGATGCGGTGATTATCCGCAGCGACAAGGCTGACAAGGCCGTGATTGAGGCCGGGAATAAGCTGAAGATCATTGTGCGTGCCGGAGCTGGTTACGACAACATCGACCTCCAGGCTGCAACGGCAAAAGGGGTGGTTGCCATGAATACCCCCGGTCAGAATTCAAATGCCGTGGCGGAACTTGCGCTGGGCATGATGGTGTACTATGCCCGAAACTTCTTCAATGGCAAGTCGGGCAGTGAACTTATGGGTAAAAAACTCGGAATCCACGCCTATGGCTATGTCGGGAAAAATGTCGCCCGCATCGCCAAAGGATTCGGCATGGAAGTGTATGCCTTCGACCCGTTCATCTCAAGACAGGAAATTGAAAAAGACGGCGTGAAATGGGTCAGTTCCGTTGAAGAACTTTATTCGGCATGCCACTATATTTCGCTGCATATCCCTGCCAACAGCCAGACCAAACAGTCGGTGAACTTCCAGTTATTGTCGAGGATGCCTGCTCCAGCCTGCCTGGTGAACACAGCCCGCGCCGAGGTGATCAATGAACCTGACCTGCTGAAAATGTTCCAGGAACGAAAAGATTTTGCCTACCTGTCGGATGTTGAACCCACCAATAAGGCGGAGATTGAAGCAGGATTCAAGGCGAAATTCTTCTGCACACCTAAAAAAATGGGTGCACAAACCGAAGAGGCCAATGTCAATGCCGGTATTGCCGCTGCAAAACAAATTGTCGGATTCATCAAAAACGGAGATAAAACATTCCAGGTAAACAAATAATCAACCGGTTTACTTTTTTGCTGCCAAATTACGGTAACAGGATCAATTTTTTTCAATTAACCTTAATAAATTGAGCGAAACCATGGAAAACGAACACGAACGACCCACTACATTTTTCAGATTTGAAGACCTGAGAATTTACCACAAAGCCCTGGAATACGTCGATTGGGTGTATTTAATGGCTAAGAACACAAAAGACGATCCTTTCATGAAATTGTTTTTTGAGCGGTTTCTGACCTCTGCCAATGGTATTGCGTTAAATATTGCAGAAGGTTCATCGAGAAATAAAAGCCAGTTTGTTTATTACCTTAAAATGGCCAAGAGTTCCGTAAGAGAATGTGTCGTATTATCCACCGTGGCAAAAAGCCGTGCATTCATTACCAGCGCCGCCTATGATGATTCAAAAAATCACCTGATGGAGATGACCAAGATGATCGGCGCATTGATCGGCTCGCTGCAACGCAGCGTAAAACCAGGTGAACTTGATGATGACGAAAGCATGGAATAACCTGGTATTCTTTAGTTTAAGCAAAGTCTGAAATAAATTATCTGCAAATTCTTGTAACACTGAATTATCATCTCATAAAAACTAACAAATACTATGGCTATACTTAAACCTTTTAAAGGATTGAGACCACCCGTTGACATCGCCAGGGACCTTGCCTCAAGGCCCTATGATGTCCTCAATTCCGACGAAGCCCGGGAAGAAGCGAAAGGAAACGGGTACTCACTTCTTCACATCATCAAACCGGAGATTGATCTCCCCGCCTCCGTTGATATCCACTCACAGCTTGTTTATGATAAGGCCAAAGAAAATTTTGACCTTTTCAGACAGCGTGGCTGGTTGAATGCCGATGCAGCTGATCTGCTGTATATCTATGCGCAAACCATGAATGGCAAAACCCAGTACGGGATTGTAGGCTGCGCGGGTGTCGACGATTATATGAATGGCATTATTAAAAAACATGAACTCACCCGGAAAGACAAGGAAGAAGACAGGATGAAGCATGTGCGCGTGACCAACGCCAACATGGAACCGGTTTTCTTCACCTATCCCGCCGTGCCGGCCATCGACACGATCGTTTCTGAATTCGTCAAGGCCCAAAGCCCTGAGTATGATTTCACAGCCGATGATGGCGTGGGACATCATTTCTGGGTGATCAGGGACCAGGGAATCATAGAAAAGATTGTGGCGCTGTTCGGCCAGGTTCCTTATACCTATGTGGCCGACGGGCATCACCGTACCGCAGCCGCTGCCCTGGTGGGGAACGAAAAGAAACACAACAACCCGTTGCACAACGGGAAAGAAGAATACAATTTCTTCCTTGCTGTGCATTTCCCCGATGACCAGCTTACCATTATCGACTACAACCGGGTGGTAAAAGATTTGAATGGCCTGACGAATGAGGCGTTTCTGGAGAAACTTGCCGCAGTTTTTACCATTGAGGTGAAAGGACCGGAAATTTTCAAGCCGGCATCGCTGCACACGTTCGGGCTTTACCTCGATGGCTGCTGGTATTCCATGACGGCGAAACCCGGCACCTTCAACGACAATGATCCGATCGGCGTTCTTGATGTTACCATTCTTTCGCGGCTGGTACTGGATGAAATCCTCGATATCAAAGACCTGCGGACTTCGACACGCATTGATTTTGTTGGCGGCATCCGCGGTCTGGGAGAATTGCAGAAGCGGGTCGACAGCAATGAAATGAAAGCAGCCTTTGCCCTTTACCCCGTGTCGATGAAGCAACTTATCAACATAGCCGATTCAGGGAACATCATGCCGCCAAAAACCACGTGGTTTGAACCCAAGTTGCGTTCTGGCCTCGTTGTCCATTTACTTGACTGATCTCATTTTTAAAAAAGCCCCTCGATCCAGGGGCTTTTTTTTTCATCAATTGTTCATGTACATGGAGAAAACAGTCTGGAGGTAGGCCTTACCCTCTTTCCTGATCGAATCGGGAAGTTTGGGATCGGTCCACCAATAATAATAGTCTGATTTCTTTTCATAGGTAAAGTACCCGTTGTTCCTGATCCAGCCCACCCCGTCCTCGGTAGTGTAATAGGCGAATTCGGGAACGGATGGGTTGAAAAGGTTCTTGCTGAATCTGAAGTTAGCGGCAGGAAGGTCAAGCTGGCCGAGCAACGTGGCGGCCAGGTCATGCTGGTTCCCTAGTTTATGCCAAACGGTTCCCCGGTATTCTTCCCTGATGGCATTTCCGTAAAAAAGCATCGGGATCTTATGATATTCCCGCGATTGCGGATGCCAGTTCCTGTAAGAGTTGTGACTGTGGTCGGCTACGATGATAAACAGCGTATTGTCGTACCACGGCTGCGTGCGCGCCAGGGCAAAAAATTCGCCAAGGCAGTGATCGGTGTAATAGGCGGCGTTGATATACTCGTGCTCGTTGTCACCCCATTTCAGTGGTTTTCCGAAAGGCTGGTCCCACGGGGAATGGGTGCTCAGGGTGAACAGCGCCGAGAAAAAGGGTTGCTTCATCGTCCCGATCTCTTTTGCCATGTACCCCAGCGTGAATTCATCGTGAATGCCCAGTTTTCCCTGCGGCATGGTTTTCGGGAAGTCGGAGCCCTCCATGATCTTGTTGAACCCGTTAAAAATAATGTAGCTTTTAATATTTCCGTAGATTAGCTGTCCGCCAAAATAGAACGAGGTATTGTAGCCATTTTTCATCAGATCTTTTACAATGCTGGGCAATTTGACAAATTTATCGGGCTGTACAGTGATCGAACTGACAGGGTGTGCCGGGAAGCCGCCAAAAATAGCAGCCATCCCCTGTTCCGACCTCGAACCGGAAGCATAGATATGGTCGAACAGGATGCCGTTTTGCTCCAGTTTTTTAAATTCGGGCGAGATCCCGGGCTCCCCGCCCAGGTCCTGTACCAGGTCGGCCGACCAGCTCTCAAGGATTAGCAGCACGATGTTCGGCCGTTTTGTCTTCAGGATGGAAGTGGTGCTGTCGGCGGGCGTTTGGTATATCCTGGCCATGACCCGTGCAGCCTCGGCAGGGTCCATGAAAAGGTAGGGATCGGAATCGAAATTCTTGAGGTTCTCGAAAACGCTGATATACAGGTTGAAAGCATTATTTACAGAGGCAATGTTCAGGATGTTGTGGTCTGAATAGTAGGATTGGCTCTGGTTGATGGGGATCTGCTGCGTGCCCCCGCGCAACCCGATGAACAGCAACCCCGGGGTGACCAGGAAGAATACTGCCGTAAAAAGATAATTTCTCCTTACTTTCTCAAGGTCCTGGTAAAACAACTTTGTATAGGCAATGATACCGGCAGCGCTGATAACAACAAACAGGATAACAAGCAGGTAGAAGGTCCCCGTTTCGGCTGAGTTGAAAATTTCACCCGGGTGGTTGAAATACTTGACGACTTTGTACGTCAGTTTTGTTTTCCATTCGGCATAAATGCCCATCTCTCCCGCGGCGGTGAGAGAATATACCATTATTAATAAGGAACTGTAAACCTTGTTCACCCGGTTCAGCCATTTCGGGCTCCATACCGATTGGACGCAGAGCAGCAGGAACGGCAAAACCAGGATGTAGCAGGTCGTTGCAAGATCAAGTTTGAACGAATGCCAGAACACGCCAAGTACTTCGCTAAAGCGTATCTTTTCAACCAGGATGATTTTTAAATAGTATAAAACAAAGATCAGCCGGGTAAGATTGAAAAAAACGATCCAGAACGCCAGCTGGCGCAAGAGAGAGATAACTATTTTTCGCATAGGAGTTCAAAATGCAAAGGTAAGGTTATCTGCGGTAAGCTCAAATTCGTATTTTTGTCTATCCTAACGAGCCTTGTCATGAACATAGCAGAAAACCTGGAAAAGTTGCGAAAATCACTTCCCGGAAATGTTACCCTGGTTGCTGTGTCAAAGACCAAACCGGTTGCAGCGGTCATGGAAGCCTACCATGCAGGCCAGCGCATTTTTGGTGAGAACAAGGCGCAGGAACTGGTGACCAGGCATGCACAGCTTCCGGGCGATGTTGAATGGCATTTCATCGGGCACCTGCAAACCAACAAAGTCAAGTATATCGCGCCATTCATCAGTCTTATCCATAGTATCGACAGCCTTGGCCTGCTTGCTGAGGTGAACCGCGAAGCGCTTAAACACAACCGGGTCATCGATTGTTTTCTGCAGTTTTACATTGCAACCGAAGAAACCAAGTTCGGGTTTACGCCGGATGAAGCAAGAAGCGTATTGGATTCTGAAATATATAAGAACCTGAAAAACATAAGGATAACCGGTGTTATGGGAATGAGTAGTTTCACTGACGATGAAGCCCTGGTGAGGAACGAGTTCAGGACCTTGGCCGGGTATTTTCGATTGATCAGGTCTGAATATTTCAGTAAAGCGGACTCTTTCCGCGAATTATCCATGGGTATGTCGGGCGACTACCCCATCGCCATCGCCGAAGGAAGCACGATGGTCAGGATAGGCACAGCCATTTTCGGGGATCGCTGACATTACTTTAAAAGTTTGTAAATTTCCAGTCTGTTTTCTACCCGCATTCAATCCCTGACGGGATTTAACGAAATGTTTACAGCCACCAGAATACTGGAAAATCATCAACACGTTTTGACCGCATGATTTGCCCTCATACACCTTCCGTCGTTTAACGGTTTGTCTTCACGAACCGATCCTTGCCGTGAATGTCCTGTAAAATCTCAACCTGTGAAAAACCGCAGGAGCAACCCAAATTCCGCACCTCCATCCCGAACCGTTCGTTGATCTCGAAAAAGAGGTAACCCGGGCTTGCCAGGCGGTCGGCCGCGAACCCGGTGATGACGCGGTAAAACTGCAGCGGATCCCCGTCGGTCACGAACAGGGCCATGGCTGGCTCAAAATCCGTGACATTCCTGTTCATGGCCGGTTTTTCACTTTCAGTAACATAGGGTGGATTGCTGACAATCACGCTAAACGAACCAGGAACCGTCAGGCGTGTATCCCCAAGAATATCAGCCTGGATAAAATTGATTTCTGCCTGATTCGCCGTGGCGTTGGCCCGGGCAATTTCCAGGGCCCCGGAAGAAGCATCTACCGCGGTAACAACCGCCTGTGGAAAGCGTTTTTTAAGATCGATGGCAATGCACCCTGATCCGGTACCCACATCAAGGATGGAAAGCGGCATGCCGGTGCTGCCGGCAAGCGTGGCGCCAATTATTTCACAAAGTTCCTCAGTTTCGGGCCTTGGGATCAACACCCCGGGGCCGACATGAAGCAAACTCCCGTTAAACCATGCTTTTCCGAGTATGTACTGGACCGGACGGCCCTGCAGAAGGTCTGATAGCGCCCTGTTGAACAGGGCCAGCGCTGCTTCGGGGATCTCTTCGCTGTACAACAGGTGGACCCGGGTTTTCGTCCACTGCAGATACTCATCAAACAACATATAGAGGATCTGGCTGATCTCGCCGGCATTATAAATTTCTGACAGCCTGGCGTTGAAATCATCAACCAGCTTTTTTACCGAAATGTTGCGGTTTTCCATCCGCCGAAGTTAAAAATAAAAGTAATTTCGCAGCGATGGAACTTTCAACTGATTCATATTTGTCCATTGCGGGTGAATCGCGGGGCCTTTACCGGGAAAAAGCCAGTAAATTCATCGCAGTGGCTCTCCCGGTTTCAACAGAGGAAGAGGTCAGAACAGGCCTTGAGGAGTTGAGGAAAGCCTATCATGATGCCAATCATCACTGTTATGCTTACCGTTTGGGCATGGACAATCAGCTCTATCGCTCGAATGACGACGGGGAGCCCTCCGGGTCGGCCGGTAAACCAATTTACGGACAAATCCTTTCAACCGGGCTTTCGGATGTCCTCGTAGTGGTCATCCGGTACTTCGGAGGCACCAAACTGGGGATCCCGGGGCTCATCCATGCTTACAAGACTGCCGCCAGGGAGGCACTCGACCAGGCCGAAGTTGTGGAAAAGGTCATCCGGGTGCAGTTCAGGGTTATTTTCGAATACAGGATGATGAATGAAATCATGCGAATCCTGAAAGAGGACGGAATCAAGATCGTGAATCAGTCATCGACGGTGCATTGCGAAGTCGATTTCCTGGTCAGAAAAAGCCTTGCGACCAAACTGCAGATCCGGTTTTCGCGACTGAATAACGTCCAAATTATTTCTATCTGAGTAATTTACGGCGCTTTTTTTCCTTAAAATTAGTCCGGATAATAATTGTGAAACAGTTGATTTTGCTAACTAATTGAGCGTTAATGATCATTAAATTTATAATCGTTCTAAATAATATTGAATTTGAAAATATTTGGCTGTTCAATTAATTGAAGTCATGTTTACTAACCATGTTAAGGTAAATTCAGGCTTGAGGTTGATGCCTGATTTTGAAAACAATTTTTCAATAAATCAAGGCTGAAATATTTTTTTTTTTAACTTTTTTTTCCAAATTTTGTTAATTAAATAAATCATTCCTTCAGATGATGATTTTGGCTTGCGGACAAAATCTAAACGATTGGAAATTAAACGGGTACAGAAAATTTAAGCAATGTAATCTTCCAGTTAATCGAATTGATGGATAAAAGAGCAGATGAAGTTTGGGAAAATTGCCTAAAAGTCATAAAAGATAATATTAACTTTCAAAGTTTTAAAACCTGGTTTCAACCGATTCGTGCGGTGAAGCTGAAGGACCAGGTTTTAACGATACAGGTTCCCAGCCAGTTTTTCTATGAATGGCTGGAAGAACATTATATTGGCCTACTTAAAAAGACGATCAAAAAGGAATTGGGAAATGAAGGCCGGTTGGAATACAGCATCATTGTCGACAACACCGACAGTGATCCTGGGCCCTATACTATAAAGGTACCAACCGGCGAGAAAAAAGCAACCTTAAACCAGCCGGTTTCAATGCCCATCGATTTAAACAGAGGCACGTCAAAAGAGATCCCCAACCCGTTTATCATACCCGGGCTGAAGAAGATCAAGGTCAATTCGCAACTGATCGAGAGCTACTCGTTCGAAAATTTCATTGAAGGCGACTGCAACCGCCTTGCCCGCTCTGCCGGCTTCGCCGTTGCAGGGAACCCGGGCAAAACCGCATTTAACCCGCTTCTGCTATACAGCCAGACAGGTTTGGGGAAAACCCATCTCTCCCACGCCATTGGCCTGCAGGTTAAAGATACCTTTCCTGAAAAAACGGTACTTTATGTCACCACCGATCAGTTCACCAACCAGTTCATCGATTCGGTCAGAAACAACAACCAAAACGATTTCATTCACTTTTACCAGATGATCGACGTGCTGATCATCGACGATATTCACAACCTTGCCGGGAAGGAAAAAACGCAGGATGTGTTCTTTCACATTTTCAACCACCTGCACCAGAAGAGCAACCAGATCATCCTCACTTCCGACAAGCCGCCGGTGGAGATGAAAGGGATCGAACCGAGGCTTCTTTCCAGGTTTAAATGGGGATTATCGGCCGACCTGCAGATTCCCGACCTTGAAACCCGTATCGCCATCCTGCATAAGAAATTATACAACGACGGCATCCAGATACCCGACGAAGTTGTTGAATACCTTGCCTACAACATCAACACAAACATCCGCGAACTGGAAGGCGCACTGATCTCGCTGCTGGCCCAGTCGTCGCTGAATAAGAAAACCATTACCCTGGACCTTGCCAAACAGATGATCGACAAATTCGTGAAGAATACCTCGCGCGAGATTTCGATTGACTATATCCAGAAGGTGGTGTGCGACTATTTCAACATCCCGGTCGAGATGATACATTCCAAGACCAGGAAACGTGAGATCGTGCAGGCAAGGCAGCTTTCCATGTATTTTTCAAAGAAACATACGAAGTCTTCCCTGGCCAGCATTGGCCTGCATTGCGGGAATAAGGACCATGCCACGGTGCTTCACGCCTGCCGCACGGTGAACAACCTCGTGGAAACGGATAAACAGTTCAGGCAGTTTGTTGAAGAGCTCGACAAACGGATAAAATTGTAACCCATTCACTTCGACCTTGGTAAACATTCTGTTTGTTTGTACCGGCAACATCTGCCGTTCCCCGCTTGCTGAAGGCATTCTCCGAAACAAGTTAAAAACCTCCGGCATTCCAGCATACCTCGACTCATGCGGTTTTGAATCATTTCACACGGGAGATCCGCCCGACCGCAGGGCGCAGGCGGTGGCTTCGAGGTACGGAACCGATATCTCGGCGCATAGGGCCAGGCTCTTTTCCGTTGTCGATTTTGACATCTTCGATGAGATCTACGTGATGGATTCAGGACACCACCGGCAGGTTATGAAACTGGCGCGGAATGAAGCCGACCAGGCAAAAGTCAGTTACATGCTCGAGGTGCTTTTTCCCGGCAAAAATAAGGGGGTACTGGATCCCTGGTATCACGATGAAGAAGCGTTTGAGCAGGTCTATCTCCAGTTAAGCGAGGCATGCGACCTGATCACCCGGAGACTGGTTTCCGAAAACAAACAGCGATGAACAGCATACTGACCGGTGGCCCGGATGCCGGTGCAATCCTGCAGGCCGTTCAGCGGATCGGGCCCTGGGTGAACAAAACCCCGGTGCTGACCAGTCGCACGATCAACCGCATGTTTGGCGCTGAAATTTTCATGAAATGTGAAAACTTTCAGAAAGTCGGCGCCTTCAAAGCCCGCGGGGCCACCAATGCCGTACTTTCATTGGAAAAAAGCCTGCTGCAGTGCGGCGTAGCAACCCATTCATCGGGCAACCACGCGCAGGCGCTTGCATGGGCGGCATCGCTGGTCAATGCCAGGGCTTATATCGTGATGCCCTCCGATTCGTCGAAGATTAAAATTGCAGCTGTAAAGGATTATGGCGGCATCATCACTTTCTGCGAACCAAACCTGGCCTCGCGTGAAACGACCCTTGCCCGGGTGATCGGAGAAACCGGGGCAACCGAGATTCATCCCTACAACAACGAACAGATCATTGCCGGCCAGGCCACTGCAGCGCTTGAATTCCTTGAAGAGACAGGGACCCTGGATATCCTTATGGCGCCTGTCGGAGGCGGGGGATTGTTAAGCGGAACCAGCCTGTCGGCTCACTATTTCTACCCAGGAACGAAGGTAATTGCCGCGGAGCCGGATCAGGCCAAAGACGCTTATCTATCCTTCACCAGCCGCAGTTTTATTCCTTCCTTACATCCCGATACCATTGCCGACGGACTACGGACTTCGCTGGGGTCCATCACTTTCCCAATCATCCTGGAGCATGTTCACGAAATCGTGACTGTTCGGGAAGAGAGCATCGTAAAGGCCATGCGGTTTCTTTGGGAACGGATGAAGATCATCGTGGAGCCTTCATCGGCGGTGCCTTTTGCCGCCATTATGGAAGGAAAAATCGAAACCGCAGGAAAGAGGATCGGAATCATCCTTTCAGGCGGAAATGTTGACCTGGAGACTTTACCCTGGATGCACCATGAATAAAGGTAGATTATATCTCATTCCCTCACCGCTTGCCGAAGGCAGCGTCGATTCGGTCATCCCGGAAGGGACACTTGAGGTGATCAGACGACTGGATCATTTTATTGTCGAGGAGATCCGCACTGCCCGGCGCTTCCTGATCAAAGCCGCGATCACCAAAACCATCGACGAGCTTACATTCATGGTCTTCAATGAGCATACCGGCGATGCCGGACTCTATGATTTCCTGGCCTGCACTGCCTCAGGGCACGACGTCGGACTCCTTTCCGAAGCCGGCGTTCCCTGTGTGGCCGACCCCGGCTCGCTGATCGTGGCGGCAGCTCACGAACTTGGCATAAAGGTTATTCCCCTTACAGGCCCATCTTCCATCCTGCTGGCCCTGATGGCCTCGGGTTTCAACGGGCAGAATTTTTGCTTTTCCGGGTATTTGCCTGCCGATAAAGCCATGCGGATAAAAAAGATCAGGGACCTTGAACGCACGATCCGCGAAAAGGACCAGACACAGATCTTCATCGAAACGCCTTACCGCAATATCCAGCTTTTTGAATCACTCACCGCCGTGTGCCAGGAAAATACAAGGCTTTGTATCGCAACTGATGTATCGGGGGAGCAGGAGTTTATAGCAACAAAACCAATCGGGTCGTGGAAAAGGATAAAGCCGCAGATCCACAAGAAACCGACGATTTTTCTGCTTTATCATTAAAGATGTAACAATCTTCTTATAATAGCGTCCTACACTCATTGATTCACCTTCAATCAACTAAATATTGGAAACCGTACTCTCCATCAGCAGCATTTCGAAAAGGTATGGAAAGATACAGGCTGTTAACGATCTTTCGCTTGACATCAGGAAAGGCCAAGTTTTTGGGATTCTGGGACCCAATGGCAGCGGAAAGACTACGACGCTGAGCATCATCCTTGAATTATTAAAATCGGATGCCGGCAGATTTCAGTGGTTTGGCAAGGCTCCTTCGAAGGAGAGCCGCAAGCGGATCGGCAGCGTGATCGAAAGCCCCAACTTTTTCCCCTACCTCAGCCCCGTGATCAACCTGAAGATCGTGGCCGACATCAAAGATCTTGGTTATGGCGATATCGATCGCGTGCTTCATCTCACCGGGTTATACGAACGGCGAAACACCCGTTTCAAAACGTTTTCATTCGGGATGAAACAACGGCTTGCCATCGCATCGGCGCTCCTGGGAAGCCCGGATGTGCTGATCCTGGATGAGCCGACCAACGGGCTTGATCCCCAGGGGATCGCGCATATCCGTGAACTGATCCTGCAAACGGCCAGCCAGGGAACCACCATCATCATGGCATCGCACCTGCTGGATGAAGTCCAGAAGATATGCAGCCATGTGGCTGTTTTGAGTAAAGGTAAAAAGCTGTTCGACGGCGAGGTGAGCAAGGTGCTGGCCATTTCCGATTCGTTCGAAGTCGCTGCAACTGATATGGATTCCCTTGCCGGAGCTGTTAAACTGCTCCCCGGTTTCCTGTCGGCGGCCCGGGAAGGTGAAAAATTCCTGGTATATTTCAACGGGGTGATCCGCCCGGATGAGCTGAACCGGTTCATGTTCGGGAAAGGGATCATCCTCACCCACCTTTCTGAACGCAAACGCAGCCTTGAGCAACATTTTCTTGAACTTTTACGCGACAACGAATGATAAAGCTGTTAAAAATAGAATTTAAGAAGATACTTACCTACAAGATCTTCTGGCTGCTGGTCGGGCTTTATTTTGTCTTTCTCGCAGCGGGCCTCCTGATGGCCGAGTTCATGGTCAACAACATGGTCGACAACATGAACAGGCATTCTCCCATCCCCTTTCCGCATGTGGCGATCTATTTTTTTCCATGGGTCTGGCAAAACATCACCTTCTTCGCGACCATTCGCTATGTCCTGATCTTTCCGGCCATCGTGATCATCATCCTGGTCACCAACGAATATACCTTTAAAACGATCAGGCAGAACATGATCAACGGGATGAGCAAGGCCGAATTCCTGCTCTCAAAACTGCTGCTGATATTGCTTATATCATTGGTCATGACCATCCTGCTGGCGATCGGAACCCTCATCATCGGGGTCGCCCATACCTCGGGGATCACCCTGTCACTGATCCTGCAGAAATCGTCGTTTATCTGGGGATTTTTCGTTACCATGTTCTGCATCCAGGTATTTGCGCTGTTTTTTGGCTTTATGCTGCGAAACACCGGCCTTGCCATCGCCCTGTTTACCCTATGGGTTTTCATTGCAGAGCCGATTCTCTACCATCTGCTGAAAGCGCCGTTTGTTTTCAAAAACGATATCTCAACCTATCTCCCCGTAAATTCTATCCTTCGCGTAACCGAATATCCCGCCATTCCAGTTTTAAAGCAAGTGATGGGTTTTACCCTCCAGGATTCGGTCGGCCTGTTAACATGCTGCATCCCCCTGCTTTATGCCATGGCCATGATTGGTGGTGTTTACTGGGTACTTGTAAAAAAAGACCTGTAGAGAGTTTGGCAGGATTAAAGTCCTTCTCTTTTCCTTATCACCCATTCAGCAGTAAGGAGTAGGACGATCAGGGCGAAAAGCCATGGATTCCCGATCAGGTCGGAAAGCCTTTTCTGAGAGATTGAAACCGAACGGATATCCTGCCGCGCAAGGATCAAACCAGCCAGTTTGCCGATATCGTCGCGGGTGAGCATTTCCCCGTCATGCGCAGCGGCAATGCGGAAAAGTAAATTGTGGTCGGCGATGAGGTTGGAATTTTCAATATTGACCTTTTCAATGAAAAATTTCCCGGTTTTTTCATAAGCGCCAGTACCTGCCTTTACGGTTGCCTTATAAGCATATTCTCCGGCCGGGAAATTACCGGCATTGAGGTAATAGGATTTCAGCGTTTTGCTGAAAATAAACGGGTAGCTTTTGTTATCCCCATCCGTGATGGTTATCTTTACATCAGGCTGGTTGATGAGTTCGTAGGAGGCATTGTACAATTCGGCTTCGATTCCAACGGGTTCGTTTTCGTAGACCTTGTTTTCAATATGAACCCTGAAGAAGCTTTTATCTTCCTTGGTCGACAGGTACTGCGCCATCTTGTCTATCCAAAGGTCAAACGCCTCGTGGTTTGATTGCTGGATAAAATCCGAGATTCTCCATCTCCAGATGTTTTCACCGGCAATGATCCCGATCTTTCGGTCGGCGGTACGCGAAAACATCACCAACGGCGATTTTGTCGCAACACTGCCCATTTTCTGGGTGAACAGCACCTCGGCCATGGGGCTGACCTGGTAAAGCCCGAACGGGCACTGTAGCGGAGGGAACTCCTTAAACACCGACAAATCACTGTTGTTCATGGTAAAAAGGGAAAATTCCGGGTTGTAGCAGGTCTGCGACTCCGAAAATCCATCCATCGACTGGTTTATGACCAGCCCGGTCTTCATCGCGTTGAAGGCATTGATGTCGGTTTGCGAGCCAAGGATAACCAGCAGCGACACCTTTGATCTCAGCAGCGAACTTATATCGGACACCCGGGTGATCGAGGGCACCTGGTTCAGGATTACCAGGTCATATTTTTCAAAGGTATGCGGAAGCGCGTCAGGGGAAATCATTTCGATCTCAAAATGGGAAGATCCTTCCAACGCCTTCTGAATGGCGGTAATATCGGGATGAGGCGCTTCCGCGACCAGGGCAATCTTCTGCCGCGATTCCAGCACCTCCACCAGGAAGTCGGTGTGGTTGTTCTGTTTGCTTCCCTCCCCTTCCAGTTCATCGATGTGCAGGGAATACTTCACCGTGCCTGTTTCCGCTGCTTCGAGCAAAAAGGTTATTTTCTGTGTTGAACGGTCGCTTCCAGCGCGGATCTCTTTGGTATCGAGGATATGGCTGCCCCGGGATATGGTAAGTTTCGACTTCAGCCCGCTGCACTTGTTCATCCCGACCAGTACCTCAACCGGGAACTTATCGCCTTTGTAAGCAATTTTATTGACCGTCACTTTCCGGATGGCGATATCCTTTTTCAGACTTGTATCGCCCAGCGCAACGGTATAAACAGGGAACGGGATTTTTTGCGCCGCATAGAAGGGGTCGGTGCCTGCGTTATAGATCCCGTCGGTGATCAGCACAACGGCGGCGGCATTCCGGTTGGCATAGCGGGTGCTGACTTCATTAAAGAACAGAGACAGGTCTGTTTTGGCGCCGTCAAAGCCGGCATTGAACCCGGTTGTAAGTTTGTCATCAACGGAATAAAGTTTCACGTCGCATTTTTTCTGGAGGGCGCTTACAAGCTGGGTTACCTCTCCGGGAAGGGTTTTCCGGTACCATACTGAATCATCGGTAAGCAACATCGATCTCGAATTATCGATGCCGATGACGATGGTTGGTTTTTCCAGTCGCTTTTCCGTTTGCCTGAAGAGTGGCGACAGCACCAGGAAGGCGATCAGAGAGACGGATAAAAACCGAAAGGCAGCCATGCTCCACAGCATAACCGACCCCAGGCCCCGTTTAATATCCCGGTAATAGAGAAAAAAAGAATAACCCGCTCCGAGCAGGAGGCAAAGTGCAATAAATCCGGAAGGGTATTCAGTTACCATCAGGTGTGTAATCCACCACAAACAGGAATGGCCTGTCCATTGATATATGAACTAAGATCGGATGCAAGGAATAAGGCAAGGTTGGCAACGTCGTCGGGTGTACCGGCGCGTTTCATGGGGATATCCTGGATCCATTGATCGCGGACATCCTGTGGCAGCCTGGCGGTCATCTCGGTTTCGATATAGCCCGGAGCAATGGCGTTGCAGCGGACGTTGCGGGAACCAAGTTCCTGCGCGATCGACTTTGTAAATCCAATGATGCCGGCTTTTGAAGCAGCGTAGTTTGACTGCCCGCTGTTTCCTTCGATACCCACCACGGAACTCATGTTGATGATGGAGCCGAACCGCTGCTTGATCATCACGCGCTGGATGGCCTTGGTGAGGTTAAACACCGATTTGAGGTTGACGTTGATCACCCGGTCCCAGTCCAGCTCGGTCATCCTGAGAAGGAGGTTATCACGGGTAATCCCAGCGTTGTTGACAAGGATATCGATGGTCTGAAAATCTTCCATGATCTTACTGATCAGCAATTCACTGTCGGCAAATGAACTGGCATCGGAGGCATAGCCTTTGGCCTTGATGCCAAATGCCCGGAGCTCTTTTTCCAACTGTTCTGAATCCTCATTATATTGGATATCTGAAAAAGCAATATTTGCGCCATGTTCGGCAAATTTCAGGGCAATTGACCTGCCGATGCCCCGGTTTGCACCGGTTATCAGTGCTGTTTTTCCCTCAATCAATTTCATAGGCATGATTTAATTTTGTGCAAAGATAGAAATATAGTACAAGGGGTTGAATGAAAAGTAAAACCCTAAATCCATTTCACCAGGTTGAAATCCTGGCGGTGTGGCAACAGCGGGCTTTTCGGGAATAACCTGAAAGCAAAATCATATACACCGGCTTGTCTGATCGGAATATCGCACGCGAACGAGACCATGTTCTTGTCTGAGTTCATCAGCGTCATCTCTTCTATAAAGCTTGGTTCCTTCACTTCATCGTTGATCTTTTTCCCGAAGAGGACTTCAATCCCGATGTCGGTGCCTGAAAGCTCATTCAGGTCTAGGGTAATCTCGGCCTTGAACGATTCGCCCAGGGAGAGTGGTTTCTGGTTTGAATCGGGCAGATTGAGCGAGATCACCTCAATACTCTCCCACCCTCTTGAAACTTTGCGCTTCCAGCTGGCAATGTGCCGTGCCAGTTCATAATTCCTGGCTTCCATGAGATGGGAGCGTTTGAACAGGGGACTGTAATACTGGCGGATATAATCGTCAAGCTGCCGTTTCATTGTAAAATGAGGGGCAATTTCGGAAATGGTGTTCTTGATATAGGAGACCCATTTCACTGGCACATTCTTTTCATTGACATCATAATAGATGGGTATGATCTCCTCTTCAAGGATGGAATAGATGGTCTCGGCATCGAGTTCGTCCTGGAACTGGTGATTGTCGTAGGTTGACTCCTCCTTCAACATCCAGCCTGCGTTGGGGCGGTAGCCTTCGGCCCACCATCCGTCGAGCACGCTGAAATTGACAACCCCGTTCATCACCGCCTTCTCGCCGCTGGTGCCTGAAGCCTCCAGTGGGCGTGTGGGGGTATTCAGCCAGATGTCAACGCCTTTGATGAGGTATTTGGCCAGTTCCATATCGTAATTCTCGAAAAAGAAAATTTTGCCGACAAATTCAGGAATGTGCGAAATTTCAAAAATGCGTTTGATCAGGTCCTGGCCTGCCTTATCGTTGGGATGGGCCTTGCCGGCAAACATGAACTGAACCGGTTTTTCCTTGTTGTTGACGATTCGCGACAACCGGTCGAGGTTGCTGAAAAGCAGGTGAGCCCGCTTGTAAGTGGCAAACCGCCTGGCAAACCCGATGGTAAGTGCCTTGGGATTGGCAAGTTCGCGGATCTTGAAGATCAGTTTCGGGTTTTCATGACGGCGGGTCATGTCGTCGTAGAGGTGACGCAGTAATGACTCTGTCATCTGGTCCTTCTGCCTGAGCTTGGTCTTCCAGATAACCTCATCGTCAACATTGTGGATATTCTTCCAGTACTGCGGATTTGACTGGTCGGCAAGGTAGGCTTCGCCGAATTCCTTTTTGTACAACTGCTGCCAGGTTTTGGCGGTCCAGGTCGGCAGGTGAACGCCGTTTGTTACATAGCCGATATGAAGTTCGTCGGGATAATAACCCGGGTAAAGTTTGGCAAACATCTCCCTGGTCACCCGGCCGTGAATTTTACTCACGCCGTTGATCTCCTGCGACAGTTTTGCAGCCAAAACGCTCATGGAGAATTTTTCATTCACATCGTTTTCGGTCATCCGGCCGAGGTTCATAAATTGATCCCATTTCTGGTTCACGAGATCGGGGTAGTGTGACAGGTACCTGCGCAGCAGGTCTTCAGGGAAGGTATCATGGCCTGCCGGTACGGGAGTATGCGTTGTGAACAGGGTCGAACAGCGTACCATCTCCAGCGCCTGCTGGAATGTAAGCTTGTCGTTCTGGATGTAGTTACGCAACCGTTCCAGGCCAATGAAGGCAGAGTGGCCCTCGTTGCTGTGATACACGTCGGGGTTGATTCCGAGGGCATCGAGCATGCGGATCCCGCCGATACCCAGCAGCAATTCCTGGCGAAGGCGGTTCTCGAGGTCGCCGCCGTAAAGCTGGTGCGTGACGCTGCGGTCGCCTTCTTCGTTTTCCTCGATATCGGTATCCATCAGGTACAGCGGTACGCGTCCAACGTCGCATCGCCAAACCTTGGCATACATCGTGCGGCCCGGAAGCGCGAACGAAGTTTTGATCCAGTTGCCCTGTTCGTCACGGACAGGGATGAGCGGCATATGGGTGAACTTCTGGGGTGTATAGATGGCGATCTGGTCGCCGAAAATGGAGAGGCTCTGGGTAAAATAGCCGTAACGGTAAAGCAGGCCGACGCCGACAATGTTGAAATTGGAGTCGCTGGCCTCTTTCAGGTAGTCGCCCGCCAGCATTCCCAGTCCGCCTGAAAAGATCTTCACCGTGTCATGAAGGCCATATTCCATGCTGAAATAGGCAACCATCTCTTGCGGTTTGTCAGCAGCCTTCGCCATGTAGGCATTGAAGTTTGCTGTAACCTGGTTGAGCTTTTCAATGAAAGTATCATTTTCACTGAGATCCTGCAACTCCTTGAATGACAACGATTCAATAAGCGCGATCGGGTTGAATTTCAACTCATACCACCGTTCGCGGTTGATCATTTGAAATAATTCGGAACCCTCGTAATTCCACGACCACCATAAATTTTTGGCCAAACGTTCAAGGCTGGCAATATTTTCGGGCACGCGTTGCTGGATCAATACCTTCCTCCATTCAGGCCTGGCTTCCAATGTACTTTTAAGGGATGCGACCAGCAGTTGCGGTTGTTTTCCGGCATACTGCTCGGCCCTGGAAGAGGCGTCATTGAGCGCCTCGGAATAGGCTTCCCTGTAGTTGTTGATCAGATTTTTCCATAAAACCGACCGGGAAATTTCGTAAGCCTTGATCCGGATCTTGATGATCTCCTTTTCGGTCTTTGAAATGCAGTTTAATATATGCCTGACAATGTTTTCGATTACCTCGTTGGTATTGTCGTCATTCCGTTCGATGATCGAAGTACAGTCCTTGACGGCCGGGAACAGGGTCTTGATCCATTGCCCGAATCCTGTGAGGGAAGTCGTAATGGTAGGAATATGGTATGAAAGGCTTTCGAGGGCTGCATATCCCCATGGTTCATAATAGGAAGGGAAGACCGTACCATCGAAACCAATGAGCAGGTCGTAATATTTCAGGTTGAAAATCCCATCGTCGCCATTCAGGTAAGTCGGGATATAGACGACCTTGACTTTGTCTTCGGGACGGTTCAACAGTCCGTTTGATTTGATCCTGCGCAAAATGGCGTCATTGTCCGGGTCGGCCAGGCTGTGCGTGGTGAATTCCTCCTGCCGGGGTTTAGCCGGAGTTTTTCCCTCCATGCGGTCGAGAAGATCCTGGCGGGGGCCGTTTGGTCCGGAAGGAACCGCGATGAACGCGATGACCGTCTGGGGCAGCCTGGGCTGTTTGTTCAGCATGCCGATGGAATCGATGAAAACATCGATGCCTTTGATCCTTACTTCGTAGCGGCTGCTGTTTAATATGAGAATGCTGTCTTTGGAATAGACCTCCCCGGTCAGCGCCCCGGCAACCTCGAGTAGTTTCTCCCTGGAAATATTGCGTTTTTCAGGAAATACTTCGTTGGCAGGCACCCAGGCGTCATCAAACCCGTTGGGGGTGAGCAGATCGGCCTCCTTGTCGAGGAAGTGGATGCACTCGTTGTTGGTGATCTGGCTTACCGTGGTAAAATAATCGGCTTCATGCGCCGATAATTTTTCAAGCGAATACATGGCCAGCACATCGAACTGACGGGCAATGGCCTCGGCGCTGTAGTTCAGGAGGTTGTCATACAATGGCAAACCATGGGCCGCAATGGTCCTTCCCACAACCGTGCCATGGGTGGTGAACACGGTTCCGATCTGGGGAACCATTTCTTTCAGGTATAAGATCCCGGTACCGGTTTTCCATTCGTGAAACTGCGCGATGATCTTATCGTGGTGCGACAGGTTGCAGTTGTAGAAACTCTCGATGATCAGCCCGGCGGCATAACCGAAAAAGGCGGGTTCGATGTAGTCCCAGTGACCCGACAGGGAATCGAGTTTGTAGCTTTCCCAGAAATGGGCGAATATTTTATCCTTTTCGGAAAAGAAGGAGGTAAAATCGACCAGCACCACGACCGGCTTGCCGGGGATGTTCCATCGTCCGATCTTTATACGCAATCCTTCATCTTCGGCGATTTCGCGCCAGGATTTATATAAAAACTTATCCTCGATAAATTCCGGATTCTGGTGTGTTTCCTTCCATACATCAGGTCCGATAAGAATGTAATTATCTTTGAATTCGCCTGTGAGTACCTGGGCTTTGGTAGATAAGGCTGTATGAATACCTCCGATTTTGTTGCATACTTCCCAACTCGTTTCAAAAAGGTAATCGGGGGTTACGAGCAGTTTATCCTTCATCATTATTTGCTGGTTTTCTTTTTAACTTTAGTTTTTGTTTGCGGTTTTGGCGCCGGCGTCTCTTTTTTCGCTTTTGCCGGTTTTGTTTTCGCGGCAGTTTCTTTTACTGGTACTTTTACTACTGCTTCAGCATCTTCATCAACCCGGATCATGAAGTCGGAAAGGACGTTCATGTAGTTGATAAAGGCTTCGTAAGGAGAACCGTACGGGTTGAAGTACTTGTGCACTTCGCCTGCCGAGAACCACTTCGTACACATATAATAGAAGTGATTGCTGGTCTGGAGGTATTGCCAATCCCTTAATATCCCGGGATTTGTGCAGTTTCTGATCTTCGGTTCATAAGAATAAAGTTTGGCGAACGCCTCGTCCTGAAGTTCGTTGCCCAGCCAGGCTGTCAGGTCGCGTTCCTCATCGGCCCACGAAATAGCGTGGGGTACCGAGATGGCCGACACGGGCTGGAGATCGTTGTACAGGTCTTCGGGGGTGCTGAATCTGAAATTCGATTTTGAGAATACCGTAGTGGGAAGTGCGCGGAAGAAATCAAAGATGCCGGTCTCTTTCCACTGGTGTTCGCCGATGGTTTCATAATCGAGGAAGAGGTTCACCACCTCCTCGTTCTTATCGACCTTATTCAGCCAGTTGACAAACTTCTCGGTTGTGAGGGGCCATTCAGACCACTCCTGGTTTGAGAACCTGAATGTCAGGTCATCGCTCAGCCGGAAATTACGCAACAAAACCTTCAGTTTCGGGTTGATGCTGTTGCAGTACATGAAATTCGGACTTTTCCATCCAAGGATGTGCTTGGCGCCTTCGGTCAGCATGGTGTGAAAACCCATGTCGGCCACCATCTCCCCGATCCGGTCGGAGTAGATCAATTCCGTGTTGCGGAAGGTTACCGGGCGTTTGCCAAACAGCGCTTCCACTTTGGCGGCGTGTTTTTCGACCTGACGCACAAACTCATCCTTGTTTGCAAGGGATGCAAGCGAATGTGCATAGGTTTCGGCAAGGAACTCAACCTGGCCGGTATCCGCCAGTTGCCTGAAACTCGCAATCACCTCCGGAACATGGGCTTCCAGCTGTTCGAGGGCAGTTCCCGAAATCGAATAACTGACTTTAAACGCCGACCCGAACTCTTTGATCAGCTCAAGCATCAGATTGTTGGCAGGAAGGTACGATTTCTCTGAAACCCTGCGGATGATGTGGCGGTTCTGATAATCATCATAGTAGTGATGATCTTGTCCGATGTTGAAAAACCGGTAGGTCCTGAGGCGGAAAGGCTGGTGGACCTGAAAATAGAGGCAGATGGATCTCATATGATCAATTATAAAACAGCTTGATTATAAACTTCAATTACATTAACGGCGGCATTTTCCCAGATCAGGTTGTCGACTTCGGACTTCCCGTAGCGGATGAACATTTTGCTCAGGCCTTCATAGTGAAGGATCCCGTAAATCGCATCAGCCAGCGCATCGATATCCCAAAAGTCGACCTTGAGGGCATGTTGCAATACTTCGGCCACACCCGACTGTTTGGAGATCACCACAGGAACGTTCGATCGCATGGCTTCCAGCGGTGAGATACCGAAAGGTTCTGAAACCGAGGGCATCACGTAAACATCGCTCATGGCAAACATGGTATCCACTTCGGGACCTGCAAGAAACCCCGTGAAATGGAATTTGGTGGCGATTTTAAGCTGGGCAACCCGGCGGATCATGCGGTTGAGCAGGTCGCCCGAACCGGCCATGACAAACCGCACATTCGAATCACGCTTTAACACTTTATTTGCAGCTTCCACAAAATAATCGGGGCCTTTCTGGTAGGTCACACGGCCCAGGAAAGTGACGACCTTTTCCTTTACATGCTTTGTCACACCTTCAAGGTCGGGACGGTCGACCGGTTCAACGGCGTTATGCACCGTGATGACCTTCTCGGCCGGAATCCCATATTTTTCAATGACGATCTGGCGGGTCAGGTTGCTCACGGTAATCACCAGGTCGGCTTCGGTCATACCCTGGCGTTCAATGTCGTAAACCGGCTGGTTCACGTGCTCGCCAGAGCGGTCGAACTCCGTGGCGTGTACATGCACAACCAGCGGTTTTCCTGAAAGTTTCTTGGCCGTGATGCCTGCCGGGTAGGTAAGCCAGTCGTGGGCGTGGATCACATCAAAGTCGTTGCTTGTGGCAATGGACGATGCCACCAGCGCGTAGCGGGATACCTCCTCCATCAGGTTCGGGCCATATTTGCCGGAGAAGGTGTACTGTTTTGAAAAAACAGAGTGCTGTTCTTCGGCGGATGTCAGCTGGTCGGTGGTGACCATTTTCTCAAACTCTTCAGGATCGAGGTAGGGAACCAGGTTTGAGCCGATCTCCATAAACTGAATCTTGTCCCAGTATTCCCTGGTCTCGGTTTTACTGAAGTCCATCACCACATCACTGGCGTTGACCAGGCGAAACCCCTCTTTCGTTTCATCACCATAGGCTTTGGGAACGACGAATATTACCTCGACGCCATGTTTTACAAGGCCTTTGGTCAACCCGAAACAGGCTGTACCAAGTCCTCCGGTAATATGCGGAGGGAATTCCCAACCAAACATTAAGACACGCATTGTTATTTACGATTTACGATTTTGGATTTACGATTTACGATTTTGGGTTAAGCCGGCTTTCACAATAGTAGTTGAGTGCCTTGTTAAAATCATGGATAATAAATTCAAATCATTGTTATTTTTTTCCCCGGTCTTTAGTCCGGATATCAATTTGTTCTTATCTATTGCCCCGGCCTGAAGTCAGGAACTATTCAACCACCTCTGATCTATTGCCCCGGCCTTCAGGCCGGGGATAAAGGCAACCAATCCATGGGACTTTAGTCCCATTTTTTCATTCCGGAACAGGGACCATCAAACCCCTGGATCTCTCTATTCATTTTTTTTAATCAGATAATCAATCCTCAGCAATTCGGCTACCGACCATGCCATCGAGATGGCGCCGCGGCCGGTATGAGGCGGATCGCCGTCATATAGCTCGGAGATGGTACCAATACCGTGTTCGGTCATCACAGGCTCAAAGCCATCATAGAGTGATTTAATCAGCGACATCCCGCTCTTGCCGTGGATGCGCAGATACCCTTCCACAAAATGGCCCAGCAGCCATGGGGTCACTGTTCCCTGGTGATAGGCTGAATCGCGTGTGTCGGGATCGCCGTAATAGGAACCCTTGTAAACCGGGCTCTTGGGCGTGAGCGTGCGTAATCCGCGTGGGGTAAGCAACTCCTGCCTGACGCGGCTCAATACCTCTTTCCTGATCTCCTCGCGTACAGGGGAATAGGGAAGCGACGTGGCGATGACCATGTTGGGCCTCACGGTCCAGTCCTTGTAAGCTCCGTCGACATAATCGGCCAGGTATCTCTTTTCGGGGCTCCAGAAGGTTTCGAAGAAGGAGCCGGGGATATCGCACGAGAGCGGTTCCCATTCCTTGCAAAACTCCGTGTCGCCTGCGAGACCGGCCATCTCCAGGCTGAACTTGATGGCGTTATACCACAACGCGTTCACTTCGACCGTTTTCCCGATCCTGGGGGTGACCGGTTTTCCGTGCGCGATGGCATCCATCCAGGTGACAGCGACTCCGGGAACGCCGGCATAGATCAGCCCGTCGGTATCCATGTGGATGTCGAAATCGGTGCCGTCGCGGTAACCTTCGAGAATAAGTTTCATCTTTTTGCCATAGGCCGGCCATATCTCCTTTTTCTCACCCGAGAAATTGGCGTATTGCTGCAAAGCCCAGAAAAACCAGAGCGATGCATCCGAAGAGTTGTAGGATGTACGGCTGCCGGTTCCGAAATTAGGGAAGAGCGGCCCCTTCATTTCCGAGATCATGGTATCGATGACCGCCCTGAAGGTGGCATAGTCGCCATTCAGCAGGGTAAGCCCGGGGAGCGAAATAAAAGTGCTCCGGCCTGAACGGCCAAACCATGGGAATCCCGCAATGATCTCGGTACCCTTCTCCTTTTTGACAATAAACTGCTGGGCGGCATTGGTAAGGCAGTTGGCGAAATTGTTACGCGGGATCCTTTTAGCCAGTTCAGCTTCAAAGGTGCGTTTCATCGAAGTTGTATTTAACTCCTTGGTTCCCGCTGCAAAATAAACGCTCTCCCCCTTCACGATATCGAATTCAAAAAAGCCTGGTACGTAAAGGTCTTCCTGGTATTCAAATCCGCGTTCCATCTCTTCCTGGTATTCAATACTGTAATACCAATCGGGAACATGAACATATTCGGCGGGCTTCGAAAGCTGCATGAAAAGATCGGTGTAGCCCTGGTACATGCGCACCTTGATGCCCTGCTGAACCTTTTCATATTTTGTATCGGCGAAGATGTTGACCTTGCTCAGCGCGTGAATGTTGCGGAAGGCAAGAAAAGGCCTCAGCCTGAGTTTGGTGGGGGAATGCGCTTCGACCAGGGTGTACTTGATGATCATGCGGTCTTCACGGGTGGTGAACACCATCTCCTTGGTAAGGATCACCCCGCCGACCCTGTAGGTCATCTTCGGGTATGGCTCGGTGACAAAATCGCGGATATATTTATGCCCCTTCGGATTGTACTTGCCACCCGGGTATTTGTGAATCCCTAGGTTAAAGTCGGAGTCCATCTGGATCACCGTTTCATCCAGCGAGGAAAGCAGTACGTGATTTTCATTGTCGATACCGGGCTGCGATGTAACAAGCATCCCATGGTATTTCCTTGTATTGCAATTGATGATGGTAGAGTTGGCATACGACCCTGCCCTGTTTGACCGCAAAACCTCGCGGTTTAACGAGTATTCCAAATTAACCAGTTGACTTTTATCAAAATTGATGTAGCTCATTGTGGTTTATTTTCGTAAGATGATTGAATATGTGATCTTTGCGCCTGTGAATCCCGGCAGTACCCGGGTGAATCTATAACAGTTTTATGCATTACACAGATGTACCCAATCTCCAAATATAGTATTTATAAATTAATTTGCAAAGGTACGATTTTCATTGTTTTTATCGTTAATAAGACTGAAACTTAATATTTCCTTACTTTTGACGCGCTAAACTCCTGTAATAATGCGATTTTTCAGAATCCTGTTTTTTTTATTCATTCCTTGTTTTCTTATGCTGGGAAACCTTGCCTGCCGGAAAACGGATAAAATAGATACCAGCCCGGGACTGCACCTGGCTTTTTCGACCGACACCGTGTTCTTTGATACCGTTTTTCCATCCATCGGGTCGGTAACCCAGCGCCTCATCGTGCACAACCTGAATAAGAACAAGGTAAGTGTAGCCTCTATTCAGCTGGCTGGCGGACAAAGTTCCAATTACCGCATCAATGTCAACGGAACCCCTGCCATCAGTGCATCCGACGTTGAAATTGCCGGAGGCGACAGTATCTTTATATTTGTAAGGGTAACCATCGATCCGAACAGCCAGGACATCCCCTTCGTGGTGACCGATTCCATTGAATTTCTGACGAACGGCTCGCTTCAGAATGTGAAGCTTGTTTCCTGGGGTCGCAACGCGATCTTTTACCGGAAGGCGAAGCTGAAGGGAAATATCACCTGGGACAGCCTTCGCGCGCATGTCATCTATGATTCGCTGCGCATCGACACCAATTCGACCCTCACCATCATGCCGGGTACCCGGGTCTATTTTCACAAGGATGCTTGGATGGCCGTTTCATTTAACGCTACCCTGAAAATCCACGGGATTACCGGCATCCCGGTCACCTTCCAGGGCGACCGGATGGACCCTTTTTACAAAGATCTCCCCGGACAGTGGGGCGGGATTTACCTGGAGCGCGGAAGCAAAGACCATGAGGTGATCAATGCCATCATTAAAAACGGATCTTTCGGATTTTCTGTCGATTCGCTGGGAGCGGCGGGCAACCCCATGGTCACCATCACCAACTCCATTATCCGGAATATGACCTCCGACGGCATCTATGCCTACGGATCATCAATTACATCGACGAACTGCGTGATCGGCGATTGCGGCGGGTCCTCCATATATATAGAATATGGCGGGTCGTACGATTTCAAACAGCTGACGGTCGGGAACTACTGGTTTTCCTCCGTGCGTCACGGGCCGGCAATCAGGTTGAGCAACTACACCTATGACAAGGCCGTTCAGGTACCCAACCCGCTCATAAAGGCCTATTTCGGCAACGCGATCCTTTATGGTGCCAGCGACGAAGAACTCGGTCTTGATTCGGTGGCCGGAACTCAGTTTAACTATAAGTTTGAGAATACGATCCTGAAAACAGGAATAAAAACCGGCAATTCCTCAAGGTACGTGAACTGCCTTATCAACAAGAACCCGCGTTTCAAGGAGGTGGTCAAGTGGGATTACCGCATCGACAGCATCTCCCCGGCCATCGACAAGGGCCTCGACCTTGGCATTCCTAAAGACATCGTTGGGAACGACAGAACAGGGCTACCGGACCTTGGAGCATACGAATACGTTAAAAAGAATTAAAAATTAAAAATTACGAGTGCTCAATATAGGTTCAACCAGTTTACCCGTTCACCTGTTTACCCGTTCACCATTTCGTTACTTTCCCAATGCTTTCACCATCGCATCTCCCAGGTCAGCCGGTGAGTCAACGACGTGAATGCCGCATTGACGCAGGATCTCCTTTTTAGCTTCGGCGGTGTCTGATTTTCCGCCAACGATGGCCCCTGCGTGGCCCATGGTGCGGCCTGTGGGCGCAGTTGCCCCGGCGATGAAACTCACCACCGGCTTTGTGCCATGCTGCTGGATCCAATAGCCGGCATCGGTTTCCATGTTGCCTCCAATCTCCCCGATCATGATAATTCCTTCTGTTTCGGGGTCGGCCATAAACATCTGGACTGCTTCAACGATGGTGGTTCCGGGGATGGGGTCCCCTCCTACCCCGATCATGGTGGTTTGTCCGAGGCCCACCTTGGTGATCTGGTCAACCGCTTCATACGACAAGGTCCCCGAGCGGGAAACGATGCCGATGGATCCCGGTTTGTGAATAAACCCGGGCATGATGCCGATCTTGGTGCTGGGCGGCGTGATGATCCCCGGGCAATTCGGCCCGATCATCCGCACGCCATGACAACGCAGGTATTCCTTCACCGAGATCATATCCTTTACCGGGATGCCTTCGGTGATGCAAACGATCAGTTCGATCCCGGCGTCGGCCGCTTCCAGGATGGCGTCGGCCGCCAGCGGGGGCGGAACAAAGATCACTGAGACGTCGGCCCCGGTTGCTTTTACGGCGTCGGTCACTGTGTTGAAGACCGGCCGGTCGAGATGCATCTGCCCGCCCTTGCCGGGAGTAACCCCGCCAACGATGTTGGTGCCGTATTCAATCATCTGGCCCGTGTGAAACGAACCCTCGTGGCCGGTAATGCCCTGCACGATTACCTTTGAATCTTTGTTAACCAAAATACTCATGGAAAAAAAATTAAAAATTAAAAATTAAAAATTACCAGAAGGCTCATATGTTTCTACGTCCTTCGTCCCACGTCCCACGTTTTCACGTCTCAAAGATACTCCCTTTTAAAAAAAAGAAAACTTTTTCGTGATAATTTTGTCAGAACCTTTATTATTCCTAAACTTTGTACCTCTTTGAATCCCCTGAAATATGCGAATTTCTTCATCCACCGATACGATTTGTGCCCTGTCGACCGCCCCGGGAACGGGCGCCATTGCCGTGATCAGGCTCTCCGGACCATCTGCTTTTGAGGTAACAGGCAGGATTTTCAAACCTGCGGAAAAGAACCTGGAGATAGCCTCGGTCAAATCCCACACGATTCACCTGGGCACCATCGGCGGCGAAACAGGCATCCTCGACGAGGTGCTGGTGAGTATTTTCAGGACGCCGCACTCATACACGGGCGAGGATGTTGTGGAGATTTCGTGCCACGGTTCGGTATATATCCAGCAGAAGATACTTGAATTGCTGGTCTCCTGCGGGCTGAGGCTTGCCAGGCCGGGCGAGTTTACCCTGAGGGCTTTCATGAACAAGAAATTCGATCTGTCGCAGGCCGAAGCGGTGGCCGACCTCATCGCCTCCCATTCTTCCGCATCGCACGACCTGGCCATCAGCCAGATGCGCGGCGGGTTTTCGAAAAAAATCAACGCATTGCGGCAATCGCTGCTCGAATTTACCGCCCTCATCGAACTGGAACTTGATTTCAGTGAAGAACACATGATCTTTGCCGACCGCACCGGTTTCCAGACCCTGCTGAACCAGATTGAAACGGAACTTACGTCACTCATAAAGTCGTTCAGCCTGGGCAACGTGATCCGAAGCGGCATCCCGGTGGCCATCATCGGGAAACCCAACGTGGGCAAGTCGACCCTGCTGAATGCCCTGCTGAACGAGGAAAAGGCCATCGTATCTGAAATCCCCGGTACCACCCGCGACGCCATCGAAGACACCATCGTGATCGGCGGCTACAGCTTCCGGTTCATCGACACCGCGGGGTTGCGTGCGGCCGAGGACCAGATCGAAACCATCGGCATTGAGCGCACCTGGGAGAAGATCAGCGAGGCGAGCATCATCCTGTATGTGTTCGATGCCACAGTGCAGTCCTTTGCCGACGTGATGGGTTCGATTGCCGAGTTCAAAGAGTTCACGGCGGGCAATGCCCGGTCGATGCTGCTTGTCGGCAACAAGATGGACAAGCTGAAGGTATTACCGAAAGGCTTTAAGGATTTCGTTGAGTACGACACCATTTTCGTTTCGGGCAAGCGCCGCGAGAACATCCATATGATCTCCGAGCATTTGCTCCAGGTAGTTGCAAACACCAATGTTTCCGACAACACCATCGTATCGAACTCCCGCCACCACGAGGCCCTGCAGCACGCGTATGATTCGGTTGTATGCGTTCACGACGGCCTCAGCGCCGGCATCTCGCCCGATCTGCTTACCACCGATCTGCGGAACGCGCTGTATTATTTAGGTGAGATTACAGGGGAAGTGACCAATGATGAGATTTTGGGGACGATTTTTAGTAGGTTTTGCATCGGCAAGTAAATACACATAATATGCGTTGAGCATAAAACCTAAATGCAACGAAAAGCCCAGTAACGACGGGCTTTTTTTATGTTCATAAACTTTGTTTGTTATACGTCCGATACCTGATATTATGCCTATATTTGTACCCTATTTGTACCTCATGTCGAAAAAGACGAAAATTTGGTTTTTTCATCTTGACAAGATGGCACACTTAGACACACATAGACACACACAGACTTAACAGGACGCTTTATGAGCTCAAATCTCAAGGTACAAAGAATCTGCCAGAATTGCGGATTGGAATTCATTGCCAAAACCACATTCACCATTTATTGCTCTCACAGATGCAACCGGATGGCTTATAAAATCAAGGAACGGGCTGCAAAGCTCGAAGGAAGCAACAAGGAAACACAGCGACTCAAATTAATACCTTTTGAGGAATTGAACATGAAGCCTTTCCTGAGCATCAATGAAGCAGCCAAACTGCTGGGGATAAGCAGGAGGACTATCTACAGAATGATTGACCGTAAAGAACTGAACCCCGGAAAGGCTGGTGCCCGCACAATTTTAAGGCGTGCCGACCTTGAGACCATATTCAAAAAAGTAAAGTCAGAAAATGCTGATCCTACAAACCCGGCATTGCCTAAAACATATCAGCTTGAAGATTGCTACAACCTTAACGAAATCATTGGCAAATACGGCATCTCCTATGCTGCATTGAGAAATTTGGTCAACCGGAACAACATCCCTAAAGTTATGGACGGGAGGTTTCTTCACCTGCCAAAAGAAATGATCGACAAGATCCTCGTGTCCGGCCAATGATGAAGATCTTCCGCAGTCTAAAGTTAAAGAAATTTCTGGAAGACCAGGAGCTAAGGCAACTACGAAAGAAACGCACAAAATGAGGAAGAGAACCCGGGCAGAATTGCAATTAAGTGAATTTTTAACCGTTCGAGAGGTTGTCTTCTTCACCCTGGGTATAAAGTCCCGCTGCCCTCATTAACCGTTTAAAACAGGATTCAAGGCATCAGTTCGACAGGACATTGATTTTATTGTCCTGCCTTGGAACAGTTTCAAATCTGATCAGTTCTGGATTGAATGATACAAATTCCGGCTTTAAGTCAAATAAATGAAATAAAATACGATATGTCCATTAAAGTGAAGTTAAGATTGAAGAAGATTACTGGTGACCGACACAGCCTCTACCTGGACTATTATCCCCCGGTCGTTCACCCCGATACCGGCAATCTGACCCGGCGGGAGTTCCTTGGTTTCTATTTGTTCGACAAGCCAACAACCGCTTCCGAAAAGCAACATAATAAGGATACAGTTCAACGCGCTGAGCATATCAGGATGATGCACGATAACCAGTTAAACAAGCCGGAAATATATACCGAGGCTGAAAAACAGCAACTGAAAATCAAGGAAAAGGGAGAGCAATCGTTTGTGGAATACTTCCTCAAACTGACCCAGCAGCGGCAGACAACAAACCACGATAACTGGGTGTCGGCTTATCATTACCTCTTCAAGTTTACCAAGGGCAAACTAAAGTTTACCGACCTGGATGAGAAATTCTGCAACGACTTCAAACATTATCTCTGCACCACCCCTTCCAATAAAAGCACCAAAGCGCTTCTTTCACAAAATTCGGCCTTCTCCTATTTCAATAAATTGAAAGCTGCCTTGAAACAAGCCTACCGCGACGGGATCCTGCAGTATGACCTTAATGTGAGGGTCGACAGGCTAAAGGAAGCCGAAAGCAAACGAAATTTCCTGACACTGGAAGAGCTGAATAACCTGGTAAAGGCAGAATGTCCTGACATCGTGCTGAAAAATGCTGCCATCTTTTCCGCTCTGACCGGGTTAAGGTATTCTGATATCGAGAAACTTGTATGGGACGAGGTTGAATATACTGCCGGGCAGGGTTATTCGCTGAACTTCCGTCAGCAAAAAACACGGGGAGTAGAATACCTGCCCATTGCCGATCAGGCTCATGGATTGATGGGTGAACCGGGACTTCCAACCGCAAAGGTGTTTAAAGGCTTGAAATATTCTGCTACCATGAATGTTCATCTGCTTACCTGGTTAAACAGTGCGAAGATCACAAAAAAGATAACCTTTCATTGTTTCAGACACACCTATGCAACTTTACAATTGTTCAATGGAACCAGCCTCTATACGGTTTCAAAAATGCTCGGTCACCGCGAAATCAAAACAACCCAGGTCTATGCCAAGATCATCGACCAGACCAAGAGAGATGCTACTGACAAAATCAAACTGACTTTTTAAACATTTCCCCTTTTAGGATAAAATTGAATATATGAATACTGAAGTATTAGAGAAATGTTTAACACTGATAGACAGGCAATCAATTTCTAAAGATGATGATGGAGATAATTTCATAGAAAAAGCCGGCAGTCTGAATAACTTCTATGTCAAACCATTCAGGAAAGAGCTGGATTTAAATTTGTTAACCCGGGGAACTCCCGGAGAAAAAAATGATCTGATCATATACTACATTTCAGAATTTATAAGGATTGAGAACTTCCCCCCGTTTAACACCATTGTTAATAACATTGAGGGTACTTTTATCAATGTAAAGTATGACTCACAGGTTGGCCCCATGGATAGGCGTGACCACTTTCTTGTTAATCGGCATTATTTTTATGTATTGTTATTGAATGAGATACAAAAGTGTTGCTTTAATTACAAAATCCCTTTTCTGAAAATTTGCAGTGATTTGTTTTTCCCGATCGAAACTATCGACTATGAAAGCGCAATAGAATATAAAAAATGGGATGACTTTTCGGTTCGTGAAATGCCGGCAAAAATGATGTCAATGCCTGAGATAAAGCCAGTGTTTAATCCTGAATCCATCCCCAGGATTTTTGATATTCTGAAGGATTATTTTTCCCTGGAACATCAGACCATATTATTATTGATTTTGAAAAGTGGCGGCAATGCCAGCGAACCAATTTTGTTCAGGGAATCAGGCACCCGCCTGGCCGATGCTTTCAAGCAACTTTACAATTGTGGTATAATAAAAGGCTGTCAAAAAAAAGAGCTTGAAAACTGGATCAGTGAGAACTTTTATTACCGGCAGCGTGAGACCGTGAAAAAATTCTCCCCAAGGTACCTTAACGATCTGATCTCAACAAACAAGGATAATTGCCAAAATCCAATTCTGAATATCATTCCGGACAAAAAATCAGGAAATTTCACCATTAGTAAATTATAATATCCTTTACGGGTTCATGTGGGGTTGTTCCCCACCGTATTGTAACCCTGCTAAATGAGCGGGTACCATTGCCGAAAGTTTCACTAAAACAAATAAGCAATGGAAAAATTAACATTTGAAGAATTACCGCAAGCCGTAACCCAGTTACATGAAAAGCTGGTAACCATCGAGCGGCTGTTACTTTCAATAAGTAACGATCCCCAACCCGAAGCCGATAAACTTCTGACCATTACAGAGACCGCTGAAATCATTCATCTTTCGGTGCCTACTGTGTATGGTTTGGTTCAACGTTCCGAAATCCCGGTATGCAAACGCGGCAAGCGTCTCTATTTCTCAAAGTTGGAGGTTACCAACTGGATCATGGCCGGCCGAAAGAAAACGACCGACGAAATCAGCGCAGAAGCTGTTGCATATTTCCTTAAGCCAAGTAGAAGGAGGAAACAATGATCCAGAAACAATCTGTTGAAGATGTCCAGAATTTAGGCATTACCGAGGTTATCGGTAAATTTATGGCCCTTACCAAAAAAGGAACAAACTACCAGGGGCTTTGCCCCTTTCATACGGAAACGTCTCCCAGCTTTTCTGTTACCCTCTCCAAGGGGATCTACAAATGCTTTGGTTGCGGCAAGACAGGTGACGCGATCAACTTTGTGATGGAGCTGAAGCAACTTGATTTCCCGTCGGCCGTAAAGGCCATTGCAGCTGATCACAATATTAATATAGTCATGGAGAATGATTCTGCCGAAGCCAGGGCGAAGGCAACTCACCAGGAACTTCTGTTTTCTGCCAACAAGCTTGCTTTTGAATGGTTCAGGAAAAATCTGAATCAGAAGGAGAATGCCACAGCCCTTGTTTATGTGAAAAGTCGCTGGAATGATGAAATGATCGGTGCTTTTGGGATAGGTTTTGCGCCGGACAGCTGGGATGGCCTTAAAAACCATGCAATTGCCAATGGCATCCTGGAAAATATTCTCCTGGAAACGGGTTTGTTGTCGGAGAGCGGCGGAAAACGCTTTGATTATTTCCGGGGGCGGATCATTTTTCCGATATTCAATGCCAACGGAAAGGTTATTGGGTTTACCGGTCGGGACCTATCAGGAAATAAGGATACTCCCAAGTACTTTAATACCCGGCAGACCGAGATTTTTACCAAGGGTAAAAACCTGTTTGGCCTTCACCTGGCTTTTAAATCAATCAGGGAGCAGAAATCCGCTTACCTCGTTGAAGGAAATGCCGATGTGATCCGCATGCACCAGATCGGGCTGACCAACACGGTCAGTTCCGGTGGAACAGCCCTGACCCTTGAACAGATCTCTGAACTTAAACGCTACACCGGCTCTGTCACACTGATCGGCGACAGCGATAAACCAGGTCAGACAGCCGTTATAAAAAACGGGAAGATGATCATCGAAGCCGGAATGTTTTGCAAAGTGATCCAGTTGCCTGCCGATGGAGAAAAGCAAGACCCCGACTCATTCTTCACCGGTGGTGAACAATTCGAAACGTATGCAGTTAAGAATACACATGATTATATTGTTTGGCAGGCGAGTTTACAAAAGGGAAAGTGTAATAATCCGGAATACAAAACCCATGTAATTGATGAGCTGTCTTACCTGGTTACACGCCTTCCCGTTTCATCACATGGCATCTATATTGAAGAACTGGGCCGGCTGATCAGGCCGAAAAAAGCATGGGAAGATCGTATACGTCAGCTACTGTTGGAAGAGCCCAAAGAGGAAAAAGCAGACCACAGCCATGATATACCAAAGCATGTCAACCTTTCGGATTGGGAAAAATATGGCTTCTATATCGATAACAACTGCTACTATTTCAAATACATGGGCCATCCAAAGAGGGGGAGTAATTTCATCATGGAGCCTTTGGTCCATATTGCTTCTGTAATCAATTCAAAGAGGTTGTACAGGATCACGAATACGTTTGGATTCTTTCATGTGATTGAGCTTCTGCAGAAAGATATGATTTCACTGAGCAATTTTAAGCTTCGGGTTGAAAGCCTGGGCAACTTTTTGTTTGAAGGAACTGAATCCGATCTCAATAAAATCAAACGGTCACTTTATGAAAATACCGAGAGTTGTGTCGGGATTGACCAACTGGGATGGCAGAAAGCCGGGTTCTGGGCATGGAGCGACGGCATTTTCAATTCAAAGTTTATGCCCACCGATCCTAACGGAATTGTGAAGCATGAAAATAAAAACTACTACCTCCCCTCTTCAAGTGACATTTATAAGGCAGAAGAAGGGTTGTTTGTATCGGAACGCCGGTTTAAATTCACCCCGGGGGAGATATCCCTTAACGAGTACTCCGAAAAGCTGATCAATGTGTTTGGCGAAAATGCCGTCTTTGGCCTTTGCTTTTATTTTGCCTCATTGTACCGCGACCATATTGCTAAACTCTTCGGCTTTTTCCCGATCCTGAACCTGTTTGGGCCTAAGGGAGCCGGCAAGACGGAACTGGCTATCAGCCTGCTCCAGTTCTTCGGTTATCAATCCAAAGGACCAAATATCACCAACACCACCAATGCGGCCCTGGCTGACCATGTAGCCCTGTTTTCAAATGCAGTCTGCCATATTGATGAGTACAGCAACAACCTGGAATATGAGAAAATCGAATTCCTGAAAGGGTTATGGGACGGCACCGGCCGCACCAGGATGAACATGGATAAGGACAAGAAAAAAGAGACCACCCATGTCGATTGCGGGATCATGCTTTCAGGCCAGCAAATGCCAACAGCAGACATTGCCCTTTTTTCCCGGCTTATCTTTCTTTCCTTCAGCATTGTTGAATACAACGATGCTCAAAAAATCGCCTTCAATGAATTAAAGGACTTGGAAAAGCTTGGTCTAACCCACATTACCCATGAACTGCTGCTCCACAGGGAGCAGTTTATCAGTGAATTTGCCCGCAATTATTCTCTGGCTTCCGCTGAACTCAACGATGCCCTCAATCATGTGATGATCGAGGACCGCATTTTTCGCAACTGGCTTGTGATTCTTGCGGCCTATCGAACCCTCAAAGAGGTCATTACAGTGCCATGGGAATATCAAGGATTGTTGGATATGGCTGCAAAACTTATCATCCGTCAGAACAGGGAAACCAAGAAGAGCAATGAATTGTCGATATTCTGGGAAATTCTCGAATTTCTAACCAACGATGGTCAGATCAAAGATGGCGTTGATTTCAGGGTTGAGCATGTTGTAAGACTAAAAACAGATATCCTTACAATCGAAACTGAATGGCATCCTGCAAAGAATGTACTCTTTCTTAATCCTTCGAGGATATTTCAGCTTTACCGGATGCATGGGCAGAAAACCAAGGAGAATATCCTGCCGTTAAAAACCCTGGAATATTACCTGATAAATTCGAAGGAGTATCTTGGCAGGAAACATTCCTGCAGATTCAAAGTCGAAAATGACAAAAGGGTTGTTGAAGATGAGGTCATGGGATTTAGCCACCAGGGGAACATGGTGAAGAAGACCACAAGCAAGGTAACAACTGCATTTGCTTTTGATTATGATCAGTTGTCCATTTCAATTCTCAATACAATAGACAAACAAGCCTTTGAAGAAGATCCGGAACAACCCGCTGAAGAGCTCCCTTTTTAAAACAGATGATCCGGGCTCAGACAGGACTGAAATCAGCGGCTACAACAGCTATAACAGCTACAAATATATAATATAACAATAATCATATAGTTAAAGTAATAAATAGAACTTTATCTCTTCCTACAACCGGCTACATTCAGCTACACTTATTTGCTCCTCCTACACTCGGCTACAAATTATCCTCTATTTTCTACAATATAAAATATTATAATATTGATTAATAGCAAGTTGACTAATTGTAGCCGGTGTAGCCGTTGTAGACAGCAAAACATATCCTATAAACAGAACATTTACTTTTTTTTCTTGAGTGGTCCAGGGAGATCAAAACATGCACTTGTTATCAATGTAGGAATGGGGATCAGCAAGTAATCTTTTAACAGTACCATGATTTCCAAACTCTATTTCTTGTTGCAGTTGATTTGAACTGGATGTAAAATTGAACCTGATATCCTTACAATTGTAGGTTACAATCCATGCGGCACAAGTGAACATACTCACTTGTGCCGCATTTTATTTATGTTATAATCCTTTTCGACACCCGGGAGTTTTGATGATAATGCCCAACAATGGTTGGGGGAGCATTTCATATATCCTCAATTTTTCCCTTTTCACAATTGTAACCGCGATAGGGCGTGGCGTGGTCTACTGACAGTCAAACCAGAATAATCAAGGCATATCAACTGATAAATTACAGATATTAAGCTAATTAGCCAATTATCCACTGGAATAAG
>CAIWMX010000135.1 GCA_903913885.1 uncultured Bacteroidales bacterium | reverse complement strand
TCAACCTTCAGCGTAGGCGTATACTTTGTAAAAGTAGCAACCAGCGAAGGTATCAAGACTGTCAAGATCACGGTGACCCACTAATCCTTAACAGGAATCTCTTTGAAAAGGCCGGTGTTTACACCGGCCTTTTTCAATTTAAACATAAAACAACTCATAAGTCTTCGCCCCACGTCCCACGTCCCTCGTCCTTCGTCCTTCGTCCTTCGTCCCTCGTCTTTCGTAAATCCTTCTCCTTCCAAAATCTATTCCTATCTTTGCACCGTCTATGGTTTCAATAAATAATCTATCTGTCCAGTTTGGCGGCGAGTCGTTGTTCGACCACGTTTCATTTATCATCAATGATAAAGACCGGATCGGTCTTGTCGGTAAAAATGGCGCCGGGAAATCAACCCTGCTCAAAATAATCAAGGGACTGCAAAAGGCGGATGAAGGCGATATCATTGTTCCGGAAGCCTGTTCTATTGGATACCTCCCTCAGGAAATGGAGTTGCATAGCGAACGAAGTGTGGTCGAAGAGGCTATGAATGCCTTCACCGAAGTAGTGCAGCTGGAAGAGCGCATAGCCCGGTTTGAGAAGGAGATCGGCGAGCGCAGCGATTATGAATCGGACAGTTATCATAAACTGATCCGAAAGCATTCAGAGGCACTGGAGCGATATCACCTGGTTGGCGGTCAGGCAGTTCATGTGAACATTGAAAAGGTGCTGACCGGGCTTGGTTTTGAGCGCGAAGAATTTACCAGGATGATGACTACCTTCAGCAGTGGCTGGCAGATGCGTGTCGAAATTGCCAAGATCCTGCTTCAGCAGCACGATGTTATCTTACTTGATGAACCTACCAACCATCTTGATATTGATTCAATTCAATGGCTCGAGGAATTTCTTGCGAATTACAAGGGAGCTGTAGTGCTCGTTTCGCACGACCGCGCCTTTCTCGATAATGTGACAAAACGATCCATCGAGATCTCGATGGGGAAGGTTTATGATTACAAAGCCAACTATTCGGAATACGTGCTGATGCGGGAAGAACGCATGGAAAGCCAGCTGGCGACCCACAACAACCAGCAGCGGCAGATCCGGCAGATCGAACGGTTTGTTGAACGTTTCCGGTCGAAAGCTACCAAGGCCAAACAGGTGCAATCGCGCATCAAACTGCTCGACAAGATCGATCTTGTTGAGGTGGATATGGTGGATGAATCCGGAATCCGCTTTCGGTTCCCGCCTGCACCCCATTCGGGAAAGATCATCCTGGAAGGCAAGAGCATTAACAAGGATTATCCTCAGAAACGGGTGTTGAATGATCTGTCGTTCACTGTCATTAAAGAAGACCGTATCGCCTTTGTCGGAAAAAACGGGGAGGGGAAAACCACCTTGTCGAAAGTCATTAACGGGCTGGTGGATTACACCGGGGAGCTGAAATTCGGACACAATGTGGTGATCGGGTATTATGCCCAGAATCAGAGCGACTACCTCGATCCGGAAAAAACAGTGTTTAAAACCATTGATGATATTGCCGTAGGCGACATCCGCACACGCATTAAGGGAATCCTTGGTGGGTTTTTATTCAGCGGCGACGATATTGAAAAGAAGGTGAAGGTGCTCTCAGGAGGTGAGAAATCAAGGCTGTCGCTGGCAAAGTTGCTGTTGACACCAGCTAATCTGCTCATTCTCGACGAACCTACCAATCACCTCGATATGCGGTCGAAGGACGTACTCAAGAGTGCATTGCTTCAGTATAACGGGACTTTGATCATCGTGTCGCATGACCGTGATTTTCTGCAAGGACTTACCAACCGCGTATTTGAATTCAGACATGGCACTGTGAAGGAGTATCTTGGCGACATTTACGATTTCCTGGAGCAGCGCCGTTTGAGGACATTAAACGAATTGAATGCAGCACAGCAGAAAACGCTTGACCAGGGTGAGGGGGACCAGGTTTCACAGAACAAACTCGACTGGGAAAAGCGCAGGGAGTCGGAAAAGGAGATCAGGAAGGTAAAAAACCAGATCACGAAAAGTGAATCTGAAATTGAGCGGTTGGAAACAGAAATCAGGCTGAAGGAAGGAATGCTTGGAACACCTGAAAAATTCCAGCAGCAGATCCAGGACGGGAGTCTCTACAAATCATACGAGGATGTAAAGAATGCGCTGGCCAGGGAGATGAAACGGTGGGAAGAACTTAATTATGAGTTGGATATATTGGAAGGCTAGGCAAAAAATGAATATTCGATATTCAATTGTTAGCGTTCTCTTCCCAGCATAACCTGCATCAATCCAATAAGTTCATTGGTTGTTTCAGGAGACAGGTCAACAGAATGGAGGATTTCAAGTGCTTTCAGGTGATGTTGTTCGATTTCCAGTAGAGTGATCTCGCGGATATTGAGCTCCATGTAAATGTCAAGGATACCGGCTACCTTTTGACTTGCGGTAATTTCATTACCTTCAACGTATTTAGCCAGGATTGCCAGTGTTTCTCCCCTGGCCAGTTCAAAGGCTTTGAGGTAAAGAAACGTTTTTTTGTTGGTTGCGATGTCGCCGCCGATGGCTTTACCAAACTTGGCGGTATCGCCGAACGCATCCAGGAAATCATCCTGCAGTTGGAAGGCAAGTCCCAGTTCAATGCCGAAATCGTAGATCTTTTCGATATGGGTTGCGTCAGCTTTGGCTATGATAGCCCCCAGTTTCAGGCTGCAGGCGATCAGCACCGCTGTTTTCAGCCTGATCATCATCATATAGTCGGGAATGGTGATGTTGGCCTGGCTTTCGAAGTTCATGTCATATTGCTGGCCTTCGCAAACCATCCGCGCAGTATCGTTGAACAGGTTGAGCACCATGGGAAGCAGTGATGCATCGGTTCTTGCAACATATTCGTATGCCATCACGAACATGGTATCACCCGATAGGATGGCGGTGTTTTTATCCCATTTCTGAAATACGGTCTCCTTGCCGCGCCGCAAAGGCGCGTTGTCCATGATGTCATCATGCAACAGGGTGAAATTGTGGAATATTTCCAGTCCCATGGCAGGGTATACGGCATCTTCTATATTACCTCCGAACAGGTCACATGCCATAAGCACCAAAACTGGTCTGAGTCTTTTTCCTCCCTGCTCAAGCGCGTAGGCAATCGGTTCATAAAGCCTTACCGGTTCACGAACGAATCCGGTTGAGTCAAAAGCGTAACTTATGCGGTCCTGCAGGGTTTTAAGGGGAATCATAGGTAAAATTGAAAGGACGACATGATGAATTGTAAAGCAGGTTACTCTCCGAGATTTACCAGGTACTGGCCATATCCGCTTTTAAGCAAGGGCCGTGCAATCTCGTTAAGCTGTTCGCGGCTGATGAATTTCATCCGGTAGGCAATCTCCTCGATGCACCCGATCTTCAAACCCTGTCGGTTTTGAACAACTTCAACAAACTGTGACGCCTGCAGCAATGACTCGAAGGTTCCGGTATCAAGCCAGGCGATGCCGCGACTCAGTACGCCAACTTTCAGCCTGCCCTGCTCAAGGTACCAGCGGTTCACATCGGTGATTTCATATTCGCCCCTATGGCTGGGCTTGATGTTCTTAGCCACCTCGATGACCGAGTTATCATAGAAATACAGCCCGGGAACGGCAAAATTCGATTTAGGAGCCTTCGGTTTTTCCTCAATGGAAAGTGCTTTGAAATGTTCATCAAATTCAACGACCCCGTACCGTTCAGGGTCATTCACGTGGTAGGCAAAAACAACGCCCCCCTTCGGGTCGTTGTTCTCCTGTACAAGTTGCGAAAGTCCGTTGCCAAAAAAGATGTTATCTCCCAATACCAGGGCCACCTTGTCGTTCCCGATGAATGGCTCCCCGATAACAAAAGCCTGTGCCAGGCCGTTCGGAATCGCCTGTTCTGCGTAGGAAAAGGAACATCCAAGCGATTTGCCGTCGCCAAGCAGTTGTCTGAAGTGGGGGAGATCGTAGGGGGTTGAAATGATAAGGATTTCGTTGATGCCGGCCATCATGAGCACCGAAAGCGGATAATAGATCATCGGCTTGTCGTATACCGGCATGAGTTGTTTACTTACCGCAAGCGTTAAAGGGTGAAGCCTGGTGCCGGCTCCCCCGGCTAAAATGATTCCTTTCATGCACAACGTTTTAAAGTTAAATTTCCTCAGTTTCTACTCGCTGCCATGCGAGGGGGGCAGGAAGGTTATTCCTCTTTTGTGCCAATGTCGATTCCATCAAGGTTAACATCAGCCTGGTCTTCATAAATATCAACCAACGGTTGTTCGAAATTTTTGGTGGTACTCCATTTGTCAAGGGTCAGCAGCATCGAAGGCAACACAAACATGTTGAGCAGTCCGGCTACCAGCAGGGTGAAAGAAATGAGAAACCCAAGCGCCTGGGTGCCGCCGAAGGTGGAAAGCACGAAGATGCCAAAGCCAAAAAAGAGCACGGTGGATGAATAGATCATGCTGTATCCGGTCTCCTGGAGTGCTGAAATCACCGATGAAGGTATATTGTGACCCGTTTGTTTCAACTGCAGCCGGTAGCGCGAGAGGAACTGGATTGAGTTATCAACCGAGATTCCAAGGGCGATGCTGAAGATCAGGATTGTTGAAGGTTTGATGGGGATGCCTGTAAAACCCATGAGGGCGCCGGTCATAAGCTGCGGAATGAGGTTCGGGATCAGAGAGATCAGGATCATGCGCCAGGAGGTAAACAGGAAGGCCAGCAACATGGCGATGACCACGATGGCAAGCGCGATGCTCTCCCAGAGGTTCCTGATGAGGAAGTTGGTGCCCTTCAGAAACACCACGCTGGTACCTGTGATGGTAACAATAAACTTTGCAGGGTTGAAGATGGAGTCGATGGTCGGTTTAAGGCTGTGCTGTATGCTGTCGATCTTTTTCGTGCCCACATTGGCCATTTGCACGCTGATCCGCGTGACCTGGTAGGTTGAATCGATGAAGTTGTTAAGGATCGACCGTTTTTTTGCCTGGAATGACGGGATGTAACTTGCCATGAAGGTAAGTTCATTGGAATTGGGCAGGGTGTAAAATTCAGGATCCCCGCCATAGAATGCCTGTTTGGCAGATTTAATGACCTCGACAATCGAAAGGGCTTTTGAAAGTTCCTTGTAGGTTTTAAGACTGTCCTGCATACGATCGATCTTCTTCAGGGTGGCAAGGTTCATCACCCCTTTTTTCTTTTTGGTATCAACGACTATCTCCAGGGGCATGATCCCTTTAAAATGGTTCTCAAAAAAGATCATATCCTTATAAATGGGATCGCGTTTTGAAATATCATCCACGATGGTTCCGCTGGTTTTCAGCCTCATAGCGCCAATCAAACCTAGTACGATGCAGATGCCCATGGTGGTGTATATGAGATTCCGGTGGTACTGGACCCAGTACACAGCTTTGTCGATAATGGATCGGGCGATGCTGTCCTCGATGTGCTTGGTATACTTGGGTTTGGGGGGCGGCAGGAAGCTGAAGAAAATGGGGACCAGGGTCAGCGACAACGCGTAGATGAACATGATGCTGATGGCTGCAATCAGTCCGAATTCAACCAGCAGGGAGTTGTTGGTGATGATGAATGCTGCAAACCCTGTAGCGGTTGCCGCATTGGTGAGCAGGTTGGCTACCCCGATGCGCTGGATGACGCGCGACAGGGCCTTTGCCTGGTTATGGTGGTGGCTGTACTCGTAATGGTATTTGTTAAGGATGAAGATGCAGTTCTCCACTGCGATCACAATCACCAGGGGTGGAATGATGGAGGTAAGCATGGTGATCTTGTACCCGAAAATGGCCATCAGCCCGAGAGCGAAAACCACGCTGATCAGCACGATCAGCATCGGGAATATCACCGCCTTGGTCGACCGGAAAAAAATATAGAGGAACAGGGCGGATACCAGTAGTGCCAGGATTACAAATAACCGCAACTCATTCTGGAGCTTTTTTGCAATCAGGGTGCGGATATAGGGAAGTCCGGAGAAATGAGCCTCGACCTGGGTTTTGGCCGAGTAGCGGTCAACCATCACCCTGATGTCCCCGATCAGCCTGTCCCGGTCCTTCGAATTGATGATCTCTTTGTCAAGCGTCACAGCCATCAGGTAGGCCGAGGTGGCTTTGTTGTATATGAGGCCTTCGTAGAAAGGAAGAGAATAGATCAGCGATTTAATTGAATCGAGTTCCCGTTGTGTGGCCGGCTTGCGGGGGGAAATAGGAACGAATTCAAATTTCTTGAGGGAATCGTTTTTAACAAGGTTGAAAATGCGGGTGATCGAGACGATCTCCGACACCCCTTTGATTTTTTTCAGGGAATCGGTGAGTTCATAAATATTGTTGAAATGAGATAACTGGAAGAAATGGCTGTCGGCCATCCCGATAAACATCACCGATCCATCCTGCCCGAATTGTTTGATAAACTTCTGGTAGATGATGTTGGTCGAATCCTTCTGAGGCAGAATCGTGGTGTTTCCGTACTGGATTTTCACCTCGGTTGCCCGATAGCCCATATAGGCCGTTAACAAAGCAATTACTACAAGGATTGTAATCCGGTTACGTAAGATTGTCCTGACAAGAAAATTCCACACAGTCTTGAATTTAGGGATGCAAAATTAAGAAAAAGCTGATTGTAAAATAAGAATCTCTGATACCTTTGCAACATTAAAAAACTTATCTGGCTAAATCTTACCATTTTGCCATTTTACCATTTTGCCATTTTACCATTTTGCCATTTTACCATTTTGCCATTTTACCATTTTGCCATTTTACCATTTTACCATTTTGCCATTTTACCATTTTACCCTTTATGTCAAAAGTCCTCTTCATCGACTCCGTCCATCCCCTGATCCGGGAAGAACTGACCGCCATGGGGTTTCACTGTGATTTTTTCCCCGGATACGGAAGAAGGGAATTGCTGCATATCGCAGGAGATTATTCCGGCATCATCATCCGCAGCAAAATCACCATTGACAAAGAATTTCTTGAGAAAGCCACCCAACTGAAGTTTATAGGCAGGGTAGGGGCCGGGATGGAGAATATCGATGTGGCATTTGCCGGCAGCAGGGGCATCCTTTGCCTGAATTCACCTGAAGGGAACCGTGACGCGGTAGGCGAGCACACCCTGGCGTTGCTGCTTTCACTCATGAACCACATAAACCGCGCCGACCGCGAGGTTCGCCAGGGAACCTGGATCAGGGAAGGAAACCGCGGGACTGAGATCAAGGGGAAAACAGTTGGCATCATTGGCTATGGGAACATGGGGAGCGCCTTTGCGCAACGTTTGAAAGGATTTGAAGCCAATGTGATCTCCTGGGACAAATACAAGGAAGGTTATTCGGACGGGAATACGCGGGAAACCACAATGGAGGAGCTTTTTGAGCAATGCGATATCGTGAGTCTTCATATACCCCTTACCGAAGAAACCGAATGGCTGGCAGATGACCGGTTTTTTAACCGGTTCCGGAAAAATATCTGGCTGGTCAATAGCGCCCGCGGGAAAATTGTCAGAACACAGGACCTTGTCAAAAATATTATTTCAGGAAAAGTTGCAGGAGCGGCATTGGATGTGCTTGAATATGAAGACACCTCGTTTGAATCAGTTTCCGACAAGCGGCCTGCCGACCTTGAATTCCTGGCCAAATCCGACCGGGTGGTTCTCACCCCCCACATTGCAGGCTGGACCTTTGAATCGAATGTGAAACTTGCCAGGGTTTTAGTGGAAAAGATCAGGGAAATCACATCTTTCGCTCAATGATCTCTCCCCGGACCTTCCCCTTGAAGGGGAGGGAGATGCATTAGGTAGTTACTTGCAAATCCAACCTCCTTCCAGGGAATTTTTTAGCCTGATTAACAGTTGTTTGTTATCTACGAAAATCATTCCCCCTCCCTTCAATGGGGAGGGGCAGGGGAGGGGTGCTTAAACGTATAATTTTCAAGTGGAGAGTCAGCGGAGTGGGCCTAAACGTATAATTCAAGCATCAAATTTCTAAAAAAGTAGTAAGTTTGCACCTCGAAATGAGAAACAAATTATGAAATACGAGAAAAAGCTTTTCCACGGAAAAACACTGGCTATTTTATCAGGCGGGGGCGATACGCCTGCCATCAACGCAAGCATTGAAGCGATCAGGAACCGGGCTTCCCTGTTGGGCTTTAAAGTATACGGCATCCTTTCGGGCTGGAAAGGCCTCCTGGGCGATGGCGATATCGTTGACCTGACCAACCAGCCGTACGACGGCTATTATGGCGGAACAGCCCTTCGTTCGAGCCGTACCAATCCGTTCCCGTCAAAAAAGAACCCTGAAAGCCGGGTGCCACAGGTGTTGCGCAACTTCGAACGTTACAAGATCGACGTCCTTGTCACAATAGGGGGCGATGATACCAATGGCGCTGCCAAGCGGCTTTTTGAAACGGAAGGCATCCCGGTGATCGGGTTTCCTAAAACAATCGACAACGATCTGCGGACACGCACTATCCATACTTACCAGGGCAAGGAGATTGAAGCTGTGCTTTGCCCCGGCTTCCCTTCGGCTGCGCGGTCGATGATGGAATTCACTGCCAAAATAAAAACCACGGCCGAATCTCATTCGCGCATCATTGTGATGGAAGTGATGGGACGTGACGCCGGGTGGCTTACAGGAACCTGTACCTTTGGCGGCGGCGCACTGGGCCTGATTCCCGAATTTGAGATCACCAAAGAGCGGAAAGAGGTCTTTTTTGAAACCGTGAAGGAAGCTTACTTGCACTCGAAAAAGAAATGCCTCGTGATTCCTGTTTCCGAAGGTATCCGCTGGTTTGACGACAAAAGCGGGAAGGTTGATGTGGTTTATGCCAGTTCGGAACTCGACGAATACGGGCATCCCAGGTTTGGCGGTGTTAGCGGTATTGTCGCATCCGAAATCAGCAGCAAACTGAAGATCGATGCACGCGCACAAATCTCAGGTTATTATCCCCGGGCAGGACATTGCAGGCACTATGACCGCAGGCTGACTTCGACCCTCGCAGATAAAGTGGTTGACCTGCTTCTCAGGGAAGAATATGGCCAGATGCCGGTGATGAAACGGATCGTGACCAACGTGGAACTGGAAGAATTCAACACAACCTCGATCGATATGGGCGCCGTGGGAAATAAACCGCTGTCGGATGATTACTACGACGTCAACAAGTTCTCGTTTACCGATGCCTACAGCGATTTCCTGGGCAACATCCTCGGCAAACCGGAATATGATGATTTCAGGTATGATTTTCCGGTAGTTATTCCTTAGCAATGCAAGCAATGCAAGCAATGCAAACAAGGCAAACAATGCAGGCAATGCAGGCAATGCAGGCAATGCAGGCAGTGTTGGCAATGTTGGGGGCGGCTGATTTTTTTCCTGCTGTTTCTGCGGTGATTTAACCATTTTTTTTATCGAGGAGGACCTGGAAGGTATTTCTGCTTCTTAGTTCCATCAGGATTTTCCTGTCGCGGGTAATGCGGGTGATGGCTTCGTCGGTATAGTGGCGGATTGTGTAGAGTTCAATTCCCTGGTTATAGCGCGTTTCATAGTTTTTTTGCAGGAAACTGAGCAACGGTGTTATTTTGTGGGGGTCGTTGTCCACGCAGATTGAAAAGCTGATCGCCGAATTCTGCATGACATTCACTTTGATTCTGAAGGCGGCAAGTGTCCTGAAAATTTCACTCAGGTTCTCTTCCATGATGAAGGAGAAATCGCGGGGAGAAACAGAGATCAGCACCTGGTTCTGCTTCAGGATATAAATGGGCGTTGAGATTTTCCATTCCCTGATATTTTCCACCACAGTGCCTTCCAGTTCAGGATGAAGGAATGATTTTACCCGGAGGCGGATGCCGGCGTTTTCGAGCGGTTTGATGGTTTTCGGGTGGATCACGCTTGCGCCGTAATAGGCGAGTTCGATCACTTCGCGGTACGACAGCGTATCGAGGCACACGGCATCCGGCATCAGTTTGGGATCGGCATTCATCACCCCGGGTACATCCTTCCATATCGTCATCTCCCTGGCCTGCAGCGAAAATGCGAAAATGGCCGCCGAAAAATCCGACCCTTCGCGCCCCAGGGTGGTGGTATTGCCGGCCGGATCGCACCCGATAAAACCCTGGGTAATGGCGATGGCTCCCTTTCCGGGATGATCAGGAAACCAGCCAGATACAGCATCCTGGATCAGTCGTCCTGTTGTGTTCCAGTCAACCCTGGCGTCGCGGTATGTTGCATCTGTTCTGATCAGTTCTCTCACATCAAAAAGCCGGCATGTCAGCCCCTGCGATACCAGGTAATGGTGCACGATGGCGGAAGCGAACAACTCCCCGAAACTCACGATCTGGTCGTATTCAAAATCCCGGCCAGGCTTGGTTTGCGAATAAAGATGCCCTTTCCGGATGTACCCGCGCAACTGGTCGAACAATGACGTGACCTCACCATAAACCGGGTGACTTTTGTCAGAAAAAAGCGAATCCAGGATTGCAAAATGATAATCGCTGACCTTCTGAAAGGAGTCAAGTACGGCCAGCGGATCATTTGCCAGGTAATTTTCCAGGACCTCTTCAAGGGCATTGGTTGTTTTCCCGATGGCAGAAACTACCACCAACACCGGTCCGATGGCGTATCTTTGAAGGATGCCGGCCATGTTTTTAATCCTTTCACCACTATTGATGGAAGCACCGCCAAATTTGAATACCTGGATCTGCATGGCGCAAAAGTAAAGAAAAACTAAGATCGTATTCGCCGGAATTGACTATTTTTGTGTTCTCAAAAACCCACGCTATGAAATTCAAGACCCTGACCGAATTTATTATCGAGCAACAGTCGGAATACCCGCAGGCATCCGGCGAATTATCGCGTTTACTGAACGACATCGGCATCGCCGCAAAATTTGTTAACCGCGAAGTGAACCGCGCCGGGCTTGGTGAGGTGATGGGCTATGCCGGTGAAGTGAACGTGCAGGGCGAAGATCAGAAAAAGCTGGATGTTTACGCTAACGACCAGTTCATTGCCGCTTTGAAATCAGGCGGGCAGTGCTGTGCCATCGGTTCTGAGGAAAACGAAGATATTATCATCCTTGACAGCGATATCTCCAAACATGGCAAATACGTAGTGGCCATGGATCCCCTCGACGGATCATCCAATATTGAGTCAAATGTTTCCATCGGGACACTGTTTTCAATTTACCGCCGCCGCACCGTCAGGGGTGCCGCACAACTGGAAGATTTCCTGCAGCCCGGAAGGAACCTGGTCGCCGCCGGTTATGTGATCTATGGATCGTCAACCATGCTTGTCTATACTACGGGCTATGGCGTTAACGGGTTTACACTTGATCCTTCCGTCGGGCTTTTTATTTTAAGCCACCCCGACATGAAGTACCCCGAAGTGGGAACCATTTATTCGATCAACGAAGCCAACTATTTCTCATTTCCCGAAGGTGTCAGGCAATACATTCATTTTTGCCAGGAGGAAGATGATGCAACGCATCGGCCATATTCCACCCGGTATATCGGCTCCATGGTTGCCGACATACACCGCAACATGATCAGGGGAGGCGTTTTTCTCTATCCGGGAACCACCAAAAACCGGAGAGGCAAACTGAGGTTGCTTTATGAATGCAACCCGGTGGCGTTTCTTGCCGAACAGGCAGGCGGCAAGGCTTCCGATGGATTCCGCAGGATCCTCGATATCCAGCCTGGTTCTCTGCATGAGCGTTCACCTTTGTTTGTCGGGCCTACCTACATGGTTGAACAAGCCGAACAGATGATGAAGGAACACTCACCCGATTTCAAAATCGATTGAAGCCAGCCGATCTTTTATTATTATACAAAGCAAGTCCCCTGGTAAAGGAGATCGCCGGCTATTTCCCGGGATCAACTACCGGTATGCAACACCCGGCAGCCGACGACCTGATTTCAAATGAATCCGGGTTGCCCGTCGAAAGGCACAAACGATTCCGGTTGCACCTGCAGGGGCTCACAGGATCTTCGCGCTCGCTGGTGATGTCAGCGACGTATGAAGCAACCACCCATGTTCACCTGGCGCTCCTTCCCGACAAGGAATCTGCCGCCTATTTCTTCAACGACCTTCAGCAGATCCTGGGCGACCGGGTCTATTACTTCCCTTCCTCGTTCAAACGCGGATTTCAGACCGGTATCAAAGATAACCAGGGCTTGCTGTCACGTACCGAGGTGCTCAATCAGTTGAATACCCGGGCCCGCAAGTTTGTCATCGTGAGCTACCCTGAGGCTGTTTCCGAAAAGGTGGTCAATAAGAAATACCTGGAAAAAAATACCTTGAAACTTTCTGTTGGGGAACAGGTGAACATGGATTTTATCCTGGACCTCCTGGTGGAATACGAATTCGAGCGTGCTGATTTTGTTCTCGAACCAGGCCAGTTTTCGCTTCGCGGCGGGTTGATCGATGTATACTCCTTCAGCAGTGATCATCCTTTCCGGATCGAATTCAGCGGAAACAAAGTTGCAACCATCCGTACTTTTGATCCCTCCAGCCAGCTTTCGATTCAAAAAATGCAGGAAATCAGCATTGTACCTGATATCCGCGTAAATGCCGACAAGAAAATCGCCTACGAATCCCTGTTTGCCTTCCTTCCCGAAAAAGCTGCAGTCTGGATTGACGACACAGCCTCCATGGCTCACCTGATGGAGATGCAGCCGAACTCCGACCTCCTGTTGCATGGCAGCGAGTTCCTGAAGTCCCTGCTTGATTTTTCAACGATCGAATTCGGTCAGCAATGCTATTTTAAAACCGCCAGACCCTTCGTTTTCAATACGTCTCCCCAACCGTCATTCAACAAGAACTTTGACCTGCTGCTGCAGGATTTTCACAGGAACGCGGAAAACGGGTATCAGAACTTCCTGCTGGCCGACAACCCAAAACAGGCCGAACGCCTGCAGATGATCCTCGAAGACATTGAATCAAAGCATGACAAGCCTCCCGATACCGACGTCCTACGTCCCACGTCCCACGTCCCTCGTCCTTCGTCCCACGTCCCTCGTCCTTCGTCCCCCGTCCCTCGTCCCTCGTCCCCCGTCACCCTGCATTTCTCCCTCCACGAGGGTTTTATCGACAAGGATCTCAAACTGGTATGCTACACCGACCACCAGATTTTTGAGCGGTATCACAAGTTCCACCTGCGCGAGGGCTATACTGCAAAGGAGGCCCTGACGCTGAAAGATCTGTATGACCTGCGTCCCGGCGATTTCGTCACCCACATCGACCACGGGGTCGGGCGTTTCGACGGGCTGGAAAAGATCATCAACAACGGAAAAGAGCAGGAGGCCATCAGGCTGATATACAAAAATGACGACCTGCTTTATGTGAGCATTCATTCGCTTCACCGCATCTCAAAATACATTGGGAAGGATGGAACGGCGCCGTCGCTGAACCGGCTTGGTTCAGATGTATGGAACAAGCTTAAGAATAAGACCAAGAGCCGCGTAAAGGATATAGCAAAAGAACTGATCAAGTTGTATGCCGAACGCCGCGCCGCCACCGGGCTGGCCTGTGCCCCGGATACCTACCTGCAGACTGAACTGGAGGCTTCATTCATATATGAGGATACACCTGACCAGATCAAGGCGACCCAGGATGTGAAACGCGACCTGGAGGAGACCTTCCCGATGGACAGGCTCATATGCGGGGATGTCGGATTCGGGAAGACCGAAATCGCGATCCGTGCAGCCTTCAAGGTGGTGACCGAGAGCAAGCAGGTGGCCGTACTGGTACCCACCACAATTCTCGCGTTGCAGCATTATAAAACCTTTTCCGAACGGCTGAAATCATTCCCATGCCGGGTCGATTACATCAACCGGTTTAAATCAGCAAAAGACCAGAAACTGTTGCTTGCCGACCTGGAGGATGGGAAGATCGACATTCTCATTGGCACGCACAGGCTGCTCAGCAAGGATATTGTATTCAGGGACCTTGGGTTGCTCATCATCGACGAGGAACAAAAATTCGGGGTGGGAGCCAAAGAAAAAATTAAGATGCTTAAAGTGAACGTAGACACCCTCACGCTTACAGCGACGCCCATTCCGCGAACCCTGCAGTTTTCGCTCATGGGAGCGCGCGACCTCTCGATCATCAACACGCCGCCGCCCAACAGGTACCCGGTTCAAACCGAGATCCAGCCCTTTGGCGAAGAGGTGATCAGGGAGGCCATCCAGTTTGAGGTATCCAGGGGTGGCCAGGTCTTTTTTGTCACCACGCGGGTGATGAACATCATGGATCTTTCGGTTATGGTTCAGCGCATGGTCCCGGGCGTGAAAGTTGCCGTTGCCCACGGGCAGATGGAGGGGCATAAACTGGAGAAGGTGATGGTCGATTTTATTGAAGGGGAATACGATGTCCTGATTGCAACAACCATCATCGAATCGGGGCTCGATATTTCAAATGTAAACACCATCATCATCAATGATGCCCATCATTACGGGCTGAGCGATCTGCACCAGTTGCGGGGCAGGGTGGGGCGTTCCAATAAAAAGGCATTCTGTTACCTGCTGGCCCCGCCCATGTCGTCGCTCACCGATGAAGCCCGCAAGCGCCTGCGGGCCATCGAAGAATTTGCCGACCTGGGCAGCGGTTTCAACATTGCCATGCGCGACCTCGATATCCGCGGTGCGGGGAATATCCTGGGAGGCGAGCAAAGCGGGTTCATTTCAGAGATAGGGTATGAAATGTACCAGAAAATCCTTGATGAGGCCCTGCTCGAACTCAAAGAGACTGATTTCAAGGAGTTGTTCCCAACGGATCTGCAGCGGGAATATGTGCGGGATTGTGCCATTGAGACCGATCTCGAAATTCTTATTCCTGATTATTATATCACCAACATCACCGAACGGTTAAACCTTTACAAGGAGCTGGATTCAATTGAAACGGAGGAAAATCTCCTGAAATTCCGTGAACGGCTCGTCGACCGTTTTGGCCCACTGCCCGGTCAAACGGAAACACTGCTGCATACCATCCGCCTGCGCTGGATAGCCCGCAAGCTTGGGTTCGAAAAACTCGTGTTGCGGAACCAAAGGCTCACGGCCTATTTCATCAGCAACCCGGAGTCATCCTATTTCCAGTCGCTGCAATTTACATGTATCCTGGAATGCATAAAAACCGGCCAGGAAAATTGCAAAATGAAAGAAGAAAAAGGCAGGTTATTTCTCACTTTCCGTGATGTTGAAGGCATCAGTGAAGCCATTGTAAAGCTGGAAGCATTCCAAATTTCAAAAGTTACTAACATTTAACAATTCATTCATGCTGTCTGCCCTTACTTTTCTTAATTTTGTTGCTGATTTTCGGATAGTAACCCTTTAACACAAACATATGAAAAAACTGCTACTCTTTTTTATCGCTTTCTTATCAGCCGGGGCCATTTTTGCCCAAACCGACTGTTCCGACCTGTTCATTTCAGAATATGTGGAGGGTTGGAACAACAACAAGTCACTGGAAATTTACAATCCGACACACGACACCATCAAACTTGACAATGTATACAGGGTAATCCGCTGGTCAAACGGAAATTCTGCAGCAGATGGCGACCCCTTGTATGTGCTTCCGCTCACAGGAAAAATCCTGCCGTACAAGGTGATGGTAATGATCCAGGACACCACCAAGCCGGGCCAGGACACCATGGTATGGCCCACCCTGCGCAAAAAGGGTACATGGCTTGCTCCTTATGATTACGGTGGAACAACTCCGGGAGGCAATGTCTGCTTCTGGAACGGGGATGATGCCGTTTCTATCCAGAAAAAGATCGGTGCAACCTGGACTGATATCGATATTTTTGCAGAAATCGGCGTGAGGCCTAAAAACTGGCAGGGAACCTACAGCCCGTCAGGTGCCTGGACCGACACCAAACCTTATATCCTGGGTACCGGTATTTACCTTACCAAAAGCAAAGCGCTGAAACGTAAACATACCGTGAAGCATGGCGTTGACCGCGCAACCATGATCACCTACGGTAACACGAGTACCGGCGGTGTTCCTGACAGTTTCTACGCGTTGCTTGAATATGACACACTCCCGGTCAACTTTTTTGACAGTCTTGGCCAGCATTGGTGCGATTGCAAAACATCCTCGGGAATCGGCAAACTTACAGCGGGACAGAATGTGCTCATTTCGCCTAATCCGGTTACAAACAAACAATTTACCGTTCAGGCCAGCCAGCCGGTAACATCGGTTGATGTTGTCTCCATTGTTGGGACGATTGTTTATTCAAGTGATTTTCCTTCCCTCCAGCGTGAAGTGAAGGTCATACTCGATGCCATTCCTTCAGGAGTTTACCTTGTGAGGGTAAAATATGGCGACGACCAGTCGGTTACCAGGAAAATCATTATTCAATAAAAAGACATGGCCGGGGCATGAAATTTCATGCCCCAAAGCGACCAGCCATCCCGGCTGGTGTGGTTACTGATCAGTGGAAAATGCAGAGACGCGGCACGCCGTGTCTCTGTGTATCACCTAATCCCAGGAAATTATGACAAAACAAATTACAATTTTATTCCTTGCCATGTTGTTCCCGGTATTTCTGTTTGCACAGAAACACCAGGTAAGGGGTGTCGTCACCGATGCTAATTCAGGAGAAACCCTGATCGGGGCCACCATCTCTTACGGGACAGGCAAAGGGGTGATCAGTGATATGGACGGCCGGTATTATATAAAACTTGATAAAGGGAGCCACCACCTGAAGGTTTCCTACGTCGGTTATTTGCCGCAGGAAATGGATATTACGATCCAGGAGTCGGATCTGACACAAAATTTTCAACTGAAAACGCTGACGTTGACCGAAGTTGAAGTGGTTGCCGACGTTGCAAAAACCCGCGAAACACCGGTTGCATTTTCAACGGTTCAGCCAATAAAATTGCAGGAAGAGCTTGCTTCGCGCGACATCCCGATGATCCTGAATAAAACTCCCGGGGTTTATGCCACACAACAGGGCGGCGGCGATGGCGATGCACGCATCAACATCCGCGGGTTCAGTCAGCGCAACCTCGCAGTGATGATCGACGGTATTCCGGTAAACGACATGGAAAACGGTTGGGTGTACTGGTCGAACTGGTTCGGTCTTGATGCCGTTCAGCGAAACCTGCAGGTTCAACGCGGGCTGGGTGTCTCAAAACTGGCATTGCCCTCTGTTGGCGGAACCGTGAATATTATTACCAAAGGCATTGATGAGAATTTTAACGCTTCCATTAAACAGGAGGTGGGTGCAGATGGTTTCCTTCGCACTTCCCTTGGGCTAACGACAGGACAGATGAAACACGGCTGGGGTATCACCCTCGCCGGTTCCTATAAGCAGGGTAATGGCTGGGTCGACAATACATGGACAAAAGGCTGGTTCGGATATGTCAGGATTGATAAGCGGCTTGGGAAACATACGCTCACCTTTTCAGCCATGGGCGCACCCCAGAAACATGCCCAGCGCTCATACCAGAAATCGATAGCGACGTTTGAACGGTATGGGATAAAATACAATTCAAACTGGGGGCACCTCAACCGATGGACCGAGAAAGATGCCTCCGGAAATCCCATCTATACGGGGACTACAGAGAACCTCTCCCAGTCGCTCAACTATTTTTTCAAACCACAGCTCAGCCTGCGCGATTTCTGGCGTATCAACGATAAATTCTATTGGTCGAATATTATTTATGCATCCATTGGCAATGGCGGAGGCACGACCAATTTTTCGTCGAATGCCGCCGGCGCTTACGGAACTTCCACATTCAACTTTAACCAGTCCGACGGTCTTATCAATTACCAGAGTTATTATGACCGGAATATGAAAGATCCGACGCGCAGGTCTGAAGGCATCATCCGCAGCAGCGTCAACAACCACCGCTGGTTCGGCCTGCTTTCGACCTTCAGCCTGGAGATCAATAAAAGCCTGACCCTGTCGGGAGGGATCGATCTGCGCACCTATAAAGGCCAGCACTATGGTGAAGTATATGACCTGCTCGGCGGCGATTTTGTGCGCGACGATGCCAATAAAAACATCAATCCCTACCAGACAAAATTTATGGAGGGCGACAAGATCTACTATTACAATGATGCACTGGTTCGCTGGGGTGGTGTTTTTACCCAGCTGGAATATAAAACGGAACACTGGACGGCTTTTATTAACCTGACTTCCGCTGTTTCGGCTTACCAGAGAATTGATTACTTTAAGAAAAAGGACCTTGTAATCGGCGGAAATACATTCACCGAAGCTGTAGGAAACGGAGATACCTTCTACTATAACGGATCTCAAAACCTCACCTCCACCCAGGTTGATCATTCCTATACCTCAAACGACACCGTTTTTGTGATCAAGCAAACCGGCAGTAAAAAAGATACACTGTATATTGTAAACCCGAAATCATATACAAACAACTCGGCCGAAGCACGTGCCACACAAACCAAGTGGAAGGTTTTTCCGGGCTACACCATTAAAGGCGGGTTAAATTATAACCTCAACAAACAGAATAATGTTTACATGAACCTGGGCTACCTGTCGAAGGCACCCCGCTTCGCCAATGTATTCAACAACGCCAACCAGGAGATCCTGAATCCGAAGAATGAGGTCATCCAGGCCCTGGAATTCGGGTACAGCCTGAATACAAAAAAGATCGCACTGAACTTTAACGCTTACCTGATAAAATGGAACAACAGGCCGCTTGATGCCGTTCTGACCTTTACCGATCCCAAAACCATGGATTCCTACCCGGTGAACATCAACGGGATTGATGCCTTCCACAAGGGTATTGAAATCGAATTTGGCTACAAACCGGTTCCATCCGTTCAATGGGACCAGGTAATGGCCTGGGGCGACTGGCGGTGGCAGTCGGGTGGAACAGCCTATGTGTATGATCCGACAGGAAACCTGATAACCAGTTTTGTATATAACGCAAAAGGCGTTCATGTAGGCGATGCCGCACAGTTCCAGTTTATGGAAAGCGTGCGCTGGGAAATTATCAAGTATCTGTATGTTACCGGCACGGTAACCCTGTTCGACAAGAACTATTCGCTGATGGACCCGGCTACCCTCACCGCAAAATACATGGATGCCAACGGAAATCCCCCGGATTCCTGGAGACTGCCTATGTATTATCTTGTTGACCTGAACGCCGGGTATAAGTTCCATTTTAAAAAATTCAAGCTGGACCTTCGTGCGTCTGTAATCAACCTGCTCGACAAGGTATACATCGCCGATGCAAAGAATAACGACTCCTACTCAACCACCACCACCAACAATGATGCAGCATCCGCCGGTGTTTATTACGGAATCGGCAGAACCTTCAATGTCTCTGTCGCCTTATCATATTAACCCGTTCACCCGTTCACCCGTTTACCTGTTCACTAACAATAAATCCGAAATAAATCAAAATGAAAAAAATAGCACTTTCAATTTTTTGCCTGCTGATCCTGGCAATCCAGGGTTTTTCACAAGCCAATATCGCGGCCGCGAGGGCCATGCCCCTGGGCTCTACCATTACTGTTCATGGTATCGTGACCAATGGGCCCGAGTTGGGAGTAATCCGTTATTTCCAGGATGCCACAGCCGGGATCGCAGCTTATAGCTCCACGATTACGGGCCTTTCACGGGGCGACTCGATCGTTCTTACCGGGGTTACCACCAACTACAACATGCTGATGGAAATTAACCCGGTGAATTCATTCAACGCGATCGCGCCAAAATCACTGCCTGCACCCATTGTACTCACCCCGGGAGGTATGGCGGAGCAATACGAAGGTATGCTGATCAAAATGGTAGGGGTAACTTTTGCCAACGCGGGCGGGGTCTTCGCAGGAAATACCAACTACAACGTAACGGCCGGCAGTGAAACATGCCAGGTTCGGGTAAACACCAGTTCAAACCTCGTTGGCCAGATCATCCCTGCTTCTGCTGTCACCATCGTGGGTATCTGTTCACAGTTTTCATACACCAGCGCCACATCAGGATACCAGTTCCTGCTCCGTGACAAGGCTGACATCATTAGTGCGAGCACCATATCCTTCACCACACCGCTTACCGTCTCAAACATTACAACGTCGGGCCTCACTTTCGGATGGAATACCAACATAGCCGGAACCACCGAACTTTATTATGGCCGCACCAAACAACTTGAACTGGGCCACCTGAGCGCTGCCGGAACCGGCACTTCCCATACGCTCAACGTATCGGGACTCAACCCCGCCGACCTGGTATATGTTCAGGCCTTTTCAGTGGCTTCAGGAGATACGGGGTTCTCTGGCCTTAAGCCCTTTATTACCCAGTCAAATTCAACAGGAACTATTAAAACCTATTTTACCCGCCCGGTAGATACCACCGTTGCAACCCTGGCCAAGGCAATTCAGATATACCGCGCCGCCGATGATACTTGTATAGCTTATATCAAGCGCGCAAAATACACCATCGATATTGCCATGTACAATTTCAATGTCGAAGGAATAAGCAACATTGCAAGTGCACTGAATGCAGCTTATACCCGCGGCGTTGCCGTGAGGCTGGTTGTTGACGGAAGCACCAACAACTCTGCTATCCCCGAACTGGTCGCAGGTATAGGGAAAATCGCACGTCCTGTTACGACAGGCATCATGCACAATAAGTTCATGGTCATAGATGGACAATCAACCAATCAGAATGACCCGATCGTATGGACAGGCTCATGCAACTGGACCGACCAGAATGTGAACACCGACGCCAACAACGTACTCTTCATCCAGGATGCCAGCCTGGCGAAAGCCTATACCCTTGAATTCAATGAAATGTTTGGTTCCACCACCACCACGCCCAGTTCAGCCAATGCCAAATTCGGACCGGATAAGGCCGATAACACACCTCACGAATTCGTGGTCGGCGGCAAACGGATTGAAGTATTTTTCAGCCCGAGCGATGGGGTAAACCAGCAGATTGTTAACCATATCAATACTGCCAACAGCGATCTCGAAATCGGCACGATGCTTATAACGCGTACCTTGATCAGCAATGCCATTATTGCCCGTAAAACTGCCGGCGTCACCACCAAAGTGGTCATCACCAACCGCGCAACCTCCGATGCCACCGTGGTTGCCGACCTGCAGGCTGCCCTCGGAACTAACTTCAGAGAGTATCACGAACAGGGTTTGCTGCACAGCAAGTATATGATCATCGACCAGTCGTCAACCGCCTCTGATCCACTGGTATGGACCGGTTCGCACAACTGGAGCGATGCTGCGAACGTGAGCAATGATGAGAACTCCATCGTTATCCATGATGCTGCCATCAGCAACCTGTTTTTCCAGGATCTGAAATACAGGTTTGACAAGGCCATTCCCCTCAACGACGTGCCTGTATTGGATCTTGGCCCCGACCAGTCGGTGAAGGCCGGCGATACGGTTACGCTTGATGCTGGTACGTTCAATACCTATGTTTGGTCGACCGGCGAGATGACCCAGATCATCAAGGTTGATTCCTCAGGTGTTGGCGTAGGAGTGAAGAAAATATTTTGCCGCGTTACTACGCTCAGTCCCGTTGGAACACAATCCGATACGGTAAGGATCACCTTCAGGAAAAATGACGGAATTGCAGAACAAAACTCCCTTGTGTCAAAATTCAATGTTTCCCCGAACCCGACAACCGGTATTTTCTCGATAAACTTTACCGCAAAGAGAACAGCGCATGTTTCGGCCGAAGTTTTGACCATGGATGGCCGGGTAATCTGGCACTCAGATTTAACAACTGTTTCAGGATCAAATTCTTTCAGGGTTGGAAATCTGGGTGTTTCCCCGGGTCTCTACATGGTCCGCCTGAAAACGGATGCTGGTGACCTTGGCAGAAAACTGATTGTATATTAGTAGTATCAGGGGACCTGGTACAATACCGGGTCCCCTTTTTCGTTATATCAAAAAATAAGTTATTAACAATTAATTTACCGGTTTGTGTCAGATTGCCTGGTAATCATCCCAACTTATAATGAAAAGGACAACATCGAACGGATCATCCGCAAGGTGTTTTCCCTTCCTAAGGATTTAGATGTGCTGATCGTGGAAGATAATTCCCCGGATGGCACAGCAGCTATCGTAAAAGCACTGATGACCGAGTTTCCCGGGCGGCTCTTTATTGAAGAACGGAAAGGAAAACTTGGCCTTGGCACAGCCTATATCCATGGTTTTAAATGGGCTTTGAAACGGGAATACGCCTATATCTTCGAGATGGATGCCGATTTTTCCCATAACCCCGACGATCTGCTCCGGCTCTATGATGCAGCGAAAAACAAGGGTGGTGACCTGGTCATCGGATCGCGCTACATTACCGGTGTGAATGTTGTAAACTGGCCGATGGGAAGGGTTTTAATGTCGTATGTTGCATCCATCTATGTGCGTTTTATTACGCGGATGAAAGTGATGGACACCACGGCCGGATTTAAATGTTATACCCGCAAAGTGCTGGAAACCATCGACCTGGAAAATGTTCGCTTTACAGGATACGCATTTCAGATCGAAATGAAATATACCGCCTGGAAGCTCGGATTCAACATTGTTGAAGTGCCGATTATTTTTACGGATCGCACAATGGGCGAATCAAAAATGAGTACCGGCATCTTTAAGGAAGCGGTGCTGGGCGTTCTCAGCCTGAGATGGAGAAGCCAGTTTAAAAACTATAAGCGCAGGGACTAACACGCTCAATCCTGATGTTTTTTCGCGTCGGTACGTATTCCTGTTGTATTTCCCCTTAATTAACACCGCTGGCTAAGTCTTCAAAATATGAATACTGCATATTATATTTATAATGCCCTGGTTGTAAATGAAAACCAACGGTTTCCGGGGGCGGTTTATGTACAGGACGGGATTATCTCGGAGATCTTTCACGGGAATGCCCCTGAAGGTTTTCAGATGATGGAAAACACCGTTATCCTGGATGCAAAGGGAAAGTTGCTGTTGCCGGGCGTTATCGACGATCATGTTCATTTTCGTGAGCCGGGGCTTACCAGCAAGGCCGATATTCATTCTGAAAGCCGTGCAGCCGTGGCCGGGGGGGTTACGTCGTACATGGAAATGCCGAATACCAAGCCGAATGCCACTACACTTGCACTGCTCGAAGATAAATTTGGCCTTGCAGCAGGAAAATCGCTGGCTAATTTTTCTTTTTTTCTGGGGGCAACCAACGACAATATTGCTGAGATCGAAAAAGCGGATCCCGCTACGATTTGCGGGTTAAAACTTTTCCTGGGGGCCTCCACGGGCAACATGCTGGTGAATAACCCGCAAGCCCTCGAGGCAATATTTGCCAGGTCGCCTTTACTGATTGGCGTCCACGCCGAAGAAGAATCCATCATCCGGAGCAATGCAGCGGCGTTTGCAGAAAAATATGGGGATGATATCCCGGTTTCAGCCCATCCCCTTATCAGAAGTGAAGAAGCCTGCTTCACTTCATCCGAAAAAGCCGTTAACCTGGCGAAACAGGGCAATGCGCGGCTTCACCTCCTGCATATGTCTACTGCCAGGGAATTGACCCTGCTGGCCAACAGCATCCCGCTTGCAGAAAAGAAAATCACAGGTGAAGTATGCATCCACCACCTGTGGTTTGACGACCGCGATTACCAGGACCTGGGTTCAGGAATAAAATGGAATCCGGCTATTAAAACATCCGGCGACCGGGAAGCGCTGTTTGCCGCCCTTTTGAACGACACCATTGACATCGTGGCAACCGATCATGCTCCGCATCTTAAGGGGGAAAAGGACAACGCCTATTTATCCTGCCCGTCGGGAGGCCCCCTGGTTCAGCATTCGCTGGTGGCCATGCTGGGATTCTCGCAACTGGGAAAAATATCCGTCGAAAAGATTGTTGAAAAAATGTGCCATAATCCCGCCATCCTATACCGGATCGACAAACGGGGCTATATCAGGAAAGGCTACTATGCAGATCTTACGCTTGTCGACCAGGATGATCCGTGGACGGTTGAAAAGGAAAATATTTTATATAAATGTGGATGGTCGCCTTTCGAGGGTGTTACCTTCAAATCGCGTGTCACGCATACCTGGGTGAACGGGCACATGGTGTTCGGCCTGGGGAAGTTCGATGAAACCAGCAAGGGAATGAGACTCAGGTTTAACAATTAGTACCGATATGAAGACAAAATTACTGTGCATAATCCTTTTGATGTTCACGATGAGCGGCTGCCGCTTTGAAAGCAAAGTGATTGAGGAGAGTTATCCCGACGGTTCTCCAAAGCGAATCTGTTTCTACCTTGGCAAGGGTGAAAGCAGGGAGTTGATCAGGGAAGCCACCTACTACCCCAACAAGCAGGTTCAGATGGCGGGTTCTTACAAAGACAACAGGCGGGATGGCAAATGGACCTACTGGTATGAGAACGGCAAGCCGTGGAGCGAAGGAACCTTTGTAAATGGTAAATCCGAAGGAAAACGCACCACTTATTTTGAAAACGGCAAGGTCCGCTACGAGGGATTTTACAAGGAAGACCTGCGCTTAGGAAAATGGCGTTTCTTTGATGAAAACGGCAGAATGCTGCAGGAGGTTGATTATTCTGCTACACCTAAAACAAAGTAAACGGCGGCTTAATAGTTCACCGTGACAAATACGGGCAAATGATCGCTGAACCCTCCGAAATATTCCTTGGAGCTGGCGGTCCGTGCCGGAACCATAACACCTGAATTATTTTTATACAACATCCAGTCCTGTTTGAAAATTGTCGAAAACGGGTATGTGATCAACACTCCTTTGCCCTGTTTTTTTACAGTCAGCAGGTTCCCCGAAACGATGATCTGATCGAACAGGTCCCAGCTTTTATAATACAGTGTACCCTCCCCGTTTTGAAACCGCAGAGCCATGAGGTCGTACAACCCGGTTGGGGTGATCTTCTGATCGGGCTTCAGGGCACCGAGTACTTCGCTGATGCTTTTATCCGTGGGATTGTCATTCAAATCACCCATGGCCACAATGTTCGCCATGGGATTCCGCGTGAGGATGGAATCGGTGAGGTATTTCAGGGATGCTGCATTCTCCAACCGTTTGGTTTCGGTTTCATTTCCGCCTCCTTCACGTGATTTCCAATGGTTGACAAAAAGATGGAACGTATCTTTTTTTGCATCCTCCAGTTTCACATAGAGGATTGAACGCGTGGTGAAGGATTTGGAACCCGGGAATGCCTTGTGGCTGATTTCGTGCATCACATCTTTCCTGAATATCAACGCCACGTCGATACCCCTGGGATCGCCGCCCTCTACAAGTATCGCCTGGTAATTCCCACGGTGCAGCGGGGTTTTGTTAACCAGATCGTTTAACACGTCGATGTTCTCAACTTCGGCCAGCCCGATCACTGCGGGCATGTCAAGGCTGTCAATGGAAACAAGCACCCTGGCAATGTTGTTAAGCTTATGAAAGTACCGTTCGCTTGTCCATGGAACCTTTGCTGACGGTAAAAAGTCATTGTCGCTTTTATGTGGATCGTCGATGGTGTCGAACAGGTTTTCTGTGTTGTAAAAAGCGACCTTAAACTGGCTCGCCTTGCCTTTCTGGGCTTGAATGTTAACCGTGAACCCGATGATCAGGATAACCGAAAAGAACAAATACCTCATGGACGTTAATATGACTTGGTGAATACTGACTAATTGAATGCAAAGATCAAAAAAAAAGGGCACCTTGGAACGATGCCCTTTTTTATTCTGTTACCTGTTTCAGTCAACAACGATGACAAGATATTTCGAATTTGACCAAAATGCCTTGTAATCAAGAACCTGTAACGACTGGATCACTTTTTTATCGCCATTGAACTTGTAAGAGTTCGACGGATGATTTGAAAGGATCTTTGCTTTTTTGGAGAGAATCGGGAATTCCGTCATTTTGCGGACGTCGATTTTGGTGAACAGGGCCTTGTTAAAATCGGAAAGGATCTCCCCGCTTTTAATGATGGCGTTCTTTTTGAGTTCCTTGTTGGTACCTATTACGTAGTAAGCCGTATGCATGGCCTCATCCTGGGCGGCAATGGTTTGCGACTGGTTGTTGATCTGCGATCCCTGGTCTTTTACAGTGCGGGAGAGTGTGTCAATTTTCAGATTCGCCATTTCAAAGGAGGTGTTGAGTTTCGCCAGTTTGTTTCTTAAATCTTCAATCTGGGAAGCCTTCTCAGCCAGGTCCTTGTTGAGACGTTCAACCATCTTATTGAGTTCGGCAACTTTCAGGTTCGAATTTTTCAACTTTTTTGAAAGCGCATTGATGGTCTCTTTGTTTTTCTGCATCAGGCTATAGATAGACTGGATGTCATTCTTGATCTGCTCCTTGGCCGAAACTTTTAATTCGCCGCCACGATCAGTCGTCAGGTTGATGATATTTTCTTTCTGCTTGATGGTATCCAGGGTGCCCTGGATGTCGTTGATAGAGCGGACAAATTCGTTGATGGCTTCATCTTTCTGCATGGTTTGACCCATCAGGCTGTCGGTCTTGGCTTGTAATTCCTGGGCTTTCTTTTCAGCTGCACGACCGCAGGCGAAAAAAACCGGGATCAATAATAATAAGAAATACTTTTTCATTTGATTTCGTTTTGAATTTAATGCAAAAATACGGAGAAATTAATCAACCTGACATAAATACCTTGAAATATCGGTTCAAATCCCGGTGGGGCCTGAAAAATTATTCGTTGGATCAGTTAAGTAGCATTAACTTTACCGGAAATTCTAAAAATGGACAGGACGGTTAAAATTATATTGAAACCGGGGAAAGAAGCTGCTGTAAAACGCTTCCATCCCTGGATATTCTCTGGTGCCATTGATCGTACCGAAGGGGTGCCTCATGAAGGAGACGTTGTAGATGTATTCAGTTCCCGCAGGGAACTTGTGGCTAAGGGCCACTTTCTTCCGGGGTCTATCTCCGTTAAGATATTCTCATTTACCCAGGAACCTGTCAATGAGGATCTCTGGATGGAGAAGCTGAAGACAGCTTATAAACTCAGGGTTTTACAGGGTCTGACCACAGGAACCATGGCCAATGCTTATCGCCTGGTTTTCACCGAAGGCGACGGCCTGCCCGGTCTCATCATTGATTATTACAACGGCGTCGCCGTTATCCAGACCCACTCACTGGGGATGCAACGGCTGGTTTCAGTGTTTGCCAGGGGCCTGCGGGAAATATACGGCGAAAAACTAGTTGCTGTTTATGACAAGAGTTCCGAAACCCTGGGCAGGTCGCAGGGTCTCAAAACCGTGGTAACCCCTGGCGGGAAGGAGGAAATGACATCTGACCAGTTCCTGTTTGGATCATCTGGCCCGGTTGAAATTCAAGAGACTGGTCACCGGTTTATGGTCGATTTTATCCTGGGGCAAAAAACCGGTTTTTTTCTCGATCAGCGTGGTAACCGCATGTTTGCACAATTTTATGGACGCGGGCGCAAAGTGCTCAATGCCTTCTGCTATTCGGGCGCCTTCTCCGTTTATGCGTTGAAGGGCGGGGCTCTTTCCGTTCATTCCGTTGACAGTTCCCAGCAGGCGATCGCCTGGACGAAGGAGAATATGAAATTGAACGATATCCCGGATGATGTGCATACAGAAGAAGTTGCAGACGTGAAGCGCCTGTTGACGCATACCACGGAAAACTACGACATGATCATCCTTGATCCCCCGGCATTTGCCAAGCACCACAACATCTCGCACAACGCGCTCCAGGCCTATATCTATATCAACGGGCAGGCGATGAAACGGCTTAATCCCGGAGGAATCCTGTTTACCTTTTCCTGCTCCCAGGTAATAAACCGCGAGATGTTCCGCTCCGCCATCCAGGCTGCGGCCATTGAAACGGGAAAGAACGTGAAAATCCTGCACCAACTTTCGCAGGGAGCCGATCACCCGATCAGCATATTTCACCCGGAGGGAGAGTATCTGAAGGGGTTGATCGTAGCGGTGGAATGAAAAGATGGTGATGAAAAAAAAGCCCCGCCATTCAGGGCAGGGCTTTTTAAGTGAATTAAGTGTTGTTATTTGTTTATGATCACTTTTTTAACAACTTTGTGTTCACTGTTGAGGAATACCACCGAATAAACACCGCTGGCAATGGGCCTGAGGTCGATTTCCTTTTCGAAGGTGCCGTTTACATGCACATTTCCAAGTTCAAAGATCTTCGCGCCAAGCTGGTTGAATACTTCAATGTTGAAGGGTTCCTGAACAGGACTGGTAATGGTTACTGTGAAACGGCCGTCGTTGGGTACCGGGTAAATGTTGAAATTGCTTTTCTGCAATTCCTGCTGGCCTGTTACAACCACCCACACCTTGTTTGATACCGGCGATGAGCAGCCATTCGTTGTCACCACGCACCAGTAATAGCCTGTGTTGTGTGTAACTGTGTAGGATTGGGAAGTTGCACCTGCAATTGCAGTGCCTGCGTAATACCACTGGTTCCCGCTTGAGGCACTGCTTGTCAAAACAGCGCCAACGGCAGTCACAACAGGAGTGGAAGGTATTGCATTCATTGTCACGTTGAAGTTCGCTGAAACAGTCCCGTTTCCGCAGTTATTGGTTCCTTTCACGGTAACCGCGCCAGTGCCTGCAGTCGGGCCAAAGCTGACCACGATGCTCTTGGTGGTGCCCCCCGCGGTGACGGTTGCACCGGCCGGGACCGTCCATACATAGCTTGTTGCATTGGCGATGGTCGGAACGCTGTAAGTAACACCTGTTGCATTCACGCATACCGACGCCGAACCGGTGACAGCTCCTGCGGCAGCAGGCAACGGGTTAACCGTCACGGCAAATGCAGGCGAAGATGTACCGTTTCCACAGCTGTTGGTTCCTGAAACAAGGATATTCCCTGAAACAGCGCTTGCAGAGAAATTTACAGTGATACTCTTTGTCCCTGTACCTGTGGCAATGGCAGCGCCGGCTGGTAATGTCCAGGTATAGGTTGTCGCATTCAGGATTTCAGCACACGAGTAAGCCACACCGTTTGTTCCCGCGCAAAGCGTTGCAGTGCCGGTGATGGAACCGGCGGCATTCGGCATGGGGTTTACGAATAGGTTATATACAGAAGGGGTAGGCGCAGGACACAGTGCGGCATTGGTATAATTGACGGTGACCGATTGTGCACCAACGCCTGTCCAGGTGACATTGATGGCGCTGGTTCCCTGGCCTGAAGCGATCGCTCCACCAGCGGATACAGTCCATACATAGTTGGTCATACCGCCTTCGGTATAGTACATGTTGCCGGTTGAACCGACACAGGGTGCGTTGTTGCTGCCGATGGTCGGTACCGGGGTTGGGTTCACCGTAACACTGAATGATGAGGCCGCTGCGGCGGTACATCCGTTGGCATTGGTGTAATTTACGCTTACCGACTGGGCGCCTGCAGTATTCCAGTTCACGGTTACCGTGTTGCTTGTGGCGGTTCCTCCTGCGGTAATGACACCGCCTGGAGAAACTGTCCATAAATAGTTTGTCATTCCCGCCTGTGTGGTATAAACCACACCCGTTGAATATTGACACAATGTTGCAGAACCCGCAATGGTTGGCACCGGTAATGCATTGACCGTAACAGCATAGGAAGTCGGCGCTGTTGCCGCACAGGTGTTGGCGTTCGTGTAATTTACCGTTACGGTCTTAACCCCGGCCGTTGACCATGCAACCACTATAGCATTGGTGCCCGTGCCCGAAGTGATGGATCCCCCGGCCGAAACAGTCCATGTATATCCCGTCATACCGGCTTCTGTCGTGTAAACATTGCCGGCAGAATTCACGCAGGGTGACGCAGGGCCGGTAATGGTGGGAACCGGCAGGGCATTCACGGTCACGTTGTAACAAACTGGGATTGTTGCCGTGCATCCGTTTGCATTGGCGTAATTCACGCAAACCGTCTGAGCGCCCGCGGCAGACCAGCTGACTGTGATCGCGTTGGTGCCTGCCCCGGCAGTTATGGTGCCTCCCGCTGAAACAGTCCATGTGTAACCGGTCATCCCTGCCTGGGTTGTATAGACATTCCCAGCGGCCCCAGCACAAAGCGTTGCCGGGCCTGTGATAGTAGGTGTTGGCTGGGCATTCACAGTGACTGCAAGGCCAGGTGACACGGCTCCGTTTCCGCAGATACTCGATCCGTAAACCGTGATAGTTCCGGAAACGGCAGTCCCGGAATAACTCACGGTAATGGAATTGGTGTTATTTCCTGCCGTGATCGTGGCTCCCGTCGGCAGCGTCCAGTTATAAGTGGTTGCGTTTGCAATAACGGGAACCGTGTAAACATACCCCGTGCCGTTTTTGCACACGTTCACCGGGCCTGTAACGGTGCCTGCCGCGGAGGCAAGCGGGCAAACGGTGACAAAAGTGAGGTCCCCGCCATTGGTGGTCCCCGCCGGGTTGGTTCCGTTAACCCTGAAGTGATAGGTGGTGTTGGTTGCAAGGCCTGTAAGGGTTGCACTCACGGGGGTGGCGGTGTTGCCGGTCACAGGCGTGGGGGTGCCTGGCACAGTGGTTCCGTAGGCGACCGTGAGGCCGTAATCAAAAGTTACCGCCGTGCTGGCGCCATTTGCATTCACTGTTCCGTTGAGGGTAGCCCCCGTTGTAGTGACCCCGGTTGCCGCAAGTGTCACCGTGGTTGGTGCCAGCGCTGCCGTTGTAAAGGTCATGTCATTGCCATTGGTGGTCCCTGAACCAACGCCAACGCACCTGTAATGGTAGAGCGTATTCGGCGTAAGTCCTGTAATATTGGCAAGAACAGGTGTTACCGTACTGCCGGTGACCGGGGTTGGCGTACCGGGAACTGTTGTTCCATAGGCAACCGTAAGGCCGTATTGAAAAGTAACAGCGGTGGAGGTGCCATTTGCATTAACCGTCCCGTTCAGGGTCGCAGTAGTGCCTAAAACGTTGGTTGCCGCGGTGGTTGTAACGGTGGGAGGTAACGCCGCCCCTGTGCCTTTGACATGGATGATGTCCATGTGACTGTCATTACCGAAATTGGAGTTGAACAGGAAAGCAACATACAGCGTTGGCTGGTTATCAGCGCCGGCAGGAAGGGTCTGGGTATTTACAACCCATTGGGCGGTTGCTGCATACCTTATCCAGGTGGTTCCTGCCGAAGTCCATGTCGTTCCGTCCGTCGACCATTGTATTATTACCCCTTCGGTTGTTGTTCCTGCATAACCCGGATCAGTGTACCATGCAAAGTCAACATTAATGCCGGTATAGCCAACAGTCGAGATCGGTGTAACCCTCTTCAGGCGGTTTGTTGTGTTACTTCCATAGCTGTACGACTCGAAATCAACGAGTCTTGAACCTTCATAAGGAGCTACTGTCGGATATGTCCCCGATGAAAAATAGTACGTTATATTCGAATAACCCAGCAGGTCAATACCCCATCCCGGGGGAGGTACATTTGAATTGTTTGTCGCCAGTTCCCAGCCTTCACCCAGTAAAACAGTGGATGCCGCGGATCCTTTTACATGCATGATGTCCATGTGGCAGTCATTGCCGAAATTGGAGTTGAACAGGAATGCAACATATAACACCGGCTGCCCGGCCGCACCGGCGGGTAAAACCTGCGTGTTGACCACCCACTGCGCCGTAGCGGCATACCTCATCCAGGTCGTCCCGGCTGAGGTCCATGTAACGCCGTCAGTTGACCATTGCACAATCACGCCTTCCGTGGTGGTCCCGGCATAGCCGGGATCGGTATACCATGCAAAATCGACCGATACAGAGCCGTAACCCACGGTTGATATCGACGTGGTCCTTTTCAGTCGGTTTGTCGTGCTGGTGCCATAGCTGTATGACTCAAAATCCACGAGCCTTGAACCTTCATACGGAGCAACAACAGGATTTGTGCCTGAAGACATGTAATAGGTAATGTTTGAGTAGCCCAGCAGGTCGATTCCCCAGCCGGTTGGTGGTACATTTGAGTTGTTCGTGGCGCTCTCCCAACCTTCGGTCAGCAAAGTTGTCTGGCCGGTTAATGTCGTCCCCGCCAATAGCAGGGAGATAAAAAACAGTAAAAGTTTTTTCATGAGGTTTTGTTTTAATGATTTAAATACTTGCAGGTAAACTATAAAGAACACGTGATATAGCAGTATTCAGGTAAATATTTTGCAGGTGTCAAAACGCTCCCGGGAAGCAGTTCAGACACTCACTGGAAAAATCAAAAACAAAACCGTAGCATATTGGTGATAATGAATCAGAAAAGCAATGTTTTATATGCTATAAAGCTAAAAAAAGGACTGCTATAAATATACTAAATATTTATATTGGTTTAGTAGGGAAAAAACAGTAAATTATAATTGATGAAAGTTTTTTTTAGAGATCTGCCTACAAATTCATCGCAGGGGAGGGAGAAGGTTTGTTGAGGATTACAAACCCTTTCCAATGGCGCAATCAGTATATTCCTGAAGCAAATTTTAATACTGAGAAACGTGCAAAAATCAGGATAAACTCAGGGCTGAATGGTGGTCAACAGGTAATCGTAGAATTCTTTGATTCCGGGCGGGGGTGGAAACCCGGGATCCCCCCAACTGATCTCACTGGTTTTTTTTGGATTTTTCAGGACCAGGTAAAAGGTCACATTGCCGGGGTGTGAAAATTTCAGTGTTCCCAGGTTAAGTTCGCCAGCGGTTCTGAATATCCGACGGGTTTTACGCTTGTCTCTGCGGCTTAGCTCCTTTAATTCCTTCCCGACACCCCGGCTCAAAAAAAGTTGACCGTTTTCCAAGAGGGTGTATTCCTTGAAAACACCTGTTACCCCGCCACGGCTGCCAAATTTCAGTTGGGCGGATTTGTAGTTGCCGGGTGTAAAGTGGGCCGGTGTACATGAAAATAAACAAAAAATGAGGAGCAGTGCGGATATAAATTTCAGCATAAACAATGAAACTATGCGTTTGGAAAATGATGACGAAGATAGTAAATCTGATTGATCGTTAATTTGGGGAAACTCCTTCGTGCGCCTTCGTGACTTCCTTATGCGCCGTTGTGGTTTCATTTACCTGAAAATCATGGTGATAGCCTGATTTGTTGCCGCATTGTCCTGACAATATGAATGAATTTAAGCCGGGTATCTGAAAAAATTCACCGGTTATCGGCACGGAATTAGTAAATTTGATAAGACTGTTACTGACCAATAAATCGCCAAACCCCGATGGAAACGATTCCATCTTTTTTTGAAAATTGTTGCAGCCGGTTCGCGGGCAACATATACCTGCGTGAAAAAGCCGGGGAATTCTATGTTGGTATTACCTACAGTGAAACACGGCTGCGGGTACACCAGTTTGCAGCCGGGCTGATGTCGCTTGGAATTCAGCCCGGCGACCGGGTTGCCCTGATCTCGGAAGGGAGGAATGCCTGGGTGATCTGTGAACTGGGGATCCTGTTTGCAGGAGCGATCAACGTTCCTTTGTCGGTGAAATTAACTGAACCTGACGAACTGAAATTCCGGTTAAATCATTCCGATGCCAGGATGGTGATCGCCTCAGGTATCCAGGTTGGCAAGATCCGGAATATCCGGGCCGCACTTCCACAACTGGAAACCATCATTCTTCTTGATGATCCCGGTATCCTTAACGCACAGGAACTACGGTATGAACAGGTTTTGACGGCAGGCAGCGATTTCCTGGACAATTTCGCGGAAATTTTCACGAAGCGGTGGCAGGCAGTCGAGGAGGATGATGTCGCAAACATTTGTTACACATCGGGCACTACGGCAGATCCCAAGGGAATCATGCTAACGCATGCAAACTATATCTGTAATGTTCACCAGGGATATTCCCTGATGGACATCCGCGAAGATTACTGCACCCTGCTCATCCTGCCCTGGGATCACGCTTTTGCCCATACGGCAGGAATTTATTGCTTTATGGGCAAGGGTGCCTCCATTGCTTCTGTGAAATGGGGAAAATCAGCACAGGAGAGCCTTCGCAACCTGCCAGGGAATATCCGTGAAATAAGGCCCCGAATCCTGTTAAGTGTTCCGGCACTGGCCGACAATTTTAAGAAAAACATCGAGCGGAATGTAAAAAGCAGGGGGCCATTCGTGGAAAAATTGTTCCGGCTGGGACTTAAAATCGCATACTGGCATAACAGGGAAGGGTGGAACAGGGGTGCCGGGATGACATTTCTGGCAAAACCGCTTCTGAAAATCTTTGATTTGTTGTTTCTAAGGAAGATGCGTGAAGGATTAGGAGGGCAGCTTGAATTTTTCGTTGGGGGAGGAGCCCTGCTGGATATTGAGTTTCAACGCTTCTTTTATGCACTGGGCTTCCCGATGTTCCAGGGTTATGGCTTGACGGAAGCCTCCCCGATTATTTCATCGAATACGTTTCACAGGCAGAAACTTGGATCGTCGGGCATAGTTGTCGGCCAGATGGACCTGAAGATCTGCGACGAACAGGGAAAAAACCTTCCTGCCGGCAAACACGGCGAGATCGTGGTTAAAGGGGCCAACGTGATGAAGGGGTACTGGAAAAACGATGCAAGCACGCAGTCGGTCATCCGCGACGGCTGGCTTCACACGGGCGACCTGGGATACATGGATGCTGACGGGTTCCTCTACGTACTGGGCCGGTATAAAAGTCTCCTCATTGCCGACGATGGTGAAAAATACAGTCCTGAAGGGATGGAAGAGTCGTTCAGCGGGGAATCTGTTTTTATCGATCAATGCATGCTTTACAATAATCAGAACCCGTACACGGTGATCCTGCTGGTACCGGATAAAGAAAAAATTAAGGAGTACTTGTCACATCTTGGATTGACATCCGAAACCGAAACCGGAGCGGCCAAAGCTCTGCAGAAAATTGAAGAAGAACTGAGGGAATACCGCACCGGGGGCAGGTTTGCCGGCCGTTTCCCGCAAAGGTGGCTTCCAGTGGCCATCGCCATTCTGCCGGTTCGTTTTACCGAAGAAAACCATTTACTGAACTCCACCCTTAAAATGGTCAGGGGACGGATCGTTGAACAATTCAGGGAAAGGTTGGATTACCTCTATACAGTAGAGGCCCGTGATATCCTGAACCCGCGCAACATAGAGTCGATGAAGGCCTTGTTGACGAGTTAGGCTGTTACTTCTCCATGCATCCTGCCAACGGGGTAATTAAAAACTTCTTACAACGGCATTTCTGCCAGAAAAAATTTGCAGGAGGTCTTCAGGCACTCTTTGTTGTTCTCCGAAAATTCGCAACTGACCAACGATGATGCTAACATGACATTGAATTTTTCCGCCAGGAAGTTAATAGATTCCTCCAGGGCAAGGTAAACATCCCTTTTGCAGCAACGGGGTCCGCCATGCATGGCGATGGAGACCAGGCTCCTGCCGGTGACGAGGTTGCTCAGGCACCATCCTTCCTTTGCGAGCGGGGTTGAATTTGTGATGATGCTGATAAAGATACCAGTACCCACCCCGGCACCGCAGTTTCCGTGGGTTCCGCAAAAACCACCGGGAATTTTCTCAGCACGTTTCCGGGCTGTTGCAAGTTTCACGGATAGTGTGGTTTCATGGATCGTGTTGCACCAGGCGGTAAGGAGAACAGCAGGTACTAAAAAGTGATGTTCATTTCCATGCATTTTTATTTTTTCACTGCGCATGATTTCCGTAGCCATTTCAACAGGGTTGACTGACTTTGAATTTGCACAATAAGTTTCGATCATATCGATCGCGGTGTTTGCATGGCACTGATCACAAACATAATGACCCTGCATGCAGGCGACATTGGCCTGGAAGGTCCCTTTGCAGTAAAAACAGGTTAACGCCTTATAATCAGCGCCATATTGAAGGTTTGTGCCGCAGATGAGGCATCCGTTCCGTATTTCCATTGTTGTTGACTTTCTTATTTGGCGGCAATTACGGTTATGGAGAAAATGTCCCTGGTTTTGTCTTTAAACTGGTTAATTTCAGATTCATAGAGCTATTTGCCCAGCTATTCCCCGGGCAATTCAACCTCTTGTTTCTTAGTTACGACAATTTCCGCCTGCCCCACAGCACCAGGTTTTCTTTCTTTTGGCTTGATCATGCAGGCACACACCCCGTTCAGGGGCTGGTATTTCCCGGGTTTCATAGGGTAGCCGTCCTTCTCCCAATCTGCAATTCCGCCTGCAAGACTGGCAACCTGGTCATACCCTTTTGATTTCAGGGAAATGGCAAATTTCTTACTCCATATCCCGACAGCGTCAGCCAGGACCATTGGTTTTTCAAGCGGCAGGGTGATCCATTTTTCTTCAAATTCAGGGTGAGGAAGGTAGATGACGCCATCAATACCAAATGCCCGTATTTCGGTTTCCAGTTCCTCTCTCAGGTCGACAAAAACTGCTCCTTGTTGCAATAAATCCGGGATTTCCTTTGGCAGCGGGTAGGAAATACCATCGATTTTCAGGCAGCAACTATCAAATACATTCTTCATTTTTCGATTGCATTACAAGGGTAATTTGAAGAAATAAATGGCAATAAAATAAATGCCTCCTAAGATAAAAAGCGAGGCGGCGATCCTGCGAAACCACAATTCAAATATTTTGATCCGGTTGAAGAAAATACCCGCCGAGGAGATGCTGAATGCGATGATATAGGAAATGATAATAACAGGTAACCCGGTGCCAACAGCAAATACCAGGGGCAGCAGAATCCCGAGTTTGCTCGTCAGGGTCAATGGAATCAGCATCCCGAAGTAAAGGACTCCGCTGTAGGGGCAAAATGCTAGAGCAAAGATGCAGCCCAGGACGAAAGCTCCCAGGGAACTGGTAAGCTTCAGTTTTGATGTCAGCCGTGTGGTCAGGTTATTCAAAGAAAACTTTCCGTAGTTGATAAAATCTAGCATCAGGATTCCGATGATCAGCAGGAAAATTCCAACGAATTTCTCACCTCCCGACTGGAGAAACTTTGCAATATGGAACTTGCTTGCTCCAAAAAACAAAATGATGCCAAGCATGGAATAACTGAATGCACGTCCTGCAGTATAGATCAGTCCGTTGAAAAACACCTGCCGCCTGTTTTCAATCTCTTTACTAATATAAGCTGTTGCCGTTATATTTGTTGTAAGCGGGCATGGACTAATGGCTGTCATGATCCCCAGGATAAAGGCGGACAGCCAGGGAATCTGGGCCGAATCGAGCATGCTTTGAAGGAATTCCATAACGGTTATTTCAGGAGTGCGCTGATTTTATCTTTCATACCACGGATAAATTTATCGGGATTGTTGCGCGCATAGGAGAATGCAAAGTCGGTCATGTCGTTTTTGCTTTCTTTGTCCGTGGTTGTCTTTGTGATGAACAGTGCAGAACCAGTTGCTTCATATTTTTCTGCAAGGGCCTTGTTTTTTTCATCATCCACATCAACCACCGTGAGTTTTACCGTGCCTTTTTTCAACTGGTCGGCGAACCAGGTGTTTAGCGTTTTCCTGGTGTTTTCTTCGATAGCCATACATGTAGGGCACCTCCGCGTTGCATGGAAATAGAGGACCTCCAGTGTTTGTACTGGTTTCTGGGCCAACAGGGCCGGGATCACCAATAAACTTAATATGAACAATGTATAACCTTTCGTTTTCATGATGTTTCGTTTTTATTATAAGTGTTCTTTATCGTTTAACAGGATGATTCTGATTTCATGATGATCTCTTTGATTTCGGCTACAGCAGGAACCCTCCCAAACATGACGACTTTTTCATCGATCACCATGGCAGGGGTGCGCATCACCTTGTATTCAAGAATCTGTAAGATGTCTTCAACCTTGACGACTTCGGCAGGATGGCCAAGTTCAACAACAGCCTGCCTGGTTTGTTTTTCAAGGGCCCTGCAATTCGCACAACCCGTGCCGAGTATTTTAATAATCATGCTTTCCTGCCGTTTGATTGTGAAATAAACGTTTGCTGCCAGAAATCCGAAAACAGCGACTGAGCCTTTTCCCAGTTTTCAGGTTCGATACAGTACCTGATCTTTGGCGGCTCGATTGAACCCTGGATCAAACCGGACTCCTTAAGTTCCTTTAGGTGTTGTGACACTGTGGCCTGCGCAATCGGCAGTATATCAACGATCTCGCCACAGAAACATGTATCCATCGAGGCAAGCAGTTTCAGGATGGCGATTCTTGCAGGGTGGCTGAGCGCTTTGGCATATCGCGCCATCTGCATTTCCTCCTCCTCGTAATCGGTACTGGTATACGCCATATTGATTGTTTATCGCAAATATACGATAAATAATGTTGTAATACAAGAGCGCGATGAAAAATCCGGCATCTATTCAAATTTAGTAAGGGATCAGGGGCCGACAGCATAGGACTTTGATAATCCCCGGGGATATCCGGAAGCCGAAAGGAGAATAACCTCTCTGCAATGGCAACCTCATCCATTGATTTGCTAAGTGGATAACTTTAAGCAGGTAAGAATGGAAAAACCATGCCAAAAACTTGCTTTTTCGATTTATTTTCCGTATCATTGTTATTCACTTAACAATCTGAACGCCATGAAAACAAAATTTTTTCTTTTTGGAATTGTTATGATGATGTTAATCACTCTTTTGAATTGCAAAAAGTCGTCAGTCATCACAACCACCATTGACGCACCTGCCGTTACAACATCCTTCGTTGTACAGTTCTTCGATGCAGCAGATCAAACCCTTATCGGAATGAATTCCTCCAGGGAAATCAAAATCACAGTACTTGGAAAAAATGCTTCGGAGGTGAAGGATGTCTTTGGCCGATCGGTAAGTTCCGTTTCGACCCACAAGGGTATTATAGCGCTGACTGTAAACCACAGCCTTACACCATCAGCAGCATCCCCTGTGACATTTGTTCTCGATATTAACTGCGAAGGGTATCTGCATGCGAGCCTGCCTGTTGAGATAGCATCAACCGGCGGACATTCATTCATTGTCAGGCTGGTTAACCCGCTCGCACCGCCCGACGGGGTTGCTGTTTTTGAAGGGATTGTTGGCCGGGCTTCAGCCAATGGCGCGCTCGAAAGCGAAATAGATGCATCCACACCTCCTGTCCAGCAAACCCAGGCCACAACCAAAATTAAAATTCTTGCAGGGACTATAATTCGTGATGCATCCGGCGCACCCCTTTCAGGTGATTTGACATTACAGATGGTATACTACAGTAACCAGTCTCCTGTCGTTCTCGACTGCTTCCCCGGAAGCTTTTGTGTTAAAGCCGACAATGGTGGCATCCTTTCCAATGGACTCTTTTTTTCAGGCGGGTGGGCCGATTACAAGATGACAGATGCTTCCGGCAAAATAGCGGCAACGGTTTCCGACAGTATGATGGTCACCATGGATGTCCCGTCAAACACATACAACCCGCAAACAAAAACCTTAATCAAAGCCGGAGATTATTTCCCGATATGGAGCTATAATTTTTCCAATGGTACATGGGAATTTGAGAATGAAGGATTGGTTCAGGGACCTAAACGATCCGGACCCTTGTGTATCATATACCCAACCATAAAAATGCCAACGAAACGTAATGTAGATAAATGGATAAATTCAGTTATCCCGGTGTATAAAATCATTGATGAGATTTATTATACCATTTATGGATTATATATTATAAACATAAGGGGAGTTTACAAAACAAGTAATACCAGCAATGCTACACTGGCCGGCGCATCATCTCCTTTAGGATCCATCAGGCTGATTTATAAAGAGAAAAGTACCGGGTTTATCTATTGGTCTTCCGGATATTTGAATGCTTCAGGAGATCGTTACCATATCCCGGACCAGCCTTGCGACATACCTACGGTGATTGAGGTATGGGGCGGATGCCCAAACGCATTATTAGGGTCGCAGGAGGTAAACAACCTTTGTACAAATGATTCGCTTGGTATCAAACTTGATAACTATCAGCAACCGGCCGGAACGGTGATGGATGTCGTAGTGAACGTAACCGCAAATTGCGAGTTCGTCAGGATAAAGCCAAATGTTTCTGCATTTTACGATGACGGATGTGGTTGGAAATACATCGGAGAAACCGTCAATGGCAAAATTACCATCCCTGGTCTTGAAAAAGGAAAAGGGTATTCTTTCGGCGCGTGGATTGATGATAATTGGTTCAGCGATTTCTATATTGTCAACGAAGCGAACTATTCGTGGAACATTGAGTTGCCTCAGTCTATATGCAGTAAATACTAGAAATCACTGACCTGGGAATGAGATAGTGATAATTCCATTTATTGCTTCACAAATTTCCCCAGCGATACTGATTTATCATTTGTCAACCTTATAAAATAAATACCGCCCGGAAGGTTTCTGATATCAAGCTGAATGCCGGGCGGTATGATCTTTCCAGTCATCACGATCTGGCCGTTGGCGTTCATCATGCTGAAGGTCGCGCCGGATGCCGTTTCTTTCGCTTCAACAGTGATTTTACCGGACGAAGGATTAGGATAGATTTTCAAAGAGGATGGTTTGCCGCCTTTCTCTGTAATCCCGACAGGGTAGCCTCCACCGGTGGTTGTTTTTAGAATTGCGCCCTTTTCCCACCAATTCCCGACAGCATACCCGGTATTTGTACCGGTAAAAACCAGGTCGTTTATATTATACGCAGTGCCTGTATTTTGAAAGGTCCAGGTTGAACCACCATCTGCGGTACGGAACATGTCTCCCCGGGAGCCCGCGGCATAGCCTGTATTTCCATCAATAAAACAGATGGAATAAAACCTGGTTGTTGTGCTGGATGTCAGCCTGACCCAATTTAAACCGCCATCGGTTGTTTTAAGAATCACACCACTGTCGCCGGCGATATACCCGGTAGCCGCATCAATAAATGAGAGAGATAACAGTTGCTGTTTAGTTCCCGAATTCTGACTGGTCCAGTGAACGCCTGCATCGGTGGTTTTGAGAATCGTACCCTCGTCTCCAACGGCATATCCCGTGTTCGAATCCGTAAAAACCAGCGATTGCAATGGCCTGCTGACGCTTATTGCTTGAGGATTCCAGGATGTTCCGCCATCCGTTGTTCGCAGGATAATCGGGGACAGGTTGCCGAAGTTCCACCCGCAACAGCAGCCATGGTTGATATCCGTAAAACAGATCGCTGTTAAGATATCTGATGTTCCCGGGTTCTGGGCAGTCCAGTCTGTGCCGCCATTCGTGGTTTTCAGTAAGGTTCCCCATGCACCGGCAGCATAACCGGTCATTGCGTTTAAAAAACAAACCGAAGTGAGTCCGCTGGTTGTGGGGACCGGCTGTTTTGTCCAGGATATTCCCGCATTTGTAGTCTTCAGGATTGTACCCAGGTCGCCAACGGCATAGCCGGTGTCAATACCCATAAAACATACTGAATTTATGGCCTGCAAGGAATCGGAGGTCTGGTTTGACCAATTTATGCCACCGTTGGTGGTTTTTATTATTTTCCCGGTATCCCCGACTGCAAAACCAATACTGGAATTACAGAAAAACAGAGACAAAAGCGATGTTGAAGTTCCGGTTGCGCGGGTTACCCATGTCGTGCCGCCATCTGCAGTGGTCATTAGGGTACCATGCCACCCTGCTGCAAACCCGGTTGAACTGTCGGTAAATCGAATGGATTCCAAATCCTCGGTAGTCCCGGAATTCTGCACGGCCCAGTTTATTCCGCCATCGGTTGTTTTCAGGATTGTCCCGTTGCCACCGCAAGCAAAACCAGTGCCGGCATTTGCGAAGTTGACGGAATACAGGTCCTCCATCGTGACCGGGTTAAAGATTGTCCATGCCTCGCCACCGTTCACGGTCCTCAGCATGGTACCGTTATAACCCACGGCAAAACCGGTGTTTTGATCTATGAAAAAAACGGAGGCCAGGTCACGGGTTGTTCCTGAATTCTGACGGGTCCAGGAGACCCCGCCGGTTGTGGTTTTAAAAATGGTTCCGGAATCGCCTGCCGCATAGCCGACATCGGTGTTCACGAAGCACACAATCTTTAATCTTGTGCGGGTACCGGAGGTTTGATTGATCCAGGATGCACCTCCATCTGTTGTTTTGATAATGGCGCCATCCAGGCCCACCGCGTAACCAAAATCCTGGTTTGGAAAATCAACGGAAAACAAATCGGGGCAAATGCCTGAAGCCTTCGACAGCCAGCTTGTTCCTCCATTATTCGTTTTTAATACCGTGCCGCAATCCCCAACGGCGAAACCCGTGTTAACATCCGTGAAATAAACAGAGCGCAACGTGTTACCCGTTGGCAATGGGCTGATCCACTGCCAGCCCTGGGCCATGGTGCCGCTCAGCGAAAGCAAACAGATAAGAAGGAGGTACAGTTTATTCATTTTGGGAGTTTAAGGTGTCAATTTAGTACTAGCCTTTGCGGTTTGCCTTATAAAAACCCATCGACGAGGCAATGAAGCATCAACGAAGGACCTGTCTGACTCCGTTTTATTGCTTCACGAACTTCCCTACCAGCACGCCTTTAACACCGACCAGCTTCACGAAATAGACCCCGACTGAAAGGGTGTTAACATCAATTGTGGCGGCGGATCCAGTGATTTCCTGATGCAGGAGAAGCATGCCATTGAGATCAAATACAGAGAGGGTGCCTTTTTCGGGAGCTTCAACGGTAAGATTACCGGAGGTTGGATTGGGATAAATTTTCAGGGAGTTTCTCACATTTTTTGTTTCACTGATCCCAACCGGTCCGCCGCCATTGTCGGTTTTCAGGATGTACCCGTCTTCGCCAGCAGCATATCCTGTCATCCCATCGGGGAAGTAAACGCCATGCAAACGATTGTTAACGCTCATCATGGAATAAACATAGTTATCTATAATTTTAAATATTATTCCACACCAATTATAATCTCCGACGAGATAAGCTGTGTGAGTATCAGTCATAAAGACGGAAAAGTAAGTGCCATTTTCTCCGGCTGATAAACATTCCCAGGTCAGACCGCCATCTGTCGTTCTCATTAAGATACGATAATATCCTGCAGCATATCCATGGTATTGGTCAATAAAACTTACGGAACTAAGGGCATCAGTTCCCCAATTCATTACAATCCAGGTTACGCCTTTATCAATCGTTTTTAAGATTATTCCGTAATCGCCCACGGCATATCCCGTGTTCTCATCGGGGAAGTCGACTGAAAACAGATCCCAGGATGTACCGCTTTGCAAAAAGGTCCAGTTCAACCCTCCATTGGTTGTTTTCAGGATAGTCCCTCCATCACCTGCGGCGTATCCGTTAGCAGCATCAGTAAAAGATACAGCGTGAAGGGCATTCGTTGTCCCGCTGGTCAGGGATGTCCAGTTCATCCCTTTATTGGTCGTTTTCATGATCGTTCCGCCCTGGCCCACGGCATATCCGGTAAGGGAATCGGGGAAAAATACGGAAGTTAATGGAGCCGTTGTTCCAATTACCAGGGTGTCCCAGTGGTTCCCTCCGTCTGTTGTTTTTAAAATAGCTCCATGACCTGATTTATTACTTCCCGCAACATACCCCGTATTCAGGTCAGTAAAGTAAACTGAAGTCAGAGAATCCCTTCGCCCCTTCGAATAATCATTCCAGTCAATTCCCCCGTTGGTCGTTTTCAGAATAACGCCCTCTTTTCCGACTGCATATCCTGTATTGGCATCGGTAAAACAGACTGAGTGCAGATCATAAGTTGCTCCTGCAGACAAGGCGGTCCAGCTTGTACCTGCATTAGTTGTTTTCAGGATCGTTCCGTATCCTCCTAATGCATATCCCGTAGAGGCATCGGGAAAGTAAAGTGAGCTTACATAATACGTTGCACCTGATGGTAAACTATCCCATGTAGCTCCCCCGTCGATCGTTTTCAGGATGAACCCATTGTATGGAGGAACGTACTGGCAGCCTGCAATATATCCTGTATAGGTGCCGGTAAAGAAAACGGATGAATATATTGGGTTAAACGCTATCCCGGTTGAAAGAGATATCCAACTGGCACCCCCGTTGGTCGTTTTAAGGAGTGTTCCCAAAAAACCGGCTACATATCCTGTATCGGCATTAACAAAACATACAGAATACAATTTGGGAAGGGTGTCACTTGCCAGGGTTATCCAGTTCGCTCCCCCGTCTGTGGTTTTCAGGATTTTTCCGGCATTCGGATAGGGCGGGTAATCACCCACGACATATCCTGTATTGGAATTGATAAAGCAGACTGAATAATAACTGGCCCCAAATTCATACAATAATGTTGTCCAGGTGGTTCCTCCATCGGTCGTTTTTAAAATTGTCCCATATTCGCCAACGGCGTATCCCGTATCCACATCCGGAAAACTGGCTGAATACAAATACCCACAGGTTCCTGTTGAAATAACGGTCCAATCCGTGCCACTGTTTGAGGTTTTCAATATCGTTCCGGCACCTCCCAAGGCATAACCATGTATCGGGTCGGAAAAGGAGATCGAAGCCAGCCAATTGCCCTGAGGAAATGGATTCTGCCAGAACCATTGCGAAAAGCCAGTCACCGAAAACAGAAAAAAACAAATTACAGCATATAGTTTTTTCATAACGTCTGAAATTTGGGTACCTGCTACATCAACATGGAACTATAAAGGTATAACATTTTATTTTTATGGGAAATAGCCTTTTGACTTCATTCTCTTCTCAACCATCCTATGGCATTCCCGGCTCATTTCGGATAATTTCCAGTACTGAGGCAAACCCTGATTATTTTTGTATATTTATCCCTGATTCTATCTTATCTCATCGGTGAAATGAAAAATTTTATATTGTCATTGGTGGTGGTTTTTACTTTTCAAAGTGTAAACGCCCAAAGCTGGAAGTGGCAAAACCCCTTACCACAGGGTAATCCGCTGTTTGCCGTGCATTTTATTGACGCTGATCATGGCTATATGGTTGGGAACAGCGGCACAATCTTAGGGACTAAAAATGGTGGCGCAACATGGTCTGTAATCCCGGGTGGAACAACCCGCAGATTAGAGTCAGTTTGTTTCACCGATGGTTCCACCGGGTACATTTCAGGAGATGGCGGAACAATCTTAAAAACAGTTGACGGAGGTGAAACCTGGTTCCCTCTGACAAGCGGAACCTCCCTTGATTTGTATTCCGTTTGTTTTCCCACCGCAAATACGGGTTACATTGTCGGCCAAAACATTGTGCTTAAAACCACCAATGCAGGAACAACCTGGACGGCATTACCCACGGGAACAATCTACCCGCGGTATTCTCTTTTCTTTACGGATGAAAACACCGGGTATACCGGAGGAGATTATGGGGTCATCATGAAGACCAATGATGGTGGAACGACATGGAACAACGTGACCAGCGGGACCACCGAACCGGTTAATTCGATTTTCTTCACGGATGCGAATACCGGGTATGTGGCAGGCAATGGAGGCCTCATTTGTAAAACCACCGATGGAGGGATGACCTGGACGGCGCAATCCAGCGGAACAGGTGCCATGTTAACATCTGTTTATTTTTTAAATGCTAATACAGGATATGTGGTTGGATCAAGTAAAACAATATTAAAAACCGTCAATGGAGGTGCTGATTGGACCGTGTTGTCCGCCGGACCAGGTGTTATACTCTGGTCCGTATATTTTGATAACGCCAATAGAGGCTATATAGCAGCAGGAGACGATGGCAGCAATTACCCTGGTATTTTAAAGACAACAGATGGAGGCGCAACGTGGTCGTCGCTTGTAAGCACAGTCACATTTTCTCCATTAAAGTCAGTGTTCTTTCCCAATGCTGATACAGGGTATGCGGTCGGTTATGATGCCATTATTAAAACATTAAATGGAGGAACAACATGGTTGCCATTAACAACGGGGTCCTATAATAATTTCTCCTCCATATTCTTCCCCGATGTGAATACAGGTTATGCCATAGGTGCAAACCAGCCAATATTAAAAACTACTGATGGTGGAATTAATTGGATGCCATTGGGAACAGGCGCAACAGAAATATTAAACTCACTCTTTTTCATTGACAGTAACACAGGTTATGTGACAGGATATGAAGGGCTTTTGAACGGAATCATATTAAAAACCACTGATGGTGGCAGTCACTGGATTCCGTTATCGACAGGCACTTCAGAGGTGTTAAATTCTGTTTATTTTACCGATATCAACACAGGTTATGCTGTTGGTGGCAGTTCGAACGGGACCAGCGGACATGGAACAATCGTAAAAACCATGGACGGAGGTTCAACCTGGACAGCCTTAACCCTGTCAAACAATGTTTTATATTCGGTTTTCTTTTCAGGTCCCGATACAGGTTATGCAGCAGGGGGCAACACCATTTTGAAAACTGTTAACGCCGGAGCAACCTGGACAGCGTTTAAAGTTGATGGAATCGGTAACTTATGGTCGGTTTATTTCCCGGATGCAGATACAGGCTATGCGGCAGGTGATAATGGCGTTATTTTAAAAACAAATAATGGAGGTTCAAGCTGGTCGCTCCTGTCAAGCGGAACGACAAATGATCTATATTCCGTTTGTTTTACGGATGCCCATACGGGATACGCAGCAGGCGAAGGCGGAACCATTTTAAAAACAACAAATGGCGGAGGGTTCGCTGTCGGGATTCAGAATAATCTACACGTTTCAGAAACCCTGAAAATATATCCCAATCCGGCAACAGATATGCTGGTTATTGAAACTTCAGGCCTTTCACACAAGCATAATCTTCACATTTTAAACCTTCATGGACAGGTCCTCCTGCAGCAAACCTTTACCACATCTGCAGCACAGATTGATATAAGCATGTTACCTTCCGGGGTTTATATAGTGAAGGTACAGGGAGAACAGACAGTGCAGGTGGGTAAAGTTATAAGACAATAAGATCGAGAATGCCAGTGAAGTAATTGGCATTATTAAAACCCCTGATGATGAATAAAACGTTGAGAATTTCAATCATTGTTTTCCTATCCTTTTTGACTTACTATGTTGTATTTGAGTTTTTTGAGAAAATATTTACCACAATTGACATTCTGGTAAAATTTCGGATCATCAGTTACATCATTACCTATATCATTGCCGGAATTCCCCTGTTTATAGGGACAACAATAATTCATAAAGACTACAAAATATTCAGGTATTTGGGATTAAAAGCAAGTTTCCTGAAGGGATTTCTCTTAGCCATAATATTTACATTGCCGATGTTTACAGGAGGGTTTATGTTCTTCCAGGTCAATCACAAAATAACAATACCGGCAATTATTCAACTTACTGTTTGTGCAGGTTTATTTGAGGAACTTTATTTCCGGGGATTTTTATTTGGACAAATTTTCAGGTATACGAAAATCGGTTTTATTCCTTCCATCCTTTTGGGGGCCCTGTTATTTGCTTCGGGACACTTATATCAGAGTACTGAAATTTCTGTGCTGACAGGCGTTTTTCTGACAACATTCATGGGTGCAATTTTCTTCGCATGGTTGTATATTGAATGGAATTACAATTTATGGGTACCTGTTTGCATGCATTTTCTTATGAATTTATCCTGGGAAATATTCACGGTCAGTGAAAATGCCCTCGGAGGAGTTACATCCAATGTATTTCGGGGAGCGACAATTGCATTCGCAATCGTAGCTACTATTATGTATAAAAAGCGACATGGGATCAAACTGGAAGTGAATAGGAAAACGCTTTGGTGAAATGGGCCATTGTTCGCCGGAGGCAGTAAAAAAGCAGTATCTGGATCGGGTAGTAATGGTTCAAAGGCCGCCCATTTCCTTAGGCCACGCATCGAAGGTTGAAAAAGCGTAAACAAAAAATGCTGGCTTTCTGAAGAACGGGGAACCCCGCTATGCCATTTTGCCTTTCACCATGAAGACCGGACCGGGATGATCAAACGCGGCGGCTTGTCCAATGAGACCTCCGCCCCGCTTAAGAATTAAGATAAAGGAACATGTGGCTATTTGTAACTTCTGTTATAACTATAGATGACCTTGCCCAGGGTACTTACAAAACAAACATTGATGCGGTTGGATTTAAGTGAAACCACCGTGAAAGCAGGTTCCGAACCACTAAATACCGTCATGTCATTGGAACTGTTCTCACGCGTATCTCCCCCGGTTCCGGTTACAATGTATTCAAGGTTGTCATTTTTTTCCCTTAAGTGCTGGAGGTCGTGATCGTGGCCGCAGAAATAGAATTGAGCATGATACTGTTCGAGTAAGGGCTTAACCCGGTCGATCATTTCCCTGGTGTTTCCGTGTTTGTGGCTTGCGGAATAAACTGGATGGTGTCCAAACACCAGGATCCATTGTTCCCGCGAATTTTTTAACACATCTTTCAACCATTTCATTTCTGCTGCCGTATCTTGTTGCGTAATTTCGGGGTATTCGCCATTTTTCGTGTAATACTCACCGACCAGGGGAGGCGTATCAAGAAAAATCAATCTTGCTGAAATGGAATCATTAATTTTTTTGGCAAAGGTGTAATAATGATCAGTAAGCCTCCAACGCCGGCTGATTTTGGAATAGTTTATTTCGGCCTGCGGACTGCCTTTGTAATCGTGGTTCCCCAGTACAGGAAACCATTCAACCTGGAGTGAAAGGGGTTTGTAAACATTCTCGAAATTCGCTGTCCACAAAGGATCCTGGGTGGAAGCGACCCCGCTTATCTGGAAGTTATCCCCGCATGAAACAATAAACTTTGCATTAACGCTGTCGGCGGTTTTTGCCATCTGGTCAGCAACTTCCTGCTGATGCTTGAAGCCATTCCATCCCCAGTCACTGACAATGATGAAGTTAAATGATTTATTAAATGTTTGAGTAGTGACGGGTGATTGTTTGGTAATTGGTGCGACGGTTTGTCCGTTTGTCCTTGTAAAGACCAGGGAAACGAACGCCAATAAGATAAAACTGAAGATATTACTTTTCATATGAACAAAATAAAAGTTGATTTCTACTGATGAAATTATAACAAAACATCCATGGCATCTGCGGATATTTTAACGCCATGGATGTTTCGATAAATTACTGCTAAAGGATTTTTGATAATCTGCCTCCTGCTGTCATTCAGGTGCAATTTCCAGAACAAAAAATGAACCTGGCACCACGGTTGGCTTACCTCCCTCTTTAGGAGTTTCAAAGTTAGCGGAAGGCAGGTAGGCATGATGTGTCAGTTTGTTCACTGCGATGGTTTTGGCGCTTTTTTGGGTTGGCAAATTCTCCAACACCGTGTATTTCCCGTCAGCACCTTCCTTTACGATTGTCATCGTACCTTCACCATTCGAGCTGAATGCCAGTTTTAAACCCGGGTCAAATGCAGCACCGTCAGGTTTGTTGCCAATGGGCACAGTGGTGATCACGTTGCCTGATTCGGCATCAAGCACGACCATCAGATTATTGGCGCAAACGCTGAACAAACGATGCTTGTCATTGTCGAGGGCCAGCCCTGTTGGTTCTTTCCCTTCACCCAATGACCAAACATTTTCCACCTTGAACGATGTTGAATTTATGACAGCAACTTTGCCTTTATCTTCCAGGTTGACGAATATTTTCCCTTTCCCGTCCGCTACCGAAAACTCCGGATTTCCGATCAGGGAAATGGTTGCCACGATCTCATCGGTCTTTGCATCAATCACGGAAGCGTTGTTTGAATGACCATTACATACAAAAACCTTTTGGCTGAATGAATCAAACAGGATGGCATCCGGACTTTTTCCGGGGATCTCAATTTTCTTACTGACTTTAAAAGTTTTTATATCGAAAACCGTCACCGCGTTGTCATTCTTGGTGGTGATATAACCTTTATTGAGGTCATGGGCAATGGCGATGCCGTGCACACCATCTAGTCCGGTAATCCTCCCGATTTCGGTTCCTTTCTCTTCATCCACAACCTGGACCATATTTCCATGCGAAACATAAAGTCGTTTGGCTGCATCATCAGAGAAAAGATAGTCCCATTTTTCATTCCCTTCTAGATGGATCTTGTTTAGAATTCTATAGCCGGAAGAAACTTCCTGCGCATGAACCGAGAGCAGTGGGTTTCCGCATATAAAAACGTATATAAAAAACAATATTCTCATGTACTCTTTCATAGTAAGATTATAAAATCAGATTTATGGTTTTAGTTTTGGCAAATGCTTGTTGCCTTGTCCATCACTCGTGTAGGCACCCATATCTTTATTCAGGGGCATATGGGAACCAATGGAATAAAGGAACAAGGTACCGCTGGTGGTACCCGCATTCAGAGCAGGTGAAGATGATGCAAGGGAAGGCACATTTTTGTCCTGGTTGCAAATTGTTATATCCGAATCGTAATGAGTAAATACTGTGCCGCAGGCGGTTAGCCCATATGCAATTTTGTCGGTCGGTTGGGCGGCACCGTTGGAACCCTGGATATAAGGATTGTTTGTTTCAACATTGGAAGAATCCGATGCCTGGGCATAATACATATAAATAAGGTTGTTGCTAAAGGCAGTATTGGTCATGTCGGCACCGGTTGAACTTTTTGCAAGATGGATTCCGTTGCGGCAGCCTACGATGACATTGTTATAAACTTTACCGGCAGAATTTGCATCCAGGTAGATAGCGGATGAAAGTTCACCAATTTTCCTCCAGTTTCCGTTCACGATGGTATTATTGTAGATATTAAACCTTGTTTCAGGAAGAGGGACTGTTTTGCTGGTATTTAGTTTTATACCGCTATTGGCAGAGCTCCAGATGTAATTGAAAGCGATATCTCCATGTGCACCTTTTTTAATGTTGATTAAATCGCCGTCTGAACCTCCTAACCGCTGCAGAACATTCCTTTTGATACTGCACGTAATATCACCGATTAAATGAATGCCATCATCAATACCTCCAAACATCCAGTTGTCTTCAAATATGATTTTAGCGCCTCCATTATATGTCTGGCTCCCTTCCACATCGAAACTTGCCTGGGCGCTTCCTGTCTGATCCGGACCACCTGTATAATTAATATGCGTAAAAGTTACGCTTACAAAAAGCGAAGTCGAATCAATCAGGAATCCACCCCAATAACCCGTTTGTCCGAGATTTGCATACGCAAGAGCCTCATTACTGGTTGTAAAAGTGATGGGTTTGCTTTCAGTTCCGTTGCAAATCAGTGTACCGGCGATTTCAATACGGTAGTTCCCGGTGGCAATGACTTTAACACCCGGGGAAACGCCAAATGAATCGGCTTTGTTAACAATCATATCCCCGTCAAGATAATAGACCGAATCCGGCTTTAAACTGCCTTTTAATGTGCCTTTCAGATGACTCCCTGTGATATAAGCCCCGGCAGGCGGTTTAACGTTGTTCGTAGATGTGCTTTCTTTCTTACAGGAGCTAAGCGAATACGTCAATATCCCCGTTACAAATAAAAATAGAATAATGTGTCTCATTTTTAAAATTTTAAAGGTTAAAATGAATATTTGATTTCAATCGAGTAATTTTGAAAATTGTATGCCTTTCGTACCAGGGTGTTGTTCTCTTCCTTCAGGTACCATGCAATTGGACTATTCAATAAGTTCGAAGCTTTGAATGTTATAAAGAACTTTTTGTAAAACCTTTTTTCTATGGTTAATCCCAGGTTATGATAATTTGCCTGGTATCTGTTAAAACCGAGATGGCTATTGTTTATGGCTGATAAATTTTCGCCCTGCATGGTATAGGTAACACTTGATTTTAAGCCCAATTGCTTGCTGCGGTATGATGCACTTGCATTAAAAAGGTGAGGCGATTGTCCAACCAGGGTTCTTTTATACCCAACTGTAGGATTAGCAACAAGTACAGTGTCTTTATAAATATAATTGACAGCTTTGTCTGAAATCTGTGAATAGGTATAGGTATAGTTGGCACTGATCCCAAAATTGCCAAAATGTTTGGAAGCAACCAATTCTAAACCATAGTTGACTGTGGGCGTGGTTACGTTTTCAGGCGTTGCATTGTCACTTTGATTTAAAATTTCTTCAATTGCATTTATGATTTGTTTGTAGAATATTCCAACGGTGAAAACATCCTGCAATTTTGGGTATATTTCATAGCGTAAATCGAAAGAATTCGCGTAAGCAGGCTGTAAGTCAGGATTTCCAGTCTGCCCGCCAGCCCGGGGGTCACTGTATGGGATTACTTCGGTATAGGTCGGCCGGTTTATTGCCCGATAATATGAAAAACGAAGGTTTTGGTTCTCATTCAGTTTATAAGTCAGATGAAGGCTGGGGAAAAGGTCAAAATTTTTCTGGGTTGTTTTTGCAACAGGAAATTGTATATTATTCTGGTTGTGTTCTGTTCGCAGATAATAAGTTTCAAACCTCAACCCGAATAAAGCCTGAAGTTTTCCGAAAGTTGAATTCACCATACCATACGCGGCACCTATATTTTCCCACGCCCTGTAATTGCCGGGATTTAAATTGGCATTACCTTTTTGTTCCTGGGCGTTCTGGTCATTTCTCAACGGTACAGTTAACAGGTCCGGATTTGGATAATTCTTATAGTTCCGGTATGAGGTATCATCATAGGGTTGAAAGAAATATTCATTTGCATAATTTTCCCTGAATTTTTGCCTGTACATGCAGCCTGCCTTAAATTCAAACAAATGATTGAAAACCATCGGTTTGTATTTAACATTGACGTAGGCCGATTTGTTTTCGTCAATATCCCATTGCCAATCCCTTACAACGGGTCGTGAATAATTAAGGTATGCCGGGTTTTTGCCTCCCTGTGCTAATTCTACAGTTGCAAAATCGGGTGAACTCGAGTTGGCAACCGCATAGAGCAGTGTCCAGTCAATGGTGAAATTGGTCCATATATTATGTTCGCCTGTTAAAGTAGTTAAAGAAATAGCGGAATTATCGGTTTCTGTCTGGGTTGCGATTGGGCGAATAAATTGCCCGTTATTATCAGTCTGATGATCTTCAAACTTCCTTACCCTCAATTCTTTTGCCTGGAACAGTGAACTATACATACTGACCTGGTTATTTTTATTGAATTGGTAATCTAACTTTAAATAACCACCCAACCGCCGTTGATTTTTACTGTATACCTGGTGTTCCATGTACTCTGCTGATGGTTTCCCATCTTTAAAAGCCGGGACATAACTGGTGTAATCATAGGTATTGGCAGCAGAGTTATTTTGATAGCTAACAGCCAGCATCACACCAAATTTTTTCTTAAAAAATCTTCTCCCGCCCGAAAACCCTAAATTCATATCAGGACTTGCAGTTGTTGTTGTTGCAATTAAATTGTTTCTGGGGAATTCCGATTCTTTAGCCAAATAATTGGATCCATAGCGTTCATAGAAATCTTTTTTGGCAACCGTACTGTTGTCGAAGGTTAAAAAGCTGTGGTTAAAGTAATATTGGTTATACCCCAAACCGGTTTCAAATCTGTAAAAAGCCGTATCCGGTGCCTGTTTCAATTTAATATTCACTGTACCACCGATGGCATCCGCTTCTAAATCGGGGGTTAAAGCTTTTATGACCTCAATCCTCCCCACCAGTTCAGAACTGATGATATCCAGGTTCACCGACCGACCGGTGGAACTAGTGCTTGGCATCAGGGCACCATCTATAAAAGCAGTGTTATACCTCGTGGGCATGCCTCTTAAAATTAACTGTGAATTGCTGCCAAAACTGTTTTTTGTCATCGATACACCTGAAACACGCTGCATTACATCTGCCACATTTCGGTCGGGTAATGTTTCAATCTTTTCAGCGGTTATTATATTAATTACCTGGATTGCATTTTTCTCAGACAGACGTGCACTGTTCTCCGTATTTTGGATCCTGGTCCCGACTACATTCACCTCGTTAAGGTTCTCTGGTTTTGGTGTCAGTTTGCAGTTGACTTCAACAAGGGCATCTCCGTATCCTATCGTGATGATTTGTTCATCATTGGAATAACCAACATAACTGCAAACCAGTTTATATTTGCCCTTCTCAATGTTCTTCAAACGATACGTGCCATCTAATCCCGTTGAAGTCCCTTTTCCCAGTTCCTTAATAAGTACGGTGGCTCCAAATACCGGTTCTCCTGTTCTTGAGTCAACCACTTTTCCCTTTATGTCACCGGCAAATGATGGGCCGGCTGTGAATATCATAACAAGAAAAATGAATATCAGATATTTACCTAAATTGACCATTGTTGTTGTTTAGTTCTGCAATTTTATACAGGAATTGAAACACCGACAATAGTAGTTTTAACCCGGCAGAGGTAGTGATTTTGCTTTTCCTGTTATCAGAAAAGGCAATTGACAGGTGTTGATGAAGATAACCTGAGCCGGACCCGGAATATTTAATAAATATTTAATAAATGGCTTCAATAACAATCAGTTAGTAACCATTTTTTAACAATTCATTAATCACCACTTAACTTGAAACATCTACTTTTGAATATCAAATTTATCGGATGACAGAAGTAAACCGAAAGCGTATTATTATTGCCGACGACCATCCTATTGTCAGGATGGGGTTAAAACTCCTTGTAGAACAGACTTCCGATTTATGCATTTCCGGTCAGGCATCGAATCCAGTCGAATTATTTGAAAAACTTGAAAAGCAATCGTTTGATCTTGTTATACTTGAATTGTTTCTGCCTGGAAAAGATTCCCTGGATGTCCTGACAGAAATTAAGAAGAGGTTCAAAGATTTACCTGTTGTCATTTTCACTGCTTGCCTGGATGAGCAGTTAACAATCAGGTTTATAAAAAATGGTGCATCGGCTTTTATCAATAAAAGAAGTCACCCGGATGAATTGGTTGAAGTTCTGCGTAAAGTTTTGTCAGGGAAAAAATATTTCACCCTTCAGCAGATGGAACGAATGGCTGAAATGTTCACAAACTCGGAGGAAACCGGACTGGAATCTGTGGAATTGCTTACCGATAGGGAACTTCAGGTAATGTATATGATGGCCTTGGGTTTAAACAGAGTCACTATTGCTAAAAACCTTTCAGTAAGCAAAAACACAATCAGCAACCACCGATATAATATTTTAAAAAAGATGCATTGGTCATCGAATGCAGAATTGGTAAGGTATGCCCTGAACCATGGCATCAACAGGTAATGTGGCCGTCATGAAATCCTTCAACAAGTATGGTGTGCTGTAAAACCTTTTCCCGCTGCCACTAGGCCAGGGATTGTGCTGACCAGTTTTTTTTCAATGATGTCTGGGTTGGCCCAGCCACCATAGTCTGGTTTTTAAATGGCCTTCCTTTATTTTGTCATCGGTACAACCTCTCCATTCCCGCCTAAATACTTATCAATTCGAAAGGCAATAAAAAGCCCGACAAGTGTCAGATTTTCAGAGTGACGGGGAACATTCAATCATCTAACTTCGAACAAACCTGGGATGTCTATAAAGAAGTTGATTTTATTGCGTCTGCTATTGTTTGAAGAATTTCACCACCTGCACGCCCTTCACGCCGACCATCTTCACCAGGTAGACCCCGGCCGAAAGGTTGTGGACATCAATTAAAGTCGTGGGTTCCGTTAGTTCCCGTTGCAGGAGAAGCACGCCGTTGAGATCATATACAGAGAGGGTGCCTTTTTCGGGCGTTTCAACGGTTAGATTACCGGAGGTTGGATTGGGATAAAGTTTCAGAGAATTTGTTGCATTTTTTGTTTCACTGATCCCAACTGGTCCACCGCCATTGTCGGTTTTCAAGATGGTACCGCCTTCGCCTGCCACATATCCTGTACTGGCATCGGGAAAAGAGATTGAAGCCAGGTAGTTCGTATTTCCTGTCGGCAATGCAGTCCAGCTTGCACCTCCGTTGGTTGTTTTAATGATGGTTCCGCTATCACCGGCAGGATAATTTCCTCAAACGGATTAAAAGTCCGGTTCAAACGGTCGCTGACCTGAAACCCTGGCCGGCTTCCGACCCGCAGGATATCCGGTTTGTGATCAATGAAAACCAATATTATGTGATCAACGGGTATAACGGGTACTGGATGCCTGTTACCCCGACCTTGTTTGAAGCCTATATCAAATCGGAGTCCATCTATAAAAACGACGATCAATCCATCGAGACCAAGTTTTCAACCCTGATGAATGACCAGGACAGTCTGAAAAATTGTATCATCGGCAATACCAGGGAAAACTGGGAACAGGTAAGTCCCAAACTTTTTTTTGTCCTGTTTCAGAATGGGGGATATGGGAATCTCAGGGAGGTTGGCCGCAATGACACGGATTCAAAGAGTTTGTTTTACGGCAGCGAAAATGGCCTGTTTTATAAGCACTTCAAGTCTTTTTTCGATTTTCGCATGTCCACCAAACTGGTGAAGATCCCCCGCCAGATCACCTTCCAGGAGTTAAAGGAGTTCAGCTTTGAGAAGAAAATTATGGTATTCGGGATAAAGTACCTGGTCAAAAGTATCCAGGTGACCATAAAAAAGGACCGGATCATGCCGGCCCTGCTGGAGTGTTACCTTTGTCAATAACGGTAAATTGATCAGGCTATCTTGAGGCTTTGATGCGAATCCAACTCAACAGACAAATTTACCTTGGCTTTCAATGCATCAAATACGCGTAAGATTGTAGAAAAACGGACATCTTTGGTGTTATTTTCAATCTTTGAAATTTGTGATTTCTGAACGCCGATCAACTGACCCAATTGCTCCTGGGTCATGTTTTGTTCAATTCTTGCCTGTTTGATAATTTCTCCGATTACATCGGTTTTCAATTCGAAATCAAAACGCTCTCTGGCGGGGGTACCTGCCTTGCCAATATATTTATCGGTAAGTTCTTCTAATGTATGTTTCTTCATCTTGGTCATAGCCTGGTTTGATTAGGAATTATAATATTCATTCATGATGCCAACAGCTTTTTCAATCTCCTGCCTTGGGACTTTCGATTGCTTTTTTATGAATCCATGTGTGCAGACGACGATCCTGGGTTTCTTTGATGTTTTTTCCCAAAAGGCCAGTAACCTGATCTGGTTTCCCTGGAACAAGGTCCTGAACTCCCAAATTTCTTCGGTGACCTTTTTAAACAGCTCAGAATCATTAACCATCCGTGCCTTCCATAGATTAAAAAGCACTTTTTCCCTTGTCTTTGATTCCAGCGACATTAAAAACGTGTCAACCTGGTCAAGTAATTCGATATCAAAGCGTGGTTCCATGATTTTTTGTTATTGCAAAGTTACTACAATATTTCCTTATTGGGAAACATTTTGTTTATTTATTATTTGTCACCGGGATGTCGTGTAAATTGATCATCCCCATCAGGAAAGACTGTGAGTGTAAACCTGAGGTGGCAATGGTTTTATTTCAGGTTCTTTTTTTGCTGCCCGTTGTCCAAGATCAGGGAAATTATTGGCCAGTTTTTCTGATGGCCGGCGATTGAACTTGTCCAGGTATATCTGGGTCATTTCCAGACTTGAATGCCGAAGTTGTAGTTGCAGATCCCTGATATTGATGCCGCTTTCGATTGCCATACCAACGCCGGTGTGTTTGAGGGAATAAAGATTTTTGTCAATCCCGTATTGTTTTGCAAACACGCGCCAGGCTTCAGCCATGCGGGTTGGTGCATATTCCACCTTTCCCCGCTGCTGATTTTTACTAAAAACAAAATAATCGCCGGGGTAATTCAAATCCAGTTTCATCAACACCGGCACCAGGGCATTGGGAATCTGGACAACTTCTTGTTTTTTATTTTTCGAGGCCTTCCCGGGGATAACGATCATCCGGCTTTTAAGGTTAAAATTCGACACAGTAAGGCGCACCATTTCCTGTGGCTGGATAAAACAATAGAAAATCAGGCAGGCACAAACATAAAGGTCGTAATTCCAGGAAGGAAGATTTTTCTGCATGTTCATAAGGTCATCAATGGTAAAGGCAACAATAGCGGGATATTCTTCCGGCTGATGGTCAATTTTGTCGAAAGGGTTTGATAAAATCCATTCACGTTTGACCAGAACCTTAAACAATGTTTTCATGGCAGTCACACGGTTATTATAGGTCCGGTTGCTGTTTTTTAGTTTGGTTTGCGTGAAATCCATAAATTCCTGGGCATGATGATAACTGAAATCATCAACAGGCATATTTAAAAGATTTTTTGTCTGAAGCCATTCTGTGAACGTGTGCACCATGCTGCTGTAAGTATGATGGGTTCTCTGGCGGCATGAATTTTCTTTAAGGGTCAGCACATATTTGATGGATACGGAAAGAGAAGTGTATTTCTTCTCCATGTGGGCAAAAGGGTTGAACCCAAGCCGTAATTTGTGGTTGATGGATTTAATTATCTCATGTGCCTGATCCCCGTTTCCTTACTCCGTGACCGCTATAAATGAAAAAAGTCAGCGTAAAATGCTGACTTTCTGAGTAGCGGGGAGTATTCAATTATCTAACTTCGCACTGATCAGAGATATCGCTGAGATAGTTGCTTTTGTTGAGTCTTCTATTGTTTGATGAATTTTCCAACCTGTACATTCTTCACGCTGACCAGCTTCACCAAATAGATTCCGCATGGAAGGGTGTTGATATCAATTGTTGTGGTCGGGTCTGTAATTTCCCGTTGCTGAAGAAGTACTCCATTGAGATTCAATACAGAGAGGGTGCCTTTTTCGGGAGCTTCAATCGTAAGTTTCCCGAATGTTGGATTCGGATAAAGTTTTAGCCTGTTTGACACAGGTTTATTTTCATTGACCCCGACCAAACCCCCGCCATCAGTGGTTGCTAAGATGGTTCCACCAGAACCAACCGTATATCCTGTAAGGGCATCGGTAAAGTAAACTGATGACAAATCTTTCTGTGTTCCACTGGATAAAACAGCCCAATTTGTTCCTCCATTCGTTGTTTTTATGATTGTTCCCGCACTACCAACCGCATATCCCGTATTTGCATCGGGAAAAAAGACTGAGTATAAATCTTTTGTTGTTCCACTTGACAATGCAGTCCAGTTTGTGCCACCATTCGTTGTTTTTAATATAGTTCCAGAATCACCCGCCACATATCCAGTATTGGCATCGGTAAAGTAAACCGAAAACAAACTACCTTTTGTTCCACTTGATAACGTATCCCAATTTGTGCCCCCATTCGTTGTTTTTATGATCATTTCGTGACTGTTAATAGTATTGTAACCTACCACATATCCCGTGTTGGCATCGGTAAAGAAGACTGAGCTCCACAAATTTGTTGTTCCATTTGACAGGACAGTCCAGTTTGTACCGCCATTGGTAGTTTTTAAGATGATTCCACCATCACCAACCACGTATCCCGTATTTACATCTGTAAAGTAAACCGATCCTAACCAATTTGGTATTCCACTAAACACAGTATCCCAGCTTGTACCACCATTCGTTGTTCTTATTATGAGTCCCAGTCCAGCCATATATCCCGTATTTGCATCGGTAAAGAAGACAGAGCTCCAATAAGTTATTGTATAGCTTGACAAAACATCATTCCAGTTTGTGCCACCATTGGTAGTTTTTAAGATGGTGCCCCAGTCACCAACCGAATATCCCGTATCGGCATCGGTAAAGTAAACTGATCGTTGCCATTTTGTTATTCCGTTTGATAATGAAGTCCAGTTTGATCCTCCATTCGTTGTTTGTAGGATGATTCCACTCCAACCCACGCCAAACCCTGTATTCGTATCGGTAAAGCAGATTGCTAATATAGGAATTGCTGTCCCAATTGGCAAAGTAACCCAGTTTGTGCCCCCATTGGTAGTTTTTGTGATACTTCCATAACCAGTATAATTATCGGAACCCAACGCATATCCGGTATTGGCATTAGGAAAGGCAATTGAGCAAAAATCATTTGTTGTTCCGGTTGATAAAGTAGACCAGTTTGTGCCGCCATTCGTTGTTTTTATGATGATTCCATAATCACCCGCCACATATCCCGTATTGGCATCAGTAAAGGCAACTGATCGTAAATGAGTTGTTGTTCCGCTTGACAAAGTAGTCCAGTTTGCGCCCCCATTGGTCGTTTTTAATATTGTACCCCCTTCACCAGCCACATATCCTGTATTGGCATCCGTAAAATGAACTGAGTATAAATATTTTGTTGTTCCAGTTGACAGAGTTGTCCAGTTTACACCCCCATCGGTTGTTTTTAAGATGGTTCCTAATGCACCCGACAAATATCCAGTATTTGCATTTGTAAAGTAAACTGAGTATAATATATTCGTTGTTCCGCTTGATAAAATAGTCCAGCTTGTGCCCCCATTCATCGTTTTTAAGATGGTTCCGCTAATACCCACTACATATCCAGTATCGGGATCGGGAAAGTAAACTGAAAGAAAACCCATTCCTGTACCACTTGACAAAACTGTCCAATTTGTACCTCCATTTGTTGTTTTTATAATGGTTCCCCAATGACCAACAGCATATCCAACGCTGTGACTGGGAAACATAACTGATTGTAAAGTTTGAGTCTGTGGTAAAGGGTTCTGTAAGAACCATTGAGCCGTTGTGGTGGTTGCGAGGAAAAGTGCAATGATGAAAAAGGATATCTTTTTCATGGGGATGGAATTTAGTCAACATACGGAATGTGATTCAAATATACGAAACATATGTTGAGAATCAATATTGGTGAAATTACCTTATATTTGTCCTTGCATCCTCATCTTCCTCAGAAATGATCAGGCGGATTCCGGTATTACTTATTTTCTCATTCCTGATCTTCACTTCAGGGATGCCCCAGGGCATTGGCTGGGAAAGATATTATGGCCTTCAAAACAGAGGGGAAACGATTGAATTCGTTAAAACCTCATATGACAACGGCATCCTTATAAATTTATGTATCTGGAATTTACAGGAGTTTGAGTATAGTGTACTGATTAAATGTGATATCAATGGAAATGTTATTTGGTCCAAAACCTTCTTTGATTCATCTTATAAATTCTTTCCGTACTCAATTGATGAAGATCATGATGGAAATATTATCATTGTTGGTGAGACAAAACAGTTTGATACAGAGGGAGACCCATTCATCATGAAGTTGAATGCCTGCGGGCAAAAACTTTGGTGTAAGGTGCTTAATTATCCAGGGATGAATTACAGCAGGATGGTCATCGTTAAAAATGACCACTACCTGGTGCTTACAAATTATGCATCCAACGATTATCATGAAGGCAACCAGATCCGGAAATTAGATACAGCGGGAAATGAATTGTCCGTTGTACAGCTGGTGCCTGGTTATGGCAATTCAGACCTCACCAATGCCGGTCTTGGCGATTTCATTTTAACAAGCGACAATGGGATGTTTTTTACAGGGTTTTGCTATTACAGAATGCCGCCTCCCGATCAAAACATCACACTGCTTCAGCATTTATTCGTCAAAACCGACAGTCTTGGAAATGAGCAGTGGCATCGGCCTTCAGCTATCGCTGGTAACCATGTGGGGTCAATCATATCAAATGCGGAACAGGCGGGTTCGTTTTACTCTGTCGGTTATAACTATTCTCCATATCCGGAATATGTTCCCTATTTCTGCAAAAGCTCGCAAACAGGACAATTAACGCTCGAAGAAACACTGCACCCTGACACATTGGTGGATTGGCTCAGCGGAATTAAAAAATGCGGGCCGGATAACCTTATCATTGTTGGCCGTGTCGCTCCCAATTATAATGTTCTCCCAAAGGTCGGGATCTTCAAGACTGATACTGCTGGTATCATTCTGAAATTCATCCGGAATGACCATGGTGCTCCGTATCCCAAATGTATTGCTACGGCGTTTGATAATAAGTACCTGATCAGCGGGTACGCCCCCTACAACTATGATTCCATTTCGCAAACCGACGGCTACCTGATCAAAGTCAACCAGGACCTCGACTACGATTCAATTAATACTTACCCGTTCATTTACGACAGCCTATGCCCCGTTCCCATCCCGACCGACACGATCGCCTGCAACTGTGACGTGATCACTGGCTTCGGGCAGGCAAAGGGTAAGAACAGGGCCGCGGAGCTGAAGATCTCTCCCAACCCGGCCCGGGACGCGGTGAGAATCGTTGTTTCGGGGGATGCAGAGAATGATAAATTGACAGAGTTGTCGGTGTACGATCTCTTTGGGAAGAAGGTGATGACCATGTCGTTCCGCAAGGAGGTATGTATGGATGTTTCGCGCCTAGCGGCAGGGGTATATTTTGTTGCAGCGGAGAGAGGGGCAGTGCCTGTGGCGAGGGGGAAACTGGTGGTTGTAAAATGATGCCGGATGCCGGCGTTTGAAATATAATCACATGATAAGATTTCTGGTCTTTTTATCGCTGCTCCCCCTCCTGGCCCACACCCAGCCGAAGCAAGCCCCATACGTCACCTTCAAAGACGGCAAAATCCTCTGCTTCATCCCCCGCTCTGATCCGGGGATGCTTCCCGTGAAGAAACCCGACTACGTCGATATCCTCCAGACCGCTGCGCCCGGCACCAGGTCCGTAACGCAAACCAACAAGGAACTCAGCGAGTACCTCGCCACAAGGACCCAATCAGAATCCGACAAAAAGGATTTCCTGGCTTCCCTGGCCTGCCTTATCCTGCTTAACTCCGATCGGCCCGGCTACATCGACACAGCCCTCATCGCCAAAGCCAAAGCGTTGCAGAACGACAAGGAAGTGGGGAACGAGGCCGGATTGGTGGTGAAACTATGGGGAGCTTACATTGTTCCTGATCCCCGATAGGTTTACAGTCAAAAAAAAGTGGAAAATGTAAATTGGATCTGACGCCTTGCACTTTGCACTTGAATTGGTAGCAAAGTCTTCCCAAATACCTTACCTGGTATTAGCCATCGAGATCGTGATAATAGTTGATTTTATTAGCAAAGGGGAGGAACCACATAATACCTCGACTTTGTATTAACAAGACCGATCTTCAGGAAAACTTAATTTCGAACGCTTAATTCTAAGTCAGATGTTAATAAAAGTTAAATGACTACTATGTCAACAATTATAGTATATTTTTGTATTTACATAGTCTAAATAAGAATAATCAGATTTTTTATGATGGTCATCTACAGTCATTTTCTGGTAATATACTGCGCAGAACCATTTAAAACCATCAGAACGAAATAGCAATTCCAAATAAAATATTCCAATGGAAAGACGAGATTTTTTATTAAAATCCAGCATGTTAACTGCATTTTTAGCGGTTTCACAAAATCCTTTTGCTGCAACTCAGAATGCATCGTTGGCTGACCCGTTGAAACCAATTCTCCTGCCTTCCTTACCGCCGTTGGAAAGCAAAGGTGGTATGGATATCCGGGTTTGGATGCGGTCAAAAATGACAAACGGCTTGTTTTCAAGTGTTGAATGTGCCGTTGCGCCAAAAATGATGGGGCCTCCTCCTCATTATCACAAGGAGTTGGATGAACTCATGTTGGTTCTCGACGGAACAGCAACTATTCTCATCGGTGAGGATATTGTGGAAGTTGAGGCAGGGGGATGGCATCTGCGTCCCCCGTTAATCAAACATACTTTCTGGAATGCTTCGGACAAACCATTGCGTTTTATAGATATGTATTTCAATCAGCCTTTTGAGGAATACCTGGAACGGCTTTTCTTTGAACTCACGCCGCAGAATGGTTTTCCGGATGGCTCTGATGCCAGGAATAAAGAGATGGGGATGCTGAACGACAAATTCGGGCTTGTTTTTTCGCCGGCATGTATGGCAGAACGTGAGGCGATTGTGAATAAGTATGGATTAAAGTGACCAGGTCATCCTCCTGATCCGAATTATCCGCATCCACTCCGTAAATATGTGTAGCTATACTTTGACATAGTGTGATTAACGTACAAATAACAATTATAAGGAAAAAACTTATTAAGCAAGAGTAAATGGAACGAACAGCAACTGACAAAAAGGAAAAATGGTTACAAAATAACATAGGCTTCTTCTTTATTGGAGTGCTTATCATGACGTTATTAGGTTTTTATCCAACATACATTACTCATTTTCCAAAGTTTGAAGGCTTCTCATGGGTTTATCATTTTCATGCCTTTCTTGCTACACTTTGGATAGTTATGCTCATCAGTCAAGCTTTCCTTATTAGAAGAAAAAAATATAATCTCCACCGAAAAATTGGTAAAGCATCCTATTTTGTAATTCCCTTTCTCCTACTTTCTTTTTTTTTAATAGCAAAGGCCACGTACTTTAAGAATATCAACATAAAGCACCTTAGCGAAACAGATGCTTTGGCGTATCTGAGTAGAAGTGGGCTTCGTGACATTTTATATATGGCTATTTTGTATAGCTTGGCTATTTTGTATAAAAAAAGAAGTCCATGGCATTTACGATTTTTTACCTGCACCGGTTTGACTGTTTTAGGACCTGGGCTTGGCAGATTTGCTTTCACTAATTTTAGTCCAGAAGTTGCTGGCGCTACAATGGGTATATTTATGTTATTAGTGCCAATAATTTGGCTAATCGTGGACATTATTAAGAAAAAATCCCCTGTTCCACTACTTGTTTTTGTAGCTATTACTATATCTGCTATTTATATGGACAGCTGTGGACATTCCGCTTGGTGGCAAACCTTTGCCAAGTGGTTTGCAGATACATTTTTCAAATAGTTACAACCTATGCACTCTAGAAATAAGTACAGCAGCAACAAACGCAATAGCAAATGCGGGTTTGCGTGTTCGTTGAAACCTTAGCAATCTTTACATTCATTTGTACTGGCTGACAGTTGAACAACAATTTATTCCCGCATTTGTCAAAGCGTCAACCGATAGTAACAAGAATTCAAGCAGGTTCCAATTTTAGAAATTAATATTATGTTAAAAAAAACTTTCCTTTTCATCACAACTATCCTGGTAGCGACATCAGCATCCAATGGATATATTGCCCAAGATTTATTTAAGGGCGCCGTCCCAATTACAAGATTTTTAGATTGGTTCAAATACGCAGAACATTATATACACATAAAAGGGCTTATTATTTTGGACCTGATTCCGGCGGTATTTCTCATCGTTCAGACGATTTTGTTTTTTAAAGACAGAGAGAAAATAAAAGGATTATTTGCCATTCTTTCATTGTTGGCAAATTGTATTGGTGTATTCATTATACTGCAATATGCTTATCCCATTGCTTCCAAAATGGCAGATTGGACTCCGGATAATATACCTTCCAATTGGATCAGTTTAAAGGATGATTGGATTAAATATATCGGCTATTATAGTTTATCGGGTATGATAGGATTGCTTTTTTTTCTGATAACCTACTTTGTACCTGCAAAAAGGAATACGGGAATTAAACCGCTACACCCTTTTTTGAATGTGATAAAAAATACTCTTGTTTTTATTCTGACCTTTATTTTGTTAACGGGTGCAGCTGGCTTTTACGATTTTATTTTTTTTCCTACTTTGTATCAAATTTCAGGAACAACTTTTATTGAAATGCATCGCCCGGTGGATTTAGTCATGAGAAATATAGGGCCAAAGATATTTACTGTTATGCTTTCAATATACGCATTACTTGCCATTCTTTTTTTTATTGAAAAGAGCAAAAATAAAGGCTTTCTTATTTTAGGGGCAATCTTGTTCCTCTTGGCCAACACTTATGTTGCATTGC
>CAIWMX010000134.1 GCA_903913885.1 uncultured Bacteroidales bacterium | reverse complement strand
TCCTGGAGGAGAAGGGGTCAGGGGGATGAGGTATGAGACTAGATGGCAAAATGGTAAAATGGTAAAATGGTAAAACAGTAAACGGAAGGAGGGTTGAGGAAATCAGGATGGGGGGTGCCGGGGGGTGGACAATATTGCACTTTCGATGAGGTAACGCTCAATAAGCCTGGGAATGGGATAACTGGTCAGTTCGTTCAAAGGCACAGCAAGGTATGGCAGCTCGATTTTGTTTCCAGAATGAAACCGGTAAAACCTCGCCTGGATTTTCTGGTGGGTAAGGATGTGGGTGTATGGGGAGGAAGAACCTTCAAATTCAGCATGGTCCAGGATAAACGACCTCCGGAGGACAGCCTCGTTAAGCGGCGTGCCAGCTGCGGTCCCGGCCGGAGCTTCCATTTGCGGAAAGTCGTACAGGTTCTTCCAGATATCGTTTCCCGTACGTTTGTTCAAATAGATATAAAGCTTATTCCCCTTGGTGAAGGTGAGCACGAGATAATGCATGAACCGCTGCCGCACCGGGAGTTTTGGCGACCTGGCAGGGATTGAACCCACCAATCCGCGGGCCAGTGCCTGGCAGTCGCTGCTGAAGATGCAATCACGGCAACCGGGGTTTGCCGGGGTACACACCAGGGCGCCGAATTCCATCATGGCCTGGTTGAAATCGCCGGGATGGCGGTGATCGATGTTTTGAAGTGCTATACCCAGGATCTGGTTTTTTGTCGCCTGGATGTCAACCGGTGCGGTAATACCATAAACCCGTGTCAGAAAACGGATCACGTTGCCGTCAACAACCGGTGTTGGCAGGTCAAACACGATCGAAGCAATGGCTGCCGCCGTGTAGTCGCCTACCCCTTTCAGGCTCTTCAGCGATTCGTAGGTGCCGGGAAACCTGCCATCGTAAAGCTTTACGATCTGTCCGGCTGTTTCATGGAGGTTCCGGGCGCGTGAATAATAGCCCAGTCCCTGCCAGCATTTCAGCACTTCCTGTTCGTCGGCGGCCGCAAGGTCCTCTACACAGGGCCAGGCTTGTACGAATTTTTCGTAGTAAGGCAGCCCCTGCTCAATCCGCGTTTGCTGCATGATGATCTCCGACAGCCACACACGGTAGGGATCCCTGGTCGTGCGCCATGGGAGACTGCGCTTGTTCGCGTTATACCAGGAAAGAAGCTGCCGGGAAAAATTCATCTGGATTTTTAAGAGGACAAAGGTAAAATTAATGGCGATCCCGCAGGCATCGGCAAGCGAACAGGCTGGAAACAAGGAATTGCCAAAGATTCTTTTTCCAATTTATTTGGCATTATTTTATTGTGTGTCAAAAAAGTCCTATATTTGCATCCCGTTTTCCAGCTATAAAAGGTATTCAGTAACAACAATATATAACACTTTAATATCAATCAAACATGACAAAAGCAGAAATTGTAGCAGAAATTGCTAATAAGACTGGCATTGAAAAAGTTGCCGTTCAGGCCACCGTTGAAGCTTTCATGGATTCCATCAAGAATTCCATGACCACAGGTCAAAACGTTTACCTTAGAGGTTTTGGTAGTTTTATTATCAAGAAAAGAGCTGAAAAGACAGGAAGGAACATTTCAAGAAACACAACGCTTATCATTCCCGCCCACAACATCCCTTCGTTCAAGCCGGCCAAGACCTTTGTAAATAAAGTGAAATCACACGTAAAAGTGAAGTAATAACTTCTAAGCTGATTTATTATGCCAAGTGGTAAGAAAAGAAAGAGACATAAGATGGCGACGCACAAACGGAAAAAACGTTTGCGCAAGAACCGACATAAGAAGAAATAGCCTACCTGCTGCTGCAATTCCTTAAGTCATCCACGTTTACCGGCATATTGCCGGTACCATTCATCATAATACATGGAAAACTGTGAATAAGGAATTAATCATCAATTCGACCTCCTCGGAGGTTGAAATCGCCTTACTTGAAGACAAGCTTCTCGTAGAACTGAACAAGGAAAAATCCAACAACGAATATTCTGTTGGCGATATTTATTTTGGCAAAATCAAAAAGATCATGCCGGGATTGAATGCTGCCTTCGTGGATGTTGGTTACGAAAAGGATGCCTTTTTACACTACCTTGATCTTGGGCCTCAGGTCCAGACACTGCTGAATTATATCAAGGCAGGTCAGGCCGGAAATGGTACGTCGCTGACGATCGCCGATTTCCCGCTGGAACCTGATATCCAGAAGACAGGCAAGATCGCCCAGGTGCTCAAGCCCAACAGCAACATCGTGGTGCAGATCGCCAAAGAACCGATTTCCACGAAGGGACCGCGTGTCACTTCGGAAATCGCCTTTGCAGGCAGGTACCTCGTGCTGATCCCCTTCTCCGACAAGATCTCTGTTTCGCAGAAGATCAAAAGCAGCGAAGAACGCAACCGGCTGAAACGGCTCATTACCAGCATCAAGCCCAGGAATTGCGGGATCATCATCAGGACGGTAGCCGAAAACAAACTGGTTGCCGACCTCGATTCAGATCTCCGCAGCTTGTACAAACGCTGGGAAACCATCACCCAGAAGCTGGCTACCGCGAAACCCCCGCAGAAGATCATCGGCGAGATCGACCGTACCTCTACCATCCTGCGCGATGCGCTGAATGAGTCGTTCAACAACATCGTGGTAAATGACCAGGTGCTGTACGATGATATCAGGACGTACATCCAGCGGATCGTACCCGATAAAGTCAGTATTGTAAAGCTGCATACCGGGAAAGTACCCATTTTTGACCAGTACGGGATCGACAAGCAGATCAAGAATTCGTTCGGCAAGATTGTCACTATCAGAAGCGGCACTTACCTGGTTATTGAACACACCGAGGCCATGCACGTGATCGACATCAACAGCGGCCATCGTGTGAACCAGGATCAGAACCAGGAAACCAACGCCATGGAAGTCAACCTGGAAGCTGCCACCGAAGTGGCGCGTCAGTTGCGTCTGCGCGATATGGGCGGCATCATCGTGATCGATTTTATCGACATGACCCAGGGACTGAACAGGCGGAAACTCTTTGAAAAGCTGCGCGACGAAATGAAACGCGACCGCGCCAAGCACTCCATCCTCCCGCCCAGCAAATTCGGACTGGTACAGATCACCCGGCAGCGCGTGCGCCCCGAGATGAATGTACAGATTCTGGAGAAATGTCCTGCCTGCGACGGCACCGGCCAGATCAGGCCAACCATCCTGCTTACCGACGATATCGAGAACAACCTCGGATACCTGATCAGGGAACAGAATGAAAAAAATCTGACCCTGCAGGTCCATCCTTATGTTTATGCCTTCCTCACCCACGGAATATTCAATTTCAAATGGAAATGGTGGCGTAAATTCGGACAAGTCGTCAACATCAAAACCCAAAATTCCTCGCACTTCCTTGAATACCACTTCTTTAATAAGAATGGGGACGAAATCAAGATGTGATAATGCAAACAATGCAGGCAATGCAAACAATGCAGGCAATGCAGGCAATGCAAGCAATGCAAGCAATG
>CAIWMX010000133.1 GCA_903913885.1 uncultured Bacteroidales bacterium | reverse complement strand
TCATATGGGATCTCCGCCATCTCGAAATCGATTTGCGGGAGTATTTTTCGTAGCGCCGTCATGGCGGCTTCACGTGCCAGTGCTTCGAGATCGGCGCCCACAAACCCGTGGGTGATTTCGGCCAGTTTTTCCATATCCACACCGAGCGACAAGGGAATTCCCCTGGTATGGATATGCAGAATTTCGAGCCGTCCCTTTTTGTCGGGAATAGAGATGGAGATTTCACGGTCGAACCGCCCCGGTCTTCTCAGCGCCGGATCAATGGAATTGGGAATATTCGTGGCTCCGATTACAATGACCTTTCCCCTCGATTCCAGTCCGTCCATCAGCGATAGTAACTGTGCGACAACACGCTTTTCAACTTGCTTTTCTCCCCCCATGTCTTCCCGCTTGGGAGCAATGGCATCAATTTCATCGATAAAAATGATAGCGGGTGCATGTTGCTGGGCCTCTTCAAATATTTTCCTTATCCGCCCTTCGCTCTCTCCGTAAAACTTTCCCATGATCTCGGGTCCGGAGATGCTGATGAAATAGGCAGAAGTTTCATGAGCTACAGCCCTGACGATGAGCGTTTTACCGGTTCCCGGGGGCCCATAAAGAAAAACTCCCTTGGGTGGTTGAACCCCGAGACGTTCGAAAATCTCCGGATATTTCAGCGGTAGTTCAATCATCTCACGGATACGTTGAACCTGGTTACCGAGGCCACCAATGTCTTCGTAAGAGACCTTGCTTTTGCGCTCCCCGTCCTGCTTCACCAGTTCAAGTTGGAACGTAGTGTTGGGGTGTATCAGCACTACCCCTTCCGGACTGGTGCCGGTTACAGTATATTCAACCGAACGCGATCCGAACAGGTTGGCTCTCACCTTATCGCCTTTTGTTACCGGCAGGCCATTGATGAGCGAACCAATGTATTTGGCATCGTCAGCCTTCAGTGAACCGGATTTAGTTTCGGGTTTGAGTTTTATTTTTGCAGCCTGACGGCAGGTGGTTTTTATGACCTTAACTTTTTCGTCAATCCCTGCCTGGGCATTTTCCCTTGTGATCCCGTCAATCTGGATAATACTTTTATCCCTGTCCTCGGGATAGCATGGCATGATTTTAACAGGTGTAGCACGTTTGCCCTCGATCACGATCACATCGCCACTTTCGAGTCCGAGCAACTTCATATCTTTTGGGTCGATCCTGGCAAGAGATCTACCTACGTCTTTTACCAGGGCTTCCTTTATACGCAGGGTTATTTCGTCTTTGATTTTTGTCATGGGTTGATGTGCTAATTTACTTATTCACTAAATAAAAACGCCTTTAATTTGTCCAATGCATCCAGTCCCTTGATTTCTTCAGAAAACATGGGTAGTTCAACCTTATTTAAATTACTGAAACTCTCGCTGATCTCTTTAAGGTAGGGCAATTGGCCAGCAGTCCTTCTTTTACAAAAATCGCATCCATCCGATGCCATCACATTGTTCACAATGATTTGCCGGGGAATTATTTCAGATTTGCCAAGGTCGGAAAGCAATCTGCCCGTTTCCATGATCGCCATTGCTTCAGGGATGCATACCGGAATAAATTCGCTCCGGGTTTGATCGCGTAAAATGCTTTCGATCCTTTTAACCGTTTTTTTTAGTCCGAGTAAAAATGTATCCACGGTATCCGGCTGATAGGACCCCGAAAAGCTGGTGATCATGTAACGGTATTTCCATCTCATTCGGGCAGCAACCTTAATCCATTCATCCAGCAATTTGGGAGAAGAAATAAGCCGCAATGCGTGACCGGTTGGCGCAGTATCAACTACATATTTATCGAATTGGCCTTCTTCGATAAAATCAATGATGGTTTTAAAACTCATCACCTCATCAATACCGGGAATAGACAGGGAAAGCATCTCTTCAATGTCCTGATTGTCAAGATTGGTTGAGGTATCGAGCAACTTTTTCAGTTCTGCCTCATGTTCGTTTATAAACACTGCAAGAGCCTCGTCGGCAACCACTTCTATGGCCGACAGGTTGGCAGTACCGGCAACCTTAGTAACTTTAAAACCAATTTGTTGTTCGAGGCAATCCGACACGGAGTGGGCCGGATCTGTAGATATGAGAAGTGTTTTGAATTTTTCAGCTAATGCCAGGGCTGTGGCAATGGCACAACTGGTTTTTCCAACACCACCTTTCCCCCCGAAAATGATGAGTTTAAGGTCGTTGTTTTCTAAACCG
>CAIWMX010000132.1 GCA_903913885.1 uncultured Bacteroidales bacterium | reverse complement strand
TGTGAACTATTACAAAAATACTTTCCAGCACGGGGGAATTTCGATGGAAGTGGTGATGATACCGTTTGTGGTACTTAAGCCGAAATAATGCAAACAATGCAAACAATGCAGACAATGCAAACAATGCAGACAATGCAAACAATGCAAACAATGCAAACAATGCAGGCAATGCAAACAATGCAGGTAATGGAGGTACGCTGAGCCTGCCGAAGTGTACCAAATGGGTCGGGGTGCTTTGTTACAATATTAATTTTTTAATATACAGGAATTGATTTTCACATGTAAATCCGAATCAGACCTGGTGCCTGCGGCGGGGGCGTTGCTTAAGGAGTTTCCCGGGGCGAGGGTGTTTGCCTTTTACGGAGGGATGGGTGCGGGTAAAACCACATTTATCAAGGCGCTCTGTGCCGTGCTTGGTGTCGCCGACATTGTTCAGAGTCCGACCTTCTCGATTGTCAATGAATATAAAACCACCGCGGGTGATTCGATTTACCACTTTGATTTCTACCGGATCAAAAAGACCGGGGAGGTTTTTGATATCGGTTACGAAGACTATCTCTATTCAGGCAGCTATTGCTTTATGGAATGGCCTGAACTGATCGAATCGCTGCTGCCGGATGACGCGGTGAAGGTTCGCATCAGTGGTGAAACGGAAAGAGAGATTGAATACTAAGATTATTCAGATCATGACTGGAGTTTCCGCCGTGCCCTTTTCCCAATCATGTTAATTCTGACCACCAGCGAGATCACATAAATGACGTGGCACCACACGCCCGAAAGCAACACAAGCAGGGTGTATACCATCCAGAGTGGTGCGTCGGTATCTCCCAGGCCCCTCTTCGCTTTGGGTTCAATGATGAGCGGGTTGTCCCCTTTGAAGTTTTGGATCGTTTCAACGGTGCCGTAATCGTCATTTTCGACAATCCTGGCTATAACTACAAGGTTCCCCGTGGTATCTCCCGGCATCTTCTTCGGCAGGGCGGCCGTGCTTATGCCGGCCGAATCTGTTTTCTCCCCTCCGAACCGATACAGACAAAAAAGGCGTTTGATATAAAATTCAACAGGGACAGCCTTGATGGCGGTGTTCGCACCTTTTCCTTTCAACGTAACGACTTTGACCGATACGGTTTTCACGGAATCCTTTTCACCAAAGGTCATTGTCAGCGATACATCCTGGACCTGGATCGTTTTGGTAGCGCTTGTTACCTTTGTATTCCCCCCATACTGAACCTCAAAGGTATAATTCCCATCTTTGTTTTCAGGCAGGGAAATATCGGGCCCGACATTCAGAACGGCTTTTCCTGTACTGCTTGTTTTTACGGTGCCCAGCAGTTTTTTTCCCGTTTCGCCGGCAGCATATACCATGACCGGTGCGTCCGTGATATTTACGCGTTTGTCGTCAATGCGGGCCGAAAGGGAAATCGAAAAATTCCTGGTGCCGTCGGTCAGTTTGACATAAGCGGCACCAAGTTGCGGGCTGACCAGTTCATCGGCTTTGGCATTGTATCCGAATCCGGAAATCAGGGCTAAAAGGAAGATTATGGGATATATTTTTGTTCTTCTCATGATGTTACAGTTTTTCGGAGATGAAATCTTTGTGTTCGGGCGCTTCTGAAATATCGGCAACGGGGATGATCGGCATGAATTTCATGAAGATCATGAAGAAAAGGCAGAATGTGGCCATCCCGCCCGCGGTGAGCGACCATTCAACCCATGATGCCGAATAATGAGCGTACTCAGGGCGTGCATCCTGCAGGGGCAGCAGCGGTGTTTCGAGGGTTGGGATAATGATCAGGTAACGTTTGATCCACATGCATACCACCGCGATTACCGACCCGATGGTGATGGTATTGATGCTTCTCAGGAAAGGAAATCCAACCAGGATCATGGGGATCAGCACACCGCCAAAGGCAGCAATATAAAACCACACGCCATAGTAACTGAGATTGAACAATTTGTAGATGACTTCCAGTTCCCAGCTCTGCGACCCGTACCACACGGTGAGATACTCACTGAAGGTGAAATATCCGTAAAGGGCGGCGAGCACCAGCAGGATTGTTCCGATATATTTAAAATGCATTTCGGTGATATATTCTTCAAGATTATAGAATTTCCTGAAGACCCACATGGCAATGATCAGCACGGCAGTACCGGAAAACACGGCTGCGATCACGAAGTACGGTGCAAAAATGGTGCTGTGCCATCCCGGCCTGATGGTCATGCCGAAAATCCACGCCAGCACGGAGTGAACAAGCACTGCCAACGGGATGATGATGGCCGACATGATGGTGAGCGCCCTTTCAAGCAGTTTTTTTTGTTCGGGCAAACCTGCATAGGTTGCACCCAGTTTACGGTAAAAATAGCGTTGCAGTTTTGGCATCTTCAACTCGGTATTGTCGCGGAGCAGCGCGTAATCCTTGATCAGCGCAAGATAAAGGAAGAGGATGCTGCAAGAAAGATAGGTGGTGATGGCCACCACATCCCAGAGAATGGGCGACTGGATTCGCCCATGCATGAAAATATTGAAAATGCGGTCAAGCCTTCCCATCTCAACCAAAATGAACACGGGACCGATAATGACCGAGATCACGGTGATCATTTCGGCGATGCGGATAATGGGTTTGCGCCATTCGGCGTGGAGTAAATGAAGGATCCCGGAGATCATGGCCCCTGCATAACTGATCCCGATGAAAAAGATGAAATTCACATCATAGATACCCCATACCACATAATCCCGCATCCCGGTGACAATCTGGCCTTTCATCAGCTGCGTAATGAATGCATAGGCTGCCCAAAGGATCACAAGTGCAAAAAATGTGAATAACCCTTTGCTTAATGCCGAAGGTTTTTTAAAGCGGGAAACAATCTCAACAAGTGTTTTCTGTGCAAGTTCCGGTTGATTCATATTCAGAGAATTTAAATTTTATACTTTTTCAGATGAGCTCTTTTAACCTGGTAGGCCGCTTTTGAACTGTCGGGAACACTCTCGAAGCCCTCTTCGACCGGGAACCTCCGGTCGACCGGGGGCAGGTAATAGACATTCGGCTGGGTGCCGAGTTCTTCCATATACCGGTATGCAGCCTTATCCTTGACAAGGTCGCTGAAACGGAAAGATTCAACGCCGTTGGTGACGACATCTTCATTTTTATCACCGAAAAAATATACGCCATTGGGGCAGGCGGTGACGCAATCGGGTAAGATACCGGTAAGAAATGAATCGGGGCAGAAATCACATTTTCCGACGGTTCCGACTTTTTGGGGAACCCCGGTCATGGGGGAATATTTTGCATCCACCTGGTTGTCGGGCGCTTTCCAGTTAAATACGCGTGATGAATAGGGACAAGCCGCCATGCAGAATTTACAGCCGATACAGCGTTCGTTATCAACCAGTACCAGCCCGTCGTCGCGTTTAAAAGAGGCGCCAACAGGGCATACATTCACGCAGGCCGGCGTGTCGCAATGAAAACACGGTTTTGGCATCCAGTAAGGCGTGGTATCTTCCGAATCCTGCATCAGGAAAACCTTGATCCACTCCTGCCCGGGAGCCAGGAAGTGCATTTTGCTGCAGGCCTTCACACACGCCCGGGCATTCCTGCAACGGGTGAGGTCGACAACCATCACGAAGTGACGGCCTGGAATCCCTTTCCGCACATCGGCTGAAGACGGGACATTGCAGCACATGGCGTGTCCGCGGTCAACTTCCATCAGCTTGCCGTCGGCAGTGAGCACCTTTACCTTCTCACCGGTTGCAACCGGCCCCTGTTCTTTGGTGCAGGCTGCAATCAGCCCACCACCGAGCAGTGATCCGGCTGCAATGGTGAAACCCTGTTTCAGGAAGTTCCTGCGCGTTGAATCTTTTTTGTTTTTCTTTGCCATATTAAACCGTTATTTATGAGAAGAAGAAATAAACAATACGTATGTTTTCCCTTGTTTGAAATTTTCGAATAATTGAATGCCCGCCTAACCGTGGCGTCTGTGTCTCACAATACCACGAAACCGGGCATGATATAAGATCGTAATTGATCTCCTGACGAATAGTAATTCATTCGGTCTCAGGATGTAATTTTTTCCGCACCTTTTTTGTGAAATAGAGGGATGCTCCCAGGGATATCAGGGCCAGGAAAAGAAACGCCAGCACCCTGTAGCCGGTTTCAAGGTGTGAAAGATCGACAAAGAACAGGTAAAACCCTGTGAACAGCACTGTCGCAATAGCCATCCAACGGTATTTGATATTTTTAAGAATCAGGCTCATGATGAAATAAAACACGGCTGCTCCAGTCCACGACAGGGTGACATATTGCCTGGAAACTGCATGATACAGTGCATACAACATCGTGAAGAAAAGTAATATCAGGTAGGTGTTTCTCAGCATTTCGGTTTTCAGCGTAAGCCTTTCCTTTTTCCAGTTTATAATGCGCGCACTGATAAACGCGGTGATGACAAAGGCAAAGTTCACTTTGTCGACAGGTGGATAGTAAGCCATGTAAAAAGCCAGGATCCCTGTAAAAAGGAAGGTATTCATTACCAGGATGATCTTGGAACGGAACCAGAGTGCCCAGGAAACGACCAGCAGGCTTTGCAGGGCAAGCAGCCAAAGTGCATCAGGAAGTTTAGAGTAACCATACACCGTCACGCTCAGGGCCATAAAACTGTAAATGGCAAAAAAGGCCGGATCGAATATTCTTCCGGTCCGGTATTTCAGGAATATTGAATAAAACAGGCACATTGCAAAGATAACGGCAAAAATCACCAGGTAAGTGCCGGTATAAAATGATGCAACCACCAGCATAAGCACGGCAGAAAACATGAAGCCGTTGATAATAATGGTTGCAGGATAAATCCCGTCGGGGAATTTGCCTTCCTGCCTGATCATGGGGACGGCTGAATAGATCGTTCCTATGGCAAAAAGGGATAACAGGTTGAATGGATGAGTAGTAAAAATCCCGAAGGGATTTCCTATAATCGGATTGTTAACCAGCCATATACTTTGTGAAATATAGGCAAAAACGAGTGACACGAGCATCAGTTTCCACCACCCGAATCTGAAAAACAGGAACAGGGAAAACAGGGAGGTGAGGATGATAACCGGCAGGCTTACGAAGGTAATATCTGCGAACAGGGCCGTGGCAAGCGACAAAAGCAGGGCAATGACGGCGAGCAATTCCGACCGCTGACGAATTGCAAGGTAGAATTGCACGCAAATCAGAGACAGCAGCATGAACAAAACAACTCCTTTGGCTGGAATTACCGGGTGATCAATAAAGAAAAACAAACGAAGGGTGATGTAATACACCAGCAGATGAGCGCTGAGGTTCAGCATGAACGAAAGATGCGAGAATGAATCGCGGAGATACCAGGCAAGAAGGAATATTCCGGCAACAGCCCCGTAACCAACCAGGCTGGCCAGCGGTCCGTTGAGGTAATTCCTGGCGAAGTTTGAAAGGAAAGCGATCCCGAACAACAGGACCAGGCTTCCAAACCATGCCAGCCCGTATTCGAAGATGTTTGATTCAATCAAACCCTTGTCCATGACAAGTTCTTCATCAACGGGAGTCTCAGCCTGCTGTGGCTGGTACCGGTCCTGACGGACCGGTGCCAGATTCACGACAGCAGCATTCAATTGTTCTTCGACCCTGCCAAGTCGTTGTTCGAGCGAATTGATCTTTTCAACCAATTCACCCAGACCGGCCGGATATTCGTTGTTTTCTCCTGACATCGCGTATGCTTATTTAGCTGCGAGCGTCCTGAGGTAATTTACGATAGCCCAGCGGCTGTTATCTTCGGGGATCAGCTTTTTAAAGGACGGCATCTTGCCTTTCCCTTCCGTCATCTGGAAGAACATCTCTCCGTCGGCGGTTGCCTGGAATTTCTTTGAAGAAAAGTCGCCGCAGGATACATCCAGTGTTGCTGCCTTGGGCCCGTCGCCCAAACCGGCGCTGCCATGGCATGATTTGCAATGTTTGGCAAAAAGCTCCTTGCCGTCGGCAACGCTTTCCTTGTTGGATGCTACAGGATTCTTGGTGGTTTTGAATTTTGCAGGGATTGTCCAGCCGGCCACCTGTGCCTGCGTGTTGTGTGCGAATGAAAATACCAGGAACAGTCCCAGTGCGATTGCTGTTAATCTGATTTGTAATGATTTCATGGATCCTCCTTGTTTTTAGTTGTGGTTAATAATTATTGTTTGCCTAAATGTCTTATTCTGAATACGGTATAAATTACGTACATGTAGTGGAACCAAACCAGTGAAAGCAGTACGATGAGGGTGTACACCATCCATAAGGGAGCGTCGGTGTCGCCCAGCCCGCGCTTGATGACTTTCACCGGAGGCAGGGGTTTCCCCCAATTGATGGTTCCGCTGACCTCTACGTTTCCGTAAACTTCATTGTCTTCCACTTTGGCCATCAGGGTGAGGTAACCAAGTGCATTGCCCGGGATATGTGTTGGAAATTCAAGACTGGCAGCGCCGCCGCTAATTTTTCCCTTTCCAACCTTAAGCAGGCTGAATGTTCGGGGAACATAAAATTGCACCTCGAGACCTTCTACCGGAACCCATTTGCCGTCCTTGTCCTGTTCAAAAGCTTTGAGATCTGCCATTTTTTCCTGTTCTTTCTGGAAAAAAGACATCTCCATCTTCAGGGGTTTCATGGTTGTCGCGCCTGATGACTTGCCGTATTTGTCCTTGCCCATGAAAGAAGCCGAAAATGTATAGAGTCCTTTGTCCCCGCCGGTTGCCAGCACCTCTTCAGGGATGGCCATGGCTACCTTTCCCTTTTCATTGGTGAGTGCGGAGCCTATTGACTTTTCGGTGCCACCCTGCATCAATTTGAAATTAATCTCCATCCCTTCAAGGGGCTGATACCGACCTTCCTGCCTTGAAAGCAGGGTACCGGTGAGGCTTTGCAGGGAGTCGACATGGAAATATTCGAGTTTGAGCACCGTCTGCACCTGGGTATCATCCTGCGCCATAGCGCCTGACGAGGCAACAAGCATCAGTAATATTACAATCCCGGTGGTGATCGTATCTCCTTTCTTATTTTCCTTGATAGCTTTTTTCATCTGCTTTTCAAAGACAACTTTTCTCAGGCGTGAATAATCCTTCTCTTCACCGGTCCTGACGACAGGAATGATCGGGACGAACTTCGAAAAGAGATAGAAAAGCAGTATGAACATGGCGATGCCTGCAAAAGTAAGACCCCATTCAACCCAGGTGGCTGAATAGTGAACATACTCGGGGCGAAGGTCATGGATGGGTAGCAGCGGCGATTCAAGGGTAGGGATGATGATCAGGTAACGTTTTACCCACAGGGCAAACACCGCAATAGTTGCTGCGAAAGCAATGGAATTTATATTCCGGAATTTCGGCACAGTCACGATGATAATCGGCACGAGTACACCGATAAATACGGCGAAGATGAACTCGATGAGGTATTCGCCCGGGCTGAAGAGTCTGAAAAGCACTTCCATATCCCACTTGATGGATCCATACCAGCTTGTAAGGTATTCGCTGAAGGTGAAATAACCATAAAGCGCCCCAAGGATGATCATAATGATACCCAGGTAGTTGAAATGTATTTTCGTGATCTGGGCCTCAAGGTGGTAAACTTTGCGGAAAATCCACATGACCATGATAAGAACGCCTGTTCCTGAATAAACAGCGGCAACCACGAAATAGGGAGCGAAGATGGTGCTGTGCCAGCCTGGCCGCAACGTCATGCCGAAAATCCATGCCAGAACCGAGTGAACGAGAATGGCCAGGGGAATGATTACGATCGACAGCAAATCGGTGGATACGTTCAACAACTCCTTTTGCTTGGTGGTATCATTGTACCGGACCGACAGGAATTTATAGATTGGATTTCTCCACTTGGCCGTTTTAACAGGGTTATCACGCAGCAGTGCCATATCGCGGATCATCGCAAGGTAAAGAAAAATGATGCTGCCCGACAGGTATGTGGTGATAGCGATGACATCCCAGATAATCGGCGACTGGATCCTGCCGAAAAGCGCTATATTCGGCAGCCTGTCAAGCCTGCCAATGCACAACAGGATATAGGAAGGCCCGATCATGGTTGAAATGACCGTGATCATTTCAGCCATCCGGATGATGGGTGTTCTCCAGGGAACCCTAAGCAGATGAAGGATACCTGATATCAGCGCACCGGCGTAACTAATCCCGATGAAAAATATAAAATTGACGATGTAGAGACCCCATACCACGTTGTCGCGCATCCCGGTCACGACGTGTCCTTTCGCAACCTGCGTGTAAAGGCATACCACGCCGAACAGGATGAACAGCAACAGCACGCCTATCAGGGCAATGCCTTTTTTACTGATGGTCTCAAGATGGGGTTTGTAGGCAGTCAGGTTTTGTATTGATTTTTCTTCCTCGTTCATAACTTGCAGTTTTATTCTGTGATCCTGGCTTCTTTTTTATACAATGCGATCTCTTCGTCGCTGAGTCCTTCAAATCCTACCTGGTATTCAAAGGCGCGGTCGACGGCAGGAAGGTAATACACGCTGGGTTCGGTGCCTAATTCCTCCATGAACCGGTATGCCGCCCTCGATTCGAGGAGCTCGCTGAAACGGACCGTCTCAGTTCCGTTGGTAACAGCATCTTCATTTCTGTCGCCATAATAATAGACGCCGTTCGGGCATGAGGTAACGCACGATGGCAGTTCGCCTTTCCTGACCATATCAGGGCAGAAGTCGCATTTACTCACAGTGCCTATCCTCGGCGGTGAGCCGGTTTCGGGAGAATAAACGGATGCTTTCAATTTTTTTTGAATCATAGGTTCTTCCCAATTGAACACCCTTGATGAATAGGGGCAGGCTGCCATGCAAAACTTACAACCGATGCAGCGCTCGTTATCAATCAGTACGATACCGTCGTTGCGTTTAAACGTAGCGCCAACCGGGCAAACTTTCACGCAGGGCGGGTTGTTGCAATGCAGACAGGGTTTTGGGAACCAGTAAGGCGCCATTTCCGGACTGTCGCGTAACAAATAGAATTTGATCCAGTCCATGTGGGGTGGGAGAAAATGCATTTTCTGGCATCCTTCCAGACATTTTTTTGCATTTCGGCACTTCGCCAGGTCAATCACCATGACCATCTTTTTGTCAGGCAATCCCTGCCGGGCTTCTACATTGGTTGCAGGCTGGCAGCAGGCGTGCCCCTTGTCCACCTCCACCAGCTTTCCTTCCGGTGTGAGTACTTTTATTTTTTCACCCGTTTCACCATTGCCGGGATTCGAGATGGCAGATAAAACATTGCCACCACTGGCAATCAAAGCGGTAGCCCCGGCGGCGATACCCAGTTTGAGGAAATTTCTGCGGTTTGATGAGCGACTTTTCATAAGGGTCGTGATTCGTGATTTCAGATCGCCAAAACTAATTGTATAAACATTCACAACTGGCAATATGACCGGGCAATAATGACTGTTAAAACAGGAATCTTTATTTGAAAAAAATGGAATTAAGCGCTGTTTAATGTTGAGATATATCAATTTTTCATTTACTTTTATGCGCTGATTAAGCTTGAAAACCGATCTCTGATGGCCGAGTATTTTGAAAAATCGTTGAAACGTTGTACCGATTGCCAATGCATGTCGCAGTTATTCGGGCTGTTGAACAAGGAGGAACTGGAATTCGTGGATGCTAATAAAATCCATGTTAACTTCAAGGCTGGTGAGACCATTAAGAAGCAGGGAACCTTCATGTCGCATGTACTCTCGGTAAATTCAGGCCTCGCCAAGCTTTACCTGGAGGGCATCGAGGGACGTTCGGCCATCCTGCGCATTGTAAAACCTTCAAATTTTATTGGAGGCCCGGGGATCTACCACGATCAGCGACACCATTTTTCGATTACAGCACTGCTCGATTCGTCGGTATGTTTTATTGACCTGCAGGTATTTAAGAAAATCCTCAGCACCAATCAAGTTTTTGCCGAAGAGTTCCTGAAGGATTTCAGCAGGGATGTGTTAACAGTGTATAACCGGTTGATCTACCTGACTCAGAAACAGATGCCTGGGCGCATGGCCGACGCACTGCTCTACCTGCATGATGAGATTTTTGAACAGTCAAAATTCCCGATGATCCTTTCGAGGTTTGAACTCTCTGAGCTCTCGGCCATGTCGCGCGAAAGCGCCGTCAAGCTTTTGCGTGACTTTCAGAAGGAGGAGCTGATCCGCATCTCCGACCACGAACTTGAAATCCTTGACATCGACGCCCTCCGTAAAATCAGCCACATCGGCTAATGAACCAGCCCTGGTATTCCTCCTCGCCATTTCACCATTTCCCCATTTGTCCCTATCACCCTATCACCTTATCACCTTGTCACCTTGTCACCTTGGCACCTTGTCACCCTGTTACCATTTTGCCATTTTGCCATTTCACCATTTATTCCATACCTTCGTGTAAATTTTCATTGCCATGGATGACCCCCGCCCTGATTTTATGCGCATGTCGCCCGTCGAACGGCTGATGCCGCAGGAAGAGATGCTCGAAGTGACCCATGCTCGTCGCAGTTTGCTCATCGGCGTGCCAAAAGAAGTGTCGACACAGGAAAATCGTGTGTCGCTGGTGCCCGACGGGGTAGCTTTGTTGTGCAGGAACGGACACCAGGTAATGGTGGAGGCGGGTGCCGGAATCACCGCCCATTTCAGCGATCATGAATACAGCGAAGCCGGGGCGTCGATCGTGAATTCCCCCGGAGAGGTGTATAAGGCAGATATCATCCTGAAGGTCGGACCCGTAACCCGGGAGGAGATGGATTGGCTGAGACCTAAACAGACGCTGATCTCAGCTATCCAGGTGGCCATGCAAAGCGAGGAATATTTCAGGGCCTTGCTGTCAAAGAAGATAACTGCCCTTGCCTTTGAGACCATCCGTGACAAGACAAACCAGCTCGCAATCATTCGCGCCATGAGCGAAATTGCCGGGAGCACCTCCATTTTCATTGCTGCCGAATACCTCGCCAATCCCGAATACGGGAGGGGGAAAATGCTGGGTGGCTTCACCGGTATCATCCCTTCCGAGGTAGTGATCATCGGTGCCGGTACGGTTGGCGAATTTGCAGCCCGGTCGGCAATCGGCCTTGGAGCGCTGGTAAAGGTTTTCGACAATTCGGTATACCGGCTTCGCAGGATCCAGAACAATCTCGGCATGCGGGTATTTACCTCGATATTGCATCCGAAAGTGCTGGTAGAATCGCTAAGAACCGCCGACGTGCTGATCGGCGCAATCCATTCGCACGACGGCAAAGCTCCATGCATCATCAGCGAAGAGATGATCATGCAGATGAAAGAGGGTGCTGTCGCCATTGATGTGAGCATCGACCAGGGAGGCTGTTTTGAAACTTCGAGGGCCACCACGCACAAATCGCCCGTGTATAAACTGCATGGCATCACCCATTATGCTGTGCCCAACATCCCGTCAAAAGTGCCGCATACCGCCTCGCAGGCGCTGAACAACATCATCGTTCCCATTATCCTGGAGATCGGCTCCGAAGGCGGTATCGAAAACCTGCTGAAAAAGGATTACGGGGTGCGGCAGGGTGTCTATATATACAATGGTATACTGACCAATCTCTTCATCAGCAAATCGTACAACCTGCCTTTCCAGGATATCAGCCTGCTGATGGCCGCCTTTCACTAATACTGCAACAGCCCGCCATGAAACTAACCAGCAGGATCATAACCACCGACAGAACCCCGGTATTTGCGGGCGACCACGCCCTTGCATCGGTTGATAAACTGATCAGTTCCCTGCATCTTGGGCGCGACGGGATATTTGTTTTGGTTGATAAAAACACGAAACAACACTGTTTGCCGCTGGCGGTCCAGAAATCGGTTCACCTTGCCGGTGCGGTGATTTTGGAAATCGACGGCGGCGAAGCATCAAAATCCCTGCTAACTGCCGAACGACTTTGGAAGGACCTCCTTGCAGCCGGAGCCGGACGCAGAAGTTTGCTTGTTAACCTGGGAGGAGGGGTAGTGAGCGACCTGGGTGGTTTTGTTGCAGCGGGATATAAACGGGGGATCGGTTACATCAATATTCCTACCTCCCTGATGGGACAGGCGGATGCCGCCATCGGCGGGAAAACATCCGTTAACCTCGGCCCGGTTAAAAACCAGGTTGGATTTTTTTACCCGGCAAAAGGTGTCTTTATCTTTCCCGGGTTTCAAACAACCCTGTCCTGCGACCACCTCCGTTCGGGCATGGCGGAGATCATCAAAAGCGCTATTGTCGGCAATGCCAGGTTATGGAAACGGATATTGGTATACTCCCCGGCTGACCTGCTGGGATTGGCTCCTGAACACCCCTTCAGATTGGAATTGCTGGCAAATGCCATCCGGTTTAAAAACGAAGTGGTGGTGAAGGATTTCAGGGAACAGAAATTACGCAAGGTCCTCAATTTCGGACATACCATAGGGCATGCGCTGGAAGCATATTCCCAGGCTGAGGGTAGGAATCCCATGTTGCATGGCGATGCAGTGGCAGCAGGAATGGTTTGTGCCGCATTCCTGTCGAACCGTAAAACAGATCTCCCCACCGGCGAAATGGTTGCACTTATATCATGGATCACCGCAGGTTTCCCATCATATCCGGTTCCCGGTTCTGATCTGCAGACCATCATGGAACTGATGAAACATGATAAGAAGAACACCGCTGGACAAATACGGTTTACCCTGATTTCAAAACCGGGCATACCGAGGGTTGACATCGCCTGTGATCCGTCGGAAATTATAGAAGCACTGGCCTGTTATCAGGAACCCCGGCAGGTTGGGTAACAGGCCGGATTAATTCAAGCGAAAACATATGCAGGGCAGGAATATAACATCCATCAACGTTACAAAGCCAGATAGAATATTGAAGGGAACCATCCGGCTCCCGGCATCCAAAAGTATCAGCAACCGATTGTTGATGATCGGCGCGCTTAGCGGGACGAATTTCCCGGTTGGTAATTTGTCGGAAGCTGACGACACTGTCCTGCTGCAAAAGCTGATTGGATCAGTTCAAAGTAGTGTCGCCCGGAAGAAAGTTGTGGAACTTGATGCGGGCAACGCGGGGACTGTCATGCGTTTTCTTACTGCCTGGCTGTCAATGACCCCGGGGAAATGGGTGGTTGCAGGGTCGGAACGGATGAAGGAACGTCCGATTGGCATCCTTGTTGATGCCCTGAATCACCTGGGCGCATCCATCGATTACCTCGCAAAACCAGGTTACCCGCCGTTGCTCATCAGGGGAAAGGAACTGAAGGGCAGGGAACTTTTAATCGACCCGGGGGTTAGCAGCCAGTTTACCTCGGCCCTCCTGCTGATCGCACCATACCTTCCCGACGGCCTGATCCTGACCCTGAAAGGATCGGCGGTTTCGGCCCCCTATGTGAAGATGACCATGAAACTGATGAAGTCGTACGGTGCAATGATCAGGGAAGGTAAAACACGGATTCATGTCCAACCCGGCTCATACAAACCGCATGACTTTACGGTGGAAGCAGACTGGTCGGCAGCTGCATTCTGGTATGAAGCGGCTGTTCTTGCCGAGGTCGTTGACATTGAACTGCTTGGATTACGGGCAGATAGTATCCAGGGCGATTCCATTTTACCCGAGGTATACAGGAATTTCGGCATTGTCACCGAATTTACCCAAAACGGTGTGAGACTGACCAGGTTGCGCAAAAAGAATGACGGCTTTTATTTTGATTTTACCGACCACCCGGATATCGCCCAGTCGGTGATTGCTGCGTGCGCGGGAATGCGAATCCGGGGACGTTTTGAAGGATTAAAGAGTTTGCAGATTAAGGAAACCGACCGGCTTCGGGCCCTGAAAAACGAAATAGCAAAACTTGGGATTGCAGTTGAACTTTCTACTCAGGGAGACAGTTTGTCGGCACTCGAAATCAAAACTTCAAATACCTCTTTTCCAGGCAGTTTGTCCTTCGAAACTTACGGTGATCACAGGATGGCCATGGCGCTTGCTCCGCTGGCCCTTAAATGTGGAACGGTTAAAATCCTCAACCCGGATGTGGTTGTGAAATCCTACCCGCATTTCTGGAGTGATTTGCAGCAGGTTGGTTTTAGGATAGATTGAACATGATGATTATCATTGCATTAAGAACAATAATGAATTGTTATTTTTTCCTTTAGGTTGGATTTGGTAAATTGCAGCGCAGCTTGAAAAATTTCTACCTTTGAAAATTCTTTGTAAAAGGTGTTGATTTCCGGAACCTGTTATAATTTTTAATTGATGAATCGATTCAATTCATTCACACTATTATTTTTAACCATTTTCGTTCTGGTATGCCCCTCTGTGAATGTATCCGCGGATGTTACGTCTAAAACCAAACATCCTGGAGAGGCCCGCGACTCGCTGAAGATACTTGACGTGCTTGTTAACAACAACAAGATTAAAAATAACCCGTTGTCTCTGCAATTTGCAAGAAGAGCGTTGGTTATTGCAAAATCTGTCGATTCAGACACGGCCATGGCCACTGCCTATAAGATGCTTGGGATTGCCTATTTCCCCAGCAGCAAGGATTCCAGCTATTTCTATTCGTCATTGGCCTTAAAAATTGCGGAAAGTGCGCACCTGGAGAACATCAAGATCCCCCTTATCTATAATCTGGCCATGATTTCCGATGCTGCCTTTAATTTCAAGGAAGCTATTCTCCTGTTGGATTCATCCATCAGGCTGGCAAAACCCGTGAATGATTTCCAGGGTATTTCCAGGGCTTACAATGCACTGGGCAATATTAACTGCAGTATTCACAACTATGACGGGGCACGGCAAATGTATGAATCCGCACTGTCGGTTGCGAGAAAGGAGACATTATACCAACAGATGGGAGTCGCCCTGGCCAACCTTGCAAAGGAGGAGTTTGAAAAAGATAATAATAAATCAGTCGCACTTCAACGGGAAGCATTGAGTTACCTGAAAAAGGAAACCGGCACAGAGGAGGAAATCGCACGGCTGCTTATCAATGTCGGTAACAGGTATAGCAGTCCTGATTCAGCACTGTATTATTATAAGGCAGCCCTGGAAATCGCTGTCAGCGCCAATTTAACCAAAGTGCAGTTTGGAGCCTACAACAATATGGCTTACAGTTACCTTGACAAAAAAGATATTAGATCGGCCGAATCCTGTATGAAGGACCATGCGATACCTGCGGCGCTGATGGAACATGATCACGACTGGTTGTCATCACTTTACGATACCTATGCCGACGTATGCGTGGCTAAAAGCGACTACAGGACGGCGCTGGAAATGCAGAAAAAGGCGTTGAAGGAGCGGGTGATCGATCACAAACAGAAAGCATCAGAACAATTGCGGCTGCTTGTTGCGTTGCTTGATGTAAAAAACAAGGAATTGACAATTCAAAACGAGCAAAAAGAACTTTTAGTCCAGAAGAACCGGTTGCAAAAAACCGAATTATGGCTGGCAATCTCAATGTTATTGCTCGTTGTTCTTGTATTTGTCACACTCATTTTACAGCAGCGCAACCGCGTTAAATTTCAAAAGGAGCAGATCGCATCTGCCAGGAGGCTCATTGAAATGGAGGAAGCGGAGAAGGGCAGAACAGCGCGCGAACTGCACGACCTTACAGGCCAGCTTGTGATGGGCATATCTGGAACTGTCGAAAATATTGAGTTCCCGGATATGAGGATGAAAGAACAAATCCAGAACAGGATAAAAGACCTTGGAGCAAGTATGCGCCAGATTTCTCACCGGATGAACCGGGCAATGATTGAGTATTTTACCTTTATTGAACTGATTACCGGGCTGTGCAACGATTTCATTAACTTATCCGGAATGTCAGTTCAACTGGAAATGTCACAGAATTTTCCTGATTTTCCAAATGAAATCGTACTGCACTTTTACCGGATTGCACAGGAATTACTTACCAATGCGGGGAAGTACGCCAGTGAAAGCCAGGTGAAAATTGAAATTAAAATTGAACATGGCAAACTTCTCCTTTTTTATGAGGATGACGGACCCGGATTTATTTACAGGGAAAATGAAAAGACCAGCATGGGAATCATGAACATTTTTGAAAGGACAAAATTATTCAATGGTCAGGCAATTCTTAATACTGCACCCGGTAAAGGAACGTCCTGGAAAATAAGCTTTCCCATAACTCAGAAGACCAGTTTAACATTACAGAACCAGATATGATTAGGCTCTTTGTTACCGAGGATCACCCGGTTATCATCACCGGGTTAAAGAATCTTTTTCGCCCCAGCCGTGATGAGATCGAGGTCACAGGCTCTGCTTTTAATGTCGAAGATACCATCCTGCGGGCTGATCCGGCCACATTTGACATACTGTTGCTCGACTTGTGGCTCCCTGATGCCAATCCGCTGGTCAATGTCAAAAAACTGCGTGAAAAATTTCCAGGTAAACCCATCGTGATATTTACTTCTGAAAACTCCTCCCTATGGCAGTCCAAGATGTTTGAAGCCGGCGTGATGGCCTACTTGCTAAAAAGTGCCAATAAATCAGAGATTAAAACAACGCTTGAAAAGGTATCAAAAGGTCAGGTGGTTTTTTCAAGTATCGTGGAAACCAATACAACCCTAAAACTTCCTCATGTAATAACAGGGCACACTTTTCACCTCACAGCCAACCAGATGGACCTTGTCAGGTTGCTTTCTCTCGGATTGACTCAGCAGCAAATTGCAGATGCAAAATCCATCAGTGTTTCTACTGTCGAAAAGACCTTAAAGCATATACGGGAAAATTGCCTGGCTAAAAACAATGCTGAGCTTGTAAAAATTTTACTGGAAAAAGGATTGATCTAACCTGCTGTAATTTATTTCCAGGTTTTTCCTGCCTGATCAGCTTCCAAACAGCTGGTAATTCCTGGTTCTTCTGATTATTTTTTTTGTGGCTTTCCGTAACATTTATTTATGGATTTCCGCTATTGTATTGTTGTCAATGTTCTCTTAACTTTGTAAAAACCAACATTTACAAATTATTACGTTATTTTTTAATCTATTTTAGTATGAAAAAAATTATTTTATTTACCATCCTCTTATATTTTGCCTCGCATTTCAACCTTGCTGCCCAGAACTACAATATCAATCCGATTCCTTCCTATAATTACCAGATTACTGATAATCAAGCTCTTTTTGGTGAAATTAACACCCAGCTGAACAATTCAAAGGAAAAACGGGATATGGATGTTGTAATTTCCACGGCAAACCATTCATCAACGCCTATTTTCGCCAAGGTTTGGGTTGTCAAAAAAAGCGGGCATGTTGTAAAAGGGCCCTATATTGTCAATCTGGAAGACCAATTGACTGTGCCCATCGATCACGGCAAATGGGGAGTGATCATCAAATGTGACTGGGTTGTGTCAGCCAGTGTCTGGATTGAATAGCCTGTTCCCGAACGCTTCGTTACCATGATGGCAGTAAGGTATCAGCAAGGCTGAGCTTTGCGGAAATGATAACTTTTTTCAAAAATCAACCCTTCCTATATCATATTTCCGTATTTTTGACAACAAGTAACAATATTTTAGGTTGTCAGGTTACCTTTTTACCCTGTTACCCTGTTACCTTGTTACCTTGTTACCAATTAGACTTTAATAATTTAACTACTTAACCATCCCATTTGCTAGTCGATATCTTTATCCCTTGTTTTGTCGATCAGGTTTACCCCGATACCGGGATGAACATGGTGAAAATCCTGGAAAAGCTTAATGTCGCCGTTAATTACAATGGCAACCAGACCTGTTGCGGCCAGATGGCTTTTAACAGCGGATTCTGGGATGAGGCAAAAAGCATGGGGGAGAAGTTTCTCAGGGACTTTCCAAACGACAGGCCTGTGGTTGGCCCATCGGCATCCTGCATTGGTTTTGTCCGCAACTACTATGGCACACTGTTTCATAACACAGCGTATCATCTTGAATACAAGTTGCTTAAAAAGAATATTGTCGAATTCACCGATTTCCTCGTTAATGACTTGAAAGTGGAGGATGTGGGTGCTGTTTTTCCGCATTCGGTTACTTACCACGATTCGTGCGCTGCGTTACGGGAATATAACCTGAAGGATGAACCGCGCCGGTTGCTCGCCAATGTGAAAGGGCTGGAGTTGCGTGAAATGAACGAGAATGAGGTCTGCTGTGGCTTTGGTGGCACCTTCTCCGCGAAATTCGAACCGGTATCATCCGCCATGGCTGAACAAAAGGTGAAACATGCCCTCGAAACCGGCGCTGAATATATCGTATCAACTGATTCTTCCTGCCTGATGAATCAACAGGCATATATTGATAAACATAACCTTCCGATAAAAACGATACACATCATCGACGTTCTCGCTTCAGGCTGGTAATCTGCTCCTTCCATCGTTTGACTATTGACAGGTTAGTATTAAAAATAGTGTACTTTTGCCGGCTATTTATTTGGCAACTGTATGTGTATTGTCGAAAATTATGGAACCTGTTATGTCAAACATTTAAAAATATGACCATGACACGCATTCTCTTCATCGCCCTGTTGTTCTTTTCTTCAATGGCGCTAAGGGCGCAGGCTGATGCCATCAATCCCGGGGAACCTGGTTTCAGGGAGAAATATTCGGATTTTAATTTCCAGGGGCATTTTGCGGCAAAAATCGCGAAGGATGCCACGAACAACTATTTTTTGCTTGATTTTTCAAAACTCCCTTCCCGTTTTGAACGGGTTTACTTCATGAACTTGTGTTTTGGGTACTACAAGATCATTAATATTGATCCGGTTGTGACAATGGATAAGGTTTTTTTCATGGCCAACCAAACATATGAAACAGATGAGCTGTTAAAACTTTTCGGAGACCTGAAGGACAAAGCAGTAAATACTGCTGCAGCATGGGCAGGGGAGGAAAAGACTAAATGGTTGAAAGTAAATGATAAATACAAATAATACCAATCGAACATGAAGCAATCCTGGTATCTTTTTGTATTATTCCTGCTTGCAGGATCGGGACTTTACGCACAGGTAGGCGGGCAGAACAACACATGTCAAACGGCAGCCCCGTTCTGTACAGGCACCTTATATTCATTTCCTGCAGGGGTGAATGCCGGGTCCGGGCAAACCGGCCCTTACTACGGCTGCCTTCTTAGCCGGCCAAATCCAGCCTGGTACTACATGAAAGTTGCCACACCGGGGAATATCATCATCCAGATGCACAGTGAACCTTCAAAAGACATTGATTTCTGCTGCTGGGGACCCTTTACTTCGCAGGACTGCTGCAGTGAACTTACCCAGCCAAAGGTTGTTTCGTGCAGTTACTCGCCGGCTGCTGCGGAAACCTGCAACATTCCTGCCGGGCTGACCGGCCAGTACTACATGCTGGTGATCACGAATTTTTCGAACCAGCCCTGCAATATTATTTTTCAACAAACCGGGGGCACCGGCACTACCGACTGTTCTATCCTGCCTCCTCCCTGTTTCAACAACAGCCCGGTTTGCACGGGTCAAACCCTTCAATTCTCAGCCCAGGCCATTTCCGGAGCAACCTATCACTGGTGGGGCCCGGCAGGATTTATATCTACCCAGCAGAACCCCACCATTCCAAACGCAACCATCGCCAACAGCGGTGAGTATTTCCTGCGGGTTGAGGTTAGCGGACAGTCAAGTGCAGATACGTCGACCACCATGGCTTCTGTTTATCTCCCGGTGGCCAATGCTGGTAACGACACCACGGTGCTGAACGGCGTGACCACTACCCTGCATGGGAATTGCGCGGGAGGCAGCGGTTTTTACCATTACAAGTGGGCGCCCTCCTCGAAACTGGTCAACGACAGTGTACAGAATCCCCAAACTACCAACCTCTTCACCACAACGGTGTTCACCCTCACCGCCACTGATGATTCTGCCAGCTGTCAGGCCAACGACATGGTAACTGTAAACATATTGGGAGGAGCGCTTGCAGTGAACGCAGTCGCAAACCCTTCCTCGATCTGCCGGGGAAATACTACCATCCTGGAAGCTTTAGGTTCAGGTGGTGCAGGAAACTACACCTATTTATGGACCGGCCCCAACGGGTTCACATCCACCCTGGCAACGCCCACTGTAGCGCCAACCACGACCTCGGTATACCAGGTTGCTGCATTTGATGGCTACAACACGGTTACAGGGTCGGTAACTGTTACGGTGATCCCGCTTCCCGAACCTTATGCAGGCAGCCCGAAGTCCATACCTTATGGCACCTACACCTTCCTCAGCGGGTCGGTGATGAACGGAAGCGGAAACTATTATTACAGTTGGTCCCCGGCATCCATGCTCGTCAACCCGGGGGTTCAGAATCCGCAAACTGCCAACCTGACATCAACAACCGTTTACACACTCATGGTCACAGATATACAAACCAACTGTGTGAGTGAAGATGGTGCAACGGTTCCTGTTGAAGTTACCGGGGGACCGCTGAATGTGAATCCAGTCGCCCTGCCTTCATCCATTTGCCGGGGTGATACGGCACGCCTGCATGCTTCTGCAGGGGGAGGCAATGTCGGGAATTACCAGTATGCATGGAGCTCCGTCCCGCCCGGGTTTACCTCCACCGAACCGGATCCTTTGGTTAATCCGGTGATCAACACAACCTATCATCTGTCCGTAACCGACCAGTTCAACACCATGCAGGGCAGCACGACCGTATCCATTTATCCTCAACCTGTTATCCGGCTTGGTCCTTCCGACACTACGGTTTGTATTTATGATACCATCATGCTCAGCGCCGGTAACCCGGGATCAACCTACCTGTGGTCAAATGGTTCCACCCAAAGGGAGATTCGCTTTGGATCAACAGGCATAGGGTCCGATATCCAGACTTACTCGGTCAAGGTGGTCAACCTGCATGGATGCGAAGAATCTGCAACGATCAACGTAATTTTCTCGTTTGATGTGTGCGTCGGGATCGACGAAAGGGGTTTTTCCGACCATATCAGGATTTACCCGAACCCTTCGCCCGGGAGAATTAGGATCGACATCGACGGAATTGCAGGCCGGATCAACGGTTCGGTTGTAACGCCCCTCGGGCAGCCGGTCCGGCACTTCCTAGTGCCTGCAACCCTGAACGGAATCACGTCGATGGACCTTGACATGTCTGATCTTCCCAAAGGTGTGTATCTTGTCAGGTTGGGCAACAACTCATTTGTTCATGTCTGCAAGCTGGTTCTTGAATAGTGCGGACAACGAAAAATAGCATCCAGGCTATATTCCCGGCTCAACTCCTGTTGATCTGCCTGCTGTTTTTTATATTCACGTGGAGCCAGGCCCAGACTCCATGGTTTAAAAGCAATTGTCCGCGTTCACAGAAACAGGCTGAACTATGGTATTTTGGAGAAAAAGCCGGTATCGATTTTCGCACGGGAACTGCCGTCGCACAAACAGATGAGAATGTGATGACCGCGTTCAAAGCCAGTGCGGTAATCAGCGACAGCCTTGGCAACCTGCTCTTTTTTTCTGATGGAACCAAGGCTTGGGACAGGAATTTCACCTTGATGCCGAATGCCACAGTGCTGTCGGGTTCACGTGGTGCATCCCAGCCATGTATCATTGTTCCCTGGCCAGGCGATCCTACATTATTTTACATTTTTACGGTTGACATCATCTCATTCCCCAATTCAGTAATGACCACCAAGGGGCTTTCATGTACCGTGATCGATATGAAGTTGCACAACGGACTCGGCGATGCCACGCCTACAGTACTGAACAAGCCGATGCTGAGCCCGGTTTGCCAGAAGATCACGGCGGTAAAGCACCAGAATGAAAAACACTACTGGGTGATCGCCCATGAATGGAATTCAGCTAAATTCTATGCTTACCTGCTAACGGAAGCAGGAATCAGCCCGCCTGTCGTAAGTTCAGTCGGCACTATAAACGGGGGAACCTCGAATGATGTTAATAACTCGGTCGGGTACATGAAAGCATCACCCGACGGCAAAAAAATCGCCCTGGTGATTTCCCAGAACAGGGTTATTGAAGTGTTCGATTTCAACAATGCGACAGGGGAAATCACCAACCCAAAGACCTACACGACGACAAAGCCCGGGGTGAACCCCTACGGCCTGGAGTTTTCGTCCGACAGCAAAATGCTGTACGTCACGGTATTTGAAACTGGCGGCGTCGCACAGGCATCTGCCCCTTCGTACGTGTACCAGTTCAACATGAGGAATGGACTGAGTAACCCGGTGATCGTCGATTCCGTCGCCAGGCTCCGCATAGCCGGCATCCAGCTTGCCACCGATGGCAGGATCTACCTGTCGCGGACAAACAACATTCTTTCAATGCGGGATTCTCTGGAAGTCATATACAACCCCAACCGCCCCGGAACGGCATGTAATTTCAGCCTGCTGAACAACGTGCCTGGCAGCAGTTTCCCATTACTTGGCCGGAAAAGTATTTACAGCCTGCCCAATGTTGTACAAAGTTTTGTCAATGTCCCGCCCTTTAACTGGGACAGTGTGTGCCATGGCGATTTTACCCAATTTCACCTGACCAACAAAGCCAACATTGATTCGATATCCTGGAATTTTGGCGATGGCGGAGCCTCCCGCTCGACCGATCCTGTTCATGCCTTTGCCAGCCCTGGCACCTACTGGGTGAAAGATGTGCAGAGTTTCAACGGTGTATCCTTTATTGATTCCATGTTGGTGACCAGCTACCCGCTGCCCCCCATCGGGCTGGCAGATACGATCCTGCTCTATTCCGGATCCTCCATAAACCTGCATGCAGTCGGCGGATACACCGATTACCTGTGGTCGACCGGATCTCAGGATTCCATCATTGCGGTCGACAAACAAGGTTCATACAAGGTCCATGTCCAGGATATCCACTGTTGCGTCAACTCCGATACGACGTTTGTCAAGGTGTTCGAATACTTTATCCCTAACGCGTTCTCGCCGAATGGCGACGGGTTGAATGATGTGTTTAAAGTGAGAGGATTATACAAAAATATTACGTTCCATATGTACGTTTACGACCGGTGGGGAACGGCTGTTTTTGAATCCGATAACATTGACAGGGGATGGGATGGCGCTTCGGGAGGGCAAAAATGTCCTTCCGGCAGTTATGTGTGGATGGTCCGGATTGGGTTTCTGGGCCAGGATATCATCACCCAGGGTGATGTTAAGTTTAACGGAACTGTTACTATTGTCAGATGATACAGGAAAAATACACAGGCATCATTGCTGCCGAACTCAATGTGGCAGCGAGCTTTATTCAGAACACCATCAATTTGCTTGAAGGCGGCGCCACCATTCCGTTTATCGCACGCTACAGGAAGGAGATGACTGGTTCGATGGATGAGGTCGTGATCGCCCAGGTGCGCGACAGGCTTGCTCAATTGAAAGACCTCGACGCACGCCGGGCTGCGATTATCAAATCCCTCACTGAGCAGGAGAAACTCACGCCCGAACTTGAAAAGGCTGTTGCAAATGCTGCTACCATGGCAGAACTGGAGGATATCTACCTGCCCTACAAGCAAAAACGGAAAACACGGGCGAGCATCGCCCGCGAAAAGGGCCTGGAACCACTGGCCACCCTGATCTTCTCTCAACGGTATGATGATGTGGAGGTAAGGGCGCAGCAATTTGTCGATTCTGAAAAAGGCGTCAACTCAGTTGCCGAGGCGATCCAGGGGGCCAGCGACATTATTGCTGAAACGGTGAATGAGGACAGTTTCGCCCGCAAGCGGATCCGCAATCTTTTTCAGAAGGAGTCGCAGCTTTCGTCCCGGGTAATGAAAGGCAAGGAGCAGGACGGGATCAACTTCGAGATGTATTTCGATTACCATGAGCTGCTGAACAAGGCCCCATCGCACAGGCTGCTGGCCATGTTCCGAGGCGAAAATGAGGGTTTCCTCCGGATCTCTGTTGCCGTGCAGGAAGAACAGGCCCACGAATTGCTGCACCGGATTTTCGTCAGGGGAAACAATGCATCGGCCATGCTGGTGAAATCGGCCATAGCCGACAGCTGTAAACGACTGCTGTTTCCATCCATTGAAACGGAGATGCGCCAATGGGCAAAAGAAAAAGCCGACACGGAAGCAATTCGTGTTTTTGCCGAGAATATGCGGCAATTGCTGCTTGCACCCCCGCTTGGCCAGAAAAATGTACTGGCCATCGACCCCGGGTTCCGCACAGGTTGCAAGATCGTGTGTCTCGATCGTCAGGGCAAACTGCTGCACAATGAAACAATTTACCCTCATCCTCCCCAGAATGAGGTGAAGGAAGCCATCCATAAGATTAAAAGCCTGGTGAATGCCTATAAAATTGAGGCAATTGCCATTGGGAACGGTACTGCAGGACGCGAGACCGAACGATTGATCCGGGCCATCGGTTTTGACCGCGACGTAATTGCCCTGGCCGTGAATGAAAGCGGGGCATCCGTCTATTCTGCTTCTGCCGTGGCGCGCAAGGAATTTCCCGATTATGACATCACCGTCAGGGGGTCAGTTTCGATAGGCCGGCGCCTGATGGACCCGCTGGCCGAACTTGTCAAAATTGACCCGAAATCGATCGGGGTAGGGCAATACCAGCATGATGTGGATCAGACAGCCCTGGTGAAGTGCCTTGGAGATACTGTGGTAAGTTGTGTAAACAAGGTTGGCGTAGAAGTCAATACGGCCAGTGAAGAGCTGTTGACCTATGTTTCGGGCCTTGGCCCCACCCTGGCAAAGAACATCATTACATGGCGCAACGAAAACGGGCCTTTCAAATCACGGACAGAATTCAGGAAGGTAGCCCGGTTCGGCGACAAGGCCTTTGAGCAGGCTGCAGGGTTCCTGCGCATCAGGGATGCCAAAAATCCCCTTGACCGGAGTTCTGTCCACCCCGAGAGCTATCCCGTGGTAGACCGCATGGCAGGTACCCTGGATTGCACCGTGGATGACCTGATCTCAAAGGCGGAACTCAGGTCGAAGATCAAACTCGACGATTTTATCACTGATAAAGTCGGCATGCCCACCCTGCAGGATATCATCGCAGAACTTGCCAAGCCGGGAAGGGATCCCCGCCAGCAGTTCGAGATGTTTGAATTTGATAAAAATATCCATACCATTCACGACCTGCACAAAGGGATGAGAATCCCGGGAATCGTGACCAATATAACAAACTTTGGCGTTTTCGTCGACCTCGGCGTTCACCAGGACGGGCTTGTTCACGTAAGCCAGCTGGCCGACCGTTTTGTCAGGGATCCCAACGAGGTGGTCAAGCTGAATCAAAAAGTGATCGTTGAAATCCTGGAAGTTGACATTGAGCGCAAACGAATCCAGCTTACCATGAAGGGACAGCATACTAAGGCTGAAAGTTAGACGTTATTTTATCCGTATTCGCCAACCGTAAATCGTAAATCGTAAATCGTAAATCGTAAATCGTAAATCGTAAATGCTTAAGCGTTCCCTCCTCTTTCTTACACTACTGTTTGCCGGAACCATAATTACTGAGCAGGTTAAGGCCCAACGTATGCTGGGTGCCGTTAGCGTAGGGATGAATCTCACCCAGGTTGACGGGGATGCTTTTTACGGGTTTAAAAAGTTCGGGCTGAATGTGGGCCCGATGATCATCATTCCTTTCTCAAAAAGCAAAAACTGGTCGGTCAGCATGGAGTTGCTCTACAGTCAGAAGGGAAGCTACCACAAAGGGGCCACCGATTCGACCACATCCTATACCTATAGCCTTGTCCAGGACTATGCAGAAATCCCGGTCCTGGTGCATTACACAGATAAAAAACTTATTTCGGCCGGGGTCGGATTCTCTTATGGACGCCTGATTAACTATAAGGAGACAAAAAACAATTTCTTTGATACACTGTATACCTACAAAACACCTCTTTCGTATAATGATTTTTCAGTGATTGCCGACCTGCAGATCCGCATCTGGAGCAAGCTCTGGGCGAATGTCCGTTACCAGTATACCATGAAAAGCAACAGGGAGGTTGTGATCGACAACCCTTTCTATTATCCCCGCAAGCCATTTACCCGTAACCAGTACAACAACGTGATCACAGTCCGGGTTACCTGGGTTTTTAACCAGGAAAAAATCACCAGACAACCTCCAAAACCCAATAATGATTAGCCGAATATGGTATTAAACCATTTTTCAGATCACTCGTTTGATCAGCCTCAGCTTGTGCGTATACTTCTGAAGTTCACCATTGTAAATCCCCTCGTGATCAAGTGAATCGATGCGCACCCTACCAGAACAATGAATGATCTTGCGGCGGTCGGTAAGAATACCAACGTGGTTAATATTTCCCTCCTCGTCATCGAAAAACAGCAGGTCGGCCGCTTCCGCCTCTTCAAGTAAACTAATTACCTCTCCCTGTGTAGCCTGTTGCTTTGCATCCCGAAGAAGTTTGATGTCAGCCATTTTATAAAGTATCTGCACAAAACCCGAGCAATCGATGCCAAACGGGGTTCGGCCTCCCCAAAGGTAAGGTGCGTGAAGGTACAGCATGGCATTTTCAACAATGTTCTGCCGGATTTGCATGGTCCTCAACGGTTCTGGAATGCCGGTTTCAGCAAACCCGGCTACGGAACCTTCATATAGAAATTGGTTGCCCCCGATCAGCACATGTTGTGCCGAATACCCGGGAAGCGAACTCCCAAGGACGACCGGTAACACCATACTGGTTGTTTCATTAACAAGGAGCTGAACCAGGTCCATGGTTACCGCGGTAACAGAACCAGTGAGTCTGATAAATTCTGGCTCATCGATGAACCGGGTTTGAAGAAGGTGGATCCATCCCTCGTAATTGTCAAAAACAAGTTGGATTTTCGTCCATAGGCTGGTCTTTTCAACAACCCTGTAAAGCTCGCCAAACAGCACCTGTGTCACCATTTCCGATCGGTGCGATGGTTCGAACCTCACCGGGATTATACTTTGAAGACAAATACCAAATTCCATAGTCTGTGTGATTGGTTTTATGCAAAGGTAAAGAAAAGTGTGAAGTATGAAATACGATGAACCGGGGCAGCAATTCCGGCTAATGATTCTTCTTTGCCTCAATCTCATTTTTGAGATCAGCCAGCGAACAGCCGCTGCAACCGTCGCATTTGTGTGATGGGTTGGCGAAGAACTTCACCAGCCTGGCCAGGGTGAACGAAGCAGCAGCTGCGATGATGATCCCGACGATAACCGTTTGCCACATCATATTATGCGAAGATTAAACTACCCAGTTGAAATACAGCAAACGATAAAAGCCAGGCCAGGACGGTCGTGTAGGAGATGAGGAATAACGCCCATTTCCAGCTCCCCGATTCGCGGTTTACCGTGGCTACAACTGCCACGCAGGGCATATAGATCAGAATAAAGAGCAGGTATGAAATTCCTGCCAGCGGTGTAAACAGTTTCGTGCCGATCTTTGGCCCATCCTGGTACGTGGCTTTCTGCAGCCGTTCACCCAAGGTATGGGGAGCCTCTTTTTCATGGTAATGTGATGATCCGAAAAGAACGCCCATGGTGCTCACCACCACCTCCTTGGCGGCGGCACCGGTGATCAGGCTCACCCCCATTCGCCAGTCGAAACCGAGCGGGGCTATCACGGGCTCGATCGTTTTTCCGATCTTCCCGATGTAGGAACTTTGCAACCGTTCTTCAGGACTGGCTTTGCTGCCTGCCGGGAAGTACTCGAGTGCCCAGATCAGGATCACGGCAATGAGGATAACTCCGCCCATTTTCTGAAGGTATTGCTGTCCTTTTTCCCACATGTGCCGCATGATGACACGTAAAGTCGGCATCCGGTAGGGGGGGAGTTCCATGACAAAGGGCGCTTCTTTGCTTTTAAACAAGGTTCGTTTAAAAACCAGTGAAATCAATACGGCGAGAATGATCCCGGTCATGTAAAGCCCGAAAATTACTGCAACCGCGTGATCAGGAAATATTGCGCCGGCGATCAGGATATAAACGGGCAACCGGGCGCTGCACGACATAAACGGATTGATCAGCATGGTCAGCAAACGGTCGTTGCGATCTTTGAGGGTGCGGGTGACCATGATGGCCGGCACATTGCATCCGAAACCCATGATCAGCGGGATGAACGACTGCCCATGCAATCCCATTTTATGCATGATCTTATCCATGATAAAGGCCGCGCGTGCCATATACCCTGTATCCTCCATCAGCGAGATAAAGAAAAACAGGATCAGGATGTTGGGAAGAAACACAATGATGCTTCCCACCCCATTGATAATGCCATCTACCACAAGGTCTTTCAACGGCCCTGTTGGGAGCCACATGCTGACCTGCGCGCCGATGAGGGAAACCAGCAGGTCGATCCAGTGTTTGGGATATTCTCCAAGAGAAAATGTTGACTGGAACATCACCCAAAGAAAAAAGATAAAAAGCGGAAATCCGAACCATTTGTGCGTCAGTACTGTGTCGATCATTTCGCTGATGGTTTTTGCAGGAACTTCCACCTGGCTTGGCATCAGCGTCTCTTTCAGGGCTCCTGCAACAAAACCGTACTTTGCGTCGGTGACCAGGGTGGCTGAATCTTCCTTGAACGTGGTTTCAAGTTTCAGGATCTCCTTTCCGGTCACATCCATGATGGTTTCGTATTGAGTTGACTGTTCCAGAGAAGCCGACATGCCGCTGTCTTTTTCCAGTAATTTGATGCTTACATAGCGCGACGAGATCCGGTCGGTAAGCGATTTGTCCCGCCAGATGACATCCTGGATCTTCCTGATGGAACGCTCAATTTCATTGCCGTAATTGATATGTACATGTCTCACGATGGGATCTCGATCCTCGTAAACCTCGATCAAACGGTCGAAAAGTTCGGGAATGCCGGTCCCTTTCGAGCTTACGGTTGGAATCACCGGGATACCAAGCAGTTGTCCGAGTGATTTATAATCGAGTTTATCTCCATGTTTCCCGAACTCATCAAACATGTTCAGGGCCATAACAACCCGTACATCCATATCGATGAGCTGGGTGGTGAGGTAGAGGTTGCGTTCAAGATTAGAGGCGTCAACCACGTTAACAATGATATCGGGTACTTTCTCAATAATGTGCTGGCGTACAAAAAGTTCCTCGGGGGAGTAGGCTGTGAGCGAGTACGTGCCGGGGAGATCGGTGATGTTGAAAACATACCCGCCCTGTTTGAATTTGGCTTCCTTCGAATCAACCGTAACGCCGCTGAAATTCCCCACCCGCTCATGCGAACCGGAGGCGAAGTTGAATAGGGTCGTTTTCCCGCAATTCGGATTGCCGACCAGTGCCACATCGATGATTCTGCCCTTGTCGGCGATCCCGGTACGCTGCGATTCCTCTTCAATGGTTCCGTTATAGGCGTTGACCTCCTGTGATGATGCCCCTGAGATCAGCCGGTCGGCATCCGTTTCAATCCCGATCAGCCGTGCTTCGCTCTGGCGCAACGACACATGGTAGCCCAGAATTTTATATTCGATGGGATCCTGCAGGGGAGCGGCCTTAATTACAGTGACCTCCTTCCCTTTGACAAAGCCCATCTCGGTGATGCGTTTGCGAAAAGCACCACGCCCTTTCACTTTGGTGATCATGCCTGATTCGCCTTGCTGTAGCTCGAGTAGGTTTGCCAATTAATTTAGATTAAATTAAAGCAAAGGTAAGAAAAATCATCGTAATTTTATTCCGGAAGATTGTTTTTTGGCAAATCAGTCTTCAATGCTTCCAGGTAGGACGCTGTTTCAGGACCAAGGTTAAAGAGCAGGTCGATGATGCTTAAGCCCGGAAGAAAACCGTGCCGGGGTTCAAAGACCTGTGTATAGCGGGGAAACCGGGAAAGGGAGGTCACATGTTTTAAAACCGGGCCGTTTCTCTTGTCATCAATACCCGCCGGCACTTTATCAAAATGGTCGCTGAACTGCAATGTGCACCCTGCTTTAAGGATATGCAACAGTTTTGCCAGAAGTTCGTGATTCCAGTCGGCTAGGAAAACGAATTTTTTTTCATAAAAAGGGGCGAGATCATCCTGATAGTACAGAAAAAACGGGGAGTTGTTATAGGCCGTTTCAATCGAACGCCAGTGAATTTTCTGCCAGGGCTGATGATCGGAAAGCCTGATATCCTTTGTGATTGTTTTGTTCCCGTTTATCTTGATCACCGGGATGCTCAGGGTTTGTTTGCCATTTGGCCCATAAATTACAGCATGGTTGCGGCAGGTTTGTTTGGTGTAGGTTTCAAACAATTCAATAACCGCCATGCCAGCAGCTGCGACTTCAGCCATGTAGCCAATAGGGGGAAGATAAGCTGTTTCTATGAGGATGGACATGGTTCAGCAGGGGTAGCCTTTAACACGCGGCAAAGGCCTTCAATTATTTCGCTGCCTCGTCTTTAATCATTAAAATGCTGTGGATCATCTCCACATAGGCGGCTTTCTGCATTGCTCCGACCGACATCTGTGGTTTCCCGTTTAAAGGGACATACATTACGGCCGGGATTGAACTGATGTTGAATAACCCGGCCAGTTCGCGGTTCTGGTCAGTATTTACTTTATATATCCTGACTTTTCCTTTGTATTCCTTTGCAATTTCAGCCAAAATCGGAGCTACCATTTTGCATGGTCTGCACCAGTCGGCATAAAAGTCGATGATGCATGGCTGGTCGCCCTTAAAAGCCCAGGTTTGGGAATTAGCCTTATAATCCCAGACAAGTTTCTGGAATGTCTCTGTGGTAAGCACCGTCACCTCACCCTCATTACTGCTGCCGGTGCCGCCGTCCCTGCCCGGAACACTGCTGCATGCATTCAACGAAAGTGATCCAAGGAAAAGGAAAACAAAAGCAAGTTTTTTCATCTGGTCAGAATTTAATTTCAGGCTGCAAAGATAATTATTTTTTCATAAATCGCATAAATCCCACTATTTGTTTTATTTTTGTGGCGTGTTTAATTCGGTACATGGGAGATCTTTTTAAAAATATTGATGATGAGGAATTTGCAGATAAATTTTCGACAAACGAAGATTGTTTGCATTTTCTTGCAGATAAAAAGTGGGAGGCTGGCTTTGTCTGTAAAAAATGTGCGAATACCAATTTCTGCAAGGGAAAAACCTTGTATGCACGACGTTGCACACGTTGCAAGCATGAGGAGTCAGCCACGGCCCATACGATTTTTCACCGCTGCCATATCCCGCTTGCCGAGGCATTCAGGATCGCCTACATGGTGTGCTGCAACCCCTCCGTTTCCACGTATGAACTTTCAAGGCAGATCGAACTTCGGCAAATGACCTGCTGGAAGTTGAAAAGCAGGCTTGTGACCTGCCTGAAAAGCAGGGGCGAGGTTGATATTCTCAGCGACCCAACCCTTATCTGACCAGTCGATTCTACCTGACCACGAGTTTCCGGGTCACTACGGCATGGTCATCCCTGATTTGCAAAAGGTAAATTCCCGGGTGGATTGCGGAGATGTCGACTACCTCCTCATGTTTGCCTGCTTTTCCTGAAGCGACCTGGTTTAACAGTAAGGTCCCGGTCATGTCCGATAATCCGAATGTCACCTTGCCTGCTTCCGCCAGCGAATATCTTACATGCACCAGTTTATCGGCCGGGTTCGGGAAGATTTCAAGGCTGCCGAAGGGTACTTCGCTGCCGATCCCGACATGCGATTGGGGGTAGAAGATCTCCCATCCTGAACCGGTGATGCTGCTGTTGGTCATGAAGATCAGCATCATCTTCCCGCTTGGGGAGGTTATCGAGTCGGGCAGGCTGCCGGTATCGTAATGGCCCGACACTTCTTTAAGTTTCGTGTTATTTCCAAGGTCATAGAAGCTCAGGATGTCTTTGCCGGTTTCACTGTCAAACCGTCTGAAATAAATGGTCAGGGCTTTGTTTGACTTCGATTGCAATATCCAGCGACATACGGAATTGTTGTGATAGTTGAAACCGGAACTGCCGTCGCCGACCACTGCAGTGTCGGCAGTGATGGTGGTGGTGCCTGTGCACCAGACCGGTATTTTAACTTTGTAGGTTGCAAACCAGCCGGGCGCAGTCAACCCGGTTGAACTGGAAAATTTCACCAGCATCTTGTTTTTGGTTCCGGTAAGCGGCATCGGGACCGTATCCCCTGAATAGTTGCCTATAACCGGTGCATCCGCCGTTCCGCCATCATAAACAACGACGTGATCGCCAGGTTGTGTGTTGATGTTGTTAAAGGTCAGCGTGATGGATGATACAGAGTCGTTAACAGGTTGCGGATCGATGAGCCAGGAGCAGTCGCCTGATGGCTGGTAATTTTTCATCGGTCCGCTCCCGTCGGCCAGGCTGCCCGATATTGTGGTAATGTGCGTGGAACCTGTGCAATAGGCAGGATAGTTGTAATGTAACGTATCCGGGTAGGCGTTGATGATGACCTCCTGGGCAAGTTTGAAATTGTTGCCGCCCGGTGTGAGGTTATTCGTGTAGAAGTAGCCGTTGTTTTGCCCGCTCCACCCGAAATTGAAATGGAAATAGGCCGTATCCTGGTACCCGTCGCACACGAACGCATGCCCGTTAACATTGGGTACCGACCAGCCTGCATAATACAGCGGCATCCGGCGGTTGAGATGGGCAATGAGGATGCTGTCCCAGTTCATACTGGTACTGTCGCGGAAAATATATTGCGTTTGGGGTGAATATTTGAAAAAAGTGCGCAGGGCGTAAGCCGCCTTGTGGTTGTACATGCCCGATGACGCCGGCCCGTAGACCAGGTCGCAGGAAACGCCGAGATGAAACAGCAACTTTGCTATACCCGGGTTGCTGATGGTGCTGGTGTTGGTCATGTTGTTCCAGTCGTAGGTTGCCGAGCCGAAATCGGCAGAGATGGTGCCATAGGTGGGATCGCTGTAAGAATAAGTACCTGTGCCCGTTTGGGGCCAGCGGTAATAATACATGAGCTGGCCCATGCATACGGGCACACACCCGACAAGGGTATGTCCTCCAGGACCAGCCGCATCTGCAGGGCATTGCTCGTTGTAGGGAACGCCCTGATCCCAGTTTGAGATGATCAGCGGGGCAACGGCATTTTGCAAAGGAAATTTTTGGCCGGTAGATGGTGTTTCCCCTGGATCTTCCAGGTCTGGTTGCCTGCTGTACTTTTGCCATACCTTTGCAGTTGCCGGAGATCCCCTGAGATTATTTTTCTGTGCATCGCTGATCTGGTCCTCGTATTGCTTCATCCAGGCCACAAATTGGGCCGGAGCCTTCTCGCGGGAATAAGTGCCGGCAAACGAATAGGCCAGTACAGGCGTTACAGCATCATCGGCTGACACCACGATATACCCGGCAGGAGCCATGTTGAAAACGTAATAAACTGTTTTTCCGGCCACAGCATGGGAAAATGATTCAACAGGTTTGATTTCCGGATAAGCGGTCGGCTCAAACCGGTTGATCCGTTCATAATAAAAATTGGTTCCTGCATTACGGGCAACATCCATGGTGACCTCTTTGCCGAAACCGGTCACTCCTGCCATGGCAAGAAAAAGACCAACAGATATACCTTTTAACATTTTTTCCTGTATGATTTCATGAACACCGTCAAACGCGATTTTGTGTTAAAAGTACTGTTTTTTTGAATTCAGTCAGATATTCCGTGATCTGTAATCGGCTCGACATTTATTTTTAATTTCGTACATCCAAAAATAATTCCATGGCCATCCTGATAAAAAACATCAAAGAACTCGTGCAGACCGAAGAAATACCCATGCGCATGGTTGCCGGCAAAGCCATGTCGGTGCTGAATACCCTGAAAGATGCGTGGCTTCTGATCGAAGACACGACGATCACCGATTTTGGAACAATGCCTGTTCCGGATTCTGTCAATATCGGTTCCCAGGCAGGAAATACGATAATTGATGCACATGACCGGCTTGTTTTTCCCAGTTTTTGCGACAGTCATACGCACCTGGTTTACGCCGGCAGCCGGGAGATCGAGTATATTGACAAGATCAAGGGGCTCAGTTATGAGGAGATCGCGAAACGGGGAGGGGGGATTCTCAATTCGGCCAAACGGCTGCACGATACCGGTGAAGATGAACTGGTAGAACAAGCACTTGGCAGGCTCAACGAGATCATGATGCTTGGGACCGGCGCCGTAGAGATCAAGAGCGGATACGGACTAAATCTTGAAGATGAACTGAAAATGCTCAGGGTCATCCGGAAACTGAAGGCACTATCGCCGCTTACCATCGTCTCCACATTCCTGGGAGCCCATGCAGTGCCGGCAGCCTACCGCGGACGCCAGGGGGAATTCGTTGACAGTGTCGTTGATGAAATGATCCCCAGGGTTGCTGCTGAAGGGCTGGCCGATTATATTGATGTTTTCTGCGATCGCGGGTTCTTTACGGTCGACGAAACCGACAGGATACTGAAAGCGGGGATGAAATACGGGATGCGTGGGAAAATCCATGCCAATGAACTTGATTATTCAGGAGGCATCGAGGTCGGCGTGGCCAACAATGCACTTTCGGTTGATCACCTGGAATTTACGGGGGATCGGGAAATCGAGGTGTTGTTGGGATCGGAGACCATGCCAACCGTGCTGCCCGGTGCGGCTTTTTTCCTTGAAATGGTATGCTCGCCTGTGCGCAATATAATCAACGCCGGGTTGCCTTTGGCCATGGCCAGCGATTTTAACCCGGGGTCATCCCCTTCAGGGAACATGCAGTTCATTCTTTCCCTGGCTTGTATCAGGTACAAATTGCTTCCCGAAGAGGCCATTCATGCCGTCACCATCAACAGTGCCTATGCCATGGGCATAAGCCACGATTTCGGAAGCATTGCCCGTGGCAAGACAGCGAATCTCTTTATCACCATGCCCATGCCTGGTTATTCATTTATGCCTTATGCCTATGGCAGCAATAAAGTTGCAACGGTGATCCTCAATGGAGAGGTAATCAATCGGCCGTAGTAAAAAAACAAAGGCTGCCTCACCGAAATGAAGCAGCCTTTAACAGACCGGCCTTGAAAGGACGGTTACGCTGTTACTCTATAACGAGTTTTCCTTTGGCGATGGTTTCTTTTCCTTTTAACAGGTAGATATAAAGCCCGGTTGAGAGGTTGTTTTTGTCGAACGTCAGGTGGTTTGATGTAACCGTCTGGTGATAAACTTCCTTCCCGACGATGTTGTAAATTACGAACTGCAGGCCTTCGTTGAGGTTAATTCCGTCAAACAGGATTTCAGCCTGGTTTTTCATCGGATTCGGCACAATGCGAACCTGCTGGGTAGTGGCGGAGGGTTGTTCCTGGACATCAAGAAGCGGTGAGCACTGCGTACCGACGGGTGAACCCCAGGTTTCCGTTCCTTTTTTGAAATAAACCAGCGAATAATAATTCTGAACTGTCTGATCATCGCGGAAATAGGTCGACATTCCCAAACCTTCGGAATAGTTCTGGTACAAGGTAACGCTGCCTGTTGGGACACTCCAGCAGTTATTGATGTAGCGGTATTTATCCTGGATCATTTTTTTTGTCTGGCGGTTGTTGAATAATTTCATGAACCGGTCGAACTGGGTTGCATAGATATTTTCGCGGTGGAACTGGTCGGGATAGCGCATGATCGAGGAGTCACTGGCCATGGTCTTAAAGTTGTATTTAACAACAATGGTATCGTGAATGTACACATGGTGGTTCCCCGGATTGGTCACAGTACTCCTGCAACGGTCAAATTTATACTGGACTGAATCGATGGCAGTACCCCATGTTGTTTTGGCGTATACCGTTTTGATCTCCTTCCAGGTGGAAGTCTGGCCGGGGGCAAGTCCGTTGTCGTAGCCGCTGAAATGCAGGACATCTCCTATGTTGAAATTATAAACGTCTTTCCAGGTAAAATCCTGGATGCCGGTAACGGGGTTTAATTTTCCGACAAGGGTGTAATTCGTTGTATCAAAAGGCACATTCACCATGTCGAAGGTCCTCGCCAGTCCGTAATGCTGGCTGAGTTTAAAATATTTGCCGTTCCATGGGTTGGAGACGGGGGTTCCGTCGTACCTTTTTGCCTGCAGTTCGACTTTCATCACATTGTCGACCAGTCCCATCACGGTATCGGGTCCCATCGAAAGCACATTGGCTTCGAGGTAGGTGCCTGCCGAAAGGTTGACGAATTTCCAGGTGTAACCAACCACCGCCTTTGCCTCTACGCGGATGGTATCCTTCTTTTTATTGAAAAACCAGAAAGATTTTGTTGCGTTCACCCGGTATATTTTCCTGCCAAAGATGGATCCTTTGGTTGTGTCGAGACACACGGCTGCAGTGTCCCTGATGGTCGCAAACGTCGCAAAAATGGTGTCACTGCTGCCAGGCAGTGTGTAGCTCGTGGTTTTGAATACCTTTACCGAGGTGGTGTTCAATTTCTGGTAAAAAGCAGGTCCGGCTGAACAGATGTTCGTGTAATCCTGTGCATGGAGCAGGATCGGAGCGAAGAATAGCAGTGTAAATATGATCTTTTTCATGTTGAGTGGATTTTTTTACAAAAGTAGATAAAAAAGCAATTAAAACCTCATGATTCTGATGCAAAGAACATCAATGAGGCAGACAATGATCGTATGACAAAGGTTGCCTGATTTTCAGGCTGAAAGAAATTATTTTTTTATTGCACCAGCAGTCCCCGAAATTTTTTTCAAACCCGCGTCAGTTGCGTCGAGCAGGGGTTTTATTGAAATTTCGTGACCGACTGCATTTTTCATCCAGAGCTGGGGAATAAGCCTTCCTGCAGAATAAATCCGGATGGCTTCGTCGGCGAAATTCTTACCCTGGAAGAACTGGTCAAGCTGGAAGTCGATAAGATGGCCAACCGGGTAGTTAGGCAAGTATAACGGGTTGTCAATCATATGGGAATAGATCGCCAGGATGGGCGAATCTTTTTCGCCTAAAACCGGGGCATAGTATTGGTTCCAGATATCAATGGCCGTTTTTACCACCGTTTCCTTCAATTGTTGTTTTGTTGCATTCGGATTGGCATAGAGCCATTTCCAGACTTTCATGTCAAGCAGGGAGACGCCCATTATTTCATAACTCATCCAGAAATTGTCGATGGCAGCCAGCGCTTCCTTGTCGGGGTCGTTGTTTTTAATGCCGAGCAACTCCAGGTCGTGTTTCTGGAAAGTAAAGGCGAAAGCCTCTGTGAATGCAGTGTTTGGAACGCCCTGCATCATGTAGTTGTCGACAAAATTCAGTGAAATCGTCTGTTCCACATTATGTCCGAGTTCGTGAACCGCAATGTTATATCCTTTGTAGTCCATGCCATCCGCGCCGATGCGTGTCCGCAGGTGATTCTTGTCGCCTTTCATCTGAGCTCCCCATGCATGTCCGCTCCCGCGGGCCGGGTCCACCGTGATGTGGGATGCAATTTCCTTTGCCTTGTCCGGTTTGAAGCCCAGTTTGATCAGGATATTCGGGATGTCGGCCTCAAATGCTTTGGTATCGGGATATTTGGCACGTGTGGTCTTATCCAGCAACTCCATATCCATGCTGCTGCGCGCCTTGAAACCATCATACCAGATATCGAACGGGAGCAGCGGTCTGCCCAAACGTTTGCTGATCAGATCACCAACCTGTTTCACCTCGGGTGAAGAACATAAATCAACAAATAACTTCTCCACCTGTTCCTGGCGAAGCTCCATGCCGCCGTCAAATGACCGCTGGATAAAGGTGGGGTTCATCGGGGTGAAGGGATCCATGGAACTCATCACCTTGAAGTTTGTGAGGAAACAGGCATAACGGGTGTCAGGTTCCGGGGTGTTGGAGACTTCCGACCCATTGCTGTAAACCTTGTTGGAGTGAGGATTCCACTGTAATGACGGGTTGTTGATCACACTCTCCGGAATGTCCTGGTTGATAATCCTCAACATCACCTGGTAAATCATTTTCTGCTTAAGCAAGCCCTCGTCCGTCTTATTGTAGTTTGATTTCAATTCGTCGCGAAGGTTCCAGTGGGAAATAAGTTTCATGCCCTTGGCAAAATGTGTTTTATGCTGGTCATCAATAAGGTTTCCCATATAGATGTTGTAATTCGAAATGTAATTATCGGCTGCGGTGAGCGCCTCGGCGATTTTGACATTCACATCGGCGGGTACACGGGCCGTGAACATGTCGCCCATGCGGGCATAGGCCCATTCGTGGCGGCTCCAGGCCGGGCCCGACTCTTCCTTCTCCTTCAGGGTGTAAAACGGGAAGTTGAGTGCGGTAACAAAGGCCAGTTTGTTATTGAAGAAGTCGTCGTTGAAATGAGATCCTGGTTCATATGAGGCAAAGACCTGGTCGACCTCCAGCATCTCGCCGATTTCCAGTTGCATGCCGCGTTTCAGGTCGAGGCTGATCATGTTAAAATGTCCGAACACTGACTCAATATTGCTGGTAAGACGCTGAAACAGCTTATCCAGTTTTTCAGGATCACTCACCAAATACTGCAAACAAAATGTCTGAAAATCCTTTTCAGTTCCATCAGCCGCTGTCCACAAGGCGGCGCATTGCTTCACACCCTTTTCCATCCGGGCATTATGGGCTGATGTGCTTTGTTTCGCCAGTTTATTCATGACAGAGTCGATGGTTGTTTGTTGGATAAATTGTGTTGAGTTTGCCTGTCCGGCGTGGTTGGCCGGTTTGCACTGGGTAACTATTACCGACAATGGCAGCAGTAACAGCAGGAAAAGTTTTTTCATGGGGGGAGGTTTGTGAATTATTAAACAAAGGTAGCGAAATAGCGGGGTAGCAAAGCAGCTAAATAGGAAAAAGTTCAAAGATTTCCATAATTTTGCAAAAAAACCAGAAGCCGGGTCGTGGCAGTTTAATGTTGCTGTTTCGCTACTTTGCTACCTCGCTACTTCACTATTTCCAACAGACTATGAAAAAACTAATCGAATGTGTCCCGAATTTCTCAGAAGGATGCGACATGAGCGTGATAAAGACCATCACCGACGAAATTGAAAAAGTGGAAGGGGTCAAACTGCTGGATGTGGACCCGGGAAAAGCAACCAACCGCACGGTGGTGACCATGGTAGGCACGCCTGAAGCGGTGATTGAAGCGGCCTTTATGGCCATTAAAAAGGCTTCTGAGATCATTGATATGAGCCGGCACCACGGGGAGCATCCCCGGTTTGGCGGCACGGATGTTTGCCCGCTTGTTCCGATTTCAAACATCACGATGGAAGAAACTGCAGGGTATGCCCGCAAACTGGCTGAAAGGGTAGGCCGTGAGTTGGAAATTCCGGTTTATTGTTACGAACGTGCTGCGCTTTCTGAAGAACGCCGTAACCTTGCCAACTGCCGTTCGGGGGAGTATGAAGGGTTGCCTAAAAAACTGGAGGACCCCCACTGGAAACCTGATTTCGGACCCTCCGTATTCAATCCGCGCACCGGTGCCATCGCCATTGGAGCGCGTGATTTTCTGGTTGCATACAACATAAATTTAAATACCACCAGCACCCGCCGCGCGAATGCCGTGGCATATGATATCCGCGAAAAGGGACGGCCGGTGCGAGAGGGGAACCCCATCACCGGGAAAATAAAAAAGGATGAAAAGGGAGAGGAGATATGGGTTCCCGGGGCGCTCAAGGCGTGCAAAGCCATTGGGTGGTTTATTGAGGAGTACGGGATTGCACAAGTTTCGATCAATCTTACCAATATCAGCATAACCTCTGTTCATGAGGCATTTGAGGTGTCCTGCATTAAGGCGCAGGAGCGCGGCATGCGGGTCACAGGTTCGGAACTGGTTGGCCTGGTGCCCAGGAAAGCCATGATCGATGCCGGGAAATATTTCCTTCAGAAGCAGCAGCGATCAGTTGGCATTTCGGAGGAGGAGATCATCAAAATTGCCGTGAAGTCGCTGGGGCTTGATGACCTTAAGCCCTTCAATCCCAGGGAAAAGATCATTGAGTATTTGCTGGAAGATCCGAAAGAGAAGCAACTTGTAAGGTTGACTGCAGAGGGGTTTGCAAATGAAACAGCATCAGAATCACCGGCGCCCGGAGGAGGCTCGGTTTCAGCATATATTGCAGCCCTGGGGGTCTCGCTTGCCACCATGGTTTCCAATCTTTCATCGCATAAAGCAGGCTGGGACGAACGTTGGGAAGCGTTTTCCCAATGGGCGGAAAAAGGTCAGAAGCTGAAGGATGAATTGCTTTACCTCGTGGATGAGGATACCCGTGCTTTCAATAGAATCATGGATGCCTTTTCGCTGCCCAAGTCAACCGACCAGGAAAAGCTCATCCGGACAACAGCCATCCAGGATGCCACCCGGTATGCAATCGAAGTGCCTTTCAGGACCATGCAGAAGGCGTTTGAAACATTTGAGATCATTGCCGCCATGGTTGAAACCGGCAATCCCAATTCGGTTACTGATGCCGGTGTTGGGGCCTTGTGCGCCAGGTCGGCTGTGATCGGGGCATATCTCAACGTGAAGGTGAACGGCTCCGGTTTCAAGGATAAAGCCTATATTGATGATATCATGAACAGGGCAGAGGAACTGGTACAAAAAGCAAAGACCTCCGAGGAGGCTATCCTGGCGGAGGTCGATCTGAAGATATCGAAATAAATTTTCTTCTTCTTTTCCTAGTTAATCCAAATTTTGGCGCATGTCACACCGTGGCATGAATTGCAATCGCCTGAGGTGCAAAGTGCAGGCATGTCCTGCATGTTCCCTGAGGTGCCAACCAGCTGGGGATAGGCCCCTGCGGCAGGCAGGATGGTTTTGCTCGTGTAGAAGTTTCCGTTGGCATCAACCTCAATGGTTGCCACGACTGTTCCCGCACCAAAGGGTTCGCTGTAGAAATTGATCGTGCCGTTTGGAGATGTTGCCGAAAAATCCTCGGTATAAACCGTGCCGGCTACAGTCCACCACCCGGGACCATTGCCTCCTGAGGTATGACAATTCAGACAGGCTCCGCTCATTTTCCGGCTGCTGGTTGAATTATGGGCAGAGGTTGCAGTTTTGTTGCTGCTGGTTGTTTTTTTACATCCGGTAAAAGAGAAAAAAACCAGGGCGGCAATCAAGGAAAAAATAACCGATTTTGTCATTTTGGAATTATTAGATTTGAACTAATACGTAATTATATTGCTTTTATTGCAGCCGGATTATCCTGAATGTGGTAAAACCGGACAACCTTATTTTTTAGGAATGGTAACTTCAACACCCTGGACTTTTGGGGCCTGTTTTGGTGCAGGGGCGGTTTTAGGCAGCGCAACGGGATTAGCCGACGGAGTTTTTGCCGGGGCAGCCTGAAGACTGTTGAACATTTGATCCCCTTTGCCTTTAAAGGCTCCGTTTTTATCGAAAAGGTAGGAGTGTTTGGTGCCTTTTACTTCCACAACGGCGCCATAAATTACTTCTCCTTTTTCCTCAATTTTCCCTGCACGGGTTATTGAACCTCCGGGTATATTCTTTGCAATATAATCGGTTGCACCTTTAGGTAATTGGGAAGGCTTGATTTCAGCCGTCTTAACATTCTGCGCATAGATCACCGCCGACAGGATGAGTGCAATAAAAAGAAACGTGGTTTTTTTCATAATACTTTATTTAACTGAGATACAAATGATTTGGCAAAGATAAAGAAAAAAGGCCAAAACTTGCGCTTTGGCCTTTTAAACTTGAGCAAAATGAATTATTTTGCAGGTTTTGCTTCTTCAGCTTTCTTTACAGGTTTTGCAGCAGGTTTAGCAGCTTCTTTGGTAGCAGGTTTAGCAGCTTCCTTGGTAGCAGCCGGCTTTACAGCTTCGGTCTTTGCAGGTTCTTTTTTCTTTTCAGCCGGTTTGGCTTTTTCCTGAGTCTGAGCAAACATGGTCATGCTGAACATTGCCGCGATGGCGATTAACATTACTTTTTTCATTGTTTTTGATTTTAAGTGAAACGTTATAGTTGGTAAAAAAAAAGGATTATTTTTTTAGTGAATCCTGACAACATTCATTGGTACAGGATTCTTTTCTGAGAAATTTCCCGTCTTTATCGAAAAACAGTTTTTCGTGGTTTTTGTCCTTGCTGATGCAAATGTCGAAGGTGATAACCCCCTTGGCATCTACTTTGAAGGATTTTACAATAGTGTAACCGTTAAAGTTTTTCGCGATATATTCTGAAATCGGTTTTTGGAGTTCCGTTGTTTTAAGCTCAGTTTTTGTCTGAGCCAGAATCAATGAACTTAACACCCCAAGAAAAAATATCAGCAACGTTTTTTTCATAAACTTGTTTCCGCAAATGGAAAAACAATTAACGCTGCAAAGGTGTATTAAGAATCTGTTGAAAATCTGGAGTAGCCGGAATATTTAAAAAGATATTTTCAGGGTGTGGAGCCCGTCAAGATACGTGTAAGTTATTCTCATGTGGTAAAGGATGGTGATCTTCTGTACGATCGACAGTCCAAGCCCCACGGAATCAGGATTGTTTTCCGATTTTTTAAATCTTTCAAACAGGTTTGCGGGATCTGTTTTCAGGGGGAGCCCGGTATTCGAAACAGAGAAAGAATCTGAAAATAATTCAAGTTCTATCCTGCCGGAAGTAATATTGTGACGGATGGCGTTCGAAATAAGGTTGGTAACCAGGATCTCTGCCAGGGTGCGGTTCATGTTCACCGAAGAGAAAAACGTGTAATTTTTTGTAACAACAATTCCCCGGTGCAGGATCATCTCTTCGAAATGTTCCAGGGTTTTATCGAGAATTTGCGCCAGGTTTATTTCCTCGGTTTGATAGAACTGGTTGTTCTCAATTTTGGAGATCAGAAGAAGCCCCTGGTTGAGTTTTGAAATGCGGGTGGTTGCATCGAACACTGCACTGATGAGTTGAAGTTGCTTTTCATCCAGGTCTTCCCGCTGTATGAGAAGTTCCAGTTTCGATTTGATGATGGCGATGGGTGTGAGAAGTTCATGAGATGCATTTTCATTGAATTCCTTGAGGTTCAGGTAATCCTGGCGGATTTTCTTTGACATCTTTTCGAGGGCCTGGTTTAACAGGTTGAATTCATGGATGTCGCTTCTGGTCAGGGTTAACGGCTTGTCCTGGTTGATTTCGTAATGGGCGAGGTTGTTGATGGTCCGGTAAAACGGGATCCAGACACGCCGGGCAATAAAGTAATTTACCCACACCAGCAGGAATAGCAGGAAAATGAACACAAGTGCCACGGCGATGACGATTTCGGCGATTAATTTTTCTGACTCCCTGAGGGGTTTGTAAATATTAATGGTGTATCCCTTGCGGTCAAATGAGGTGTTTTCAACAAAAAGATGGCGGAAGCTGGCAAATGACCCCAGGTCGCGATCGTACATCAGGCTATCCCTGATGTACTCATTCTTTTTATGGGGGGTATTCAATATGGTAATGTCGATCATGTGGCCAAATACAGAGCCGAAATCAGGAACACTGTCGGAATCGTTGATGGTTTGTTCGATGAGCAACTTCTCTTCCAGAAGCGTGCGGTCAATTTGTTTTTCAAAAATATCATGAAGGAGACGGAAGAAGATCAATCCGCTAATGATGAATACAACAACAGAAATGAGCAGGTACGATCGCGAAGTCCGGGTGAGTAATTTCATGGAGTTGATAACTGCTTTATCAGAACTTCAGTTAATTTGCAGATGAAGAAAACTTATAGCCCATCCCGTAGATCGTCCTTATATAATCCTCCCCGTCTTTTTCCATGATCTTCTTGCGGAGATTCTTTATATGGGTGTAAATAAAATCAAATGAATCAGCCATATCCATTTCGTCGCCCCAGAGGTGTTCCGCGATGGCTTCTTTTGTCAGCACCCTGTCTTTGTTGGAAATAAAGAAGATGAGCAGGTCGTATTCCTTTTTTGTAAGGACCAGTGAATGGCCGTTTACTGTAACTTCCATTTGTTCAGGCAGGATTCGTATATCATTAAATATGATTTCATTGGTGCCGGCAAAACTTCTGCGCCGGATAATGGATTTTACACGGGCATTAAGCTCAGGCAGGTGAAACGGTTTTGTTAGATAATCGTCTGCGCCGATCTCAAGACCGGCAACTTTATCGTCCAGCGAATTTCTGGCCGAGATAATGATGATGCCGGTTTCCGATTTCAGGTGTTTGAGCGCCCTGATTACATCGAGCCCGCTGCCATCGGGCAACGTGATATCAACGATGATGCAGTCGTACTGGTACAGGTTGATTTTCTCGATGGCGTCATCGTAATTAAGCACGGCCTCGCAGAGATAGTTTTCTTTCTGCAGATACTCCGTGATGGAGCCGGCTAATTCCTTTTCGTCTTCAATCAGTAGGATCTTCATAGTTCAGGTAGGTTTGCCTTAAAGGGCTAGTTGCGCAAGCATCTTACTGCAAATGCATTTGCACGGCTGGAGGGATAATATGATACACTGGGATTGAAAATATTTAACCCCCGGGCCGTTGCATAATCGGAAGAGATGGCCGTTGCAGTCCAGTACATGGTACCCTCATTCAACCCGGAGCTGAACGGCCAGGTATAATTCAGATAGAGCATACCCTTAAGGCGTCCCTGGAAACCAACGGTATTGTTGGTGTCTTTCAGGGCTCCGCCTGCTATTCCATTGCCCAGGTAGTCGGTGATCAGGTTGTCCCAGTCGGTAGCAGAAGGGACATGCCAGCCCGGGGGGCAGATATCCTGGTATACTGAAAGTTCCTGGTATTGCATAAGTTCGCCCCACTGGTAATATCCGCCCCAGAGGCTGCATTGTGCAGCACTGTTGTTCCTGCAATATTTTTCCTGCAGGCAGTTGTCGGTCTGTGACGTCATGCCATTGGTCAATGTGCCGTAATTCAGGTTTGCAGCAGTCCAGCATTTCATAGTCCCGGTGAGGAAGGTCGGGTAAATCTGGTCATCGCGGTAGTCTTTCACTGTACCCGGACAAGGATCATTGGCATTGGATGCAAAAACCGAAATGGTTTTTATCTTCTCATCAATGCAGTTGTATACATTGGTATAGCGGTAGGTGATGGAATAATCGCTGCCAGTCGTCGTACTTCCGGCAACAACGCTGCTGTTGGCAGGATCGAACACGTAAACACCCGGGCTGACCTGGCTGATACCCGTGCCACTGAATACACCACCGGTTCCTGCCGGACTGCCACCCTTAAGCAGGATCGGGCGACTGTTTTTAGTAGTTTTCAGGTCGTTGCAGGCGAGGAAATCAGCGATGGGTTTGGGATTCACCCTGACATGGAACCAGGGTGAAGCCGACCCTGAGCCACATGCATTCTGACCTGTAACATTCAGGTTGCCGGATGTAGCGGTTGCGGAGAAGTCGATCAGGAGTGCAGCACCATTGTTGGTGAATGAATTTCCGGTCCCGGTGTATGTCCAGGTGTAGGTTGCTGCATCGGAGACCGGGCTGACATTATAAGGGATTCCGGTGGTGCCCTGGCAAACGACGGCCCCCGACGGGCTTGTAATAACCCCGGCCGGTCCAGGCAGCGGGTTGATGACTACCGGTTTAACAGCAGGCTGACCATAACTGCATTCTGCATTGTAACCCCGTACGGTGAAATTTCCCGAGGCAGCCGAAGTAGTGAACAGGCAAGTGATGCTATTGGTTCCCGAACCGCCGACGATGGTTACCCCGGCGGGCACCACCCAGTCGTAGGTGGTTGTATGTGCAAGGGAAGTGATGGAATAGGACTGCACTGTGGTTCCCTGGCAAACGGGGCTGGCACCCGATATCGGGCCTGCTGCCTCGGGTGACGGGTGGAGCGTAAGGGACAGAGAGGCTGGTGTGCCGTCTCCGCAGGTGCTGCTGTGTCCTTTCACACTGATGGTTCCGGAAACGGCATTCGTGCTGAAATCGACCGTTACGGAATTTGTTCCGCTCCCTGTCGTTATTGATGCACCCAACGGGAACGTCCATGTGTATGAATTGGCGCCGATGATCGGCGATATGGCATAATTGATCCCGGTTGCCGGGGTGCAAAACGTGGCTGAACCAGTTACCGGGCCGGCTGGCTGTGGCGTGGGGTTTACAGTAACCACGAGTGAAGTTGACGGCCCGTTGCCGCACTGGGTACTTTGTCCCTGCACCGAGATTGTCCCCGATGCAGCCAGCAATACGTAATCAACGGTGATAGAATTCGAATTGTTCCCGGCGGTGATGGAAGCGCCTGCAGGCAGGGTCCATGCATAGGAGTTGGCGCCGGTAATGGCCGGTATGGTATAGTTAACCCCGGATGCCGGAGCGCAAATGGTATTTGAGCCTGTGATGCTTCCGGCAGGCTGAGGAGACGGAATTACAGTTAATGCCAGGGATGAAGGCTGTCCGTTGCCGCATAAGGTGCTGTGGCCGAAAACGGCAACTGTTCCTGAAACAGCGGAAAGTACAAAATTAACTGTGATGGTATTGGTATTGTTCCCGGAGGTGATGGTGGCCCCGGCCGGCAGAGACCATGAATAACCGGTGGCGCCTGTAATGGCGGGAACGGAATAGGTGATACCTGTTGCGGGTGTGCAGATGGTGGTTACCCCGGTGATGGCTCCTGCCGCCTGCGGGGTGGGCTGAACGCTGAGTCCTGTCAGCGATTGCTGTCCCATGCCGCATAAAAGGCTTTGCGGCTGAACCGTGATATTCCCCGGAACACCGGTAACGTCAAAATCAACTGTGATTGAATTTGAATTGTTCCCGGCGGTAATGACAGCCCCCGCAGGAAGGGTCCATGCATAGGATGTGGCGCCGGTAACGGGCGTGATGGAATAGATGATCCCGCCGGCAGGCGTGCAGACAACGGTTGAACCACTAATTGCACCGGCAGGCTGGGGGCTGGGTGCTGCTGAAATTGAAAGGGTTGCGGCGGTCCCTGCCCCACAGAAGTTATTCGACCCTTGTATACTGACAGTTCCCGAGACTGCCGATACGTTGAAATCCACGGTTATTGTATTGGTGGTAGCTCCTGAAGTGATGGTGGCCCCGGCAGGAAGGGTCCAGATGTAAAAATCCGCTCCAGGCATAACCGGTGTGGTGTAGGTCACGCCAGCGAGCGGCGTGCAGATGGTGGTTGGCCCGGTGACCGGACCGGCGGGCTGGGGAGTTACATGAACACCTACGGAAAGCGCCGCAGGCTGGCCGGTTCCGCAATTCAAACTCTGGGCCTGTACCGAGATATTCCCTGATACTGCGCCGGCACTGTAATCAACCGTAATCGTATTGGTGCCGCTTCCGGAAGTAATGACGGCCCCCACGGGAAGTGTCCACTGGTAAGTATCTGCGCCTGTAATTGGAGGAACGGAATAAATAGTGCCGGTTAAAGGTGCGCATATGCTGTTTGACCCGGTGATCGTGCCGGCTGGCTGCGGGTTGGGCGAAATGTTAAGCAGCCGTGTTACCGGCGGGCCTGCCCCGCAAATGGTATTGACGCCTTTCACCGTGATTTGGCCGGAAACAGCCGACACGTTGAAATTTACCGTGATTGTATTGGTGCTGCTGCCAGAAACGATGACCGCCCCTGCCGGAACTGTCCAAATGTATGAATCTGCTCCCGTCATAGCCTGAATACTATAGTTGACGCCGTTTGCCGGTGTGCATACCGGGTTCAAACCGGTGATCGGGGAGGTGGAGGTGGGAATGATTCCAGCATCCACGTAGGTAGAGGTATTTGCAGTCTGGCCGCAGGCATCTGTGATGCTTACCGAGTAAGTCGTATGGCCCAGCGGGGGATTAACGGATATCGTTTGGGTGGTTTCCCCGTCATTCCAGACATAGCTGTAGTTGTTGGCGGGCAGGATTGGCTGCCCCCCGGAACCAGTGGCGGTGAGGTTTACCGCGCTGCCGTCGCAGGCTATTTTGTTGGGCACATTCACGGTAAGCGGATCCAGGTCTTTGATAAGAAGAATTGTTGTATCGGTGTTTGTCAGGCTGCAGGAGGTGGTGGTGGCGATGATGACCAGGTTTTCGATGGCCTCGGGTGTGGCATCTGAAACCGCGGTGATCACGATGGGGGCAGCCGCAATCCATCCCGCCGGGATGACGATCTCCGTGGGGAAGGGATTTGGTAAAATATCAGCCTGGTTGGCAGTTCCGCTGGGATCGATGGAGAGGTAAACCGTGAAATTGGTAGGATGAGGCTGGGGAACGGCGTACACCAATGAGGCGGATCCGCAACCCTCAACCAGGGTACTCCCTGTAAGCGGATTTGAAAATGAAGCAGAACCTGTTACATCGGCACTTGAAAAGCTGTTTTCTTCAATAAAAACACCTGAATCATAGATACCGTCGCCGGCATCGCCAATGGCAAATTTCATGTGGTAGGTCTGGAAACAGGTGACCGGATAACTGGCAGTCAACACATAGGTGAGCCTGTTGTATGTAAAGTATGTTTTTTGTGCATTCCACCAGGAATAAACGCCGTTACCGGTATTGTTTTTATCAGCAGCACAGATATTGTTGATGTTGACATAAGACGTTGTTTCAGGCAGGAGGGCGATATTGACAGCGTTGTTAACAAAACCGGCTCCGCCTGCAATACCCGGGCCGCTCAGGAATAAACCGAAGGCGTCATTGTAGGAATTGCAGAATCCATCAAACTCGATGGAGGAAAAGACATACTTGAAGGTGATCACATTGGTGACGGGTATGAAGTCAAATTCAAGGACTGATTTATCATTGATATCTGAATTGGCAAGGATATGCAGGTCAGGATCACTTTCGAACGGTGCGTTATTCCCTTCCATATCATCGGAAGGGCTTGCCGGAGCAATTGCTTTTGCGACATAACCGGTTGAAAGTATTACACCACCGCCTATGCCGAGTTGCGTGAGGGCACCACCCGATGTGGTGAATGACCCGACCTGGTCGCGGTATTGCAGGGGGGTGCGGTTCGTGCTGTTCAACGGATCGGCTGACCCGTTATAAGTGGCGTTTGAAATGGTCACGCCGGTTCCGACCAGGTAGGTCTGAACAAACTGGAGCGGGGTCATGCTGATTGCAGAACCTGTGTTAACGGTTAATTGCGATCTTGATTCTTTTGAAAGTCCGAGAACCAGCAGCATAACCATCAAAACCATGAACAGAATCCGGAATTTCATCCTGGTAAGGTGATTAAATGTCTTGTAAAGTTACAATTAAAATGTTCTAATCCATGACACAACGTACGGAAAATGCATTTGCCCTCGCTGAATTGTATTTCGAGATGCTGTAGTTGTAGCTGTTCAATCCGCGTGCTATCGTCCTGTTCGCGTCAAATAGTGTTGATGTCCAGTACATTGCAGCCTTATTTGTGCCGGAACTGAAGGCCCATGTGTTGTCCAGGTAATTCAAACCATCAAGCACTGCATGGAACCCGGTGGGAAGCACGGGGTCGGTAAGCCAGCCTGCCACAAACCCGTTGGCAGCCGGAGCCGTAATTCCTGGAACAAGGTTGTCGATAAGCTGCTGCCACTCAGTGTCGGAAGGCACATGCCAGCCCGGCGGACAAAGTCCTTTGGTACCGGGTGTATTGCTATAGTCCATCAGTTCATCCCATTGATAGAGTCCGCCATAATTGGAGCAGGTAACATCTGCGGGAACACAATATTTTTCAGCCTGGCAATTATCTGATTGTGAATACGCCGGTGTTCCAGTGAGGATTGTTCCGTAATTCAGGTTCTCAGTCATCCAGCAATGCCCGGCGAGAAAAGCAGTTGTATATATGTGGCCATCACGGACATCGGTCAGGCTGGTACCGCAGGCAAACGAACTGTTTTGAACGGTAATGCTGACCGGGCCGGCACTGGCCGGGCACCCCCGGGTATTGGTATAGGTATACATTACCGGGTAAGTTCCGGCGGTGGCGCCGGAAGGATCGAATTCGTAATTCCCGGAAATGGCGTTCAGCGCAACACGGGTTCCTGAATACACCCCCTGGACTGGTAATGCGGGTATACCCCCGTGCAGGATGATCTTCCGTGCACCCGGGATGGTAACCAGGTCAAAGCAGGGGGTGAAGACTGGGTTCGGTTTGTTGTTGACTACTACCGGCAATGTTGATGAAGAAACACAGGAGTGGATGCTGGTCCCTGTAACGGCTATTGTTGCGCTGCCGCCTGCCTGCCAGTTGATTGTGACGGCATTGCTTCCCTGGCCAGATGTGATGGTGCCGTTCGCGCCGGGAATCACCGACCAGTCGAAGGTTGTACCCGGATCTGCCGGAACCTGGAAAACATGGGGCATTGACTGGCATTCGGGGCCGGGATCTTCTATGATGGCAGTCAGCGGCAGCGGGAACACGGTTACTGCATAGTTGGTGGCTGTCCCGGCGCTGCAGCCATTTGAATTCGTGTAGGTTACCGATACGGTCTGTGCACCTGCAGCTGACCAGTGAATGCTGGCTGTGCCGGCGGATCCGCCGCTGACGATATTCCCCCCGGCTGAAACTGTCCAGGAATATCCGCTCATGTTTAACTCAGTAGTGTAATTTCCTGAGGTATTGATGCAGGTGCCCTGGGGGCCGGTGATAACGGGAACAGGCGGTGGATTCACGGTAATGGTCGCGCTACCTGTTTGTAACTGCGAACAGCCGGTGATACTCCCATCCTGGACGCTGACAAGGTTATAGTTAAATGTTCCTGCCACATTGGTCGGCACAGGCAGTGAAACGCTGTTCCCGGTTGTGGTGGCAGCAATCAGGACCGGCCCGCCGTTGATATTGTATTGAAACGTATAGGGTGCGGTGGTGCCACTGCCTGTGAAGGTGATCAGCGGGGCGGTGGCTTCCAGGCAAACAGAAGCCGTCCCGGCAACAAAGGCTGACGGCAGGGGATTCACGGTGATGGCTGCACTGCCCGCCTGTAGCTGGGAACACGCGAGGGAACTGCTCTCCTGCACACTGACCAGGTTGTAGTTAAAGACCCCGGTTAAGGATGTTGGCACATTAACCGTTACACTGTTGCCCGAGGATGTGGAAACAACCTGGTTGCTGCCGCCGTTGATATTGTAAGTAAAGGTAAATGGCGGGGTGCCCGGGCTTCCTGTAAAAGTAACCTGGGGGGAGGCTGAATTAAGGCAAACGATGGCTGATCCGCTGATTGTGGCAACCGGCAAGGGGTTTGCATTTACAGTCGCACTTCCCGATACCGTCCCGGCAACGCAGTTCTGGTTTGAAACTGAAACCAGGGTGTAAATCCCCGGGGTTGTGGTTGATATCTGGTAAGGTAAAAGGCTGCCCTGTATGACAGGCGGCTGGTTCGACCCATTGATCGCGTATACAAAGGTAAAGGGAGGCTGCCCTACAGGGAAATTAACAGACACTAAGGCCTGCTGAACACCATCAGCGCAGATGGTGCCGCCGCCGCTGATATGTGCCTGTGGACATATCCCGGCAGGCGCGGTAATCTGCTGCGACAGGTTGCAGTTCAAACTGTCGGAAAAAACGGCGGTGATCGTGTGAACAGCCCCATCACACGGGATATTGGCAAGGCTGTAAGCAAGCGGGCTTACAAAGGGCGATGTGAAGGTTTGCGAAACCGGCGGAATTGCCGTTACATCGGTAATTGTAAGGGTTCCGGTAGGCGATGGATTTGTAAATTCGATATTGCCGGAAACCGAGAACGTGTTGGTTGCCTGGTCGCAGGCAGAAGTATTCCGGGTCATCGCATTGATCGAGCAGTGAACAACCATGTTGCAGTTTGTCACACCGCTTCCGCTTGTTTGCGAGAATGTTATCCAACCAGGGTTTCCAATGAAATTAGTCATGAGCAGGATGTAGAATTTCCCGGCCTGCGCGTTCAGAATATGGCAGGTTTCTGTTGCCAGCGCGGAGATGCTGCAGTCGATGATGTTGCCGGCCGTCAGCCCGGTGGTGCATCCGTCAGTAAGACTCGAAAAGGGGCCCCAGCACACGAAATCCACATCCATGGGTATTCCCACGAGATTAACCTGTGAAATGGTAATGATGATGTCGCCGGCAGTTCCCACCTGCATGTAATACCATGCCGGACCCGGGTTAAAACCAAGGCATCCGTAATTCGGATAACCGCCAACAGGAGGCGGGGCGGTACCGGAGGTACCGGATGGGAAGGTGTAGATATTTCCTGTGCAGGCTACCTTTGCGCTGGAACAGGGAACCGTGACCAAAGGACTGTCGGGACCATCTTTGATATCTTTTTTCAGCGGCAAACCGAAACTCTCCGTGGTGAAAAACAGGAAGAAAAAAAGAAAGGGAGACAGGGTTAACAACCGATACAACCGCGTTGGAATTTCCTTCATTATCAAAAAATTGCCGGGTAATTACCACCTTACAATATTAAGCAAAAAATGCTGATTTTCGAAGCTTGGCAGAACCATTTTATCTGATCAGTCTTTCAGGCACCGTGCGAAAAAGGCGTTTGCCCTGCTGGAGTGATAATTTGATATGCTTGGGATATAGGTGTTTAGCCCCCGGGCAACTGCCTGGTTGGCGCCGGCATTCGCGGAAGTCCAATACATGCTCGCCATAAACGGCCCGGAGCTGAATGCCCAGTCGAAGTCAAGGTAATTGAGCCCGCCGGGAAATGCATGAAACCCATTCAGGATCAGTGGGTCTTTCAATTGGGCTCCGACGATGCCATTCGCGTCAGGCGCGGTGATCCCGACTACAAGATTGTCGATAAGCTGCTGCCATTCCGATTCGTTAGGGATATGCCATTCGGGAGGACATAGGCCTTTGGTCCCGGCCACAGAAGCGTAATCCATCAGTTCATCCCACTGGTATAACCCGCCATAGGTTGTACAGCCAGCATCAGCCGGGTTGCAGTATTTTTCGGGAAGGCAGTTGTCAGACTGGGATGGCACCGGTGCAGTGACCAGGGCAGTGCCGTAGTTCAGGTTTTGGATCATCCAGCATTGTCCGGCAAATAAGGCTGTTTTATAGTTTTTGCCATCGCGCACATCGGTCAGGTTCTGGCCGCACTGAAACGCCTTAATCTGCACGGTAATGTTCACTGGAGCCGCACTGGCAGGGCACCCGTACGTATTGGTGTAGGTGTAAACAACCGGGAAAATGCCGGTACCCGCGGAGGGCGTGTCAAATTCATAGTTTCCGGTGACGGCGTTCAATGTCACGTGGCTGCCGGAATAAACTCCCTGCGAAGGCAGCGAAGGTGTTCCGCCCCGGAGAATGATCTTCCTTGCATTCGGCGTGGTAATTACATCAAAGCAGGGTATGAAGGCAGGAATTGGCTTAGGTTTAACATCCGTTACCAGGGAGGATGATGAAAGGCAGGTTGCGGTATTCGTTCCGGTTACCGAAACCGTTGCATTCCCTGAATTTATCCAGTTAATGGAAATGGCATGGGTTCCCTGGCCAGAAACGACAGTTCCGTTTGCAGAAGGAAGGATTGACCATGTATAACTGCACGAGGGATCGGATGGAACCTGGTAACTGTGGGACAAAGACTGGCAAACCGGATCAGGGTTCTCCGATATGGTAGTTACCGGCAACGGGTTGACTGTTACACCATAGTTCGTGGCTGCCGCTCCGGTGCAGCCATTTGTATTCGAATAGTTTACGGTTATTGTTTTGGCACCGGCAGCTGTCCAAAGGATACTGATTGTGCCGGAAGATGTGCCACTTATGACCGATCCCCCTGGGGGCACCGTCCAGGTATAACCGCTCATTCCCGCATCAGTGGAATAATTCCCGGTAACATTCTGGCAAAGGGCCGCAGGGCCGGAAATGACCGGAACAGGGAGGGCGTGAACGGTGATCGTTGCATTGCCAGGTTGCAACTGGAAACATCCCGTGACACTTCCGTCAAGCACGCCGATCAGGTTATAGGTGAATACACCGGCCACGTTGGTGGGTGCAGGAACGGTAACGCTGTTCCCGACTGAGGTTGTGACCGTGAGGGTTGTGCCTCCGTTTATATTGTAAGAAAAGGTATATGGCGCTTCTGAAGTTCCGCCGGTAAAGGTGATCAAAGGCGGCAAATCATTTTTGCACACCGAGGTCGTTCCTCCGATAGAGGCTGTCGGCAATGGGTTCACGGTGACCGTGGCTGTTCCTGTTTGCAATTGGGAACAAGCCAGGGAACTGCCTTCCTGGACGCTGACCAGGGTGTAGTGAAATATCCCTGCAACGGAGGTGGGAACCGTTATAGCAACGCTGTTGCCCGAGGTGGTAGTGACTGTTTGGTTGGGGCCGCCATTCAAATTATAGATGAAGGTATAGGGTGATGTGCCTGAACTGCCGGTCAGTGTGATAACGGGGGAGGCGGAATTCACGCAGGTGGCCGTTGTTCCGCTTATGGTGGCTGTGGGAAGTGGATTCACCGCAACAACGGCATTTCCGCTCACGCTTCCTGCCTGGCAGCCCTGGGTTGAAACCGAAACAAGGGTGTAAACCCCCGGTGTTGTTGTGAAAATCTGGCAGGGAGCCAGGTTATTATAGACAACGGGTGGCTGGCTGGTACCGTCAATGGCATAAACAAAGGTAAAAGGAGGAAGTCCGACCGGGAAATTGACGGTAACGGTAACCTGCTGAACCCCGTCATTGCAGATACTGCCTCCTCCACTGATATGTGCCTGCGGACAAAGGGCGGGAGGGGCTGTGAACGGCTTTGAAATATTACAGTTCAGACTGTCGGAAAATACTGCAGTCAGGTCGTGAACGGAGCCATCGCACGGGATGTTCGTAATACTATAGGCCAACGGGCTGATAAAAGGAGGCGTGCTGAAGATTTGCGATATTTGCGGAACTGCGGTAATGTCGGTAATGGTCAATGTTCCGGTTGGTGAGGGGTTGGTGAATTCGATGTTCCCTGAAACCGAAAAAGTATTGGTCGCCCCGTTGCATGCCGAAACATTCTGCGTCATGGCGATCATCGAACAATGCTGTACGATGTTGCAATTTGTAACGCCGGTGCCTCCTGTTTGTGAAAAGGTGATGGTTCCGGCCAGCTGGCTGAAGTTTGTTATGAGCAGGACATAGATTTCACCAACCTGCGCGTTTTGAATGGTGCACGTTTCGGTAGGTGAAGGCGAGTAGCTGCAATCAACCATGTTTCCTTTGGGATAAGTACAGCCGGCTGTTACATTGCTGCAACACGGGCAGATACCGGTCAGCCCGGTGGCACAGCCGTCGGTAAGGCTTGTGAAAGGACCCCAGCATACAAAGTCAACGTCATGGTTCGCCGATTGAGAGATTGAAATGATGATGTTACCGGCGACCCCAACCTGCATGTAATAGAAGGCCGGGCCGGGCCTGGTAAGCAGGCACCCGTAATTCGGATAACCTGCTACGGGAGGCGGTGCAGTTCCAGTTGTGCCGGATGGAAAAGTATAGGTGTTTCCGGAACAAGCCACCTGGGCAGCAGAACAAACCACGGAGTTTGAGGCTGGTGAATCCTGTCCGCCAGGATTTTCCGCGCTTGCGGTTGGGTAGAAAGGGGATGAACGAACGAACTTTTTCTTTGAAGCATCGCTCCATGAAGAGGCAGCATCCCGGGTCTTCAGATATAATTCCCTGAACTCTTCCTGTGCCTGTTCCTTATCAAAGCCGGTCGTAAAGAAGGCAGAGTCGTTGTGGAAATTGCCTTTTTCGGCAATATAAATTTCACGGTTTCTTCCTTCTTCATAAAAGAAAAGCCGCTCAAATTCAGAAGGAAACAGGATTAATTTTACCGAATACCATGCCAGGCCATCTTCAGCATGATCAAACCGGATCAGTTTTCGAACAAACTCATCTGCCTGATCCCGGCAACGGGACGTATCACCGGCATTCACAGTGTATTCAGGGTTGCCCGGCAAGCTGTCCACTGTTTTGCAGAAGGATGAAGCCTCATAGGAAAAAAACAGCGTAATCAGCAATAACAGCCTGATCAGGGGAAACACAAAGCAAAGGGTAAAGCTCTTCATGTTGGTGAGTATTGCCTGTCCTGAATGAATCAGCAATAATACTAAAAAAAACGCATCTTAAAAACAAGTGAGACAAATACTTGATCACTAGCCTGGAAAGGTTAGTCTTTCACACACCGCAGCGAAAAGGCGTTACCCCTGCCGGAAAGGTATTTTGAAATGCTCATGGTGTTTGCATTCAACCCGCGTGCGACAGCCTGGCTGCCGCCATTGTTCACCGAGGTCCAGTACATGGAGGCGGTATTTGTCCCGGTGTAGAAAGCCCAGGTATAATCCATGTAGTTCAATCCCTTTAACAATGCTGCAAATCCGTTTACCAGGAACTGGTCTGTCAATTGGGACGCTACCAAGGCGTTCGCATCAGGTGCGGTCATCCCGGGAACAAGGTTGTCGATGAGTTGTTGCCATTCGGCTTCCGACGGCACGTGCCATTCAGGTGGGCAGATTCCCTTGGTACCGGCATCGGCACGGTAATCCATGAGTTCATCCCACTGGTATAACCCGCCATAAGCGCTGCACCCTGCATCGGCAGGTGCACAGTATTTTTCAGCAATACAGTTGTCTGATTGTGGGGGTACGGGAGCAGTGATTAGTCCGGTCCCGAAATTCAGGTTCTGAGTCATCCAGCAGTGACCGGCCAGGAAAGCTGTTTTATAGATTTTCCCGTCACGGACATCGGTGAGGGTGCCGCCGCAGGAAAACGGGTTGTTCTGGACAGTGACAGTTACAGGCCCCGCACTTGCCGGGCATCCGAAGGTGTTGGTATAGGTATAGGTTATCGGGTAACTTCCGGCCCCGGCGCCCAACGGATCAAATTCATAGTTTCCCGACAGGGCGTTTAATGAAACACGGTTACCCGAGTAAATTCCCTGTACGGGCAATGCCGGTGATCCTCCGCGGAGGATTATTTTCCGGGCATTCTGTGTCGTGTTCAAATCAAAACAGGGAGTGAAAACCGGGTTTGGTTTGGGATGCACCAGGACCTGTAATGCCGACGATGATATGCAGCCGGTTGAAGTGTTGGTACCCGTGAGCGCTACGGTCTCATTACCGCTGGCTTGCCAGTCGATGGTCACTGCATTGCTTCCCTGGCCGGAGGCGATCATTCCGTTTGCAGGCGGGAGTACCGACCAGGTAAAAATGGTGACCGGGGCCGAAGGGGCCTGGTAACCATGCGGAACGGACTGGCAAACCGGACCGGTAGCTTCAACAATGGTTGTTACAGGCAGAGGGTTGACCAGAAGATCGTATTTAGTCGGCATTACAGCAGTACAGTTAAAGTTGTTTGCATAATTTACTGTGACAAACTGTGCCCCGGCCGTATCCCACCGCACGGTGATCACCTGGGAATTGTTGCCTGCGATGACAGAACCGCCCGACGAAACCGACCATGTGTAGCCGCTCATTCCTGCCTGGGTTGTATAGGTCGTGGAAGATGTCAAACAGATCGGGTTTATGGGGCTTGCTATGGTTGGCGTGGGCGATGGATGTACAATTACGCTGAGGCTTGCCGGGGCTGACGCTGTACAGCCGTTGCCATCCAGGTAATTCACCATGACGGTGTTGGCGCCCGCAGTGACCCAGTTGACCGTGACCGACGAAGATGTAGCTGTTCCTCCGGAGGTTACCGATCCTCCCGGTGATATGGTCCAGGTGTACTGTTGTTTCCCGGCATCAGTAGTATAGGTGACCGGTATGCCGGCACAGATCGAATTGAGTCCCGAAAGTCCAGGAACAGGCAGCGGGTTGACGGTGACAGCATAGCTTGTTGCCGTTGTTGCAGTGCATCCGTTGGCATCCGTGAAATTCACGGTTACCGTCTTAGCGCCAGTTGTGGTCCATAAAACTGAAATAGTATTTGTTGGCAAGCCCCCGGTAATAGTGCCGCCGGGTGACACCGACCAGGAATAGCTGGTCATGGCACCATTGGTTACGTAGTTTCCGGTAGCGTTGAGACAGGTTGAAGCCGGGCCGGAGATTACGGGGACAGGGTGCGGATTGATGGTCACCGTGGCACTTCCGGTTTGAAACTGCTTACACGTTGTAGTACCAGCATCCTGTATACTGACGAGGTTATAGGTAAAAATTCCTGGTACACTGGTCAGCACTGGAACAGTGACACTGTTTCCGGAGGTTGTGGAGACCGTCTGGCTGGTCCCGCCATTGATGTTGTATGTAAACGTGTAAGGCGGTGTTGCTGACCCACCAGTGAAGGTGATCAGTTGGGGAGGTGAATTCTGGCAAACGGCGGTTGTTCCTGAGATGGAGGCAGTCGGGAGAGGATTTATGGTAATTGTTGCACTTCCTGGTTGCAGTTGGGAGCACGACGTTGAACTTGATTCCTGGACGCTGACCAGGTTGTAGGTAAACGCACCCGTTGTATTCGTTGGAGCCGGAAGATCAACACTGTTCCCCGACACGGTGCTGATGGTCTGGTTAATTCCGCCATTTATGTTGTAGGTAAACGTATAAGGTGGGGTGGCTGATCCGCCTGTAAAGGTGACAAGCAGCGGAGGTGAATTCTGGCAGGCGGATGTTGTTCCTGAAATGGCAGCCGTTGGCAGGTGATTGATGGTAACGGCTGCGCTGCCGGTTTGCAGTTGGGTACATGCGGTGGAACTGGCATCATGAATGCTGATGAGGTTATAGGAAAAGGTTCCTGCAATGTTGGTTGGCACGGGAACCGCAACACTGTTTCCGAGCGTCGTTGTAACGACCTGGTTCGTTCCCCCGTTGATGTTATAAGTAAAAGTATACGGCGGAGTTGCTGCTCCGCCTGTAAAAGTGACAACGGGGGCATTTGAATTCTGGCAAACTACAGCAGCTCCCGTAATGGCAGCTGTGGGCAAAGGATTAACGGTAATGGTCGCGCTTCCGGTCTGAAGCTGTGAACAAACTATGGAACCGGCATCTTCGATACTTACCAGGTTATAGGTAAAGACTCCGGGGATGCCGGTGGGCACCGAAACTGTGACGGCGTTCCCAGAGGATGTTGTCACTGTTTGGTTCGTGCCCCCGTTAAGGTTATAGGTAAATGTATAGGGTGGTGTGGAACCGGAACCGGTGAAGGTAACCGAAGGCATGGCTGAGTTCTGACATACAGCAATGGTTCCTGAAACGGTGGCCGTTGGTAAAGGCTTGATTGTGATTGTGGCACTCCCACTTTGAAATTGGGCACAACCTGTTGTTGTTGCATCCTGCACACCCACTAGGTCATAGGTGAATGTTCCTGCCACGTTGGTCGGGGCCGGAACCGAAACGCTGTTCCCGACGGTAGTTGCCGCAGTTTGATTTGTACCCCCGTTGATTGTGTAGGTAAAGGTGTATGGCGACGTTCCGCTGGCCCCCGTAAAGGTGACCAATGCGGGGGGAGAATCCTGACAGATGCTCACGGACCCGCTTATCGAGGCAGTTGGCAAAGGATTTATTGTTACAGCAGCGATCCCTGCCTGCAGCTGGGAGCATGCCGTTGAACTACCATCCTGGACACTCACCAGGTTATAGTTGAATATCTCTGGAACATTGGTGGGTATTGAAATCGTTACACTGCTCCCGGAAACCGTTGAAATGGTCAGGTTTGTTCCGCCGTTGATGTTGTATGTGAAGGTGTAGGGTTGTGTGCCTCCTGCACCCGTGAAGGTTACGGGAACGGATGCGAACCCCTGGCAAACGGCGATTGTGCCAGAGACGGTGGCAGTTGGCAAAGGATTGACTGTAACAACTGCGCTTCCTGACTGGATCTGGGAACAGGCGGATGAACTTCCGTCCTGAACACTTACCAGGTTATAGGTGAAGGTTCCGGGAACGCCAGTTGGTGCAGCAACGCTGATGCTGTTTCCGGAAACTGTGGTGGCAGTGAGGTTGCTTCCGCCATTGATGTTGTAGGTAAATGTATAGGGTGGTGTGGCTGCCCCGCCAGTAAAAGTGACCGAAGGGGAAACCGTATTCCGGCATACCGAGGTTGTCCCGGTGATGGTGGCGGTTGGCAGGGGATTCACCGTAACCACGGCACTCCCGGTAACGACGCCTGATGGACAACCCATATTCGGCACAGAAAGCGAAACAAGTGTGTAAGTCCCCGGTGTTGAAGTGGTAATCTGATAAGGTGTAGTACTGTTGTAAATTACTGGCGCCTGGTTTACCCCGTTGATGGCATAAACAAAGGTGAAGGGGGGGGCACCGGTGGTAAAGTTGACCGTCACTGTTGCCTGCTGTGTTCCGTTGTTGCAGATGCTTCCCCCACCGCTGATGTCTGCATGCGGACATGGTACAGATGGCGCTGTGAACTCCTGCGTCAGGATACAGTTCAGGCTGTCGGAAAACGCGGCGGTAAGGTAATGGGTAATCCCGTCGCAGTGGATGTTTGCAAGACTGTAAGGTTTCGGGCTGGCAAAAGGGGGAAAGAAGGTTTGTGAAACGGGAGGAACCGCCGTGTTGTCGGTAATTGTCAGGGTGCCGGTAGGCGAGGGATTGCTGAATTCAATAATCCCGGAAACTGAGAACGTATTAGTGGCTTCATCACAGGGTGAAGCGTTGGTTGTAATATCAATAACCGAACAATGTTTGATAATATTGCAGTTTGTAACTCCGGTGCCGGCTGTCTGGGAAAAAGTAATGGTTCCCGTCTGCTGGCTGAAGTTCGTAATGAGGAGAATATAGATATCACCGACCTGGGCGTTCAGGATATGGCAGGTTTCAGTGGCACTTCCTGAGAAACTGCAATCAACCATGTTTCCCATGGGGTAGATGCAGCCCGGGTTGACGTTGGAACAGCAGGGTGTGGGTATGGGACACGTCCCGGTAAGCCCGGCGGCGCAGCCATCGGTGAGGCTGCCGAAGGGGCCCCAGCAGATAAAATCAACATCATGCGGGGTAAATGTCGGAAAAGGTCCGGTTTGGGATATGGAAATGGTGATATCGCCCGCAACACCCACCTGCATGTAGTACCATGCCGGGCAGGGAGTCGATCCGAGGCATCCGTAATTTGGATAGCCGTTTACTGATGGCGGGGCTGTACCGTTGGTTCCTGACGGGAAAGTATAGGTATTCGCCGAACACGACACCTGGGCGCTGGAACAATCGGTAGTGCCTTCCAAGGGCGATCTTATTTCCGGAAACTGCGGAAGCAGGGTTGCTTTTCTGAAGGGAGATGAGCGAACAAGCGCACTTTTCACCGTTTCACTTTCCGTCGCCGCATCCTCTTTCGTCAACCTGGCAAGCTGATCGAATTCCGGTAGCGCCACTTCTTTATACAGGGTGGTTGTAAAAAGGGCAGAATCACTTTGGAAGTTGTTTTTGTCGGCAATATAGATACCTGATCCGGCAGCTTTCTGATAAAAATCGAGCCGTTCAAATTCAGTACTGAACAACGACAGCCTGACATAATAAAAATCCAGCCCGGGTTCGCTGTGGTCAAACCAGGCTATTTTTGGCCGGCCCCCGGCCTGATTGCCGCACAAAGTGGTATCAAATACTACTTCAAGGCATGTCGGGTTTTTAACGGTTTGATTATCCTGCGGCGGATGTCCTATGACAACGAAAGAAAAGAACATTACAGGAACAATAGCCAGGCGTTGCTGTATAGCTGATGCAATGATTCGGATGAAGTTTGTCAGGACGCGGGTCATGCAGGGTTTAAAAATGGTCAGTCAAAAATAGTGCCGTGGGAGTGTCAGACCAACGGACTGCAAACCTCAGCGCAAAACGAACGGTAAAGTTACTGTATTTTTGAATATCAGTCCGGTTGATTAGGGCGTTTCCCTTACAAATTTTCCGGGTATACCAAATGCAGGAATACTGGCGGGACCATGTTGCATAAGGGAAGGTCAATCCTTGATACACCGCACCGGGAAGGCGTTGCTGCGAACGCTGCTGTAACGCGATATGCTTGGAGTATAGTTGTTCAAACCACGGGCGATCGATTGGGTGTTCCCGTTTGGCGTGGATGTCCAGAACATGCTTCCTGTAAGAGTTCCGGCACTAAAGGCCCATTGGTAGTTCTGGTAATTAAGCCCGCCGAAAAGTGCCTGAAATCCATTTAACATCAACACATCCTTTAAAGAGGAGGCTGAAAGGGCATTGGCATCTGGCGCGCCGGTACCGGTAACCAGGTTGTCGATAAGCGATTGCCATTCAGCTTCTGTCGGGACATGCCATTCAGGCGGGCAAATTCCTTTTGTTCCCGGGGTTGCAATGTAATCCATAAGTTCATCCCACTGGTATTTTCCACCATTGAGCGTACAGCCTGCATCCCCGGGGGAGCAATACTTTTCAATAATGCAGTTGTCAGTTTGAACGGGTCCCGGGGAAACCAGCGTGGTTCCATGGGAGAGATTCTCTGCCATCCAGCAGCGGTTTGAAAGGTATGCAGTTTTATAAGTTTTGCTGTCACGGACATCTGTCAGGGTACCTCCACAAGTGAAAGGATTATTTTGAATGGTCATGCTGACTGATGCAGCCGCAAGGCATCCGTAGGTATTGGTATAGGTATAAGTTATGGAATAACTTCCAGCCGTTGCCCCTGTCGGATCGAATTCATAAAACCCTGTGAGCGCATTCAGGTTTACCCTGTTGCCTGAATAGACTCCCTGCCCTGAAAGCCAGGGGGTACCTCCCCTGAGAACGATCTTTTTAGCATTGGTGGTGGTAACCAGATCGAAACAGGGTGTGAGCGATACCCCGGGAAGTTCATGAACCGCGATATTCAGCGGTTGGGAAACCGGGCCGTTACCGCAGTTGTTGATCCCGTGCACCGTAAGCGCTCCGGATGTGGCGGTGGATGTAAATGTGATGGTGATCGTGGCATTTCCGTTGTTTGCGATCGTGACCCCTGACCCGGAGTACTGCCACTGGATGGTAGTTGCATTTGTTATTGCGGGAACAGAATAGGCGTAGACAGAGGTTTTGCATACGGAGTTCTGGCCGGTAATGGAGCCGGCTGCACCCGGCCAGGGGTTTAGTACAACAGGGAAGGGGACAGCGGAGGCCGGGCAGGAAATTCCCGGGTAGTTTATTGTTTCAGTCAAGCCCAAAGAACCAGGTGATGAATTTCCCCATGAGACCTGCACTGTGCCGGCGTTTTGACCAGACAGGATGGTTCCACCGGTAACGGTCCAGTTGTAGAAGTGCCCGCCTATGATCGGGCTGACGGTGTAGTTGTGGGTGGAAAAAGCACATACAGGGGCCGGTCCGGTGATCTGGGGAAAAGGCAGTGCATTCACTGTCACGGAATAGTTTGAAGGGGAAGCAGCAGTGCAGCCCGACGAAATAACATAATTGACACTGATATTGTATGTTCCGGAAGTATTCCATTGAATCGTTACACTGTCATCTGCGACGCCCCCGCCAGAAATCACGTTTATTCCCGATGACGGCACTCCCCATGTGTATGACGAGGCTCCTGCAAGGGTTTTGTATGTTTTGGTATCACCGGCACACACAGTTGCGGCCCCGGCGATGGCAGGCGATGGCAAGGCGCTGACCGTAACCTGCTTTGAAGCCGGTACAAGTGCCGTGCACCCATGCTGATCGGTATAATTTACGGTGATGGAGTGTATGCCCAGGGTGTTCCACAGGACGTTGACTTTGTTGGTAGTCTGCCCGGAGGTGATAATTCCACCGGATACAATATTCCAGGTGTACCCCGATTGGAAAATTTCGGTTGTGTCGGTTGAAGGTATGTTCAGGCAGACGCTGGCCGGGCCTGAAATAATTGGCTGGGGCAATGGGTTCACCGTATAGGTGAAAACGGAAACAGCACCGGTGCACGAAACATTGGCATTGGTGAACGACGGGGTTACGGTGATGGTGGCGGTTACTGGTGAAGCCGTGCTGTTGGTGGCTGTGAAGGCTGAAATATTTCCTGCACCGCTGGGTCCAAGCCCGATGGAAGTATTTGAATTGACCCAGTTATATACTGTTCCAGGCACAGTCCCTGAGAAAGCGACGGCAGCCGTTGAATTCAGGTGGCATAAAACCTGGTTTGCTGTCCCGTTGACGGTGGGAAGCGGGTTTACAATGATGGAGAATGAAGTGGCGGATCCTGTGCATGTTTGCCCCGAAAATGTATAGGAGGGCGTTACGGAAATGGTGGCTGTAATCGGGAAAGTTGAACTGTTAGTTGCCGTGAAGGCAGAGATATCGCCTGATCCCCCGGAGGCAAGGCCAATGGCCGTGTTGGAGTTGGTCCAGCTGAATGTTGTTCCGGGTACATTGCCCGAGAATAGGACCTGTGTCGCCAGGGTGTTTTGGCATAAGACCTGATTCGCGATCGCATTGACCGTGGGAATGGGATTGACGGTTATCGTAAATAACGTTGGAATCCCCTGGCATGCCGGACCTGAGTTTGAAAAAGAAGGAGTCACAGTAATCGTGGCCGTTTGTGGTGTTGTTCCTGTATTGGTTCCGGTAAATGAAGAAATATTCCCCGATCCACTGGCGGCAAGGCCGATGGAAGTACTTGAATTGACCCAGCTATAGAGGGTGCCCGGCACATTGCCTGAGAAATTTACAGCCGCAGTCGGTGCAAGGTGGCACAAAACCTGGTTTGCTGTGGGATCGATTGCAGGCACCGGGTTTACCGTGACCGTAAAAAACGAACTGGTTCCAGTGCATGTTACTCCTGCATTGGTAAACGCCGGGGTAACCGTAATGGTGGCCGTTACCGGAACATTGGCAAGGTTGGTTGCGGTGAACGAGGAAATATCCCCCGATCCGGCAGCAGCCAGTCCGATGGAGGCATTGGAGTTGGTCCAGTTATAGACCGTTCCCGGAACGGGTCCGGAAAATTGGACCAGTTCGGTTGCTGTATTATGGCATAAGACCTGGTTCAGGATTGAGTTCACCGCGGGTAGCGGATTCACCGTAATTGTAAAGGATGCCGGTATTCCCGTACATGTGTTTCCCGACCCGGTATATGCCGGGGTTACAGTGATGGTGGCAGTCTGGGGTGCTGTTCCGGGATTGGTTGCCGTAAAGGAAGCGATGTCCCCCGATCCGCCGGAGGCAAGCCCGATGGAGGGATTTGAATTGGTCCAGTTATAGATGGTTCCGGTAACATTCCCTGAAAAACTGATGGCCGCACTCGATACAAGGTGGCACAACACCTGGTTTGCTAACGGGTCGACAGCAGGCACGGGGTTGACGGTGATGGTGAACGAGGTTGTTGTCCCGGTGCAGGTCGCGCCTGCCGTGGTTGTTGAAGGTGAAACAACAATGGTGGCCGTAACCGGTGAATTGGTGATATTTGTTGCGGTGAAGGATGCGATGTCTCCCGACCCGCTTGCGGGAAGCCCGATGGAGGTGTTTGAATTCGTCCAGCTATAAAGTGTTCCGGGTACATTGCCTGAAAACTGGACCAGGGAGGTAGCTGTATTATGGCACGCAACCTGGTTCGTGACCGGGTTTACAGTAGGTATTGGCGCAACATTTACAGCAAGATTCTGGGGTGGTCCCGGGCATCCGCTCAGGGTTGGGGTAATGTGATAAGTTACCGTACCAATGTTGTTGTCAGTCAGCGTGAGTATATCCGAAATCAATGTTCCGCTTGCAACCCCGGCAGGGCACGATGCGATGTTTACCGAGCAGCCGGGAGGCGGGGAATTCCATCCGAAAACAGCCCCTGCAGGGGTGGATGTCAGCATAATGGCCGTGTTGGTGCCGGAACAGATGGTCGTTGAAAACGGCCCGTTTACCAACGGCAACCCGATGATGGTGACCTGCTTTGAAGCCGGCGGATCGCCTGTGCAACCAGCGTCGGTGTAATTGACGGTGATGGTTTTCAGACCCGGTGTGGACCATTTAACAACCAGGGTGTTATCGGTGGATGTTCCGCCGGAGATCAGGGTAGCCCCCGGCAGGGGATACGTCCAGATATAACTTGATTTTCCGGCCTGGGTGGTGAAAGTTAGTGTCTGATCTGCACAATATTGGTTTGCACTTGTGGTAAGTACGGGTGCCTCGAATTGATTGACGGTTACATTCAGGATCGTAGGATTAACAGCACGGCACCCGGCGGCATTATTATAGTTGACAGAGACGGTATTGCTTCCTGCGGCTCCCCACTGGATTGTCACGAAGTCGTCGTTTGGTCCGCCGCCTGCAACCCATAAGCCTGTATACAACCAGGAATAATTGTTCCCGCCTGCCTGGGTGGTGTAGGTCTTAACATCGTTCTGACATGCTGTTGTTGCGCCACTAACAAAGGTTGGAGCCGGTCGGGTGTTTACGGTAACAACGACTGAATTGGAGGCGATGGTTCCGTCGCAATTCCCTACAACGGCAAAATAGGTTGTGGTTGCGGCCGGTGCTATCTTGAGTATTTCGCCGTATCCAACCTGGGGACCTCCCGGGTAAAAATTTTTGTACCAGGTAATGCCGCTCGGTTTAAATCGGGTTCCTTCATTGGAAGCCGTCCATACCTTGTAGTTCCTTCCGGTAGCAGTATAGCCAACCGTTCCGGGGAGGTTCTGGACACCCTGGGTGGCACCCTCGGTTGAACTCGGGCACTGCGGTTTGTTTTGGATGAAATTTTCAATGATGCTGCTTTGTTCATTCAGCACGATCATATACGTACCCTGTGCTCCCTGCTGGCAAAGGAATAGCGGACAGTTTTTCCAGTAAACGACCAGTTTACGGTCGGGGGCACTGCCTAAGGTATAATAATAAACATCATTTCCTGATTCATTGGAGCCAGGGAACCAGTCTTGCCATGGAGCAAAAATGCAATTTTTCGGCACGTTGGGAGCTGTATTCGGGATGGTATCGGCCACATAAGTTGTCCAGTTCTGGCCGGTGGGATTGGTAAAACCGATCCATCCGTTCGATCCTACCCAGAAGTGGTCATATTGCTGGTTGAAAAAGCAGAATGAGAAACCGATAGGGTACCCGTAAGGCGGAATGGTGCCATTCAGCGGGGCGTAGCAGTCGTCGTGGCCGGAAGGGGAAACATAGGTGCATTGAAAATCAGGATCAACCACAGTGCCCAGTGAGAACGGAGGATGTGTATTGAAATCGATGGTTTCAAAAACATAATTGGTGGTTCCATAACTGTTTCCGGCAGGAGTAGCCGTAAGGACGGCGGTGTCACCCAGGCAAATATTGGTGTTTCCAGTAATGGTAATCTGGGAGGAAACCGCGAAAGGGAAAAAGAAAACAATGAATGCGATTAAGGTAAATTTAGCCATGAAAATGAGAAACAGTTGAAGCTCTAACTGAAATGAAGATAGCAGTTAACCGAAAAGGTTGCCCGCAATGTCTCATAAATCAAAATGCAAATTTACGAATAAAAAAAAGTTGCGAAGATAAAAACGCATCAGATTAAATAATTGAGGTATAGCAGTTCTGGTTTAATCCTTGATGCACCTTAGCGAAAACGCATTGCCCCTGCTGCTGCTGTAACGTGAAATACTGGGCGAGTAATAGTTTAGACCTCGCGAAATCGCCCTGGTGGTACCGCTTGATGAGGAGGTCCAGTACATGCTCCCGGTCACCGCTCCCGCGTAGAATGACCATTGATAGTCATTGTAGTTAAGGCCTCCCATCAGCGCATGAAATCCGCCGAAAAGAAGGACATCCTTCAGGGTTGATCCTGAGAGTGCATTGGCATCCGGGGAACCGATCCCGATCACCAGGTTATCGATGAGCGATTGCCATTCGGTTTCGGTGGGAACATGCCACTCGGGAGGGCAGATCCCTTTGGTTCCGGCTGTTTGCGCGTAGTCCATAAGTTCATCCCATTGATATTTCCCCCCGAATAACGTGCAACCTGCATCGGTTGGGGCGCAGTACTTCTCCGGCAGACAATTGTCTGTTTGAATAGGCCCGGGAGAAGCCAGGATGGATCCATAGGTAAGATTTTCCGTCATCCAGCACCTGCCGCCAAGGATCGCGGTTTTGTATTTTTTTCCGTCACGGATGTCGGTCAGGTCGCCGCCGCATCCGAAGGGTGTGTTCTGTACTGTGACAGAAACGGTTGCGGAGGATGCAAGACAGCCAAACGTATTGGTAAAGGTATAGATGATGGAATAGCTCCCAGCCGTTGCCCCCATCGGGTCAAACTCATAAAACCCGGTGAGTGTGTTTAATGCCACCCTGTTGCCCGAGTAAACACCCTGCCCTGAAAGCCAGGGAGTTCCTCCCCTGAGGATGATCTTTTTTGCACCGGTGGAGGTGAACAGGTCAAAGCATGGGGTAAATGAGACTTCCGGCAGGTTGTGAACAGCAATGTTAAGGGGCAGGGAAACAGGCCCGTTGCCGCAGTTGTTCACACCTTTCACGGTTAGCGCTCCACTGGTGGCAGTGGTACCAAATGTGATGGATATGGCAGAACTTCCGTTGTTCGTGATCGTGATTCCCGTTCCTGAATAAATCCATTGACACGAAGTAGCATTTAATATGGCAGGGATGGAATAGGTATAGGAAGATGTTTTGCAAACAGAGTTCTGACCGGTGATCATACCGGCAGCGCCGGGCCAGGGATCAAGAACGACAGGGAATACGGTGGCTGCTGCCTGACAGGAAAGCCCCGGATAGTTGATCGTTTCAGTCATCCCCAGAGAGCCGGGTGACGAATTGCCCCAGAAAACCTGGCAGGTACTTGCATTCTGACCCGACTGGATGGTACCTCCGGTAACCGACCAGCTGTAAAAGTGCCCGGCCACAATGGGGGAAATGACATAATTATGTGCTGAAAGTGCGCACACAGGGGCTGGGCCGGTGATCTGTGGCGTGGGAAGTGCATTGACAACAACGCCATAGTTTGTCGGTGCCGGCGCCGTACACCCGGTACCGATCACATAGTTGACACTGATGTTATACAGTCCTGCGGTATTCCATTGAACCTTGACATTGTCATCGCTTATGTCGCCGCCTGAGATAATGGTGATTCCTGATGAAGGGAGCCCCCAGGTGTAGGAGAGTGCGCCGCCCTGGGTCTGGTAAGTCTTGGTATCACCTGCACAAACAGTGGCTGCACCGGTAATAACAGGCGTTGGCAGTGAATTCACAACAACCTGCAATGGGGTAGGCAGAACGGATGTGCATCCCTGAGGATCTGAGTAATTAACAGTAATGGTATGGGTTCCGAGCGTGTTCCAGACAACATTAACTTGCCTGGTGGATTGACCTGAAGCAATCGTGCCGCCCGATACGATATTCCAAATGTAGCCTGACTGAAAATCCTCTGTGGTGTAAGCGGCCGGGATATTCAGACAGACTGAAGCAGGACCTGAAATGGTTGGTACAGGCAATGGATTTACTGTGATGGTAAAATTGGCGGATGTTCCGGTACAGGTCACATTGTTACCGGTGAAGGCAGGTGTAACGGTGATGGTGGCGGTTACCGGTGATCCGGTGATGTTGGTGGCCGTAAATGAAGCGATATTCCCAGTTCCCGAGGCGGCAAGACCGATGGAAGTATTTGAATTGACCCAGCTGTAAACAGTCCCCGCTACATTCCCGGTGAAATTTACAGGGGCAGTCGAAAAAAGATGACACCGCACCTGGTTTGAAGTTGAAGTTACCGTGGGTATCGGGTTCACTGTAATGGTAAAGATGGACGAGAGCCCGGTGCATGTCGATCCGGAACCGGTAAAAGCAGGTGTAACCGTTATGATGGCGGTGACAGGACTGTTCGTGGTATTGGTGGCGGTGAATGAAGGGATGTCGCCTGAGCCTCCGGCTGCCAGTCCAATGGACGTGTTGGAGTTTGTCCAGCTGTATGCAGTTCCGGGAACCGCACCTGAAAACTGTACAAGGTTAGTTTGGACGTTATGGCATAAAAACTGGTTCGCAGGTGCATTAACAGTAGGTATGGGGTTCACGGTAATTGTAAACGACGTTGGGCTACCAGTACATGGAACAGCGCTGTTGGTATAGGTCGGTGTAACGGTGATGGTGGCAGTTTCAGGTGCCGTCCCTGTATTGATGGCTGTGAATGCCGGGATATTTCCGAATCCGGCGGCTGCCAGGCCGATGGCAGTGTTGGAATTGACCCAGTTGTATACCGTTCCCGGGACATTTCCCGAAAAAGTTACAGTTGAAGTTGACACCTGGTGACATAGAACCTGGTTTGTCACGGCGTCGATAGAGGGAATCGGGTTCACTGTGACGGTAAAAGAGGAAGAGGTGCCGGTGCAGGTCGGCCCTGCAAAGGTAAAAGCCGGCGTTGCAACAATAGTTGCAACTATAGGCATGTTTGAGTTATTGGTCCCGGTAAAGGCTGTAATATCTCCTGTTCCTGTGGCGGCAAGGCCGATGGTCGTGTTGGAGTTGGTCCAGTTGTAAACAGTACCAGGAACCGATCCCGAGAATTGAACCAGGTCGGTGGATGTATTATGGCATAAAACCTGGCTTGCCATTGGGTTAACTGTTGGAATCGGATTTACGGTGATTGTAAAGGTAGAAGGATTCCCGGTGCAGGTATTCAGCAAGTTGGTAAAAGCCGGTGTAACCGTAATGGTGGCAGTTTGAGGTGCAGTGCCGGTATTTATAACCGTAAAAGACGAAATATCCCCCGATCCGCTGGCAGCCAGGCCAATGGAAGTATTTGAATTAACCCAGTTGTATACGGTTCCTGCCACATTTCCGGAAAACGTGACTCCGGCAGTAGTTTCCTGGTGGCACAACACCTGGTTTGGTGTCAGATTAACAGTGGGAATAGGGTTGGCAATAATGGTAAAAAGAGAGGGAGTTCCCTGGCAGGTTGCCCCTGAATAGGTAAATGACGGAGTAACGGTGATTGTTGCTGTTTCAGGTATGAAATTTGAATTGGTGACGGTAAAGGAAACAATGTCCCCCGTGCCGCTGGCGGCGAGGCCGACGGAGGTGTTTGAGTTGGTCCAGTCGTAAACCGTGCCCGTTACATCACCCGTGAAATGAACCAGGTTTGTTTGCGTATTGTGACATAAAACCTGGTCAGCACTCGTATATGCCGTTGGTTGGGGATTCACGGTGATGGTGAAGAAGGTTGGCGTACCTGTACATGCAGGGCCTGCATTGGTAAACGAAGGCGTCACGGTTATAGTGGCATTTACGGGGGCGGTTGTACTGTTGATGGCGTTGAAGGAGGCAATATTTCCCGACCCGCTTGCAGCCAATCCGATGGTGGTATTGTCGTTGGTCCAGGCATAGGTTGTTCCCGATACATCTGCAGTGAACTGGACCAGGGTAGTTGGCGCGTTATGGCATACAACCTGGTTAGGAACTATTCCCGCAACCGGTATCGGGTTCACGGTAATGTTGAAGATTACCGGGGTACCCGTGCAGGTAACGCCGGCATTGGTATAGGAAGGCGTTACAGTGATGGCGGCCTGTACGGTACTGGTTGTAATGTTGGTTGCCGTAAATGATGAGATATCCCCTGATCCGGCAGCCGGAAGCCCGATCGTGGTGTTGTCGTTGGTCCAGTTATAGATCGTTCCGGGAATAGTGCCCGAAAACTGGATTAAGGAGGTTGGATTATTGTGGCATAAAACCTGAGTGGTAACGGGGTTGACGGTCGGGGAGGTGTTCACCGTCACGGGGAAGGTTGCTGGCGCATCTGCAGTACAAAGGGAAACCGGATCGGTGTAATTCACACTGATGTTGAAGGTACCCACCGTATTCCAGGTCACCGTCACGAAATTGTCGGTGATGCCGCCACCGGCTGTTTTTGTGCCTTGGGGAGGCACAACCCAGGTGTAATTTGATTTTCCGGCCTGGGTGGAGTAGGTATTTCCCTGGACTCCAAGGCATGCAAGGTTCGAGCCGGTAATGACCGGCGTCGGCTGAGGCTCGACAGAAACTGTGAATGTGGTGGGAGAAGCTGCGCTGCATATGGTTCCCGGGATGGTATAGCTCACACTCACGACATTGGGACCCAGGGTGTTAAAATCGATGGTGGCGGTATTGCTCGTGGAGGTCCCTCCTGCAACAAGAATTGCGCCCGGGGGAATAGTCCAAACATAGTTTAACTTTCCCGGATCGGTTGTATAAACGAGGGCTGGACCATTGACGCATGAACCAGCTGGTCCTGTAAGGGCCGGAACCGGAACAGCCGGGATGGTGATCGTGTGGTTGCTTGTCGCCATGCATCCTTCGGTTGAATACGAAGTCAGGTTCACCGTGTAGTTCCCGGGGGAAGCATACACATGGGTAGGGTTGGCAATACCGCTGATCACCGGCGACAGATCTCCGAAATCCCAGTGCCAGTTAACCACGGCGTTCTGGTTCACGGTTGAGGCATCGGTAAAGGTGCTTGCCTGTCCTGCGCAATTCGGCGTAAAGGTGAAATTCGAGTTGATGGTTGTGAAAATGATCTGCTGGTTGAGGTCATTGACGGTACATCCATTGATGGCTGTCAGGTTGACGTAATATGTGTCGCCAGCCTGGGGGCTTGGGATGATGATCGAGGGGGTGCTCCCGATCACCGGTCCGAAATATCCGGGGCCCCGCCATTCGTAGGTTTGAAAACCGGGGGGGGCTGTCAGGGTAGCCGTGGTGCTGCCTGCACACAAACCGATCTGGATGGCCAGCGCACTGCAATAGGAAGAAATATAGGCATAGCCGTAATGGGTGTTGTAGGTGCATCCGCGGACTTTAAAGTTCAAATACACTGTTTGCCCGTAATAGGGGGTAAGATCCATCCCGACGGTAGTCCATGGTTTCCAGTAAACATCTCCCTGCGGGTCATTCTGGCAACGGTTCCAGCCAACTGCCGGGGGGCCGCTTTGCTGGGCGGTGACCAGGTAATACCCACAGGTGGGATCCAGAAGAGTGCCGTTCACATCGGTGATGGCCACTTTGAAGTCGGGCTGAATGTTGCTGGCATGACTTCCGCTCTGCAGAATGATCGCGTACCGGTATATAAAAAGGTATGAATTCGAAGTAACATTAACGGCGTATTTCAGTTCTGCCTCCTTGTAAATAGGCGGTGAAGGTGCTCCCGGCTGGCTGGTATACATCGTATCACCCAGCCTGGCAACAAAACTTTCACCCGGGAACACATTGATCAGGCCAAAGCAGGTGCGGGCATCTTCATAACCCGGCGAAGCGATCATCTTGTGTAACGGATGGCTTCCTGTTGTAAGGAATCCGGGATTCTGGCAGTTCGTGGCGGGATCAAACAACCCGTAGCATCCTGTCCAGTTTGCCCATGTGCCTGTGCTGAAGTTTGAGTTCGGACATGAAGTTTCGAGCAGCATGGGGCCGGAATTGTCGGTAGTGCTGTCGGAGTGAACAAAGGATGGCAACAACTGGGGGCCAAGATGATAATTTGATTCCGGGTTGGGTTTTATCTTCAGTTCTTCCTGGGCTGAAGCCGTGAAAACCGTCAGAAATAACAGGAAAAACGACGCAAGTAGGAGAATTTTTATCAATCCTGGATTGGTACCGTGTAAAGTTTTTCTCATGCAGAATCAGATAATAACATTATTAGGAACAATTCAAGACTTATAAATCTGTCTGATCTTCATAGTGATACATTTTCCCTTTTGCGACAATGGCCTGGTTTCAGGGTGTGTCTTTTACACAACGAACCGAAAAAGCATTCCCCCGGCTTCCATTATAACGTGAAACGCTGGGGTTGAAAATATTAACCCCCCTGGCCAGTGCCCGTTCCGTACCGTTGGCTGTTGAGGTCCAATACATCGTCGCTGTAAGAGATCCAGTCGTAAAACTCCAGGTGTTGTTGATATAATAGATGCCGTTCAGCAATGCCATAAAGCTCGGGCTCATCAACGGGTCCTTGAGAAAGCTTCCTGCAAGGGCGTCAGCTGGAGTGATTCCAATAGGAGAAACGTTATTTATCAATACCTGCCATTCGGCTTCCGACGGGATATGCCATTCGGCAGGACAAATTCCCTGGAAGGCCGACGTGGAGGCATAACGCATAAGTTCATCCCACTGGTAAAACCCGCCATATTGCGTGCAGGAGGGGTCGGAGGTGAGGCAGAATTTCTCGTTGACGCAGTTGTCTGTCTGCGGTGTTGATTGCGCATCAATGGTGGTGCCGTAAGCAAGGTTCTGGGTCATCCAGCATTTGCCGGCGATCATGGCGGTGTTATATTGTTTTCCGTCGCGTAAATCGGTGAGTTTGCCATTACAACTGAACGCGTTGTTGGCAACATTGATGGTAACAGGACCCGCACTGTTGATACATCCGAAATTATTGGTGAAGGTGTAGGTGATTGGGTAACTGCCAACACTGGCTCCGAACGGATCAAATTCGAAATCGCCTGAAAGTGCATTGTAGGTGACCCGGTTGCCGGTGAAAACACCCTGGCCGGCTAGGTAGGGCGATGCGCCCCTGAGGGTGAATTTTTTAGCGCCGGGCGTGGTGATCAGATCGAAACAGGCAGCAAACGACGGAAGTGGTTTCGGGTGAATTGTGAGCGGATGTGTTGATGTTGAAACACAGGTGGTCGTGTTGTTTGTCCCGGTTACGCTGATCGTGGCAGCTCCGAAAGTCTGCCAGTCGATCGTGACATTGTTAGTTCCCTGTCCTGCCGCTACAATACCCCTGCCTGCCGGTAAAATTGTCCAGGCATAAGTGCATAAGGGATCGGCAACCACATTATAGGTATGGGAAGCGCTCTCGCAATTCGGACCGGCGCCTTCGGCAATGGTGGTATTCGGCAGTACGTTCACGGTTACTGGTATCTGTTTGGCCGGGAACCCGGGACAACCAAGGCTGTTGACATAATTAACCTGGATCCATTGTATACCAGGGGTATACCATGTTACAGTGGCAGTCGGACTTCCTGATGCTCCACCCGCGGTGATGCTTCCGCCGTTGATCGTCCATGTGTAATTGGCCATTCCCGCTTCAGTCTGGTAGACATTGCCGGGGGCTGCATCACACACGGTTTGAGGACCGGTCAGGGAGGGTATCGGGCGCTGCTGAAGAACTACATTGTAGGCTGTAGTCGTCTGTGGGCATCCTGTTGCATCGATTGTTTCTGTCACGATCAGGGTTCCGGGAGATACGTTGTATGGCCCCCACGTTACAGTAACTGTGTTGGTATTGGCATTGGCAACATTGCTGGCGCCGGTGATGGTCCACAGGTAAGAATGGCCGGTTACCGCTGGGGTTGTATACGTGACGCCGGGCTGGAGTTCGCAAACAAGCGAATTGCCGCTGATCACAGGTGTTGGGAGCGGGTTGACATTGATTTTGTAATCGCTTGCAACGCCCGCACAGGTTGGTCCACTGGTGAAGTAAGGGATGATGTGATAGGTTACAAAACCGGTGTTGCCGGGCGGGATAAGCAGTGTCTGTGGCGGGATGAAGCTTCCGCCTCCGGCTGTAAACCCTGAAATCGGCGATGCGGTAGTGGCTGTCCATGAAAAGGTGGTGCCGACGACATTCGAGGTCAGGTTGACCTGGGTGCTTGTAGCCCCCGAACAGATGGTTTGCGCCAGCGGCCAGTTCGATACCGTCGCGCTTGGATTTACAGTTACTGCATGTGTGGTTGTCGTTCCCGGGCATCCTCCAAACGAAGAAGTGATCGTGTAAGTCACTGTTTGCTGGATGTTGGTCACATTCTGGAAGGTGACTGCCGGGATCGGGTTGGTTGTTCCGGGTACAACAGGGCATGGATTCACGCTTCCTACCTGGCATACAGCCGACCATGAAAAATTAGTTCCTGTCACAGTTGAATTTAATGTAATGGGTGTTGTGGCAGTTTCAGAACAGATCGACTGGGCCGCAGAACATGAAATGATTGGGACAGGGTTTACATCCACCGAATAGGCTGTCGGACTTCCCGAACACCCGTTGGCATGTGGCGTGACGGTATAGGTGACCGTGGCAACGACGTTGGAGGAATTGGTTAGAACATCACTGATGGTGGTGGTGTGCAGGAGCTGTGGTGTGGTAAAACCGGTGACGGAGCCAACCGGGGAGCATGCAGCCGTCCACGTGAAATCAGTTCCGGCAACATCCGAAAGCAGGGTGGCGTTGAAGGTGGCGCCCGAACAAATCGGCGTGGTGGCAGGACTTGTAAGATGCGGTGTGGGGTTGATTGTAACAGCAACATTTTTCACAGTGCCATTGCAACCATTAACCGTCGGGGTGATGACATAGGTTACCACGACCGGCGCTGCCGTTGAATTCACGAGCGTTTCTGTAATGGTAGCTGTGGCACCTGTACCTGTTGCCGGGGTAATTCCCGGAACTGCAGCGCGTGTCCATGCATACGATGGCGTGGGCGTGCTGCTGCTGCTGGTGATGTTGTAGGTATTCGAAATATTGTTGCACCAGCTTTGTGTTGAGGCGCTTGTAATAACCGCCGTGGGATTAACCGTGACATTGATGTTCTTAGGTGTTCCGGCACAACCGTTTACGGTGGGTGTGATCACGTAAGTTATCACTATGGGATCGGTTGTGGCGTTAAACAACGTTTCGGTGATGGAGGCTCCGGCACCGGCCCCGGTGACGGGTGTGATCCCCGGCATGGCGGCTCTTGTCCACGCATAGGTAGGTGTGGGTGCCGAACTGCTGCTGGTGATGTTGTAGGTGTTCTGAACATTGTTGCACCAGTTGACTGTAGCTGTGCTTGTAATGACGGAAGTTGGATTCACGGTCACGGATATGTTTTTTGGCGTGCCGTTGCATCCATTGACTGAGGGGGTGATAACGTAAGTTACCACGATAGGATCGGTGGTGGAATTAACCAGCGTTTCCGTAATAGCCGCTCCTGCGCCAGCACCTGTCGCCGGTGTGATTCCGGGTAAGGCTGCCCTGCTCCATATGTAGTCAGGTGTGGGGGTTGTACTGCTACTCAGGATGTTGTAGGTATTTTGCTGGTTGTTGCACCAGTTCGCCGTTATAGCGCTGGTAATGATGGATGTCGGGTTTACAGTGACGGCAATATTCTTTGGAGTACCGGCACATCCATTCACCGTTGGCGTGATCACATAAGTGACCACGACAGGATCGGTGGTTGAATTCACCAGCGTTTCGCTGATGATGGCGGTTGCCCCCGCCCCTGTGGCCGGTGTAATTCCCGTGACCATGGCCCTGGTCCATGTATAGGAGGGTACCGGGGTCGAGCTGCTGCTGGCTATGTTGTAGATATCAGGTACGTTGTTGCACCAGTTGGCGGTTACGGGGCTGGTGATAACGGCCGTAGGATTGACTGTTACAGCGATGTTTTTAGGTGTGCCGTCGCAGCCGTTCACTGTCGGCATGATTACATAGGTAACCACGATCGGGTCGGTTGTTGAATTGACGAGCGATTCAACAATGGAAGCTCCGACCCCGCCTCCGGTTAAAGGCGTGATTCCGGGAACTGCAGCCCTGCTCCAGGTATACACAGGTGTTGGAGTTGTACTGCTGCTCAGGATATTATATGTGTTCGGGATGCTGTTGCACCAGTTGGCAGTTGCTGCGCTGGTTATGACGGCTGTAGGGTTTACGGTAACAGCAACATTGGAGGATGTTCCGGGAAAACCATTGACGATCGGCGTAATTACATAGGTCACCACGATGGGATCTGTGGTAATATTCACCAGGGTTTCGGTAATAATGGCGCCGGTTCCTGATCCCGCAGTGTTTGTAATACCCGCTACAAAGGCGCGGGTCCAGTTAAATACCGGTGTTGGAACCGTGCTGCTGGTAATGGTGTAAGAATTTGAAACGTTGTTGCACCAGTTTGCCGTTGAAGGACTTGTAATAACCGAGGTCGGGTTTACCGTCACAGCCAGGTCGAAGGTAATTCCGTCGCAACCATTTACATTCGGTGTAATCAGGTAATGCACAATGATTGGGTTGGTGGTGGAGTTCACGAGTGTTTCGGTGATGACAGCGCCTGTTCCGGCACCGGTAGCAGGTGTAATCCCAATAACTGCTGCCCTGGACCAAACGTAAGTCGGTGGAGGTACTGTACTGCTGCTGGTAATGTTATAGGTGTTCGAAACATTGTTGGCCCAGTTTGCCGTTGCCGGACTGGTAATAACTGCGGTGGGGTTTACAGTTACGTTCACATTTTTAGGTGTTCCCGGGCAGCTGTTCACGGTGGGAGTAATCACATAGGTCACTACAATGGGGTCGGTTGTTGAATTCACCAGCAATTCCGTTATTGCCGCACCGGCACCTGCGCCTGTGGCCGGTGTTATACCCGCAACCGAGGCGCGAGTCCACGCATAGGTGGGTACCGGGGTCGTACTGCTGCTGGTGATGTTGTATGTGTTTTGTAAATTATTGCACCAATTGACTATTGCAGGGCTGGTGATCACTGATGTGGGGTTGACCGTAACGTTCACGTTCTTAGGTGTGCCTGCACAACCATTCACCGATGGCGTTATCACATAGGTCACAACAATAGGGTTGACTGTCGCATTGATCAGGGTTTCGGTTATGGTTGCACCTGTACCTGCAGCGATGAACGGTGTTATTCCCGGAACCAGGTTCCTGCTCCAGGTATAGGTTGGTGGCGGGGCAGTGCTGCTGCTGGTGGCATTATAAGTGTTGGATACATTGTTGCACCAGTTGGCAGTTGCAGGACTCGTAACCACAGCAGTGGGGTTTACGGTGATTGCAATGTTCTTTGGAGTGCCAGGGCAGGTGTTCACCGACGGAGTGATCACGTAGGTGACCACAAGCGGGTCTGTGGTTGAGTTTACCAGCGACTCAGTTATGGCAGCGCCGGAACCTGCACCTGTGGCAGGTGTGATTCCGACTACCAGGGCCCTTGTCCAGGTATAGGCTGGTGGTGGCGTCGTGCTGCTGCTGAGGATATTGTATGTGTTCGAAATGTTGTTGCACCAGTTGGCAGTGATTGGGCTTGTAATTACCGCTGTCGGATTGACCGTTACCGCCACATTCGCCGGTGTTCCGGGGAACCCGTTCACGATCGGGGTGATCACATAGGTGACCACAACAGGATCAGTGGTACTGTTGATCAGGGTTTCAGTAATCACCGCGCCGATACCTGCTCCTGTTACAGGAGTAATTCCCGGAGCCGCAGCCCTTGTCCAGGTATAGTCTGGCGTCGGGATCGTGCTGCTGGTGATGGTGTATGTGTTTGAGGTATTGTTGCACCAGTTGGCAGATGGAGGACTGGTAATAACCGATGTCGGGTTCACCGTAACCGCCAGGTCGAATACCGGACCATCGCAGCCGTTTACTGTGGGGGTTATCAGGTAATGCACCACGATGGGGTTGGTGGTGGAATTATCAAGTGTCTCTGCAATGACCGGTCCTGTTCCCGCTCCGGTAAGAGGGGTAATTCCCGCAACAGCACCCCGCGACCATACGTAGGTTGGCGCCGGTGTGGAACTGCTGCTGGTTATATTGTATGTGTTCAGAATGTTATTGGCCCAGTTTGCTGTAGATGCACTGGTGATTACAGCTGTCGGATTTACCGTGACAGCTACATTTTTTGGGGTACCCGGGCAACTGTTGACTGTTGGTGTAATCACATAGGTAACTATAATCGGATCGGTTGTAGAATTCACCAGGGTCTCCGTGATTATTGCACCGGCGCCAGCACCTGTTACCGGCGTAATCCCAGGTACCGCGGCCCTTGTCCAGGCATAGGAAGGAAGAGGATTCGTACTGCTGCTGGTGACGTTGTATGTGTTTGAAACATTGCTGCACCAGTTGGCCGTTGGCACACTCGTAACAATGGCAGTAGGATTAACTGTTACCGTGACATCAAACGGGGTGCCGTTGCATCCGTTCACGGTTGGGGTTATAAGGTAATGCACATCGATCGGATCAGTTGTCGAATTCAACAGGGTTTCAGTAATTACCGATCCTGTTCCGGAATTGGTGGCAGGCGTAATTCCTGCAACAGCAGCGCGGCTCCAGGCATAATCAGGAGTGGGTGCATTGCTGCTGCTGGCGATGTTGTAGGTGTTTGAAACATTGTTGCACCAGTTCTCCGTTGAAGCACTGGTGATCACTGCCGTGGGATTCACTGTTACAGCATCGTCAAAAATGGTCCCGTTGCAACCATTGACCGAGGGGGTGATCATATAATGAACCACGATCGGGTTGGTTGTTGTGTTGACCAAGGTCTCGGTAATTGCATCAGCTGTCCCGGATCCTGCCGGGTTGGAGATGCCTGCTACAGCTGCCCTGGCCCAGGAATAGATGGGTGTAGGGGAGGTGCTGTTGCTGGTAATATTATAAGTATAGGAGGTGTTGTTGCACCTGTTTTCGCTCGCAGCGCTGGTTACAACCGCAGTCGGGTTCACCTTGATTGCTGCGTCGAATTGCGTTCCGTTGCAACCATTTACCGTTGGCATGATCAGGTAATGGATAGTGACGGGATCGGTTGTTGAATTGATCAGGGTTTCAGTGATGGTCGTTCCGGAACCGGCATTTGATGGAGGTGTAATTCCCGGGACTGCAGCCCTTGTCCAGGCAAAAGAGGGTGCAGGTGTCGTGCTGCTGCTTGCGATGGTGTATGTGTTTGAAGTACTGTTGCACCAGTTTTCCGCTGGATCACTGGTAATAACAGCGATAGGATTTACCGTTACGCTTACGTTGAACGGGGTTCCGATACAACCGTTCACGGTGGGAATGATCACATAGTGAACCACAATCGGGTTGACCGTTGAATTGACCAGGGTTTCGGTGATAAAATCTGCGGCCCCTGCACCGGTTGCCGGGGTGATTCCAGCTACCATGGCCCTTGACCATGTATAGGAAGGAACCGGCGTTGCACTGCTGCTGGTAATGTTGTAGGTGTTGGGTACGCTGCTGCACCAATTTTCGGTGAGTGAGCTGGTAATTACGGCAATGGGGTTCACCGTTATGATAATATTTTTTGGTGTTCCGGTACAACCATTTACCGTGGGTGTGATCACGTATGTCACCGCAATCGGATCGGTGGTTGAATTCACCAGTGTTTCAGTAATGGTACCACTTGCACCAGCACCGGTTACCGGCGTGATTCCCGGCACAGCGGCCCGCGTCCATGTGTAGGTTGGAGCCGGGACTGTACTGCTGCTTGTGGTGGTGTAGGTATTCGGGACACTGCTGCACCAATTGACAGTGGCTGCACTTGTAATGATGGCGGTGGGGTTAACCGTTACAACGACATTCTTTGCTGTACCAACACATCCGTTGACTGTCGGGGTAACCACATAAGTTACCGCTATCGGGTCGGTGGTCGAATTGAACAGGGTTTCTGTAATCGCGGCGGTAATCCCTGATCCGGTTACGGGGGTAATTCCGGCAACGGCCGACCGCGTCCATGTGTAGGCGGGGGTCGGTGTTGTACTGCTGCTGGTGATATTGTAGGTGTTTGACACATTGTTGCACCAGTTGGCAGTAGCAGCGCTCGTGATAACAGAGGTGGGGTTAACGGTTACGGAAACATCAAACGGAGTGCCGTTGCACCCGTTGACAATCGGGGTGATGATGTAATGCACCACGATCGGGTTGGTGGTGGAGTTCACCAAAGTCTCGGTTATGGCATCGGATGTACCCGATCCCAACGGGTTGGTAATGCCGGCAACCACGGCCCTTGTCCATGAAAAAACAGGTACCGGGGCCGAACTGCTGCTTGTGATATTATATGTGTAGGAGGTGTTGCTGCACCTGTTTTCGCTGGCCGCGCTGGTGACAACCGCGGTCGGGTTCACGGTGACTGCCGCGTCAAAAGGGGTTCCATCGCAACCATTGACCGTTGGCGTGATGAGGTAGTGAACCACGATCGGATCGGTAGTTGTATTCACCAGCGTCTCAGTTATGGATGCTCCAATGCCGCCATTAGCAACGTTGGTTATTCCCGCTACCGCAGCCCGCGACCAGGTATATGAAGGGACAGGAGTTGTGCTGCTGCTGGTAATGTTGTAAGTATTTGGTGTATTGTTGCACCAGTTGGCGGTGGCTGGACTTGTGATGACCGCGGTAGGGTTGACGGTAACTGCAACATTGTGCGTGGTGCCATCACAACTGTTCACTGTTGGTATGATAACATATGTAGCTACAACAGGATTGGTCGTTATATTTACCAGGGTTTCTGTGATGGAGTTTCCGGTACCTGCTCCGGCAGCGTTTGAAATGCCTCCAACCACAGCCCTGGTCCATGAATAGGTCGGTGGAGGCGTGGTGGTGGTGCTTGTGATATTATACGTGTTTGCCATATTGTTACACCAGTTGGCAGTTACCGGGCTGTTAATAACAGAAGTAGGGTTCACCGTTACAGCCAGGTCGAAAGGAGTTCCATCACAGGCGTTGACTGTAGGAACAATTGTGTAATGAACCACGATGGGATTGGTCGTGGAATTAACAAGCGCTTCGGAGATTAAAGACGTGATCCCGGAGTTAGTGGGTGGTGTAATCCCCGCCACGGCCGATCTCGACCATGCATAAGTGGGGGCAGGTGCTGTTGAACTGCTGGTGATATTATATACTGCTGCAAGATTGTCGCACCAGTTGGCGGTAGGAGGACTTGTAATAACGGCGGTGGGATTTACCGTGATAGAAATATTCCTCGAGGTTCCATCGCATCCATTGACGTTTGGTGTGACCACATAGGTAACCACAATAGGATCCGTTGTTGAATTGATCAGGGTTTCTGAAATAGCAGGGGTTGATCCTGCTCCGGTGGGCGGAGTGATACCAGGAACAGCGGCCCTCGTCCAGGTATAATTGGGAAAAGGAGCAGTACTGCTGCTTGTAATGTTGTATGTACTTAAAACATTGCTGCACCAGTTCGCGGTAGGCAAACTGGTAATGACCGCAACAGGATTAACAGTCATGATCACATTTTTAGGGGTTCCCTCGCAACCATTGACGCTGGGCGTGATGATATAAGTCACCATAATCGGATCGGTGGTGGAATTAGTGAGTGCCTCCGTGATGGAGGACCCTGCTCCTGCACCTGTCGGGGGAGTGATTCCCGGAACCGCGGCCCTTGTCCAGGTATAGGTGGGTGCAGGCGTTGTACTGCTGCTCGTGATGTTATAGGTATGAGCCACTCCGCTGCAACTATTGTCAGGGGATGTGCTTGTTATGACGGCAGTTGGGTTTACAGTTACCTGTACATTTTTTGGAGTGCCCGGACAACCATTCACCGAGGGTGTAATCACATATGTGACAACAATTGGGTCGGTCGTAGCGTTCACAAGGGTTTCGGTAATAGGGCTGCCGCTGCCTGATCCTGTAGCCGGGGTGATACCCGGAACGTTAGCGCGTGTCCAGGCGTAAGTGGGGGCCGGGGCTGAACTGCTGCTAGTGATATTGTAGGTGTTGGATATTCCGTTGCACCAGTTTGCAGTTGATGCACTGGTGACAACGGCGGTGGGATTCACCGTGATGGTAAAGCTTATTGTTGGCCCGGTACACCCGGCATGTGTCGGGGTCACTGTAATCGTACCGGTGATGGGTGAAGTGGTAAGATTAGTAGCAGTGAAAGATGGAATATCGCCACTTCCGCTGGCAACAAGACCAATGGCGGGATTGCTGTTGATCCAGTTGAAAACGGTTCCGCCAATCGGACCAGTAAAGTGCACGGCAGCTGTTGATCCCTGGTTGCATACTGTCTGATTTGAGACGGCATTGGCTGTTGGGCTGGTGGCCACGATTACCTGGTGGGTGACCACGTTTGAGCATCCTTCGGTCGAATGGACGGTTAGTGTCACATTGTAGGTACCCCCGGCAGTAAATATATGCGACGGATTCTGGTTATGGTCTATGCCTGTCAGATCGCCAAAATCCCAATCCCAGGCAACGATCTGGTTCTGGTTGATCGTACTTTGGTCAGTGAAGAGCGTGGGTTGGTTGGCGCATGCGGTACCGGAATTGAATTCTGCAATGATAGCGGTATAATGCAGCACATTGGTTATGTGGGCCGTACATCCGTTATTAGAAGTTACATCACACCAGAAGGTAAGGCCATCCGAGGGATTAAGGATGGTTATGGAAGGTGTGGTTTCACCGGTGCTCCACAGGTACGTTGCGAACCCCGGGGGCGCTGTCAGGGTAGCCTGGGTAGCACCCTGGCAAAGGGCTGTCTGGATTAACAATGAGCTGCAATAGGTTGAAATATAGGCATAACCCCGGTGCTGGGTGGCATAGCAGCCTCTTGTGGTAAAAACGATTTTAACGGAGCCAAGGGCCTGGAAGGGCGTAAGGTCCAGTGCAATGGTCGTCCAGTCATGCCAGTAAAAATCTTTTGTAGGAGAGGGAGTAGTGACTTGTTTGTAAATCCATTCGGGAGGAACAATACAGCCGGGACCAGGAGGGGCACAGGTTGGTGCAGAAAATTCGTAGTAGCCGCATGTTCCTCCAAGGGCATTGCCTGACATATCCGTTACCTGAATTGTAAACTTTGGCATTTGTGAAGCAGAATGATTCACCGATTCAAGCACCGAAGCCCATCTGTATACAAAAAGATAGTTGTTGGCACCCACTGTGACTGTATATTTTAGCTGTTCCGAATGCCCGCCCACAGCAGTATCGCCAAGCCGCGCTGAATGGATTTCACCCGGGAAAACGGTCGTAAGCGGGCTTCCGATCCAGGGGTCGTAGGTCTGGTTGGTACGTGGCATGATGACATGCCGTGTATTGTTGAACCCGGCAGTCTGACAGCCGTTGTTAAAGGAACCATAACAACCGGTCCAGCTATTCCAGTTTCCCTGTGAAAAATCCGAATTGGGGCAAGTGGTAACTAATTCATCAGGGGCATTGTATTCATCAAAGCCAGAGGAATCAGGAACAAGCTGAGGCCCTAAATTATATTGTGGAAACGGAGTTTGATTCGGTGGACGGTTAACATCGGGTAGTATTTCCTGGGCTTGAGACTGGATAGGCGGGATCACCAAAATCTCCTCGGTTTCCTGGGCCGATACCTTTAACAAAGGCTGGAAAGCCAAAAGAAAGAAAATAATAGAGAAAAGTCTGACCGGAAATAACTTGATGAATATGGGTTTTACCGTAAATTTCAGTTTCATTGGCGAAAGGATTGACAGGTGACAATACGCTATAGTCTGAAAAGGTTAACACTTTTCAGCCCATAAAGTTAGAAAATATTTCGGACCCTAACAAACAGGATAAGAATTTAGTCGCATCTTTAAGGATTTTAAGGTTAAATCATCCTTTTTTTGGAAAAAAACAGGTTGTAATCCGTCAGAGGGCAGTTGTACAGGAAGGATCAAACAAAAAACATTGTAATCCTGTTCCGGGAATGACCGGGAATACGACCACAAACTTTCATTTGCTGCATCAGCAATTAAAGGAAAGACAAAATTAACCGGGAAAAGGTTGCCTGAACCTATTTCCCCATTTCACGATTTCACGATTTCACAATTTCGCTACCTCGCAAACTCGCTACTTTCTAATCCCTGACGCACCTCACCGAAAACGCATTTCCCCGGCTGCCCGGGTATTTTGAGATACTGGGGTTGATCAGGTTGACTCCCCTGGCCATTCCCCGTTCGGCACCATTGGCCGTGGATGTCCAGAACATAGTCCCGGTAAGGGTACCTGTTGTAAACGCCCAGTTGTTGTTCAGGTAGTAAATGCCATCGATAAGGGCGAGAAAACCCGGGTTTAAAAGATCATCCTTAAGAAAACTTCCCCCGAAACCGTCAACAGGTGGTGTAACAGAGCTTACCAGGGTATTGATCATCGTCTGCCATTCAGTTTCAGTAGGGATATGCCACTCAGGAGGGCATATTCCCTGGCTGGCAGAAGTGGATGCATAGGCCAGTAGTTCATCCCATTGATAAAGACCACCATACGTTGTGCAGTTGACATCGGAGTTGAGGCAGTATTTCTCAACAATACAGTTGTCGGTTTGCGGTTGCGTGGCATCCAGGGATGTGCCGTATGCGAGATTCTCCTTCATCCAGCATTTGCCCCCGATCATCGAAGTCTTGTATTTCTTCCCGTCCCTGATATCGGTCAGGTTGCCGTTGCAGATAAAGGAGGTGTTCATGATGGTGATGCTGACAGGAGTTGTGGAAACCACGCAACCAAAGGTATTTGTAAAGGTATAGGTGATCGGGTAGGTTCCGACACTGGCCCCGTAAGGATCAAACTCATACATCCCCGAAATCGCGTTGTAGCTGACCCTGTTGCCTGAGTAGACTCCCTGGGGGGCCACATAAGGTGTGCCGCCCTTCAGGTTGAATTTCTTTGCATTGGGGGTTGTCTTGAGATCAAAACAGGCAGTAAAGGAAGGAGCTGGCGATGGATGCACCAGCACGGGGAAGGTCGAGCTCGTGGCGCAGCCTGTGGCGTTTTTAGTTGCGGTGACCGCCACCGTTGCATTTCCGGCAGCCAGCCAGTCGATGGTGATGGTATTGGTTCCCTGGCCGGTAGATATTGAGCCATTTGATGATGGTAGAATTGACCATGTGAAGGTACTTGCTGCATCGGCAAGTGCCTGGTAAACATGCGGGTGCTGATCGCACACTGCGCCAGTGCCTTCGGTAATCGAGGACACCGGCAGGGGGTTAACCGTGATGGTTACAAGTTTAGCCGGGAAGCCCGGGCAACCCAGTGCGTTGACATAATTCACCTGGATCCATTGTGAACCCGGTGTGATCCATGTGACCGTGGCAGTATTGCTCGCGGGCGTTCCTCCCGAGGTGATTGATCCGCCGGCGATGGTCCAGGTGTAATTGGACATCAGGGGTTCAGTCTGGTAGATATTCCCGGTGGTGGCTTCACAAACGGTTTGTGCTCCGGTGAGTGTTGGTATTGGCCGTTGCTGGAGGATTACCGAAAAAACAGGGGTGGTGAACTGGCATCCTGTGGCAGTGATTTTTTCAGTGACGGTCAGTGTGCCGGGAGAACCGGTGTAGGGTCCCCAGTTTACGGTAACCGTACTTGTATTGGCATTGAATATGGCAGCGGCCCCGGTTACATTCCATGTATAAGAATTTCCAACAATGTTAGGTGTTGAATACTGCACGTTTGTTTGCAGTTCGCAAACCGTTTGCGGTGAGGGGCTGGTTATGACAGGTGCCGGCAGTGGGTTTACAAAAATGGAGGAATACGAATCGCTTCCAAGGCAGGTATTGCTCCCGCTACCCAGGAATGTAGGGGTAACCTTATATTTTACATGGCCCTGGGCCGGACCGGTCACCGTGAGTAACTGACCTGGTATGCTGTTGGATGTGCCGTTTAAAATCGGGGGATTGATCCCAACGACTTCAACAGCCTGCCAGGTATAGATCGTAAACGCAGGATTGACATTGGGGGTGAAGGTAATGGCCTGGCTTGCGGTTCCCGAGCAGATAGTCTGACCCGTGGGGTCTCCTGGCACCAGGGCAACGGTGGGACTGGGATTGACGATGACCTGGTATTCAGAAGGATCGCCCGGGCAGGTCGCTCCGCCATTGGTATAGGTCGGGGTAACTTCATAATTGATGACTCCGGCAACTGTCAGTAAACTGGAAATTGTCTGGCCGGGAATCGTGTTTCCGCTGCCTGGTGTGGTAAAGCCGGTTATACTGGCAGTGGGATTTATTGGGTCAAATGCCGCGGCAGTCCATGCATAGCTGATACCAGGCAAGGTTACCGTTGATTGGAGGCTGACCGGAACGAAAGAAGTCCCTCCGCAGATGGTTTGCGGGTTGGCAGGACTTGCCGGAAAAACAACGCCTGGTTTCGGGTTCACACTGAGCAGGTAAGGCGGTATTCCCAAGTGACTGCACCCGTTTGCTGTAGGGATGATGGTAAAACTTACCGAGCCCGGCGTGGTGCCTGAGTTCTGGAAGGTTGCCGCGATATTCCCGGTACCGTTGGCCGTAGCCGGTGTTATCCCGGCACCTCCGGTTGCAGTCCAGGAGTAGGTTGTGTTCTGTACAACAGAGCTTAAGGCAATATTGGCCTGTGAATTTGAGCAGACGGTTAAACTGGCAGGTGTGGTAACCAGGTCGGGTACCGGGTAGATCGGGATCGGGTTTGAAGCATACGGGGCCAGCGCCGAACATCCCAATGCTGTCGGGACTATGGAGAAAACAACATTTTCAATGGAAGTGCCTGTATTGATAAATGGGATGGAGATATTACCCGTACCGGCTGTGAATTGCGGGTTAACGTTGCCGGAACTGCCTGTCGCCGTCCAGGCAAATGAAGCACCCGGCACGGATGATGAAAGCTGAATGTCAAGCGCCAACCCTGAACAGCTGTTTGGCGTGTTGTAGGTGAAAACCGCGTTTGGCAGAGGGTTTACTGTAACCGGGAAGGTTGAAGGTGCCGAGGCCGTGCAGCCATTGCCATCGGTGTATCCTACATTTACATTCTGGATTCCGGGTGCGGTCCAGGTGATGGTGATGGTGTTTTCAGAAGCGCTTCCGCCGGAGGTGATCGACCCGCCTGTGGGAACGGACCAGGCATAATTTGAATTCCCCGCCCCTGTTGAATACACGTTGCCGGCTGAGGCTTCGCAAACCGGCGTTGTGCCCGAAATAACCGGGACCGGTAGCGGGTTGACATAGAGAATATATGGAGGCAGCCCGAAATGGCTGCAACCATTCGCCATGGGGACGACGTCGAAACTTACCGACGACTGTGTGTTGCCTGAATTCTGGAAGGTTTGCGAGATGTTCCCCGTACCGTTGACCGTGGCAGGAGTGATCCCGGGCCCGCCTGTGGCTATCCATGAATACGTTGTATTTTGGACACTCGAACTGAAGGTTATATTGGCCTGTGAATTAGAGCACACCGTGAGCGTTGGCGGCGTTGCAATCAGGTCGGGAACAGGGTAGATGGGTATCGGGACCGATAAAACGGCTCCCACGGGGGAACACCCGGTAGCAGAAGGAATGACTGAGAAGACAACATTTTCGATCGCAGTGCCGGTATTGGTAAACGGGATGGTGATGTTTCCCGTTCCGGAGGTGAACTGAGGCGATACATTCCCGGAGCTGCCCGTCGCTGTCCATGTAAATGAGGCACCGGATACATTCGACAGAAGCACGATATTCAACGGAATGCCGGAACAACTGTTGGGGGTGTTGTAGACAAAGGTAACATCAGGTAACTGGTTTACGGTAACAATGTACGATGATGGAGCAAGAGCCGTGCATCCGTATGTATCCGTGTAGTTCACATAAACTGTATGGATTCCGGCGGTGGTCCAGGTAAGCGTAATAAAATTAAATCCGTTGCCTCCTCCCGTGATATTGGCCCCGGATGAGACCGACCAAATATAACCCGACATGCCTGCTTCCGTGGTATAAACGATGCCTGAAGAACCCTGGCACACGCTTCCAAGCCCTGAGATGGTCGGGGTAGGCAAACTATGCACCGTTACGGGGTAGATGGTGGGATTTGCGGCAGCGCATCCGTTTGCATTGGTATAGCTGACCGATATGGTATTGGCGCCTGCCGTGTTCCATGTAACATGGGCATTGCTTGTTCCCTGACCCGAAGTAATCATCCCACCGGCTGAAACTGACCAGTTGTAAACCGTCATGCCGGTCTGGGTGGCGTAAGAATTTCCTGTGGAGCCGAGGCACACGGAGGCAGGCCCGACTATGACCGGCAATGGCGCAGCGTTGATGGTGATGGCCAGCGTTGATGTTGGTCCCTGCGTGGCACAGTTCGTATTTGTTCCATAAACACTGAGGATTCCTGAAGTGGCGCCAGGCCCGAAACTTACAGTAACACTGTTCCCGCTGGGAACCAGCGTTACACCGGTGGCAGGTGTGTAACTCCAGTGATATACGTCGGTATTTGCATCAGCCGTAACCGAAAACACATGCCCGGATGTATTTTCACAATAATTTTGCGGTGGTATCTGTTGAAAAACCAGTGTCCCGGGATTTCGCCACTCCGTAATCGCGGGCTGGGTCATCGATGATGAAACATTATACCACCAGGTATTGATCGTGTTCAGGTTGCCCCAGTTGTTCCCCCACGAATGACAGGGAGGTGTTGGACAACCAACAGTGGAATTATTTGTGCCAACCGGCGGACCAACAATATTTGTATCATCCCAATAGGAGGTGACCTGTGCGCCGGTCGGGCTTTCAAGGCTGATGGTAAAGCCATTGTTGTTGGTTTCAACATCATACAAGGGTAAATTGGTCAACCCGTTGATATAGCTTACGGTAAAGGTTATCGTCGTGTTGTTGGGAACGACCAGTCCTCCCCCGTCAAGGCCATTCCAGTCGAAGGTGTTCTCTCCAACCACCGCATTTGTTATGGTCAGGGTGATCCCGGTATATCCGCCGCTGAATGCCAGGCTAATCGTCACTTTCCCGGGTTTGTTCACAAAAACGTGAAAGAGAACATGGCCGGTCAGGCAATTCCTGTCCCCCCAGGGATAGGGAGCCACGATTGATCCGAGGACAACAGCAGGAGGGAACAACGTTGCATCAGGAAGGTTGAAAAAGACTTTGAATTCAGGAAGAAGTGCCTGCAGGTGGTACAACGATTTCCGGTCGCTGGGGAAATTGCCGGTATTGTAACAGCCATACTGGTTGCAGTATTGTACCCAAACCCCTCCCACAAGGTTGTTGAAGGCACAGGATGTGATGATGCTGTCGCTGCTGTATACGTAGGTTTTTGCAGAACAACCCCCGTTTTCCTGAAATTGCCACGATTTGGAGTACATCCTGCCGGGTTTTACCTGCAGCGATACCGTATCATAAACAGTAATGTCAAATAGATTCATGCTGAAATTGCCTGTAACCACGGTGTTCGAGACATTCTTCTGATTAAACTCGATGTAAAAAGTACCGGTTGTGGCAGGATGGAAATTGATGGCGGTATATCCCCCGGTTGTGTATATCTGGTCGGGTCCTACCCGGGCCTGCGCGATGTTGGCGATAAATCCTGTTCCTGCAGTAGGTACGGTAGTTTCACTGTACACAACAGTTCCCGACATGTCTTTTATTTCGAAAACGATGTGATCATTAATCCCTGGGGCCCCGTTAAAACCAAGGTAGATAACTTCTGACGGGTTTAACTTTACAAAATAAAGGCGGTCAACTTCATTGCATCCGTAAATCGCAAATTGGGAACGTTCTCCGTTGCCAGGGGGTGTCGGGTTGCACTTGCCCACGAAATCGTTGCACAAATATAAGTAGGTATTGTGCGTGGTAATATAAAGCTCCTTTGAACCCTCCGCCAGGCTCCTGGCAGGAGGTAAAAAAATGCAGGCAAAGAGAATCATTAATCCTGACAGACTTTTTTTGTTCATCGGCTGCAAACCTAATTAATGTTATTTATTAATTTTTCCAGTTCCTTATTTCACCATTTGACCATTTCACGATTTCGCTACCTCGCTACCTCGCTACCTCGCTACCTCTAATCCTTCACGCATCTCACCGAAAACGCATTCCCCCTGCTTCCCGGATATTTTGATACACTCGGGTTGATGAGATTCGCGCCCCTGGCAATACCCCTGTCGGATCCATTGACTGTGGATGTCCAGAACATGGTCCCAGTCAGTGTGCCTGTGGTGAACGCCCAGTGGTTGTTCAGGTAGTAAATTCCATCGACTAAGGCATGATAACCGGGATTGAGTACGGCATCCTTGAGGAAGCTGCCGCCAACCCCGTCAACAGGCGGTGTAACGCTGCTGACCAGCGCATTCAACATGGTTTGCCACTCCGTTTCAGTAGGGATATGCCATTCGGGCGGACATAGCCCCTGGTTGGCCGGGGTCGATGCGTAAGCCAGCAGTTCATCCCATTGATAAAGACCACCGTAGGTTGAGCAGGTGGCATCGGTTGTGAGACAAAATTTTTCATTAACACAGTTGTCGGTCTGAGGTTGAGCAGCATCAAGGATGGTTCCATAGGCGAGGTTCTCCTTCATCCAGCATTTCCCGCCGATCATGGCGGTCTTGTATTTCTTTCCGTCGCGGATATCCGTCAGGTCGCCGTTACATATAAAGGAGGTGTTCGTAACGGTGATGCTTACAGGAGAGGTGGCTACGGTACAGCCAAATGTATTTGTGTAGGTATAGGTGATGGGGTAGTTCCCGACACTCGCTCCGAAAGGATCGAACTCGTACATCCCTGAGATGGCATTGTAGCTTACCCTGTTGCCAGAATAGACACCCTGTGCCGACAGGTAGGGTGTTCCGCCCCGCAGTATGAATTTCTTAGAATTGGGCGTTGTTTTAAGGTCGAAACAGGCTGTAAATACAGGATAGGGCGATGGATGCACCAAAACCGGGAAAGAGGAACTGGTTGAACACCCGGTCGCATTTTTGGCAGCTGTGACAGAAACAGTAGCATTCCCGCTTGCCTCCCAGTTCATGGTGATCGAATTCGTTCCCTGTCCGGAAGCGATTACCCCGCTTGCTGAAGGGATGACGGACCAGGTGAAGGTGCTGGCTGCATCAGCCGGTGTTTGATAAACATGCGGCTGGAGCATGCAAACAATGCCGGGGCCATCTGAAATTGTTGAAACAGGCAGCGGGTTCACTGTAACGGGTATCTGTTTGGCCGGGAAACCTGGACAACCCAGCCCGTTAATATAGTTCACCTGGATCCACTGGGCCCCTGGCGTGTTCCAAGTTACCGTAGCCGTATTGCCGGATGTCGTCCCACCTGAGGTTATTGACCCTCCAGCGATCGACCATGTGTAATTCGACATCAGTGGTTCTGTCTGGTAAAGTTGTCCTGATGTTCCGTCGCATACGGTCTGAATGCCGGTAAGTGTTGGTACCGGCCTTTGCTGAAGGATAACAGAATAAACAGGTGTGGTCACCTCGCAACCGGTTGCCGTGATTTTTTCGGTAACGGTCATTGTTCCCGGGGAAGCAGTATAGGGTCCCCAGTTTACGGTTACGGTACTTGTGTTGGCATTGAACACAGCTGCTGCACCTGTCACATTCCAGAGATAGGAATTTCCGGGTACATTTGGCGTTGCATATTGCAGATTGGTTTGCAACTCGCAAACTGTTTGCGGGGAGGCACTGGTGATAAGCGGTGCCGGAAGTGGGTTTACGTAAATTGTTGAATATGAAACGCTCCCCTGGCAGGTAAAACTGCCGCTTCCAAGGAAAGTAGGGGTAACCCTGTACTTGACATGGCCTTGCACCGGGCCCGTGACGGTTAATAGCTGGCTGGGGATGGTGGAGGTAACCCCGTTTAAGATCGGTGGATTGACACCAACAACTTCGATAGCCGTCCATGAATAACTGACTGGAACCACGTTCGGCGCAAAGGTAATGGCCTGGCTGGGAGTTCCCGAGCAGATGGTCTGACCAGTTGGGTCGGAAGGGGTAAGTGCAACAGTGGGACTCGGGTTGACCACGACCTGGTATTCCGAAGGATCACCCGGACAGGTGGCTCCGCCATTCGTAAAGGTTGCCGTTACCTCGTATTTCACAACACCTGGTACCAGAAGGGTACTGGTCACCGTTTCACCCGGAATGGTATTGCCGCCGTTTGGCGTGGTAAACCCGGTCAGGTTAGCCGTTGGATTCACCGGGTCGTAGGCAGTTGCTGTCCAGCCGTAGGTTATGCCCGGAAGGTTAACGGATGATTGCAGATTCACCCCGGCGGCAGAAGTTCCCGAGCAGATCGTCTGCGGGCTGGTCGGGCTGGCCGGGAAAATAACGGCAGGTTTGGGGTTGATAGTAAGCAGATACGGCGCTAATGCAGGGTTGCTGCACCCGTTGGCAGTGGGAATGATGGCAATGCTTACGTTGGCTGGCAGGGCTCCTGAATTCTGAAATGTTCCGGTAAAATTTCCATTGCCGGTGAGGGAGGCAGGAGTTATCCCCGGCGATCCCGCGGCAGTCCAGTCATAAGAGGTATTCTGTACAACTGAACTGAAGGCAATATTGGCCTGGCTGTTTGAACACACTGTAAGACTTGCAGGGGAAACAGCCAGGTCCGGCACAGGGTAGATCGGGATGGCAACCGATGAAACCGGCGCCACGGGAGAACAGCCGGTAGCAGTTGGAACGACTGAGAAGACGACATTCTCAATGGCTGTGCCTGAATTGGTAAAAGGTATTGTGATATTCCCCGTTCCGGATGTAAATTGAGGAAAAACATTTCCGGAACTGCCGGTAGCGGTCCATGTAAAGGTTGCCCCGGATACATTGGATGAAAGTTGTATGTCGATTGGTACGCCTGAGCAACTGTGCGGCGTAACGTAGTTAAACATCACATTGGGTAACTGGTTGACGGTAACCTGGTAAGGGGTGGGAGCAGCTGCGGTACAGCCATTGCCATCGGTATAATTCACGCTGATCGTATGAATCCCGGCAGTGGTCCATGTAAGGTCGATGAAATTTGTCCCGCTAGTTCCGCCTCCGTTGGTAGTGGCACCGGACGAAACCGACCAGCTGTAACCCGACATTGCCGCTTCTGTGGTGTAAACCACCCCGGCAGTACCTTCGCAAAGGCTGTTAAGTCCCGAAATGGCGGGCGTTGGCAGGGCATTTACTGTAACAGGGTAGGATGTAGGAGTTGAGGGTGAGCATCCGGTCGAATTGGAATAGATGACGGTGACGGTATGGTTGCCGGTTGAGGTCCAGGTAACCGAAATTTGACTTCCGATATTAGCAATGATATTCCCCCCGGTGACAGTCCAGTTGTAGTTTAACTTGCTGGTCTCTGTGGTGTATTGGGTTGTACTGTTCAAACAAACCGAGGCCGGTCCGGCGATGGTTACCGTAGGCAACGGATTGATGGTGATCGGGATGGAAGTGACCGGCCCGGCCCCGCAATCGGCATTTACCCCGTTGACACTGACTGTGCTTGGCCCGGGTAAAGCTGTGCTGAAGGTAATCGTAATGGTTGGGAGGGTTGTATTCTGGGAGCCTCCGTCCCATACCCAGTGGTAATTGGAAGAATTCGGATCCGTTGCAACCGTAAATGTGGCAGTTCCTCCCTGACAAACCTGGGTTGGAGGATTTACGGCAACAAGGGTTGCCGGGCCTTTTTTATATGTGAGCGCAATATTCGCAGTGGAATTACTCACCAGGTACCACCAGGTGTTAATTGTTTTCGTGTCGCCCCAGTCGCCCGACCATGCATGGCAGGAGGTGGAGGGCGGAGTTGTACAACCGGGTGCGGTGGTTAGCTGTGTCCCCGAAACAAGGATGTCGTCCCAGTAAAATGCAGGATCTGCCAGCGCGGGCACCTGTACAGGTCGTACAAGGTTAACAATAAAACCGTTCACGTTGTTCTCAACATCCCAGAGGGGCATGTTGGTAAGACCATTGGTGTACCGCAGGGTAAACGGGAAGGTCGATCCGCTTGGCACCTGCACGCCTGTACCATCCAGCCCGTCCCAGATGATGGAATAAAAACCGCCTGGTACATTGTTGGTAATCAGGATACGGTTCGTAAGGGGCGGTACCAGGGTACTAAGCAACAGGTCGATCTCAACCGTTCCGACGGCATTTACCGGCAGCGTTTGAAAATTGAAGTTGACGGTTCCCGTGTTGCAGAAGGTTTGCGTGGTTACCGAACCGTCGACCAGGTGACCGATGATGCCATCAGGGTAGACATATTGATCGGGATTGTTCAGAAATACTTTAAACTCGGGGTAATTATGCGGATTGGGCCCGGGTTGCGATTGCCGCGCCTGCTGGGCGTTGTGAAAGGCATCGATCGGATAGCAGCCCGATGAGTTGCAGGAAAATGAAAAGTCCCGGCCTTCGAATGCATTCGGGTTCAGTTTTGTAACAATACCATCTGCAGAATAGATATACATGTTACCGCTGAAGGTATACCAACTGGGACCATTCTGAGGGTTACGGATCTGCCAGCATTTGGAAAAGACCCGCCCGGGGATGGCAACCGGCGTTGCTCCTGAAATATCCACCACGGTGATGTCAAAAAAATCAAATGTACGGATTGCCGTTGCGTCCAGGGTAAGAAAGTAATCTCCGGCTCCTCCGGTCGGGGTACACAGGATTGGGTTATAACCAGCGGCGTTGATGACGTTTGGCCCATTCACTGCCTCCTGGTATGTAGAAATATAGCCGACATCCGGCGTGGTGGGCAACGTATTGTGAATCGGGGTCTGGCCGGTGCATTCAACAGTAAAGGGGCTGTTTGGCTGGTGAATTCTCCATGTAATATGCGTTTCAGTGGTCGTATTGTTGTTGGTTGTCCTTTGTTGGCCAAGGCCAAAATAAATTCTTTCGGTGGAAGGGTTTTCAATGTGAATATACAGCCTGTAATCTGGCTTTGTAAGGTAGGTGGAGTATAAAGCAAATGGATCCCTGCCCGTGGAAGGATCGAGCAGAATGCGCGTAGGAACGGTTTCAATGGGCATCAGTTCCTTGGTGCCTTCAGAAAAGCCCATGGAACTGGAAATTAATAAGATAAACAATGAAAAAAGAAAATATTCAGACTTCATTTTTCTTTGTGACAGCGATATGTTGACCGATCAGACGAGACTATATGCTTGTACTCGGTATCAGTCTATAAAGTTACTTGAAATGGAGACACATTAGTTAAAAAAAAGTTGCCTGATTAATTTAATCTTTCACACACCTCACCGGGAAAGAATTTCCCAGGCTCGACCTGTATAGTGAAGCGCTTGGATTGATCGAATTCAGGCCGATGGCAACAGGCAGTCCCGACAGGGTTGTTGAACTCCAGAACATGGCTCCGGTCACGCTGCCCGCACTGAATTTCCAGGTGTTGTTCAGGTAATTGATCCCATTGACCAGCCCATGGAATCCGGTTGTCACATTGGTATCTTTCATGGCATTACCTGCAAGCCCGGCACCCAGGTAAAAACTTTCCAGGTCGTTCCATTCCTGTTGTGAAGGAATGTGCCATCCCGGGATGCAGATTCCCTGCGTACGTTCGGCCGAACTATAATTCATCAGTTCAAACCATTGATAATAACCGCCGGATGTGGCACATTGCCCTGCAACATCGTTGACACAGTATTTTTCGACCGTGCAATTGTCAGTTTGGGGTTGGGACGCATCAGACCAGGTGCCGTAATTCAGATTTTCAGCCATCCAGCATTGTGCAGATGCGCCTGATCCGGCCAGGAATGTGGCATACGATTTACCATCCCTGGGGTCGGTAATGGATCCGGGGCAAGGTTGCGACGCGTTCGACGAATAAACCTTCATCGTGGTGGTTGCTTCCCTGAAACAACTGTAAATATTGGTGTATCTGTATGTAATTGTGTAAGTTGAACCGCCGGTTGATCCGTTCACCGCGCTGTTCCCGGGGTCAAAAACATACGTTCCCTGAACTGCCTGCACAACTCCGGTTCCTGTGTAACTCCCGGAAATGCCCAGTGGATATCCGCCTTTCAGCGTAACAGGACGGGCATTCTTCGTTGTTTGCAGGTCGTTGCAACTCACCAGGCTGACAACTGGTTTAGGGTTGACCAGGATGTTGAAAGATTGGGAAACCGGTCCGCTGCCGCAACCATTAACCCCGTGCACCTGCAGCGTGGCATTCCCGGTGAAAGCGTTATCGTATGTTATGCTGACCGATGAAGCCTGGCCTGCCACTGTGCCGGCCGAGCCTGGGGCGAGATTCCAGGAATAGGAGGTCGTTTGAGGATCAGCAAACTGAATTGAATATGGGATGCCCGTTACCCCCTGGCAAACCGTGGTTGTTCCTGTTATGTCGCCCGTTGCTGCGGGCAGAGGATTCACGGTCACCGCATGCGCGTTGTGACGTCCATCCCCGCACACGGCATTGTGCCCGTAAACGGTAACAATCCCGCTGGAAGCATTGTTGTTGAAACCTGAGGTGATGTTGTTGGTTCCCGATCCGCTGATCAAATTGCACCCGGCAGGCAGGGTCCAGGTATAGGAGCTCGCATTGGCAATGGTCTGGACTGACCATGTAACACCAGTTTGGCCCTGGCATACCGTCGCCGGGCCGCTTATCATCCCTGCAGGCGAAGGAAGCGGGTTGACTGTGATTCCAAGCGAGGAGGGGATTCCGTCGCCGCAGAGTGCACTGTGTCCTTTTACCGTCAGGGAGCCTGACAGTGCCGTTGAATCAAAGGAAACCACAATAGAATTGGTTCCGGCTCCCGATGTGATGGTTGCCCCTGAAGGAAGTGACCATATATAGGAGCCTGCCCCGGTAATGGCAGGCACGCTGTATGATAAGCCTGCCTGGCCCTGGCAGAGTGTGACGCTCCCGGTAACCGGGCCGGCAGGCAAGGGGAAAAGGTTTACGGCAAGTGTTATGGTGCTGGCTGTTCCGTCGCCGCAAATGGTATGTCCGGCAACAGAGATGGTGCCTGAAACCGCACCCAGGCCGAAGTTGACCGTGATGCTGTTTGTACCGGCGCCGGCGGTGACCGTGCATCCTGAGGGAAGGTTCCAGGTATAGGAAGAAGCGTTGGGAATGACTGGGATGGACCATGTAATACCGCTCTGGCTCTGGCACACGGAGGATGGTCCGGTGATGGATCCTGCCGGAGAAGGGAAGGGGTTTACGGTTAGCGCATAAGACGAGGGAATGCCATCGCCACAATTGTTACTATGCCCTCTCACGGTTATATTCCCAGACAGTGCCGAAAGATCAAAAGAAACAACGATTGCATTGGTGCCATTACCTGAAGTTATGGAGGCGCCGGACGGCAGGGTCCACGTGTATGAATCTGCACCGGGAATGGCGGGAACACTGTATGTTAAACCGGATTGACCCTGGCAGAGCGTAGCAATCCCGGTAACCGGACCGGCAGGTTCCGGGAACGGGTTTACAGTTACGGATATATTGCTGGTACCTCCATCCCCGCATCCGTTTTGTCCGGTAACCGTGATCGAGCCTGAAGCAGCATTGAGAGCCGCATCCACTATGACTGAGTTTGTACCCGCCCCGCCTGCCACCGAGCAACCGGCAGGCAGCGTCCAGGTGTAGGATGTAGCATTGGGTACCGGCAAAACAGAGAAGGAGATGCCGGACTGACCCTGGCAGATCGCCAAAGGTCCTGAGATGGCTCCGGCAGCCAGCGGCAAGGGGTTTACCACGATCGGGAAAATGACATCGGGTCCATTGCCGCATTGATTGATCCCGTGAACCTTTATATCACCGGTGATGGCTCCAACGGAGAAATTGAGGGTGATACTGTTTGTAGTACTGGTACCGGTCGATCCGGGTGGCAGTGTCCATGCATAGGTGTTGGCGAAATGCAGGGTGTCGGTCGCATAGACTGCGTTGTTTTCTCCCTGGCACACGCTGGCCGGCCCGGTAACCGGGTGATTGGCCATTGGTAATGAATCCATGTGGATCACCATGGTATCGCGCGCGATGCAACCGTTGTTGTTAGTAACCCTGACCCAGTAACTCCCGGGAGTTAATGCAGTGACTGAACTGGTGGTAGCCCCGTTGCTCCACTGGTACGTAACATAGTTGTTCCCGGCGCTGATGGTGGTGGTGGTGCCCTGGCATATTGTCCGGTCAGCGCCAAGGCTTACTGTGCCATTCGGATAAAAGGCGATGTGGATGGTATCCATGAGGGTACAGAAATCGCCATTGGTCATGCAGGCATAATACCCGGTGTCCTTTGCAATGAATGTGCGGCTTGTCCCGACCTGGATCCAGATACCCGTGATCAGCTTTTTCCAGTCATAGGAGGTGCGGTAGGGACCGCCATCCAGGATCATGCTGTCGCCGGGACACATGCTCGCGTCGGCACCAAGGTAAAGTGTGCTGAAATCAGAAAAATAGCCGTATTCAGAACTGGCGGCAACATTGTTCAGGATTCCGAGATGAAATTTCCCCTGGGTGTTTTCCAGGATATTCGCACCCACAGGCACCTGCGCCGTCGACAAATTATTTTGACGGTAGTATACCCAGTTGTTTCCTGTTCCTGGAACCACATTAAAATTTGCGCCGGTAATGATGCTGCTGTTCCCGTTCAGCAAAAATGAATTCTGGTTGCCGTTTCGTGTCAGGATCAGCAGGGCAAAAGCGCTTGTGCTTGAACGGTTGAATCCTATTTTCTTTGATCCTGTGCATGAATCAGGGGGCAGAATGGATGACCCGGCTTCCCCCGAATGTCCAGATAAATGATAAACGTATACAGGTTTCGTTGTTTTTATAAAAGCTGTATTTGTGGTTGATGGGATGGGATAATCGTATTGCTGGCCAATGTTTATACTTCCGGCACTAACGCCATCAACGGTGATGTCGGTAAAATTTTGGGTTGCGGTAATATATGCACGCTCATCGTCATTATTCGGAGGAACGTTATCGGCAAAACCTTTAATGACGATGTATTCGGAACCCAGTAAATTCACCGGAACTGTCTGATCGCCGATGATGTCCCACCCTCCTGTTACGATCGAATCGTCGCTGATGGTGATGGCAATGGGTTTGTCGGAAACCACGTGGGAACCAGCAAGGGAGGCGCTGGCGGTGGTGATGAGTGTGCGTGCAGAATAGGTTTCTCCTTTGTTGAGGGTGACCTGGAAAGGTACGTTGGCAGCATGTCCGACTATAGTGATTGACGGGGTAATGGTTATAGTGGTCGCATCCTGTGTGGCAACTATGTCAAATGCTTCACTGCCGTCGTTGGTCTGGTTGGCATAATCGGTCTGCCCTGAAATGTAGAACTCTGTTCCCACACCATTCTTGCCTTTCAGTGAAAAAAGGGCAGGGTTGCTTCCATTGTTGAGATCGTAGTAAGAGGTCACGTAACTGTCGGAGGTTAACAACAGTCCTTTCCGCAAAACCATGTCTGCCGGCCTGTTCTCGATGCTGTCGAGCCATGAAGTGTTTCCTTTGATAACGTCAAGCTGGATGGAGAAAGTGGAATTCGGGAGGATGGTGCCTGCAATTGGCTGAAAATTGAGATTGGCTGGCATCCTCAAAACGAAATGGGAGGTGTCTTCCATTGTTGAAATACGGATAAACACCGGCCGGTCGCCGTGGTTTGAAGATGCCTCGGGCCCTACAAACCAGAATTCCTTGTCAATCTGGGAGAAGAGGGACCCTGTAAGAGAAAGAAAAAGAAAAATCAGGAATATTTTTTTCAGTGTACCCCCCGTTCAGATTAATTGCGTAAAATTACAAAAAATACGTTGCCGGGCAACCTAACAAACTGATTGGTGTTTAATTTGTAAAAATCCAGGAGATGCGCAAAGAGATTGATTATATTGGTGAAATGGAGTTGCCGTCCGACGCCCTGTATGGGATACACGCAGCCCGGGCCAGGAAAAATTTCCCCGACACGACTTCCTTTCATATAGAATGGTATAAAGCGATTGGATTGGTAAAAAAAGCCTGTTATCAGACAGCGGAAGCCTACGTAAAAGCAATTGAGGACAAATATGGGGCATATCCTGATCCACCGGCTGGTCTGACTCATCTCATCCATGCGGCAACGGAGGTCTCGGAAGGCGATCATTTTGAAAATTTTATCGTTCCGGCTGTTTCAGGCGGGGCAGGAACCAGCATCAACATGAATGTGAATGAGATCATTACCAATGTTGCCCTGCTGAAAACCGGCGCAGAACCCGGCAATTACGAACTCATAGATCCCATTGAAGACGCCAACATCTTTCAGTCCACCAACGATGTTATCCCCACTTCGCTGAAAGTTGCCACCATGTTTCTCCTTCAGGATCTTGAAAAGACGATCAACGACCTGCGGTTTGCCGTTGAGCAGATGGAGATCACCCACCAGGATGATCTCCGGCTGGGATACACGCAGATGCAGGAAGCGGTGCCATCGTCGTTCGGGAAACTGTTCAGCACCTATAGTGAAGCCTTATCGCGCGACTGGTGGAGGGTTTCCAAGTGTTTTGAACGGATAAAAATGGTAAACCTGGGAGGCAGCGCCATTGGAACGGGGATGGCGGTTCCACGGTATTTTATTATGGAGGCGATTGGCCACTTGCAACAACTTACAGGGCTGCCGGTAACACGCAGCGAGAACCTGGCTGATGCCACCAGCAACCTTGATTCATACGTTGAGGTCCATGCCACCCTGAAAGCGCATGCGGTAAACCTTGAGAAAATGGTTTCCGACATCCGGTTGCTCGGTTCCGATCTGGTTAACCCGCATTCTTTGCAACAGGTCGTGCTTCCCCAGTGCCAGGTCGGCAGTTCTATCATGCCCGGCAAAGTCAACCCGGTGATTCCTGAATTTGTAATAAGCGCAGCGCATAAAATATATGCCAGCGATCAGCTGATCAGTTCACTGTGTGCCCAGGGCTGCCTGGAGTTAAATGCCTACCTGCCGGTGATTGGCCATGCAATGCTTGAAAGCCTCAAACTACTCATTGCCTGCGACCTCACCCTGAAAAAAAATCTCTTTGACGGGCTGATCATTCATGGGGATAAAAGTCTGCAGATTTTGTACCGGAGTCCTTCCATTACCACTGCATTGCTGCCACATATAGGCTACCACAAAGCGGCAGAACTGGCCATGGTTATGAAAACAAAAGGGAAAGATATTTTTGAAGCAAACCAGGAACTGCAACTGCTCAGCCAGGAAAAACTGGAAACCCTGCTGACAGCCGGGAACCTGTTAAAGTTGGGATATACCTGGAGTGAGGTAGCGAGGTAGTGAAAGAACCCCGTAGGGGGTCCCATTCCTGTGGCCCGATAGATCGAAAAATATTTAATAAGATCGTAAATAAAAATCTTTTCTAACTTTGTCGTAAAACAACTTAAATTTTATTCTATGAGAAAGATTTACATTTTATTTTTCATCGCATGTCTCTCCATTACAGTGACAGCGCAGCAAAAGCGTGCCATCCTGTCAGGAACTCTTCAAAACAAGGCAGTACTCTCGCCGAAATATAACGGCCAGGCGGAACTCCCGGTAAAACCTTCCAATACGACTGTCAGCAATACAAAAAGCGTAAATGACGATGTGATCGGCGATTCTTATTACGACAACCAGTGCAATGGTTCGCTGGGAAAACGGATTTATCTGTGGCCCGACAACTCAATTTCTGCGGCCTGGATCCGTGGAATCGACGCTACCGCCTATGCCGACCGTGGTACCGGGTACAATTATAACAATGGAACAGCCTGGAATGCAGCACCTACCTCACGCATCGAAACAACACGCTGTGGCTGGCCCAGCCTCAATCCGTGGATGGGATCTGGAGAAATTGTGTTTGGGCATAATTCTACTGCAACATTGATCATGAATACACGCCCGGCAAAGGGAACAGGCGCCTGGACACAGTCAACCGCACCTACGGGCCCGACAGGAGTGACTACGCTTCTCTGGCCCAGTGTTGTGACCAGCGGCAGCAACCACCAGTATGTGCATGTGATTGTAATCGGCCAGCCCAATTACCAGGGGATGAGCGATGCCTTGCTGTATTTCCGCTCACTCGATGGTGGAGCTACATGGGACAAGCAGGGAGTTGTACTTCCCGGAATGGCGGCCACCGACGAGCTTGGTTATGCCGGGGATGACTATACCTGGGCTGAACCCAAGGGCGATACCATTGCCTTTGCCGTTGCAGGGAACTGGGAAGATGGTTTTGTCATGAAATCATTCGACAACGGGAGTACCTGGCACAAAACGCTCTTCTTTAACAATCCTTATAAACTTACACCGGTTACGACGGTTGTTCCCACCTTCTACTGCCCCGACGGGTCAATAACGATTCAGCTTGACCACAGCGGTAAGGCACATGTGGCCTTTGGGCGTATGCGTGCCAACGGTGACGGGGCTTCACGATACTATTTCCCCGGCACCGACGGGTTGGTATACTGGAATGAGAATATGCCGGTGATCGATACCACCCGGCTCAGCAACCTTGACACCCTCGAGGCCCATGGGCAATTGCTGGGGTATGTTGCCGCCAATCAGGCAGGAGATTCCATTGTAGGCTTCCCGAAATATGGGGTAGGCCTGACTACATTCCCGCAGATCGTTGTAGAGTCCTCGGGCGATATCGATTTTTACTGGTCGGCCATCACAGTAGGAAATCCCGACCCGACACCATTTAACTACCGCCACATCTGGGGCCGTAAATGGATGAAGAATTTTGCGACCCTGGGTTCCATGGTCGATTTTAATGCTGATTTTCTTTATATCTTCCAGGAATTTGTTTATCCTGCCACAGCGTATAAGCTGAAAAATCAGCAAGTCCAGATGATCTTTGAAACCTCTGCACAGCCGGGCTCCAACATCAATGATGCTACGGTTCCTGTTCATGATGTCAATATCGGATTCAGGTCCGTGCCTGTGATCGTAGGTATCGACCAGAAACCGGCAGCTGCCATCAACCAGGTCAGCCCGAACTTCCCGAACCCTGTTGCCGGATCAACCCAGGTGAATATCTCCATGGAAAAGTCTGGGCAGGTCATTCTTGAGGTTACCGATATGCTGGGACATAAGGTTCTGTCGGCCGACAAAGGCATCATGCAGTCGGGTGCTCACAGGCTAACGCTGGATTGCAGTAGCCTCAGTACCGGATGCTATTGTTTATCCGTATATATAAATGGTGAGGTTTTCAGCCATAAGATGATAAAACAATAAAAATTGTATTTTGATTGATTATGACAAGGGCACGGCTTTGGCCGTGCCTTTGTCGTTATAGAATGCGACCCTGTAGGGGTCGCATGCATTTCGCCATCATCATTCAAGATTGATTTTGCGACCCTGTAGGGGTCGCAATCCTGTACGTTGAAAGGCTGGCAAATACCCTCCCTCCCCAGGGAAAATGATGATTCCTTCTACAATGCCTGCACGGGGAGGGACGGGGGAGGGGCAAGGGAAAAAATGACATTGAAAAAACGATAACAATGATAAAAATCCATAATTTTGATAGACTCCAAGCCTGAAAAAGATGAAAACAATAGGCCTTGTATTTTGTATCCTCTTTTTTACATACCCGGCACTTTCACAGCCAAAATATGCTTTGATTTCTCAAACCCAGCAAAACAAGGCGGTACCTTCTCCAAAATACAACCGGCAACCACAATTGCCGGTCCAATCCTACAATACGACGGCCAATAACCCGATAAACGTAAATGACGACCTGGTTGGCGGTTCCCGTTACGACAACCAGACCAACGGCTCCATGACCAACAGGTTGTACCTCTGGCCCGACAGTTCCCTGTCAGTTTCCTGGATGCGGGGAACCGACGATTCAACAGCCTACAGCAATCTCGGAACTGGTTACAATTACTTCGATGGGGCCAATTGGGATCTTGCGCCTTCAACGCGAATCGAAACAACCCGCACCGGCTGGCCCAGCATCAATCCCTGGATGGGCAACGGGGAGATGCTTATCTCGCACAACTCGACGGCAAGCCTGGTTATAAACACCCGCCCTTCAAAAGGAACCGGGGACTGGATCGAGACCTTCGCCCCGGCAGCCCCGGCCGGCGTGACGGCCCTGCTCTATCCAAGTGCGATCACCAGCGGCGTAAACCACCAGTGCATTCATATCCTGGCCATCGCGCAACCCAATTACCAGGGAATGAATGATGCCCTGCTCTATTTCCGTTCGAGCAATGGAGGAGTTACCTGGGACAGGCAGGGTGTCATTCTGTCCGGTATGAGTGCAGCCGATGGACTGGGCTATGCCAGCGACGACTACACATGGGCCGCACCCAGGGGCGACACCCTCGCTTTCGTGGTGGCTGGCAACTGGGAAGACGGCTTTATCATGAAGTCGTTCGACAATGGGACAACCTGGACTAAAACGGTATTCTTCAATAACCCGTACAAACTGACCCCGGTCAGCGCAATGGTACCAGCTTTCTGGTGCCTCGACGGTTCCAACGCCATTGAAATGGACAAGACAGGCATGGCGCACGTGTGTGCAGGCCGGATGCGTGCCAGCTGCGATGGCATGTCGAGGTTTTATTATCCATACACCGATGGGTTGATATATTGGAATGAAAGCATGACGCCAATCGACACATCCCGGTTAGGTAACATGGATACGCTGGAGGCGCACAACCAGCTAATCGCTTTTATGGATCCATGGCTGCCTGGAGATACCATTTCCGGCTTACCGCTTTACGGTGTTGGATTAACCTCCTTTCCCCGGATTGTGATTGACAAATGGGATAATCTCTATTTCCTGTGGTCGTCGGTTTTCCTGCCCTGTCCCGATCCTACTCCTTTAAACTACCGCCACATATACGGGCGTATGTGGCGGCATAATTACTTACACATGGCTCCTTTCGTGGATTTCTACTCGGATTTCGTTTATATCTTCCAGGAGTTCGTTTATCCTGTAACCGCGACAAGCCTCAGAGGCAAAAACCAGATCCAGCTTATCTGCGAGACCTCATCCCAACCAGGATCAAACATCCAGGATCCTTCAATTCCCGTGCATGATGTCGATGTTTCCTACCGGCAGATCAATACTGGATGGTTTGTACCTGTCAATACAGGACCCGGTCTGGTTCTGAAGAAAAACCAGGTCAGCCGGATTTCTCCGAACCCGGTGGCAAGTGCGGCATCCTGCAGTGTTTTTCTCGATAGGGCTGGCCAGATTAAGCTAGAGATTATCGATATGGTTGGGCACAAGGTTTTATGCAGGGATGAGGGTATTCTTTCACCCGGCGCTCATCTCATCACACTTGATTGCTGCCGTCTCTCCAGAGGGTGCTATTGTTTCTCAGTATACATTAATGGTGAGGCCTTCAGCCAGAAATTGATCAGGCAGTAATAGTCAGGATTCAGCCCATGCCTGTCGCATCGCGACCGGATGTCGATAGAACCATCATGGGATATACAATATTTCATTGAACCCAGAACCCCGCAGGGGGTCAACATCACCCATAGGCATTGCCTTCCCGGGGAGGGGCACCTGGAACTTATAACCCAACCTTGCGATACAGCCCGTAAACAACCTTGTTCCCTCTTCGCACCTTCACGGTGAAGTTGTCCATAATGTAAGGCAGTTTCGCCGGGTTCCAGATAAATGCCCTAAGCGTCAGCCCGTGATGGCGAAGATCAATGTCGCTGAGCCGGAGCGAATGAAACACGCGCCCTGTCTGGCCCGGCGAAATAAAATCATTGACCGGCGTTGAATCCCAATAGATGATTTTTTCTTTCGAAGTCACACTCACAACAAGCCATGCTGCCGGGAAAACCATTGGAAGCCTCATATCCACCGACACATCGACCACATCATTTTCATCACGCAGCAGGGGGCGCAGTGGAACAAAATAGGTGGGGCTGAATTCCTGGCCTGCCCGTGCATCATACGATTTTTCCCCGTCCAGCGCCAGCGAGTCAGTGCATTGCCTGTTGTTTACATAGCCCCATTCCGTGAAATTCTGCTCGAAGGTATTCACCGCGGAGTAAAAATATTCATCCCGGGCTTTTACCGGTTTTATTTTTGTGAAAAGGTAAAAATCGCCTCCTGCATAGGTTTTATGTTGTGCCAGGTAAGGATATGTTGAAAGGATCAGCGGGTAGTTTATGGGACCGGATGCCGCAATACAACCGAATGCCAGGTAATTTGATTTCGCATGATCGAGAAACGCCATAAACTCCCTTCTTCCCCTGATTGTTTTAAAATCGGTGAATTGAAGATTGCGGTAGTCCAGCTTCTTCAGGTACCAGTCATTGATCTCCTTTTTCGTATCCAGGATCACAGTGCAGTTGTATGGTCCCAACGAGTCGGCGGCATGTTTTGATTCTGTGATGATTTCCTGGTAAGGCGACCTGTAAAACAGGGCATAATGCTGCCGCTCAGCAACCAGGGAGGGAATAACGACCAGCGCGATGAGTGAAACCAGGATTATTTTGGCATGGGCTCTTAATGTGCTGAAATATCCGAAGATGATGAAAAAAAGAAATGGAAAGGAAAAGATCAGTACTGAATATTGGAGCACGGCATTCCGGTATCTCGAATACAAAAAACCAACCAGGTAGGGTATAATGAACCAGATAACAGAAATCAGGATAAATTTACGACTCTTCTTATCCACACCATCATACCAGTAAAGTTCCAGGCTTACCAGCAATAACACCAGCAGGTAAACAAAAACCGAAAACTGGAAAATGTATTGAATGAAATCAACCATGAAATCATACCGCGGTTTGTGAAGCCATCCTTCAACGCCACCCATACCCAGTTGTGTGAAAAAGATAGGAAGGTGTGGAATGTAGAGGATACCGATCATGGCACAGGAAATGAGGTATGACCGCCGTTTTTCGCTGGTACAATAAAATAACCCGGTAACGGCAACCATCGCAGCAAACAGCAGACTGAAATGGTGGTTGTAAAAACAGATCGCACCTGTAAGCATATACCCGGAGAGATTCAGGTAGTATTTCCGCCCGGGATGAAATATCACCTTCGTCCAGAACCACACCATCAGCAAGCAGAAACATAAACCGCTTGCGTATGGACGGGCAATCTGACTGTACATCACCGGGAACTGAAGGAATGAGACGAACGATGCGGCAACAAGCCCGACAGTCGCGTTAAACCAGTCTTTCCCGATCAGGTATACAAACCATACTGAAAGCAATCCGAAAATAATGAAAGGTGTCTTAACAGCTGCTTCCGAGATGCCGAAAGCCTTTACCAGGTAGAACAGGAACACCTGCACGCCTGCCGGGTGCGTGTCAATTTTAACCCCCTTTTCGATCAGTTCTCCGAAGGTGGCAAACTGTGTCCTGAAAAGGGCGCTGAACTCATCATAGGTGAACGGAATTTCCCAAAGCCGCCAGAAGCGCAGCATCACCCCGGCCACCAGGATCAGCATGATCAATACCGTGTCGGTAACCCTGACTTTCCTTACCATATTATATAACTAAGGGATCATGTTTCCAGGCTTGTGGGTTGTTCCGGATGTAGATCCGGATTTGATGTAGCGCCTGTTCATCACGGATAATACGGTCCCAGAACCGGGTTTGCCAAATCGGATGCCCAACGGTACCGCGGACCTCGTTAATTTTCCGGGACGAAAATGTTTTCAACGCCCTCACAAATTCAAATAACCCGTGGTTTCGCGTCGTAGAGACGGGTTTTAAACCCGTCTCTACGATCCCGTCGCCACCCGTGGAGACGGGTTTTAAACCCGTCTCTACGATCCCGACGTTATCGATTATCATAATCCCATGTATATGGTTTGGCATAACCACGAATTCGTCCAAACGAAGGTTTGGATAATGGTTTGGAAGATCATCCCAGCATTGTTGTACGATCAACCCGTATTCATTCATGTACATTTTACCATTTATGATTTGTCCAAACAGATATTCACGGTCCTTCAGGCATATGGTAACAAAATAATACCCGTCACCCGAATAATCAAACCCCCGCAAACGAGTTGATTCAACACGATATTTCCCCCGATATAATGTCATTCTGCACCTCCCTTGCCCGGAATATCAAATCCCTGTAAAAATACAAAAAGCATTCTATTCAGGCATCAGGGAAAAACAGAATAAAAAAAGCTGCCGGGAATTCCGGCAGCTTTGAGGATGATAAGTGAATTTCAATTCAACCGGGATGGTTGAACTTCTTATTTTGTGCTATCCTTGAAGGGTGGCATTCCCGGAAGTTCCTTAGGCCATGATTTCAGTTCCTCCTTCATCAGGTCGATCGCCCTGTTCAATTGCTGGTCTTCGCCGGCATATTCCTTAGCAGGATCATTGTCAACTTCAATATCCGGATCTACACCATGACCTTCGATGATCCAATTCTTGCCCTCATTGTCGTAAGGAGCAAATTCAGGGCGCATCATCTGTCCGCCGTCGATGAACGGCAAACTGCCCCGGATACCGACAACCCCGCCCCAGGTGCGTTTGCCAATGGCTTTGCCAATATTCAGTTTCTTGAACTGGTAAGGGAACAGGTCGCCGTCGGAGGCCGAATAGTTGTCGATCAGGATGCATTTGGGCCCCCACTGCATTTCGAGGCGGCCGGGAGTTCCTACCGTGTTGCGCGCCATGGCGATCATGGTCATTTCGCGATGGAGCCGTTCGATGATCATCGGTGAAACATTTCCGCCGCCGTTGCCGCGGTCGTCGATAATCAGGGCGCGTTTTGAAAGTTGCGGGTAAAAGTGCTTCACAAATTCATTCAGTCCTTCTACGCCCATATCAGGGATATGGATGTACCCGATCTCGCCGTTTGAAGCGTCCGACACCTTTTTTATATTGCTCTGAACCCAGTTGTAATAATAAAGCCCGCTCTCCTTGTCGGTTGGCTCGACGATGGTTTTACGCGCCCCGGTTTCTGAAGCAGTGGCATTCAGCGTTAGTTCGACCTGCACATTCGCTTTGTTGATGAGCGCTTCGTTGATGTCGTTCATATCTTTCGTCGATTTGCCGTTGATGGCAATGATGAAATCCCCCTCTTTTGCTTCAACGCCGAGCTCTGTGAGTGGCGCACGCGTGATTTCTTCCCAGTTTTCCCCTTTCAGGATTCTGTCGATTTTATAATAACCAGATGCATCGCGGCTGATCTTTGCCCCGAGCAGCCCCATTTTGCTGCGTTTTGGTTCGGGCTTGTCGCCGCCACTCACGTAGGAGTGACCGATGCTGATCTCCCCGATCATTTCGCCGATGATGTAATTCAGGTCGTTGCGGTTGTTGATGTAAGAAAGCAGCGGTTCGTACTTCTTCTGGATGATCGGCCAGTTTACCCCCTGCATGTTCGGATCGTACAGGAAATATTTCATCTGTCGCCACGATTCGTGGTAGATCTGCGACCATTCAGCCTTCAGGTCAACCATCACCTTCATGTTGGAAAGGTCGGCCCAATCCTTGACTTCAATTTTGCCGCCATGCGGGAGGTCGATGACACCGTATTTTCCGCGTTCACCAACGACCATCTTCTTGTTGTCGGCCGAAATTTCGTATAAGCCGTAATCCCCGAGGTTCGACTCCTTGCGGTCTTTCAGGCTGTAAACCATCAGTCCGCCAAGGCGCCCGCCGCGGCCGCCTTTTTCATAATAAATATTGTCGCCGATACAACTCACATTGCCGTAAGTACCCGGTTCGATGGAAAGATCCACAATACGGTCAATAATCCCGTCGAGGTCGACTTTGACGGTGATATCTTTCTTTGAATCAGCATCTTTGCTGTCATCCTTTTTAGCAGCGTTTTTTCCCTCTTTTTTTCCTTCCTTGCCTTCAGTTTTAACATCTCCTTCACTCTTTTCATCCTTTTTAATGCTTACCTCGTCATTTTCAGGTGCAAAGGGATTGGGGGGTGCTTTTTGCCAGGGTGACAAAATAGATCCGGGTCATATCGCTATATGAATGGTTCCATTCGGTCCAGCTGTAGGTGGGGTTGAAGTCGCGGTTCGATGTGAAGAAGAGGTATTTCCCGTCGCTGCTGAAACTGCCGCCGGCAGCATCATACCAGGTATCGGTAACCGGTGTTTTTGTTTTGGAAGATAGTTCATAAAGGAAAATCCGCGAGGTCGTGCGACGGTCGGGGAAGGTGTACACTACCCATTTGCTGTCGGGCGACCATTCGTAATCGGTGAACTCCCAACTCTTCGACTGGTCCACCTGAGTCACCGCTTTTGTTTCGATATCAACAAATTGCAACCGCAGCATTTTATCGGCCCAAAGTAGCTTTTTACTGTCGGGCGACCATGTGACCGAGTATTTGTAGGTGTCGGCATTTTTAGTGATCTGCTCGGCTTGCGCACTACCATCCTGTTTCTGGATATAGATCTCGTCTTCACCGGTCATGTCGGAGATAAAGGAGATGTATTTCCCGTCGGGCGACCAGGCCACATCACGGTCGTGGGCACCCGGGCTGTTCGTAAGGTTTTTGGTGATGCCGCTTTTTGCGGGAACGGTCCAGATATCGCCCCGTCCATCAAAGGCTAGACGTTTACCATCGGGGGAAATGGAGAAAGTATTGATGAACTTGCCTGCGTCCTTCACCTGGTTACGACCGGTGATGAAATCATCTGCAATCCTGATGGTAACCTTCTGCGTTTGCTGGGTGGCAAAGTCGAAGGTGTAGATGAAGCCTCCGTTTTCAAATACGATGCCATTGTCGCCAAGCGACGGGAATTTGATATCAAACTCTTTAAAGTCCGTGACCTTTTTTGTCTCCTTCGACTTCATGTCATAGCAATACAGGTTGGTCGGGCGTTCCCGTTCAGAAACGAAATAGAGCTTGTCGCCGCTCCACATCGGGAACATATCCTGGTATATATTGTTCGTGATCCGTTCGGTTTCTTTGGATTTGAAGTCATAGATCCAGATTTCGTCGGCCATGCCGCCCTTGTAATATTTCCAGGTACGGAATTCGCGGAATACCCGGTTGAAAGCAAGTCTGGACTTGTCCGGGGAGAAGGAGCAGAACCCGCCGCACGGCAAGGGCAGTTCATCGGAAAGACCTCCTTTTGTATTCACCAGGAAAAGCTGCCCCTTGAAATCGTTGAAGGTTTGTTTGCGCGACCTGTAGACAATATTTTCGTTGTCTTTCCAGGTCATCACGATATTGTTGGGTCCCATACGGTCGGAAATGTCATCACGGGTCAGGGTCGCTGTGTAGGTGAGGCGCTTTGGCACGCCGCCTGTTGAAGGTATCAGGTACACCTCGGTGTTCCCGTCGTATTGGGCGGTGAACGCAATTTGTTTCCCGTCGGGCGAAAACCGTGCGAACATTTCATAGCCATTTTCATCATTCGTAAGCTTACGCGCCAGTCCGCCGGCTTTGTCGACCGTGTAGAGATCGCCTGCACAGGTGAAAACAACCTGGTTTCCATGCATTGCCGGAAACCGCATCAAACGTGCTTCATCCTGCGCAATGACGGCGCCCAGCATGAGCATCATAGTCAAAACAAGAGATAATTTTTTCATTAATTGCAGATGTTAGGTTAAAGATTTTTAAACAACAAAAATATTCAGAATTTAATCATTTTAATAATTAAATCGATGATTCAGGTGAATTACTTGATGAAGTTTATGAAGGAGGCTGCCCGGAATAAAAACCGGTGGCTTCGGGAACCTCAGCCACCGTGATTGATAAAATTAAATCGTACCTTTGGAGCCCCAAAAAAAATGTTATGTCCATCGAAATTTATTATACCGGGAACAGGAAGGTAAATGCCGACATTGATGGTTTTACCGTTGCTACCGACCAGTCTGTCCAGTCGGGTGGAGATGCTTCCGCGCCAACCCCTTTCAGCCTTTTCCTTGCTTCGTTAGGAACCTGCGCCGGAATCTATGTTAAAAGTTTTTGCGATCAGCGCGGAATCGACACCGCTGAGCTTCACATCAGCATGGATTACCAGTATGACCAGGCACAGAAAATGATCGCGAAATTCATCATCAACATTCACGTTCCGGCCGGTTTTCCTGACCAGTACGACGCGGCTGTCATAAAAACAGCATCCCTGTGCGCGGTAAAACGTCACCTGAACCCTGCTATTGAAAATGAAATAAACATCATCCGGCCGTAGCGGCGACTGCCGGCCCTTACAGGCAGGGCATGCCGCTTCTCCATCAGGAAAAAGCAAGGCAGGCTGTATTACTGCCCCTCAACAACCACACAAACCAACCTTATATGAAAAACAAACCATCAGGCTTCAACTCCAATCTCGTACATGGCTCAGGCGCCAAAGATCCACTGGGTAGCGTGATTACCCCAATCTACCAGACTTCCACCTTTGCCTTTAAAAGCGCTGATGATGGCGCTGCCTGTTTTGCGGGCGAAAGCGATGGTTATATCTACACGCGTATAGGTAACCCTACCATCCGCGACCTTGAAAAGACCATCGCCGTATTGGAACATGGTTTCGACGGTATCGGCTGTTCATCAGGCATGGGAGCCGTCAGTACGGTGTACATGGCTTATCTCGGCGCAGGAAAACATATCGTAAGTCATAATGCAGTGTACGGCCCGGCCAGGGGGATCATTGAAGGCATCTTCGCGAAATTCGGGGTTGAATCAACCTATGTTGACACGACTGACATTGAACAGGTCGCAGCGGCAATCCGCCCGAATACGGCACTGATCTATCTTGAAACACCGGCAAATCCCACCATCGGCATTTCAGACATCCCCGCCATCTGCGAGATAGCACACAAGCATAACATTCCTGTGTGTGTTGACAATACGTTTTGCAGCCCTTATCTGCAGACTCCGCTTGACCTGGGCGCCGACATCGTGCTGCACTCGCTTACCAAGTTCCTGAACGGCCATGCCGATATCGTGGGCGGGGTGATTGTTACCAAAACGGAAGCCGATTATAAAAGGATACGCCCTGTGATGGTTTCCATGGGATGCAACATGGATCCCCACCAGGCTTTTCTGACACGGAGAGGATTGAAAACTCTTGGGATCCGCATCGACCGTGCCCAGGAAAACGCCATGAAGGTGGCTGCCTATCTTGAGTCGCATCCAAAAATCGACTGGATCATTTATCCCGGACTTCCTTCTCACCCGCAATATGAACTTGGACGGAAACTGATGCGTGGCCCGGGTGCCATGATGAGTTTCGGCCTGAAAGGTGGTCTCACGGCCGGCAAGAAGCTGATGGACAGTGTCGAACTTTGCGTGCTCGCCGTTTCGCTGGGCGGAATTGAAACCCTGATTCAGCACCCCGCCTCCATGACCCACAGCAAACTGTCGCCCGCGGCAAAAAAAGAGGGTGGTATCAGCGACGAACTGGTCAGGCTGTCAATTGGCATTGAAGAAGTTGAAGATATCATCGCCGACCTTGCCCAGGCACTGGAGACTGTTTAACTTCACCATCGGGGAGAACTTTGTGCAGAGCATCAAACCGCTTCTGAAAATCTGTTCTCCCTTTTTTTTATTAGCTTTGTCCGTGCTAATCTCCGGCAAAATGAAATTTATTAATTTCAGGAATCGCTTAACTGTCCTCTTAATTTTTAATTTTTCATTTTTAATTATTAATTCTGTTTTCCCTCAGCGTGTCGCCGTGGTTCTGTCCGGCGGCGGAGCCAAAGGCAGCGCGCATATCGGCGTTCTTCGCGCCCTGGAGGAGCAGCACATACCAATCAGTTTTATCGCCGGAACTTCGATCGGTGCCGTGGTGGGCGCCTTGTATGCCAGCGGCTACTCCCCTGATGAGATAGGAAAGATGATGGATTCGCGGGAATTCCAGCGCTGGGTTTCCGGGGTTATTGATGAAAAGTATATCTACTATTATCGCAAGGAAGATCCGAATGCGTCATGGATTTCCACATCGTTCAATTTTACAAAGAAGATCACTGCAATCATCCCAACGCAGTTCATTAAAACATATGAGATTGATTTTCAGCTTATGCAGATGCTTGCACAATCAAATGCAGTAGCTCAAAGCGACTTCAACAAACTGATGATCCCGTTCAGGTGTGTTGTTTCTGATATTGACTCCTCGGGACCAATGATTTTGCGAAAGGACGACCTGAGTACGGCTGTCCGCGGATCGATGAGCCTTCCGCTGGTCCTTAACCCGGTGGTAATTAACAAGAAGCTGGTCTACGATGGCGGGATGTACAATAATTTCCCGTGTGATGTGGCCATGCACGATTTTCACCCTGACGTGATCATTGGGAGCCGCGTAGCCCGAAGGTATGAGAAGCCCGACGGTGATGATATTGTTTCCCAATTGCTTACCATGCTGATGGAACGGCAAAGTGATACCATAATTTACCCTCATTCGGTCATGATCGTTCCGGATATACCATCACTGAACCTACTCGATTTCTCCAGGGTAAAAGTGCTTGCCGACAGTGGTTATAGCGCTGCCATACGGAAAATCCCCGAGATCAGGAATCTCGTGCACGACAGTATCAGCACGACCGATATCCTCAAACGCCGTGAATCCTTCAACCGTCAGAAACCTGCATTGCGCTTTGATTCCATTCATATAAGCGGACTCAATAAAACACAGACAGAATATTTATGGAAGATATTGAAACACGGCAGTAAAACAGTTTCCCTGGATGAGTTGCAACATGAATATTTCAGGTTTCTCGACGAAGGTTTTGTCAGGAGCATATTCCCGGTTGCCCGTTTCAACCAGCATACCGGCTACTATGATCTTTATCTCGATATTAAAAAAAGCAACAGTTTCGGGGTGCAGTTCGGGGGGAACTTTTCCCTGGGAAATGCCAGCGAAGCGTTCTTGCAATTGCAGTATAAGTATCTGTGGAAAAAGGCGTTGCTTTTTTTTGCCAACGGATATTTCGGGAAAGTCTACAGTTCGGCGAAACTGGGTGGGCGGATTGATTTTAATTCCAAAGTACCATGGTTCATCGATGTGAATTATACTTACAACCACTTCGATTATTACATGAATGCCACCTTTTTCTTTGATGACAAGACGCCAAACTATGTGATCGAAGGAGAATATTTCGGTGATTTGAGCATCGGGCTTCCCCTGAACAATACCTCAAAATTCTCCCTGGGCTTGAACTACGCATATACAAGTAAGAAATATTATCAGTCAAATACGTTCACACGGAACGATACCACCGACCTTACCACCTTCAAATTCATAGCCCCTTCACTTTGTTTTGATCTTAACAGTCTGAACCGCAAGCAATACGCCAACGCCGGTGTAAGATTGCTGATGAAACTGTTGTATGTTGCCGGCTTTGAGGGCATGGTGCCTGGTTCGACTTCGCTCAATAAGGCAATTATTTCAAGTTACCACGCCTGGTATCGCATCAGGCTTGTTTACGATAACTTCTTTCAGTCCCTGGGACCGGTTAAATTCGGTTTTTATGGGGAGGGAGTAATGTCGAACCAGCCGCTCTTTTCGAATTACACCTCCAGTTTGTTGTACGCGTCGTCGTTTCAACCTGTACCTGAAGCACAAACCTATTTTCTGCCTCCTTTCCGTGCCACAAACTTTGCAGCTGCCGGATTGAAGGCTGTACTCCGGGTATATAAAAAGATTGACTACCGGATGGAGGTATATCTCTTCCAGCCCTACCAGGAAATCCTTCAGAACCCGGTCGATTACACGGCTTACTATGGGAAAAGATTCGCTGACCGTGCCTACATGGCTTCAACATCGCTGGTATACAACAGCCCGTTGGGTCCCATCAGCATCGGGGTCAATTATTACGATAAAATGGTTGAACCGTTTACACTGAATTTCAACTTCGGATATATCCTGTTCAACCGCAGGGCGATGCCATAACCTATTTTTAGGTGGTTTGGAAATAATTTGTATTTTTGCCATCCTATCGATTCAAATCAACCGGCAAATGTCGGACACTAATTATTTATACTTAACGGTTATTAACTAAAAATGGAAAATACCCAGAACACCCCTCAGAATCCTGAACCGGAGCAAACAGCCGTTCAGGAGGAGAATGCTGCCATTGTTAATGAAACAATGGATAACATCAACCCTTTGCTCCCCCCTGATACAGATCAGACCGAAGAAAACAAACCGTCAGTTGAAGAAACCCCGGCAACCGCCGATCCTGTTGAAGCCCCTGTGGCTGAGCCTGTCGAAGCCGAGCTTGTCGAAGCCGAGCCTGTCGAAGCCGAGCTTGTCGAAGTCGTCGAAACCCCGGCGGCTGAGCCTGTCGAAGCTGAGCATGTCGAACCCGAGCCTGTCGACGTCGTCGAAGCCGTCGAAACCCCGGCGGCTGAGCTTGTCGAAGCTGAGCATGTCGAACCCGAGCCTGTCGACGTCGTCGAAGCCGTCGAAACCCCGGCGGCTGAGCTTGTCGAAGCCGAGCTTGTCGAAGCCGAGCCTGCCGAAGCATTCGAAGCAGAACCCATCGCGGAACCTGCTGAACTGCCTGTTTCAGAAACGGCTGTGTCGCCTGATGCACCTGCAACCGAGCACATCGATCTTATGGGGGATGACCATCTCGGCGATCATCTGGATGAGCACCTTGATGAGGTGACGGAAGAGAATGTTGAGCTGGTAACCGTTGAAGATGAAAACAATTTCGATAGTTATACCCGTGAACAACTGGTTGAACAGCTGGAAAAAGCGGTGAATGATCCCGATTTCAATGCGGTTAAATCGCGAATTGCGCTTATCAAGGTTGCCTTCCTGAAGAAGAATAAAGAGGAAAATCTCCTGAAATATGAAAATGTGATGGAGGAAGGTGGAACCAAGGAGGAGTTGGCCCATGAGCCGGATGCCCTGGATGTGAAATTTAATGAATTATATGCCATATACCGGGCCAGCAAAGCCCGTCATACCGAAGAGCAGGAGAAGATCAAGCAGGAAAACCTGAAAAAGAAATTCCAGATCCTGGATGGCTTGAAAGTGCTGATCAGTTCTGAAGAGACCCTGAAAAAGACCTACGATGAGTTTAAAGTCCTCCAGGAACGCTGGAAACAGATCGGCATGGTGCCCCGCACCGAGATCAACAACCTCTGGCAGAATTACCACTTCCTTGTTGAAAAGTTCTTCGAAAAAGTAAAGCTGAACAAGGAGCTGAAAGACCTCGACCTGAGGAAGAACATGGAGGCGAAGATCGCCTTGTGTGAAAAGACCGAGGAATTGCTCCTGGAAAGTTCCGTGATCAAATCATTCAAGAAACTTCAGAAATACCACGAAGAGTGGAAGGACCTTGGTCCTGTTCCTGCGGATAAAAAAGAGGAGATATGGGAAAGGTTTAAAAATGCCACCGATAAGATCAACGACCGTCGCCGCGAACATTACTCTATGATCGAGGAAGACCAGGATAAAAACCTGGAGACCAAAATCGCCCTGTGCGAACAGGCTGAAATCGTGTCGCAACTGCCCAATGAATCGATCAAGGACTGGCAGGACAACACCAACAAGGTAAACGACCTGCTGAAGATATGGAAGAACATCGGCCCAATCCCCCAGAAAGTCAACACTGAAACCTGGAACCGTTTTAAAGCCGCGCTGGATGCCTTCTTTGCCATTAAGAAGGATTATTTCGATAAACTGAAAGAGCAGCAGATGCACAATTACAACCTCAAGGTTGAACTGTGTCTGCAGGCAGAAGCGCTAAACAGCAGCACCGACTGGAAGAACACCACAAACGAGTTAATCCGTTTGCAGGGCGAATGGAAAAAGATCGGTCCGGTGCCGAAGAAGAACTCCGACAAGATATGGAAGCGTTTCCGCACGGCCTGCGACGACTTCTTCAATGCCAAACAGGCCTATTTCTCCAATGTTCAGGCCGGCGAAGGCGAGAACCTTGCTAAAAAACTTGACCTGATGGCCCGCCTGAAGGAACATCAGTTCGGCGAAAACAAGAGCGCCAACCTGGATATCCTGAAAACCTTCCAGCGCGAATGGACCGAGATCGGCCATGTTCCCATGAAGGAAAAGGACAAATTGCACAACGAATTCCGTGCCCTGGTGAACGAACATCTCGATAAGCTGAAGATCAGCGAGGTCGAAATGAGCACAGTCAGTTTTGCGGCGAAATTCGACCACCTCAAAAACGATCCCAATGCCCGCAGGGTGATTGGTAAGGAGCGGGAATTCCTCGCCACGAAGATCTCCAAGATGAAAGAAGAGATCATTCTCTGGGAAAACAATATTGGTTTCTTCGCCAAGTCGAAAAGCGCTTCGGTGGTAAAAGAGGAGTTTGAGAACAAGATCAACAAAGCCAAGAGCGAACTGAAAGTGCTCGAAGCAAAAATGAAGATTTTGAAACAACAGGGAGGATGATAACGAATTACGAATTAAAAATTAATAATGAATAATTGGGTTGCAAGCGGGAAATGTTAAATTTAACTACCTGTTTAAAAGTGTTATACGTAATTTTTAATTTTTAATTCGTAATTTTTACTTCATCCTTCGTCCCCTTGACCGTCTTATGCTAATTTGTCCAGATGCCCGGCAACTCTTTCGGAAAAACACTCGTGCTGACCTCCTTCGGGGAGTCGCACGGGGTTGCGGTAGGAGGGGTGCTGGATGGTTTTCCGGCCAACCTTGAAATTGATATTCCATTTATCAAGTCGGAAATTGACCGCCGCAGGTCAGGGCTCGACTTTTTCTCCTCCGCACGGGTTGAGGATGATAAAATGGAGATCCTTTCAGGGATTTACCAGGGAAGATCAACCGGAGCGCCAATTGCCTTCCTGATATATAACCACAACCAGAAGCCATCCGATTACGACCATCTTGCCGACGTATACCGTCCTTCGCACGCCGATTATACATGGCAGCAGAAGTACGGCATCCGCGATCCGCGGGGTGGCGGGCGGTCCTCGGCACGCGAAACGCTGGTGCGTGTGGCTGCGGGCGCCTTTGCCAAATTGTTCCTGAAAACACAACACATTCACGTTTCCGCCGCGATAAGCCGGATCGGGAAATTCCAGATCAGTCACCCGGTGACCAACCTGAAGGACCCTGATATCCTCGCGTATCTTGAACAGCTCAAAGCCGACGGCGACACTACCGGTGGGATGGTCAGTTGTTCCATCACCGGCGTGCCTGCCGGTTTGGGAGAGCCGGTATTCGACAAACTCCAGGCCGACCTGGCCAAAGCCATGCTGAGTATCAATTCGGTGAAGGGATTCGAGTATGGTTCGGGTTTCAGGGGCGCTATGATGAAGGGATCGGAACACAACGACGTGTTTATAAATGACGACGGCGTCATCAAAACCCGGACCAACTTCTCCGGCGGCATCCAGGGTGGCATCTCGAACGGGCAGGAGATTTACTTTAACGTGGCTTTTAAGCCCGTCTCCACGCTGATGACGGAGCAGGAGACCGTGACCTCATCCGGCGAAACGGTGCTCATGAAGGGCAAGGGCAGGCATGATGTGTGCGTGGTGCCAAGGGCTGTGGTGATCGTGGAGGCGATGGCGGCGCTGGTGGTGGGGGATCATTTGATTAGGCATTAGGCAATAGGCAGGAGGCAGTAGGCAAAAGCATGATCTGGACAGAATCCTGTTTCGTTTCCTGTCGTATTATGACCTTCGGCATCCTGCATGTAGCAGGATTTGTCGGGGCAATGGTCGAGTCCCTGCGTGTGACCGAGTTCATGGATGGCAATTTTGAACAACTGGTCGGCAATGTTCTCCCCTTTGTGCCTGAAGGTCGACGCCACACAAGCCTTCCCGGGGCAGGAACCAAGCCCGTACACCCCCCAGTCTGGATTTTCATCTTTTGTGCAGGAGATATCCTTTATGGTGAGGCCTATGGTCACCTCTCCTTGTTTCGTGGTGCGTTCCAGCAAATCAACCAGGGAATCGGCCCTGTAACGTCCGCGTTCTGCAAAGTATGCTGCTTTTGGAAGCGGGATTGATTCACGTACAATAATACCCGGAATGTCTTCCCGACCGAAACTAAGAGCGAACTTAGAGCCCTCATAGAGAAACCTTAGAGCCGCCTTAGAGAAAAGCCTGAGAAAAACGGTTGATGTTTAAGATTCCATGGCGGGGGGCCATGAGAGGCTGGTGGCAAATCAACACCGCACAAGGGATACAAAAATACGAATCCAACCCCTATTTTCATAAAAAAACCGGTGAATTCTTTCTCTGTGATGTTGCCGGGCAAATCCCTGGTAATAACCCGGCAAATCACCCCCGGCCTGAGCAACGAAGGATCATGCACAGTGTAATGAAATCCAATCCAGGGGAAAAGCTGGCAGGCATCCCCCTGTTCCAGGATTTCCCCGGAGGGGGAACACAAGGCTACCGATACACCGGCCACCTGGAAAATATCAAAGGCTTCAAAAACGAGCCGGATGGGGATTCCTGTTTGCTTATCCAGTTTTATCCTGTTGACCGAAGGCAGGTGCATGAAGTCCATGATGGCCAGTTGGTATATCCCAATGTTGCTCCTTTTTCTTTTCCATCGCTTCATGTATTGGCCATAAAAGGCTGACTTGGCTTCATCCGCCATGACCTGGCGGCCATCGGACTTTGCCGCTTCGAACCGGTTGAGTTGACTGGTCTGGCGCTCCGACAATATTCTTTTCGATACATTCGGCTGCGACCTGATCACGCCATCGCGCTGCAGGCAGAGGTCGCCGAATTTTCCGCTGTAAGTGCGGATTATCACGTTGGCTTTACTGTGTGCCATGATAGAGCATGTTTTACCCTGCTTAATCGGTTTTCAGTCCAAAAGGTAATACGGGAAACCTGAGTTTTTTTATTGCCCGGCATAATTTATACTGCTTCCAAATAAAAATGCAGCCTATGTTGCTTTCAAACGAAGGAATCAACGGAGGAACTTCTTGCCCAGTTTTTAATACCTGTTGCGATATGATTTATTCTGAATCGATGCAGGTTGGAAAAAGCAGAACTTCTTGGATTCAGAGGTTGTTTAAATTTTGCTTTAAAATCCCGTTAGGGATTTAATGTGGGTAGAAAACTGGTTGAGTTGCAAGGTTTCGTCCCGTACGGGACGAAAGATCATACAAAATGCTCTTCTTTTCTACCCATATTTTGTTCCTATGGAACAAGTTCATTAAAATAGTAAAGTTCCCAAAAAACCTTATGAAATTAACCGGACTCTAAGTGATAATGACCGTTTAAGTTTGATTTTTTTGAAAACGTACACTGTCGAAGGATATCATAGTTATGCTGCAACAGAGGCAGTTATCCAGAGGTGAAAAATAATTACCTACCTTTGCCCAAAAACTACCCCCCATGAAATACAACCCTCTCGGAAAAACCGGTGTCCTTGTATCAGAATTATGCCTTGGCACCATGACTTTTGGCGGCAAAGGATACTGGAAATCAATCGGCGAACTGCCGCAGGACGCGGTGAATGATATTGTTAAAACCTCGGTCGACCAGGGAATCAACTTTATTGATACCGCGAACGGCTATTCCGAAGGACTTTCGGAGATCATGACCGGCAAGGCGCTGGCTTCGCTGGGAATCAACCGCCAGCAGGTTGTGCTGGCCACCAAGCTCAGGATCAGGATGGGAGCGGGTGCCAACCAGGTAGGACTGTCGCGGCTTCATATTGCCGACGCGGTGGAAGACAGCCTGAAACGCCTTGCGATGACGCACATTGATCTGCTTTATATCCACGGCGTTGACCCGATCACGCCGATCGAGGAGACCATGCGCGGGCTTGAGGACGTTGTGCGCGCGGGCAAGGTCCGTTATATTGGCATCAGCAACCATCCTGCATGGATGACGATGAAAGCCAATGATTACGCCGAACGGATGGGCTGGACGAAATTTGTGGCACTGCAGAATTACTATACCATCGCGAGTCGCGATGTGGAACGCGAAATCATCCCCATGGCGCTGAGCGAGGGGATGGGGCTGATGCCCTGGAGCCCGCTGGCAGGGGGATTCCTTTCCGGCAAATTCACCAGGGATAAAGTCAAGGCAGGCGACAGCCGCCGCGATGAGTTCGATTTCCCGCCGATTAACAAAGCGAAAGCCTACGATATCATCGATCTCATGGCTGCCATGGCCCCGCAATACCAGGCAACTGTGGCACAGGTTGCCCTGGCCTGGCTGCTCCGTAAACCTGCTGTCACAAGCATTATCATCGGTGCCAAGAGACAAGACCAACTGATGGACAACATCGGGGCAACAAAACTTCAGTTGTCGGACAGCGACCTGCAAAAACTGGATAAAATCAGCGTCCTGACCCCTGAATACCCGGGCTGGATGATCGAACGACAAATGATGGGTCGATACCCGGAGCCCACGTTGGACTAAACCTGTTGTTTTTTAATCATCCTCAATCCCAGTCTGAATTCCTGGGCAGTTCAAAATGGGGCTAAAGCCCCTGTCTTTGCAGGCATCCTCTATCCCCGGGCTGAAGCCCGGGGCAATTCAGAATGGAGCCCGGGGCAATAACACAGGAAGCTTTAATCCAGGGATGTAGTAATCATTCTCAAGCATGGGCTGAAGCCCGGGGCAAATCAATTTCTGAAAGCTATCGGGGTTGCCGCTGCGCAATCCAGGCTAAGGGCAAGCCTCACTATAAAATGTTCCCACATTTCGCCATTTTACAATCTTACCAGTTCACCATTTTACCATCTTGCCATTTTACCATTTTACCATTTTATTATACCTCATCCCCCTGACCCCTTCTCATCCAGGAGAATGGGAGAAATGTTTTTGCGGGTAGTTATCAGGTTTTTTTTCAAATCCCCCACGATTAGATGATGATGATTTCACGATTTCATAATTTCACAATTTTGCTACCTCGCTACCTCGCTACCTTATCACCTCTTTACCCTGTCACCCTGTCACCCTGTCACCCTGTCACCTTTTCACCTTATCACCCTGCCACCTTTTCACCCCTCTTTCCCCTTCGTAAACAACCCGCTGAACTTTAAGTACACGCCAATCAGGGCGCCGGCTGAGATCAGGATGGTGTTGAGGTTCGAAAGGAAGTTCTGCTGGGTAATGAACAGGAAAACAAAAATACTGGTGCCTATCAGGATCAGCGGCACCTTGAGCCGGCCCCAGGTGCTCTCCGATGCGATGATCTGCTGCATTCTCGCAAACGAGGCCTGGTCGATCTCGGTCAGGATATAATTTCTGAATGACTGGCTCACAAATTCGATGCGGTTATTATTCACAAGAATACCTTTCTGAATAAGATGGGCGATGATCTTTTTGTTTTTCAGGTTAAGCAATGTATCCTGGGCGAGATCGAACAGGAGGAACTGTTCGTCGCCGGTAAGGGAATCCCAGATATAATCGTAATAGGAGGACGACAATTCCTGGATCTTCAGTATCAACTCCTCCACACCTGAACACTTCGTTGTCTTCCGTCCCTTTTCCGGACATTTGACGGCATTCAGTTCGCTGCAACCATGCAATTCCTTTCTGATCAGCAACTCGAAATTTTTAATTCCCGGGTTGAATTGGTTTTCCGTTGAAAGTATTGTTGCCAGGTTATCGCAGAGTCCGCCGACTTTCCATTCCGGGGGTTCAAGTTCAGGATAAATATGCGGCATCCCGGAAACCAGGCTGTTGAATCTGGATATCGCGGAGGCTGATACCAACGGTTCCTGCCGGGTCCATGTCTCCCTGTATTTTTCGATCAGTTGTTCCGGTGTTTTATTGAGCCACAGCATAACCCTGTTCTGGGCCACGAGTTGTTCAAGGAACTGGTTGTTTTTCCTGAAATTTTCGAGCGTGTCGATTCCTGACTCAAAACTGAGCAATATCAGTTGCGGGGTCAAGGCGGCACTCCCGGGCGATGGGGTTTGCTCAAGATCAAAACAGCCCCATCGCTTATCATTAAAAAGATGCTGCCCCGGTTTATTATAGGAGATCACGATGGCATTTACACGGGATTCAACAATTTTATCAAGTTCCTGCATCAGGGGAGGCCGGTCGCATTCCGAATCAAAAGAGAGGAACAGTAGTTTTACCAGGTTGTCGATCAGATAACCGGTAAGCCCCAGCATCAATAAAATAGATATCCAGAACAACAATGCAACTATATTCCAACATCCTTCATGGTAAGGCGAATAAATCTCCGACCAGGGGTTTTTCGTTACAAGAAGGGACTTTGCCACGTATTTTTCACTCTGTGCATTGTATTCCAGTTTATTGAAGACAAGCGGGATACCCGCGAATGTGGTGTCCGGATTTTTACATTCCAGCAGGGGATCGGTTGCGATGGGATCAGCGTCGTTCATAATCCGGTCAAACCACGACAGGGTCCATTTCTGGAGCGGGGCAGTGTAATAATCTTCACTTTTCCTGCATTTAACCTTGCCGGGCAGCAGCCTTGTGCCGTCAACTTCCATAAAATAGTGACCAATGGCATTGCGTACGCCAAACAGTGAATCTCTCCTGAATATCGGGTTTATTTCCTGGAAACTTTCGTGCAGGAGTTCGGTCCGCTCGTTCAGCCGGTGAGCGATATACTGTTGCTGTTTCCGGAGGTAATTGCCGGTTTGATCAGAAAACAGGGTGGTAGTTAAAATAATTGCCGGCATAACCACGCCGATTACAAGCCAGCTTAATGCAAACCATGTGTATTGATGAAATATCCAGCCTGAGGTTGCAGCATCCTTATCATCAACATGTAAATGCTCTGAAGTGAGCATCCAACGCATCACGATAAAATGGATGCCCATCAGGATGATGAAAAAGATCAGCAGGAATGTCATGGGCAATTGGAAAAAGCTTGAGGTCAGCTTCAATCCGCAAAGAAGCAGGAACACCAACCCGTTGATGAGAATGAGCCGGCTGTAGCGGTGATTATGTTTTTCAACCGGAAGGAGCCAGCTGAAAAAATACTCCTTGCCGGCCAGCCTGCTGTGGCTGCCCTTCACCATGACAATCAATAAATAACCTCCAAGCAGGAACAGGAAAGCAAGGGCGAAAAAACACAGCACAAACATCGATGTGAGCGCGATAATCGTCGAAATCCGGTCGGGATTCAACATGGTTATCACAAAGAGATCGGTATTCGGAACGGGAGATATATACGCATGATAGGCCACGTTCCGGATGGTAAGATCCAATGAACAGGGCTCATTCGAATTCAACGCCCCAAGCAGTGATGCATTCTTCTGGCTCTCCTTTTGGATACTGTCATTCACATCAAGCATGTTGCCGGAATTATACCAGACTTCGCCTGTTTTATTCACCAGGCAGTAATCCATTCCCTGCTGTAAAACCGGGAGGCTCAATGAATGCATCTGGGAGGTTAGGGCCACGATCCACAAGCTGTCGTTTTGTGCGGGCATTGAAAACGCCATGGCCCAATCGCCCGTGGTTTTCTGGAACACCGATTCCATGTTGTACCATGCCGAATCAAACCTGTTCTTTCCCGGATTGAACAGGACCGAATCAAACAAATATTTATCAGGTTGGGTAAAATAGTTGCGTCCGTTCAGCCTTGCAACCGGACAATATTTGAAGGGGGTAATGATGGTGCGGGGTTTGCCGTTTTTGCAGAGCCACATCATGTTCCTGTAAAACGGATAGAGCGGCCGGTTCAGACTGCTGTATCTTGCCGAACCGGAATCAAAAACGGAAACTACCGGTCTCTTCAGTCCCGAAATTTCCTTATCCTGCATGTTATAGATAAACAGTTGTTTCAGGATGGAGTCTTTCTCTGAGATAAAGGCCTTTTTTACTGCGCTATTCAGGCTGACCAGCTGGTCATATTGATCAGACCTTACTTTATACCTGATCATCAGTTGCGAAAGGATGATCCCCATCAGCAGGGTGCCGGTGGCCAGTGAAATGCCGATGGTGGTTACCCCGGGCCTGGTAAGCTGCTCCCTTGGCTCCATGATGAAAGCCTTCAGAATGGGAAAACTGAAAATAATGAGCATAAGAACGAACACAAAGGCAACGATAAGTTCTGAAGGCACATCCCTTTTTGCCTGGCTGAAGGTTTTCTCTTCGATCAGCCCGCCAAGGTAACTGTTTGAACCACGCGGGAAGTTCAGTGGGATGATGAACAAAAGGTAACTGGTGCCTTCCATGGTTATTTTTACAATGGTGCCTGACTGGATTAGTGGCGTGCCTTCCTGTGAAGTTCCAGCGGTCAGCAGGCTGCCCGTAGGATCAGTTTCAGGTGGTTTGGCCTTCCCTTGCAATACATCCACAGAGTTCACTTTCAGATCCCCCGGCAAGGTGGAAAAGGCAACGTGGTTGTTCCGGATTAACAGGTAATCTGAAAAAAAATCCCGGTTATGCAGGAAGGGTTTCATGAACTCAGTCAATGAAATTTTTAAGAAAACACTGTCTCTTTTTTTGATGATCGTCTCCTCCAGTTGCTTTTCCACAACAAGGCTGTCTTTGACAGCCCTGGAAGTTTTCAGGGATTTCATCGCCCTGCCGTTTTGCATCTTTTTATCGTCGGGGGTCTCTACAACAGGTTTGTTGTCTTTTTCGACACTCTTGTTGTATTCAAGCGAATAAAAGAGGATGTCAAGTGCGCTTGTGTCCTTGGCGGAACAGGGTTTGAGATTCTCTGCAAGACCCGATCCGGGAGGGATGGTCGGGAGGTTGTTATCTTTTGTGAATTTGAGTTGGGGAGCCAGGTAGGTGACTACCCTGTTGTAGATCATGTCGCGTTGCTTCATGTTGGCGCCAAGCTTTTCCAGGTTCCGGAACCCGCGTTTTTCAAGTTCCTCGCGCTTATCCTCCATTGTGACAAAGAAATAGAGACTAAGCAGCCCCATTACCGCCAGGAATATGGTGAGCGCCATGCCGGAAATGCCAAGTTTGGAAAAGAAATTGTTCATGATGAATGCAAGTTAGATGACATACGAGTGGTGTTACATTGACCAAATGTAAGATGGATTTCGTTACTTTCAACGGGATATGAAAAAATGTTGGCATGATCCGTCATCGTTCCATTAATTTCCTATGTTTGCAGGCAGAGTGAACGGGGAATCAGGGGATACAAATGTTAATTTAAACAGCGGCCATGTTCAGGAGAAAAGAGGTTCTGCCCATCCGGAAAGGGGATGAAAGGGTCATCAGGGGATGGGTGATGTATGATTGGTCCAATTCCGTGTACCAGCTTACGATTGCATCCACGGTATTTCCAATCTACTATAACACCGTTACCAGGAATGGCAACGATTTCACCGTCGATTTTTTTGGCGCGCACGTCATCAATACAGTTCTTTATTCGTGGACCATTGCCGCTGCCTACCTGGTGATGGCGGTGGCCTCCCCGTTTTTTTCGTCCATGGCTGATTACACGGGCAGGCGCAAGGCATTCATGGAGGCCTTCACCTGGATTGGCGCGTTGTCGTGCGGCATGCTCTTTTTTTTCGACCGTTCGCATATTGAAATGGGGGTCATCGCCTTCGGACTGGGAACGCTGGGTTATGGTGGAAGTATCGTATTTTACAACTCCTTTCTGCCGGTCATAGCCGAACCTGAAGACCAGGACCGGATCAGCGCCCGGGGATACTCCATGGGCTACCTGGGCAGCGTACTGTTGCTGCTGCTCAACCTGCTGCTGATCATGAAATCATCCTGGTTCGGTATCCCGCAAGGGTCAGGATTGCCGGCCCGGTTGTCGTTTCTCAGTGTTTTTCTCTGGTGGATCGGCTTTTCACGGATCACCTTCGCCCGCCTTCCAAAGTATACCTTCAGGAAAAGAAACAACCACGCCAGTGTTGTTGTAAATGGTTACAGGGAACTGCTGGGTGTGTTCAGGCAGGTGCGCAGTTCATTCCGGCTGAGCGCCTACCTGGCCGGTTTCTTTTTTATCATGATGGGGCTGCTTACAACCATGTTCATGGCTGCGACCTATGGCGAGAAGGCGCTTGGTCTTAAGGAAGATGTCCTGATCCCGACCATCCTGGTTATCCAGCTTGTGGGCATCTTTGGTTCGTGGCTGTTCGCGCGCATTTCCGGCCGGATCGGGAACCTGAAGGCGCTGACCATCTCGCTGGTGATGTGGATTCTCATTATTATCGGGGCTTACTTTATCACCAACGCTGCCGGCTTCGTAATCACCGCCTTTTTTATCGGGATCGTCATGGGCGGCTCCCAGTCACTGGCACGGTCAACCTATTCGAAGATGCTCCCCGATACCACAGATCATACCTCGTTCTTCAGTTTCTACGACGTCATGGAAAAGCTGGCGACGGTCATGGGAACATTTAGTTTCGGGATCATCGAAGCCATTACCGGCAACATGCGTTACTCGGTGCTGGCCATCGGGTTGTTTTTTACCATCGGGCTGGGGTTTATGCTGCTGCTTATCGGGAACAGGAAAATCGAATATCGAATATTGAACAACAAATCATGAATTATGAATTTTGAGGATAGTGAGCCGGATACCGGATATCAGAGGAACAAGATTCAAGTGACACATCGTTTCCGGGAGCCGCACCTTGTACAAGGGATAAACCCTGCTGAGGGGACACGCCATGGCGTGTCCCTGACGCCGCCTCATGGGGACCCCGTAGGTACATGCCATGGCATGGACTCCAACGCATAGCCGTGAATTCACCACATTGCCATGATTTCAAAGCATTGCCGCGATTCCAATGCATGGTCGCGAATTCACTGCTTTGCTACGACTTCATCGCATGACCCCGCACCAACAAAGCCATCATCATTGGAAAGTTACCTTTCACAATGATTCACCAGGGGCCAAATCAATTCAGGATTAGCAATACCTCAATACCTGAATAAATTTATTTTGTAACTTTGTACCTGATTTTTTCGTTGCAGAATGAAAGGGTATTGTTTTGAAAAGGTTAATTTTGTGGGCCACTTCATTCAACGGGATATCACCTTTACGGGAGGATATACTGGAAGCGGAACGAATTACGGCATGACCTTCGGTAGCGGAAGAACATAATCAACTATGGAGCAAAGGAAACATGATCATATAGCGCTTGCTTTTTCATCGCAGATAGATGCCATACAGGCCGATCAGCGGTTTACATACGAACCGTTGCTGGGATCGCACGTGAAGGGGCAGATTAAGCCGATGACCTTCCTGGGGAAAAAACTCCGCGTACCCATGTGGGTTTCGAGCATGACCGGAGGGACAAAGCTGGCCCGCGTGATCAACACCAACCTCGCCCGGGCCTGCCACGAATTTGGCATGGGAATGGGGCTGGGTTCCTGCAGGATCCTACTTGAAAACCCCGAACATTTTGACGATTTCAACATGCGCGATATCATTGGCAATGAACTGCCAATGTATGCCAATATCGGCATCGTACAGCTTGAAGAGATGCTCGCCGACAAGAGTTACAGCCGCCTTGTTGAACTGGTCGGGAAATTAAGGGCCGACGGGCTGATCATCCATGTAAACCCACTCCAGGAATGGCTTCAGACCGAGGGGGACGTGCTGAAACATCCGCCCATCGAATCCATCGAAGAATTTTTATCCCTGACCGATCTGAAAATTATTGTCAAGGAGGTTGGTCAGGGCATGGGGCCCGAAAGCCTGCGCCGACTCATGAAGCTACCGGTCGAGGCAGTTGAATTTGGTGCTTTTGGCGGAACAAATTTTGCACAGGTCGAACTGGCCCGCTGCGACCCGCAAAAGCAGGAACTTTATCGCCCGCTTGCCATGGTGGGACATACTGCCGACGAGATGCTCAATGTCATTAATGTATTGGAAAGGGACGGCAATCCTCTTGCCTGCAGACAACTCATTATTTCTGGCGGAATCCGTTCATTCCTTGATGGTTATTATTATATCTCAAAAAGCTCACTTACCAGTGTTTTTGGACAGGCTTCAGGCTTCCTGCGTTTCGCACGCGGGGAATACAGTGACCTTCAAAGGTTTGTTAACGAACAGGTTAACGGTCTGAAATTAGCGGGAGCCTTTTTAAGAATCAAAACCTGACGATGCACAACGAAATCATTCACGGCTTTTCCAAACTCACGGAGGAGGAAAAGCGCAACTTCATCGCCCTGCTTTGCAAAGAGTCATCTCATGCAGAAGAGACGTTTGAAAGTTTTCTCATGGAGGATGAAACCGAACGAAGCCACTTCCTCGATCTAAGCGAGAATACCATCAGCAGTTTTCACACGCCATACGGAATCGCCCCCAATGTCATGGTCGACGGGAAAGTATATCATGTACCCATGGCGATAGAGGAGAGTTCGGTGGTGGCTGCTGCATCGCACAGTGCACGCTTCTGGGCAGAACGGGGCGGATTTCATGTTAAAAATGTTTCTACTGTAAAACTGGGGCACGTCTACTTTCGCTGGTTCGGCGACCCCGTTTATATCTGGGAGCGCTGGCATGTGCTCAAACTGTTCCTTCTTGAACGGCTGAAAAAGCTGACCACCAACATGGTGCACAGGGGAGGGGGGATACTGAGCCTTGAAATGCTCGATGCCAAAGATACGGCAGACAAACTTTATAAGCTGGAACTGAAGGTCGAGACCATCAATTCGATGGGTGCGAACTTTATCAATACCTGCCTGGAAGATATGGCCGAAGCACTCGACCTGTTTTTCGCCGTTGACAATGACCCGGAAGGCAAAAAGTGCCAGGTGGCCATGGCCATCCTCAGTAATTATACGCCGCAATGCACGGTAACGGTTGAAGCCTCCTGTAAAATTGAACATTTTATCCCTATCGCCGAGCGTCTGCCCGTGACCATGTTTGCCGATAAAATGCAACTGGCTTACCAGATCGCGCAAAATGACCCGTCGAGGGCAGTTACCCACAACAAAGGGATCATGAACGGGGTTGATGCGGTGCTGATGGCCACAGGCAACGATTACCGCGCCGCCGAAGCCGCCGCTCATGCCTTTGCCGCACGCGACGGGCGCTACCGGGCATTAAGCTGGTGTACGATGGAAGAAGACATCCTTACAATCGGGATTACAATTCCGCTTGCGGTTGGAACCGTGGGAGGGATTACCAACCTGCATCCCCTTGCCCGCCTTTCGCTTGAAATCCTCGGCAATCCAACCGCCCGCGAACTGATGGGCATTGTGGCTTCGGTGGGGCTGGCCAGCAATTTTGCCGCCATCAGGAGCCTCGTGACCACCGGGATACAGAAAGGACACATGCGGCTTCACCTCTCCAATATTTTAAATATGCTGAATGTTGACAGTATCATGCGTGAACAGGCAGAATCCTATTTTGTCAACAGGAAGGTGAGTTTCAATGCGGTAAAGCATTTCCTGCATGAGAAAAGTTCCTGAATTCCATGCTAACGGGAAACTCCTGATCACAGGAGAGTACTTGGTGCTTGTTGGCGCCACGGCACTCGCCCTGCCGGTCAGGTTTGGACAGAAATTGCAGGCGGAAGAGTCGGGCAGCAACCTGGTTGAATGGGAAAGTGCTTCCCCTTCCGGGATATGGTTTAAAGGAACGTTTGACCCTGAAACCTTCCGGATTGTTTCAATTGACAAGATGGAACTCGCCGGCAAACTCAGGGAATTGCTCTTAGCTGCCCGGACCCTGAACCCCGGGTTCCTGAAAGGGCAGGGCGGGTTCAGCGTACGAACCCATGCAGATTACCCTCCTGAATGGGGACTGGGAAGCAGCTCAACGCTGTGTTGGCTTGTTGCCGCCTGGGCAGGTGTCAATCCATACGACCTTCATGGGTTGGTTTCAAACGGATCGGGTTACGACATCGCATGCGCAGGCAGGTCTGAAATCCTTTACTTCCGCCGTCGCGACGGGAAACCGGAAGTCACCTCCGCATCTGCCGGCAGGGCCCTGCGTGAATATACTTATTTTGTCTACCTTGGCAAAAAGCAGGATTCAACCAGGGAGGTTCATCATTTCCTGGCAAACCTGAACCCAACACAGAAAGAGGTTGAACAGGTTTCCTCACTGGCCAGCCGGATTTGCCTTACTGACTCCTTTGATGAACTTTATTATCTGATAGAAGAGCATGAATCGTTGATCAGCACGGTTTTAAAGCGCGAGCCCATTGCCCGTCGTTTTCCATCCTTCCCGGGTACGGCCAAATCGCTGGGAGCCTGGGGCGGAGATTTCGCCATGTTCGCCAGCGGAAATGAGCGCGGCGAGGTCCTTGATATCCTCCGCGATATGGGATTCCCGGTTGTATTCACCTATAATGAAATTAAGGCTGCCTCATGACCGGACCGTTTTTTTTTACAGTATTTGGCGAGCCGGGAACTAAACGGCCGGATCATGACGAAATTTTCTACTCCGGTTGGCAAAGCCCTTCAAATATTGCCATCGTGAAATACTGGGGGAAAAAAGAAGATCAGTTGCCTGTCAATCCTTCCCTCAGCATGACGCTGAACCTTGCAGTAACGAGAACAAGCCTCACGGCCGTATGCGATGAAATCCGGCCAGGCCTGGTGGCCGTCAACGGGGATCATGATCACCCCTTTATCCCGAAGATGCAGGGCTTGCTCAACAGGCTGGTGAGTGAAATTCCCTGCCTTGGGCTCCTTTCTTTCCAGGCGGAAACGTCAAACACCTTTCCCCATTCAACCGGCATCGCATCCTCCGCCTCAGGAATAAGTGCGTTTGCCTTGTGCCTGCTCGATATTGCCTGCAACATCATGAAGGTGGAACTCCCCCCGGATGAATGGCGGCAGGCCGTCTCCATAGTTTCACGCCTGGGGTCGGGAAGCGCGTGCCGTTCGGTATTCGGCGGTTTTGCGGTGTGGGGCACTTCCCCGCTGCTCCCCGGGTCATCCGATGAATTTGCTGTTTCGGTGAATTCGCGGGTACATCCTGCGTTCACTTCACTTCACGATGCGATCCTGGTTGTATCAGCGAAACAAAAAGAGATGCCCAGTACAAAAGGGCACCAGTCAATGAACACCCACCCGTTCCTGCCGGGCAGGATTTTGCAGGCCAACCGCAACCTTGGCGATGTGCTCCATGCCCTTTCGGTCAACGATTTTGAACAATTGTGCCAGGTTGCCGAAAACGAAGCACTTTCTCTTCATGCCCTCATTATGAGCGCTAATCCCCCGGTCATACTGATGCAACCGGCCACCCTGGAGATCATCCGGCGCGTGCGGGAAGCAAGAAAGAGCGGGTTGCCCCTGTTTTTTACCCTTGATGCCGGGGCCAACGTACATATTCTCTATCCCGCGGAGGCGGCGCCGGAGGTTGAAAAATTTATCCGCGAAGAACTCAGCGGTTTTTGCGAAAACGGCAGGGTGATCTTTGATTCCTGTGGTGCGGGCCCGGTGAGGTTAACCGCAAACGAGGCAATATTTCCCGGATGAACGACACACCCACATGGCCGGCCAAACTGCTTCTCTTTGGAGAATATTCCATTCTGTTGGGTTCGTCGGCGCTCAGCATGCCCTTTAACCACTTCGGGGCGTCACTCAGGTTTCCGGACACGGAACATGACGCTTTGCCGGACAATGGCATGGCCAGTAACCTGGAACTGCAAAAATTTTTTGGATATTTCCTGGAGAACAGTGACATTTTTGAAGAATTTCTTGATCTTGAGCAATTCAGCAGCGATCTCCGGGAAGGACTTTATCTTTCGTCGACTATACCGCAACGTTACGGCATGGGGAGTTCAGGGGCCCTTTGTACCGCAATTTATGACCGTTATACCCGTGATGAAACCGGCATCCAGCCTGCACCGGGCAAAGACAAGTTGTTCCGGTTGCGTTCAAGATTCACCCTGATGGAATCATTTTTTCACGGGAAAAGTTCAGGGTTTGATCCCCTGGTGATCTACCTGCAGAAAATGGTTCGGCTGGAAAGTGACAACAGCATCATTCCCATAGATATCCTCCCCGATGAGGGTGCCGATCATACCGGGATACTGCTGGTCGATTCAGGGCTGACCTGCAGTACCGGTCCGCGGGTGAGAGAGTTCCTCGACCGGTTTGCTCCGGGCGGGGAGGTTACATCGGCAGGCGAACAAATGATCGGGCTTGCCAACGCATGCATTGACCAATACCTGGCCGGAAATTCAACCTCCTTTACCGAAGCGGTCAGGCGGTTGTCGGGGTTTCAGTTCGATACCCTGCCTCATCTCATTCCGTCACACCTTCAGCCTGTCTGGCGCGAGGGGCTGTCAACCGGGTTGTTTTCACCAAAACTCTGCGGCTCGGGCGGCGGCGGCTTCATGATCTGTTTTACCCGGGAACGGGAGCAAGCGAGCCAATTCTTTGAACAAAAAAACATCGCAGTGAAGGTGGTTTGTTAGCATCCATTCGCTGCTGCATGTCATTTGCCGCTCCAGACAGCCGGAAATCTTTTTTTACCAGTTCTCTAATTGTTTAATCTAAATTATCTATATATGTTGAAAATGTGGATCAAAGCGTTGAAGGTGATTCCCAGGATTTCGAAGGAAGAGTGGGATCACCTTGATATCATCTCAAGATGGCTGGTGGCCACCAGGGCAGCGGTTTTTGTGATGACCGCCACCGCCGGCGTGATTGGCGGGCTCTTGGCTTACCGACAGGGAACTTTTTCCTGGATCATCTTCATCGAGGCCGTGGTCGGGATTGTGTTTGCCCATGCAACCAACAACCTGCTCAACGACCTGGTTGATTTCAGGAAAGGGATCGATCACAACAATTATTACCGTTCATTATACGGACCTCACCCGCTCGAACATGGCTTTCTTACAATGAAGGCTTTCATGAACTACATCTATGTCTCAGGGGCGATCGCCCTTGGAATCGGCATCCTGATCACCTGTCAGACCGGGCTTTCAACCCTGTGGCTGGTTGCTGCCGGGCTGTTCTTCCTGTTGTTCTACACCTGGCCCCTCAAATATTTCGGGCTGGGCGAGATCTCCGTGATCATCGTTTGGGGGCCGCTGATGATCGGCGGTACCTACTTTGTCGTATCCGGCGGGCACTGGGATAACTGGGTGGCCATGGTGAGCCTGATTTATGCACTCGGACCCACCACGGTGCTGCTGGGCAAACATACCGACAAACTGGCTGAAGACAAAGCCAAGGGGGTAAGGACCTTGCCGGTTATCCTGGGTGAGAAACCCTCCCGGTACCTCACACTTGCCTTCTGGCTGATGCAGTACGGCATGGTGCTTTACCTGGTTCTTTCGCACCAGCTCGGTTATGCCATGCTGCTGGTTTTCCTTACGGTACCTGAGTTCGTAAAGATGGTCAGGATATTTTCGAAGCCTCGCCCGGAAAAGGCTCCCGAAGGATATGATGCCAGTGCCTGGCCGCTCTACCTTGTCTCCTATGCATTCCAGTTCAACAGGTTGTTCGGAGGGCTGTTTATCGTGGGACTGGTCGCCGAGATCGTTATCTACAAGGTTTTCCTGCATGCTTAACCAATTGTCCCCGGGCTGAATTGCCCCGGGCTGAATTGCCCCAGGCTGAATTGCCCCGGGCTGAATTGCCCCAGGCTGAATTGCCCCGGGCTGAATTGCCCCGGGCTTCAGCCCGGGGACAATTTATACCCGTTCTAAGTTCGATATGCACCGCCGTACTCATCGGAAAATTGTGTTATTTTGCATCTAATAAAGATGCAGGTGTGATTGTATATATCGGGATAGACGACACAGATAACCTTGATTCGCGGGGAACCGGCTACCAGGCCCGGGCTCTTGGCCTTTCACTGGCAGAGGCAGGTTTGTTTGAGCTGAAATCAATCACACGTCATCAGCTTCTCTTTGATAAAAGGATCCCATACACCTCGCACAACAGTTCCGCATGCCTTGTTGGTGATTGTAATGTATTGATTAGCATGCTCATTGAGCATTGCAAAACCTTCCTGGTCCGTGAAAGCGCATTCGACTCCGACGCCGGGTTGTGTGTGGCCCAGGAGAGTGAGATAAACCGGGATATCGTTGCCTACGGGAACCTGGCAAAACACGAGGTATTGACCATGGATGATGCCTTCCGGGTAATCAGCGGAACCGGCATTTATCTCGAAGGGTTTAAAAACCTGAAGATCGGCATCATCGGATCGCTTGCCGGCGTTGCCCTGCGGGCAGGAGCGGAGGACGGACGTCTGCTCTGGCTCAAAAACATGCGGGAAACCATGGGAATTTTTACGATACAGGATTTCCTGGAGGTAGTCCCGGTTGACCGGGTTGTTGACATGCAACTAAACGAAATTCCATTGCACGCCACTATTCAGATCACCGACTGGTGCAGGCCGGTAATGAAAGGAGGCATGATCACCCTGATCGCTGAACAAGCTAACGAAACTCAATCATATGAATACCAATCTGCTTCAAAGGACTATATCAAAGGCATTTCCGGGTGACCTTGCCTCCAGAACGGCTGAGGTCATTTTCATGCTGGCAATAGGCATGGCTGCTGTTGTGCTTCACAGCAGGCTAAGGTTCCCGATGCACCTGCCCGGAAAACAGGGATTGTTGTTCGTCGCCCTGGTGGTAACTTCGAGGGGAATGTCAAGATGGCCGTTTGGCGCCAGCATTACCTGCCTTGGCTCGGCAGTCATGTTGCTTGCTCCGGGACTGGGATTTCATGATCCCTTTATGGCGGTCAACTACATTTTGTTGGGCGGAGCCATGGACCTGGTTTTTACCAGTGTTGCGAGGTTAACTTCCAGGGCATGGATTATCGCGGGGGCGACCGGCCTATGCTGGGTGCTGATCCCGGTTTTCAGGCTTGGAATGTCGGTCTTCTTTACCATGCCCATGGGGGCATTCAGTTCAGGCATCGCTTTCCCGTTCGCGACGCATCTTGTGTTCGGATTGGCAGGCGGCCTAATCGCTGCAGGAGTTATATCTCTGCTAAAAAAACGCTCATAAGTAATCCCAGCATTATCAACTAAATGACATTCCCTGAACACTTTAATTTAACGTCAAAATAACACCCCCGATATGCATCAGATAACATATCGTCTTGAATCAGGTCACATTGCAACTGCAGGGATCATCCTTGTTTTATGGTCCTTCATGGGTTTATCCTGTCAAAAGAAGGAGGCGGTGCATTCGCCGCCGGTCATTGTTTTTTCAAGCGATTCGGGGTTCACCACCCATGATACCATCCTCGTGGCAGGGGCGAAGATCAGGTTGATGATCAGGGCGCAGGGTTACGGAGGGAATATTACTTATTTTTCGATCAGGTACAACGACGGTGCGCCGAAGATTGTCCTCGACACGGGGATGAACCGGCAGTTGCTGACCTATTATGTCGACATCATTAAAACCTCAAGCCAGGTTGAAAAATGGACCTTCGTAGTGATGGATCGAAACCGGCTGATTGACAGCGCAGGGATTACCCTTACCAAGTCGGATTATTCAAAATGGGGAAAAATCAGGACGCTGCCCGATGTTAAGCTTGGGGCGCAGCAAAGCGCAGACACCAACAGTTTTTTCTCCTTTAACTCGGCGCAGGTGTTCACCTTCAGTCAGGCATTTCTCAACCAGGGAGCGGTCGACATGATCTATTATTACGGGCTGTACAACGGTACCTTTGCCTCTCCTTCTGAAGCGGAGGCGCCTGGTTTCTTCACAGGGCCGCAGGGAATCGCAGGCTGGTCGGTTAAAAACGAAACCCGTTATGATACGACCGCCGTTTCATCGACAGATTTCGACCTGGCGCTGAATGATAGCCTGCTTCTTTCGGCGTATGATCCAACGGCCGGCAAACGGAAAGCGAAATTTCTGCAGCCCGGGATGGTGTTATCGTTTAAAAGCCCTGCAGGAAAACTCGGATTGATAAACGTGACAGGATTGACTGGAACGACGGCAGGTTCGGTTAAATTTTCAATAAAAATCCAGGAATAACGGGAATGTATTTTCAAACATAAAAATGAAAAGCTGCAAACGAGACTTTTTTTTAATGCTGTTGATTATGCTGTTGCCCATGCCGGAACTGCATGCTGCTGTGACCCGTGATACCACCAGGACCGATTCGGTGGGAAAAACACGGATCAGCCAGCTCCCCGAACTATTTATCACCGCCACGCGCTCAAAGCGGAAAATGGAGGAGGTCCCTGCCCGGCTCAGCGCCATACCCGCCTCCCAAATCGACCTAACCCCGACAAACAACGCCGACGGGCTGCTTGAACTGGTTCCCGGCGCAAACATCGACCGGGTGAATGGGATCTTTTCAAAAAATGCAAGCATCACCATGCATGGCCTGAACGGGACTCCCCGTACGCTTGTTCTTCTTGACGGCGTTCCGCTGAACAAGGCCGACGGCGGGGGCATCAACTGGAACCGGATGATCCCCGACTTTCTTGACAGGGTGGAGGTGGCGAAAGGACCGGTATCTTCAGTTTACGGCAGCAACGCCATGGGCGGCGTGATCAACCTGATTACCTCCAGGCCGGTGGGGAAATTCCAGGGATTGGTAAAAACCTTTGCCGGCTCCTGCGGCACGTTTGGCGGGTTGTTTTCTCTGGGCGGGAAAACGGGTTCAGGAACATACGGCATGTATTACCAATTGAATGGTTTTTACAGGCAGGGCAACGGATACATCATGGTGCCCGAATCTACCCGCGACAGCAACGACATCAAACTGTCACTCAGGGAATACCTGATCACCGGCAAGGCAGGTTACCAGTATGGCGCGAGAAGTTATACGGAAGTTGAATACAGTTATTACAGCGACAAGCGTGGCGACGGGTTTCGGGTGTTCGAGCCTGACGGCGGTTATAATGAATACCCGACCTCCGCCGTGCGGGTGACCAGTAACAATCAATTCGGCAATTTCACCCTGCTTATGAGCACCTTTTATCAGGATGAATTTTATCATCGTCTCAGCGAATCGGTGGCCGTAAAAAAAGGCAGCAAATACAGCCTTTTTACGACGGATTCGCGCCGCATCGATTATGGATTCTGGTCAAACCTGACATGGTACGGCAAACACAGCATGAGTTATACCATTGGAATTGACCTGAAATCTGGTAGCGTTAACGGTGCTGATACATATTACACCTCAACGGATATTCTGACAAATAAAGGGAAGATGGACTTCTTCGCCCTCTTTGGCGAATATGAATGGCATACGCTCAACCAGAACCTGGTCATCCTGGCAGGCCTCAGGTTCGACATGGCACAGTTTCATGATGGTTCATTCGTGATCTCGCAACCCACCAGCCTGACCGATTTTATGGACAAATACCCGACCGTCTTTTCAAACCAGTCATGGCAGGCTTTGAGTCCGAAAATCGGTCTGAAATACCTGTTTGGTAAGTCGTTGAATGTTTATATATCGGTTACACGCGGATTCAGGCCTCCCATGCTCGACGACATGTGCAAGAACGGCAACGTCACCAAGGGTTTTAAACTTGCCAATCCGCAGCTGAAGCCTGAAACCCTTGATAATTTTGAAGCCGGCTGCGATTGGGAACCCTTCAGTGGGCTCGTTTTCCGGCCATCGGTGTACTATTCGATCGGCAGGAATTTTCAGTATTTCGTCAACACCGGCGACAGCATCAATACCGGTGGGGATAAGGATAAACCCATCATCCGCCGTGAAAATGTTAGCCGGGCCGGGATCCTTGGTGCAGAGATCGCGGTGCAGTGGAAAATATTTAAAAAGGTCAGTTTTTCGGGAAGTTACGCCTTCAATGACTCCAGGGTTACTGCATTTACAGTGCTCCATGGCGGAACCGACCTGACCGGGAGATATATTATGGAGGTGCCGCGGAGCCAGTTTTCGGCCGGTATTTTCTGGACAAACAGGATTCTTCAGACTTCCCTGACCTTCAACCACCGTGATTTCCAGTGGAGCGATGATGAGAATACACTGCAGAATCCCGGATACAACATCTTTGATATGAAGCTGGGCCATACTTTTTTCAAAAAGTTAAATCTCAGCTGCATCATTCAGGATGTGTTGAATACCAGGTATTACGATTCAAAAGGGAACCTTTCGCCGGGCAGGTTCTTCATGCTGAATTTGACATACCGGTTTGCAAAGTCTTAAAAGGAGATTTGTGCGCGACCACATTTACATTCGTTTGAATATTAACAAATTAAAATCAGCATTATGAAACGCACGGTTACAAAATTGTTTTTGATCATGGCCATGGCAATCTCATGGACAGGCAACGCGCAGACACTGGTTGCCAAATGGACCGTCCCCACCGGCACTCCCGCCGACAGCCTGGCAGATGGCGGAATCCAGGCAAATCTTTCAAAAGCCGTCAGGACGGACGGAGGGACCAGCGCAATTGATTTTTCAAAGAACGGGTTAACCACCAAAGCAGCACAGGCCACGGGGTGGGATAACGGCGCCATGACGAAGAGCTGGATCATTGAAATTACCACACTCAATTACGATAACCTGAAAATATCCTCAAAGCAGCAATCGGGCGGTAATAACCCCGGTCCGCAGGATTATATCATCCAGTATCGCATCGCAGCCGGTGGTGTATGGACAGATGTTCCGAATACCGTTATTTTGACCGCAAACAATTGGACCAGCGGCGTGATCGACAGCGTTCCCCTGCCGGGTACCTGCGCCAACCAACCCTCCCTGTGGCTGCGGTGGCTGATGACCTCAAACAACAACACAGCCGGCGGAACCGTGGCATCCACAGGAATCGACAAGATCGATGACATCTATATCACCGGGCACCAGGGATCAACGGGTATTTCAGGAGAAAACAACGCTGTATTCACAGTTTTTCCCAATCCCGTCCGCGGTGAATTCCGGATTTCCTCCAATGAGGCCATGGAGGAAATCAGTGTGATCAGCCAGCAGGGCGTTTGTGTAAAAAACCAGATTATATCGGATGATCAGCAGTGTTTGATCAATACAGCCAACCTTGCTACCGGAATATACCTTGTGAAAATCCGGTTGAAAACCAGCAAAATTGCCACCCAAAAAATCGTGATCAATTAACCACCCTGGTAATTTTTCACCATTTCACCATTTCGCTACCTCACCACCTCGCTACCTCGCTTCTTCCTGAAATACTGCGAATCCAGGTAATACAGGATCCTGATTGAGAAGCTGTTGGTGGAAGAGTTTGAGAGCGTGTTGCCCAAATCTTTAAAGTACCAGGGCTCGATGTCGTGGTTGTATGAATTGATGGCATTTTTCCACATCACCGTGATCTGGCTGCCGGGGGCGAAGTTCCAGGTATAGCTGAAATCCAGGTTGAACAGGTTGAAATTGATATCAGGATCGCCGGAATAGTTAACGGGTTTCAGGGTTCCGTCCTGCTGAAGGGTTGAGAACGCATAATATGGAGCCGAAACCCAGTAGTGGCGGGCCCGCAATCCTATGTTCATAGTGCTTGTGACCATCATGCTGGCTTCCAGAATATTGGTGATGGTTTGCCTGTCGCGGCGCCCGAAGAGAATGATGGTATTTCCTGCAGGATTTACCGAATCGCTGATATAGCCCACATCATTCAGCAGGCGTTCGTAAAGGAGGTGATACTGCAGCATCAGCCTGTCGGATACACGGTACCTGGGTTCAAAGGAAAATGAATACCCCGACGATTTTATTTCGGGTGCAACATACCCGCCTACCGATGCATCGATTGCAAACACCTTGCGGTAATCAGAAGAAATCCAGGTGTTTAAATAAGCTGATGCAGGGATAATAAACATCCAACCAGGCACCCGGGGCTCGAAATAATCATGAGACTTAACAGGTTGGATTTCCAGGGTGCTGCCAAAAGAAAGGTATTTTCTGTTCGTGGTATTGGTTTCGGCATGGATAAGAAAGCCGGTGTATTTCATTCCTTCATAGATGCTGTTGTACGAGACCTGTATCATGTTGAACCAGTTGATCACTTTCCAGAATGGCTCATATTTGTTGTACTCCATGGTGAGAACATTGTTGAAACGGTTATTCACCGCATTGAATCCCATGTCGTTGGGATCATACGTTTTGGTTTCGAGCAGCTGGTTCAGGTTGAAATGAAAATTCCCTGAAATCTTTCCGTAGGTCAGGGAATAATGGTATCCCAGGTCGGGACTCTGGTGGCTGAAGTACTTCTGGCTCATAAAGGCATCCCCGGAAAAGGCGTATGTGTACTTCTTGTTGGCGAATTTAAAGGAGGTCCCGGTCACATTGGCCGTATAGCCCTCGGTGGGCATAAAGTAGTTTGTATTCAGGAAATCGATGTAGGAGTTGTTTTTGAGATTTTGATCAAGAACGATCATGTTGTAGTTGGTAAATCCCTGGGTAAGCTCCCGCCTTGTCTTCCCGGTGACAGTATCCTGCAGTATTGCCCAGGTGTTGGCCGACATGGCATTGAAGATCCCGATTCCAAGGCCTCCACTGGTGCGTCCTGATATTTTCGTGGCATTGATCAGTTTGGTCTGAGAAGGGTTGTCGGTCACTTTTTCATTTTCTTTCAGATTGACATCCAATCCACGTGAACCTTTGGGCTGTGCGCCAATTCGTCGCGAATAAAACACGCCTCCCTTGTTGAACAGTTCGGTGCCCTCGGTAAAAAACTGGCGGCGTTCATCGTACCGGATCTCAAAAGGCGAGAAATTGTAAATCTTATCGTCGGAGCGCACCTGCCCGAAATCGGGGATCAGGGTCATGTCGAGGGTGAAACTTTCGTTGATACCATATTTCAGGTCGGCGCCGTAATTGTACGAATGATCATACTCGCTGCTTCCCTGGCTGTTCTGGAGGTAACCCGAAAGATAGGGAGAAACAGACAGGCGCAACGGCGGATTGACATCCCTGATCCCCTGTAGCAGGCCGCTCTGATTCACATATCCTGATACTTTTGCATCCACAAAATTCCAGGTATCGATTTCCCGGAAGCGTCTGATGCTGCGTTGACAATTAAGACCCCACTCCTGTACCGGTTTTTTAGGAAACCTGATGGCCGAGAAGGGGATCTTCATCTCTACGACCCACCCCTTTTCATTCCGTCTGGCCTTGCTGGTCCAAACGGCATCCCAGGTATAATCGTCATTTCCATTGCTTCCCGAAAGTTTGAAGTCGGTTTGAACATCGGATGATGACACCATGAAACAGAAGGCATTCAGGCCGTCGTTGAAGGGGCTGAGGATGATGATGAAATTATCGGCATTCAGTGAATTTGCATCGCGGAGGCCCAGCTGGCAGGGGATGCTGTCGGGATGGGGGTCGAGCATTGTCGCGCCAACATACAACCCTGTGTTATCGTAAAGGAAACGGACTTCAGTTGGGAAAAGAGCCGGTTTGCCGATGTAGGGCTGCCGCTGGATGAAATCCGTTGCTGTTGGCGCATTCTGCCAAACGGCTTCATCCAGTATCCCGTCAATTTTTGGTGCCTGGGAAACCGGTATGACCATCACATGCTTCTTTTCCTGCTGCGCGAAAAGCAGTGTACAGGCTAGAAAACTGAAACAGACCAGGATTATTTTTTTCATGTGATCAATGACGCCCAAAAGTAGGCCGAGTTACAGAGATACACACAAATTAATCGATGAATACCCCGAATTACTTGCTGAGCAGGTCCTGGTAGATTGAAAAATTCTCTGCATCGTAACATACAAAGATCACTTTCTCGGGAACAGCATTGGAAGAAAGGTAGTTTTTCACCTCCCTGATGGCAATTTCGGCTGCAAGATCTTTCGGAAAATGATACACCCCGGTTGAGATGTTTGGGAATGCAACAATATTGCAGCCATGTACCGTTGCCTGGGCAAGGCTTTTCCGGTAACAGCCGGCGAGAAGCGATTCCTCGTTGCGGTCGCCTACACCCCATACAGGGCCAACGGTGTGGATCACAAATTGTGCAGGCAGTTTGTATCCCCTTGTAATTTTCGCCTCACCGGTCTTACAGCCGCCAAGAAGCTGACAAACTTCCAGCAACCCGGGGCCGGCGGCCTGATGAATGGCTCCGTCAACGCCGCCGCCGCCCAGCAACGAGGGGTTGGCAGCATTTACAATGGCATCAACTTTTAATTTTGTAATGTCTCCCTGGATTAATTCGATTCTTGTTTCCATGCAGTAAATAGTTTGAGAAATTCAGTGTAAAGTGAGTTGTTACTAGCGATAATTTGTTTACCAAAGATATAGTTTTCTTCGCCACGAAAATCGGTCACGATTCCCCCGGCCTGTTTAACGAGCAGTCCTCCGGCATTCACATCCCACGGACTAAGCCCGTACTCGTAGAACCCGTCATACCGGCCGCACGCCACATAGGCCAGGTCGGCGGCTGCCGATCCGAGCCGGCGGACGCCGTGGCTGTTTTGCAGCAGGTGTTTGAAAATCGCCAGGTAATCGTCAAGCCGGCTGTAATCATAGTAGGGAAATCCTGTTGCAAAAATGGCGTCACGGATGGCCGGTGCCGATGATACCCGGATGATCTCCCTGTTCAGGTATGCCGGCGCTGATTTCCATGTATAAAAGCACTCCCGGAGGTTTGGCTCATAAACAACGCCAATGATGGTTTCATCCTGGTGCATCAGGCCGATGCTGATGCAGTATAGGGGAACGCCATGGATGAAATTCGTTGTTCCGTCGAGCGGATCAATCACCCAGGTGAACTCGCCCGGCTTTAGGTCCGGGTTTTCTTCGGCAATGAATCCGCTTGAGGGCAGTAAAGCCGACAATTTGTCAACAATCCGGCGTTCAGATTCCTTGTCAACATAAGTCACGTAATTATGGACCCCCTTTGACAAAATATCCGAGGTTTTCAGTTTGGTAACTTCCTGCTTCAGAAATTCACCCACTTCAAGGGCAATGTCGCATACGCCATATGTCAGTTTCTCCAGGTCCATCTTGATTTATTTTAAAATTGAAAACTCATTCCGGGTTGCCCCGTCTGCATTCACCACATGTAACAATATGAACAGGATATATCCTTCTCCATTGTTCACAGTCTGGTCACATATTCGCCGTCATCCCCTATATTTTCAAGTTTCACCCTGACAACCCTGTTTACAAGTTCGGGATTGTAGAACGTTTTCACCTTGATATAGTTTTCGGAGAACCCGTGCATGAACCCATGTGAATTGTCTGATTCAAAGAGGACGTTCACCTCCGTATTGATGTTCTCCAGGTAGAATTTGCGCTTTTTTTCCAGAGAAAGCTTATGCAACATCTCACTACGTTCTTTTTTAACCTTGTCGGCAACAGGTTCTCCCATGCGTGCGGCAAGCGTGTTGTCGCGCTTCGAGTAGGTGAACACATGCAGGTACGAAATATCAATGCTTTCCAGGAAGCCAAAAGTTTCCTGGAAGTCATCGTCCGTCTCCCCGGGAAAGCCGATGATCACATCTGCTGCGATGCAGGCCCGGGGCATCAGCGATTTGATTTTCACGATCCGGTCGCGATAGAGTTCCCGGGTATATTTCCGGTGCATGGCTTTGAGAATTTTATTGCATCCCGATTGCAGCGGTATATGGAAATGGGGAAGAAAATTCCTGGAAACTGCTATGAATTCGATGGTTTCGTTTGTCAGCAGATCGGGTTCAATGGATGATATACGGATTCGGGATATCCCTTCAACCTGGTCGAGGGCATGCACAAGCTGGCTGAAATTCTCGCTATGATGCCGTCCAAAATCACCGATGTTCACACCGGTCAGAATGATTTCCCTGTTGCCATTGCTGATAATTTCCTTTGCGTTCTTCACCACGTTCTCCACGGTATCGCTCCGGCTTCTGCCCCGTGCCAGCGGGATGGTGCAGTACGTGCAGAAATAATCGCAGCCATCCTGAATCTTCAGGAATGACCGGGTTCGGTCGCCATAGGAGAAGGAAGGGACAAAAACATCCCGGTCACTGTGCTTTTCGGGTAAAACGCCGCCGTGGTAATCGTGCCCGTTGCCGACTTCTGCCATGGCTTCATCCCGGATTTCTGTTGCAGCTAAGGTTTCGTCCGGATGGTCAAGTTTGTCAAGTTCCTCCAGAAGCCTGAATTTTCCTGAATGGCCCAGGACCAGGTCAACCCCTTCCATCATCTTCAGTTCGTCGGGCTTCAGCTCCGAAAAACAACCGATCACGGCAATTTTTGCATGCGGGTTCAACTTATGGGCTTGCCGGATGGCAGCCCTGCACTTTTTTTCGGCAACCGCGGTAACGACACAGGTGCTGATGACATACACATCGGCCTGTTCGTGAAAGTCGTGAACATCAACACCGGCGTCTTTGAACTTCCTTGAAAGCGAAGAAGCCTCTGCGAAATTGACCTTGCACCCGAAATGGTGGAAAGCGACTGATTTAAAATTCATCCTGCAAATTTACAAAGGATGGGTGGATTTTCGCGGCATTATCATAGAATTGGCATCTTCAGCTGTTCAAATACCTCACCCCCCTGACCCCCTCTCCGCACGGAGAGGGGGAGAAAAGTTTGTTTTTTTGAATCAAAAACCAATCTCCCCTCTCCGCACGGAGAGGGGGAGAAAAGTTTGTTTTTTTGAATCAAAAACCAATCTCCCCTCTCCGCACGGAGAGGGGG
>CAIWMX010000131.1 GCA_903913885.1 uncultured Bacteroidales bacterium | reverse complement strand
CATTTTCCCGATAGGAAATGCATCCCCTACAGGGATGCAAAGGGCTATGAATCCATCTCCGTACATCAATGCATCCCCTGCAGGAATGCAAAATGCTAAAAAACAATCACCTTATTCAAAAATGCATCCCTGTAGGGGATGCATTCCTGTGGATCGGAATCAGGCTTATGCATGTGCATCCCTGTAGGGGATGCAATCTTTTTTGGGAGAATAATGCATCTGTCGGACCAGTTGCAATTATTTCTCCGTCAGCAAATCCTGTTTGATCTTTTTAAGTTGGGTCAGTTTCTCCTTGCTTACCCGGGGATATTCAAGATTCATTGCATCCATGGCATCTATGACCGCCGAGGCGATGACGATTCGCGCATAAGGCTTATTATCGGCTGGAACCACATACCAGGGCGCCGTATCAGTAGAAGTATTGATGATCATCTCTTCATAGGCCGTCATGTAATCTTTCCAGTAAGCACGCTCTTTCACGTCGGCATCGCTGAACTTCCAGTTTTTATCAGGGTTGTCGATGCGGTCAAGAAATCGATTTTTCTGTTCTTCCTTCGACAAATGGAGGAAGAATTTCACGACCATGATCCCGTTACGGCAAAGGTACTGCTCAAAATGACGGATATCCTTATACCGTTCATCCCAGATATTTTTCGTTACCAGCTTCTCCGGAATTTTCTGGGAATGGAGGATCTGCTCATGCACGCGCACCACCAGCACCTCCTCATAATACGACCTGTTGAAGATGCCGATACGCCCCCGCTCGGGCAGGTTTTTCATGCACCGCCATAAAAAATCGTGATCCAGCTCCTCTGCTCCCGGCGCCTTGAAGGAAGTCACGTTGCAACCCTGTGGATTCAGCCCCGACATCACATGCTTGATGGCCCCATCCTTCCCTGCTGCATCCATCGCCTGGAAAATCAGCAGCAATGCCCATTTGTCCTGGGCATACATGATGTCCTGCATGGCCGCCAGTGCCTGCACCCCGAACTGAAGCACCTCTTTTGCAGCCGGCTTGTCATCTTTTTTGAAGAGCGGGTAATCATCTGTTTTATAATCCTTCAAACGAAAATTCTTTCCATCGCCCACACGATACTTCAGGGAGAAACTCCTCGCCTTCTCAATGCGCTCCTTCTTGCTTAAATTGCTTACCTCTTCGAGTGAAATTCTTTGTTTTGGCATGTTTTGTCAAGATTATAGGTTCTTCAGGAATTATTCCTTAACCACTTTCCCATGTTGAATGAGGCCGTGTTCATTTGTGATCTCATAAATATAAACCCCGCGGGTCAGGTGCCCAAGGCTGATGCTCACAGATTTTGTGAATTGCTGTTGCAGAACCCTCACCGACATGATGTCAAAAAGCGTTACCTCCAATGGAACGTCATTCTTAGCCACAAAATTCACCATCCCGTGAGCAGGGTTTGGAAAGACTGAAACCGGGCCAGTTCCTTGCTTTTCATTAATGGCATAGTGGCCCTGGAATTCGACAGCACCGATGTCGATCAGCTGATTGTAAACCCGTGGATTGCCTGCATAATCTGTTGGTGAAATACTGCCGCCTACGCTTTGATCACCCGTATCAATGCAGGGTGAAATGGCCGTTAATGCCCAGTCGCAGTCACCAATATTGCCTGCCGAACCACTGAAACCGGTAGGGTAGGCAAACGACGGGTTGGTGAATACATTATATGATCCTGAACTACTCAGCCTGCGCTGCGAGAAACAGTTATAATCAGGCTGTGCTGCCACCGTTGTGTCCCATCCCACGCTGTTGGCGGTATCTGAGACATTGAAAATTATATTATTGGTGAGCGAGAACAGGTTTGTCGAATAAAAATCAGCTCCCAGGAAGCCGGCGGCTACCTTGTTGTTGCATATGGTATTGTTGCCCACATAGTCAATCCAGGGGTGATAATAAGCATCGTTAAGCAACAGGCCTCCACCGTTTTGATTGAGCGAGGTGTTGTTGTAAATCACGTTTTGCATGATATACGCAAAGTTGTCATGGTACATAATTTCAATACCGGTGGCGTTGTTGTTATACACCGTATTTTTTTCAATAAATATCTCGGACCTGCCGTGAAGGACCCTGATACCGCCTCCCCCGTTGCCGTATATTTTATTGCCCCCGATGTAAACAAGGCTCATGGCATCGATACCCAGAAAACTGTTGTTATGTATACTGTTCCCTGTAATTACCGCCCTGGAAATCAACGTTCCGGGTATAATTGCCTCGCTGATGTCAACCCCGGTACCATTCCCATAGATATTGCAGTTCTTCATAAAGACACTGTCGATATCCTGGCAGGTGATCCCGGCTCCCCCGT
>CAIWMX010000130.1 GCA_903913885.1 uncultured Bacteroidales bacterium | reverse complement strand
GGTAGCCCAGGGTTATGTCAGGCAGATGGATTCGTTGTATACCGTGAACCGCGAGCTGACAGCCGAAAACGACCGCATCCGGCAGGAGGTGAAAACCGAACAGCACCGCAACCAGAACCTCATCAAGGACAAGGAGGAGCTGAAGGAGAAGATGAGCCAGGCAGCGTTCATCAAGGCCTACGATGTTACTGCCAGCACCTATAAACTGAAATCAGGCAAGACCAAGGAAGAACTTACCGACAAAGCCAGCCGCGCGCAACGCATCAGGGTTTGCTTTACCATCGGGGAGAACCCGCTGGTGGCACAAGGCAAAAAAATAATCTACATCCGCATTCAGCGCCCCGACAACGTAATCGTGATCAAGAGCAAATATGACACCTTCGCGTTCAACGGGCAAACACTTTCCTATTCACTCCGCGAAGACATCAGCTATGCTGGCAAGGCCATGAATGTTTGCCTGGCATGGACCAAGAAAGATGACGACAAGCCTGCCATGAAGGGAAAATATATTGTTACCGTATTTGCCGATGACAAGGAAATCGGAGCTGGTTCATTCGAGTTGAAATAATTCTGTATTATGCGTATCGGCATACTAACTGCCGGCGGCGATTGCCCCGGTATCAATGCAGCCATCAGGGGAGTTGGGAAGACAGCAATTCTCGAATATGGCATGGAGGTGATCGGAATCTCCTCCGGGTTTCTTGGCCTTATCAATGAAGAATACGTCCAGCTGGATGAGAATGTCCTTTCCGGTATTCTTACCCTGGGGGGAACCATCCTCGGCACGTCGAGGGAAAACCCCTTCAAGAAAGGCAGCACATTCAATGCCATCGACAAACCGAAACTGATTAAAAAGCATTACCAGGAACTCGGGCTTGATGCCCTGGTGTGCATCGGGGGCAACGGCACCCAGCGAACAGCGGCGCAACTGTCGGAGGTCGGACTCAATGTGATCGGGATTCCAAAGACGATCGACAACGACGTTTACGGGACCGATATCACGTTTGGTTTTGATTCGGCGCTGTGGATTGCCACCGAAGCGATCGACCGTCTTCATACCACAGCCAACAGCCATAAGCGCATCATGGTCATCGAAGTGATGGGGCATCATGCAGGATGGCTGGCGCTCTATTCGGGCATGGCAAGCGGTGGGGATGTGATCCTGCTGCCTGAAATCAATTTCGACATCAACTTTGTTGCCCGTTGCCTTAAAAAAAGGGCCATCAACAAGAAGCCCTATTCCATCGTCGTTGTAGCCGAAGGCATCCCCACGCCAAAAGGTGAATCGGCCGCCCGCTATGTTGCCAACAGCATCAAGGAACTTACCGGTCTTGAAACCAGGGAAACCATTCTGGGATATATCCAGCGCGGAGGCAGTCCTTCACCCATGGACCGCGTGCTTGCCACGCGCTATGGCGCATACGCCGTTGAACTCATCGCACAGAAACGGTTTGGGGAAATGGTGGCGCTCAAAGGCGATACCGTTACTTCTGTTTCACTGGCTGATGTCGGCGGTAAGTTGCGGCTTGTCCCGGAAGATCATCCGCTGATTGAAAAAGCAAGGCGGATGGGCGTCTGCTTCGGAAAAGAGAGCTGTTAATCTGAGAATTTAATATCCTTGATATTGAGCTGGAGGTTCACCAGCCCGTTCCATTCGTTTTCTTCCACATGGTAACAGATGTTGAAAGGTATCTGTTTTTCGATCATGCCAAACTGTTCTCCCTGTTGAAAAGCGATAGCCGAAAACGGGCCACCGGCAATTTCGGGATGAACAACGTTCAGTTTCAGGTGGTTTTTCCCGACAATCCGTGAACCGCCGGCATCCATCACCCCGTTGGTTAAAAACAATGGCGCCATGTTTCCCGGCCCGAAGGGGGCAAACTGTTTCAGGACGCTGAAAAATCGGGAACTGATGACATTGAGTGGCAATTTGGAGTCGATCTCCAGCACGGGAACCAGTTCTATGCCTTTAAGCCGGTCGCTGACAAATGATTCGAAACGGGCGCTGAAGCGCTCAAGGTTCTCGGGTTTAAGAGAGAGCCCGGCAGCGAACTTATGTCCCCCGAAATGCTCCAGCAGGTCGCTGCATGCGTCAACTGCCTCATAGATGTCAAAATCCCGCACGCTGCGCGCCGATCCTGTAATCAGCCCGTTCGACAGGGTGAGGACAATGGTGGGGCGGTAATAGGTTTCGGTGAGCCTCGAAGCAACAATGCCGATCACCCCCTTGTGCCAGTTAGGATGGAAAATCACCGTTGATCGCGCCGATTTAAGTTGCGAATTCTCGTCGATCATGCCGATGGCCTGCAGGGTAGCTGACGAATCAAGGGTTTTACGTTCGGTGTTGTAGGCGTTGATCTGCTCCGCCACCCGTTTGGCATCGTCAAGGTTCTTGGTGATAAGAAGCCTTACCGAATTTTTTCCGCTTTCGATCCGTCCGGCGGCATTGATACGCGGACCGATCATGAACACAAGATCGGTGATGGTGAGTTCGCGAACAAAAACACATCCCCCCATGCCATCGTCATTTTTCATCATGGCCGAATAGCGCAGCAGCGCTTCCAGCCCCGGTCGTGGTTTCGAATTGATCAGCTTCAGCCCGTAATGAGCAAGGATGCGGTTTTCACCGGTAATATCAACAATGTCGGAAGCGATGCTGATCACCACCAGGTCGAGGTACTGGATCAGCTGGTCGAAGGGGATGCTGTTGATTTGCGCATAGGCCTGGATCAGTTTGAAACCAATCCCGCATCCCGACAATTCCTTATAGGGATAGGTGCAATCGCCCCGTTTTGGATCGAGGATGGCAGCCGCGGCCGGAATTTCAGCTCCAGGGCGGTGATGGTCGCAAATGATAAAGTCGATGCCTTTGGTGGTCGCATAAGCCACTTTTTCCACCGATTTGATCCCGCAATCAAGTGCGATGATCAGTTTGACATTGGTTTCTGAAGCAAAATCAATGCCTTTGAATGAAATCCCGTAACCTTCGTTATCCCGGTCGGGAATATAAAAATCGATCTCCTTGTGAAAACTGTTAAGGAACGTAAAAACCAATGCTACGGCTGAAGTTCCGTCAACATCGTAATCACCGTAAACCAGAATCCTTTCATTGTTCGCTACTGCCTTGGAAATGCGGGCTATGGCCTTGTCCATGTCCTTCATCAGGAAGGGATCAAAAAGGGCGCTCAGCGATGGCCTGAAAAAGGTCTTTGCTTCATCATACGTCTTTACCCCCCGCTGCACAAGGAGGTTTCCGAGCGACTGGTCAATACCCAGCGCCTTCGACAATTCCCTGACAGTCTCAGGATCACCCTGTGCTTTAAGCAACCAACACTTATCCATTATAAAAAATCTTAGTGCTAAATTAAGAAATTTTACTGATACCGCACATGGTCGGGCAGAAAATCTTTAGGTTTTTTGGGAAATGGTAAAATCGTAAAATGGTGAAATGGTGAAATGGTAAAATCGTAAAATCGTAAAATGGTAAAATCGTAAAATTGTAATCATGATGACTGTCGTGGATTACCCGTTTGCCATTTTACCATTTTGCCATTTTGCCATTTGCTAAAACTCCGCATTCTTGGGCGTTCTCGGGAAGGGAATCACATCCCGGATGTTCGACATGCCGGTCACAAAGAGGATGAGCCGCTCAAAGCCGAGACCGAAGCCGGCGTGCGGGGCTGTGCCGAATTTCCGGGTATCGAGGTACCACCACACATCCTTTTCGGGGATATTCATTTCATGGATCCGCTTTAACAAGGCGTCAAGGTTCTCCTCACGCTGGCTTCCGCCGATAATCTCGCCGATCTTCGGGAAGAGGACATCCATGGCGCGCACGGTCTTGCCGTCTTCGTTCATTTTCATGTAGAAGGCCTTGATGTCCTTGGGATAGCCTGTCAGGATCACCGGTTTGCCGAAATGCTTTTCAACAATGTAACGTTCATGCTCGGCCTGCAGGTCGGTGCCCCAGTCAACCGGGAATTCCCAGCTCTGCCCTGAGGCAATCAGAATTTCGACCGCTTCGGTGTAGGTCAGCCGCACGAACTTATCGGCAACTACCTCATTCAGCCGGGCGATCAATTCATTGTCGTACATTTTATCGAGAAACTCCAGATCATCGTGGCAGTTTTCAAGCGCATAGCGGATGAGGTATTTCAGGAAATCCTCCGCAAGATCCATGTCATCATGGATGTCATAAAAGGCCATCTCCGGCTCGATCATCCAGAATTCGGCCAGGTGGCGCGGGGTGTTGGAATTTTCGGCGCGGAAGGTAGGTCCGAAAGTATACACGAGCCCCAGTGCCATTGCGCCAAGTTCTGCTTCAAGCTGGCCGCTCACGGTGAGTTTGGTCTCCTTGCCAAAGAAATCCTGGCTGTAGTCGACATGTCCGTCGGGAAGGACCGGCGGATTTTTATCATCCAGCGTGGTCACCCTGAACATGGCCCCGGCCCCTTCAGCATCGGATCCGGTGATGATCGGGGCATGAATGTAGTAAAATCCCTGGTCGTTGAAATATTTATGAATGGCGAAGGCCATGGCATGGCGGATGCGCAGCACCGCGCCAAAGGTATTGGTGCGGGGACGAAGATGGGCGATTTCCCGAAGGAACTCCAAGGAATGGCCCTTCTTCTGCAAGGGGTAGGTTTCCGGGTCGGCTGTGCCGAAAACTTCAATGTGCCCGGCCTGGATCTCTACGCTTTGTCCCTGTCCCATCGACTCCACCAGGGTGCCTTTCACAGCAATACAGCTCCCGGTAGTGACCAGCTTCAGCACCTCCTCCGGGAAATTTGCCACTTCGGCCACCACCTGGATGGTATGGATCGCTGAACCGTCGTTCAGGGCAATAAAGTTGATGTTCTTATTGCCCCGTTTCGAACGGACCCAGCCCTTGACCAGCACTTCGCTGCCAAAATTCTTCGATTTCAATAAATCAGCAATCTTATTCCTCCTGATATGTTCCATGGCTTTTTCTGTATGAGACGGCAAATTTACTGAAATGTCAGGAATTATCCACTATCGGGGTTTTCATTCATTTGCGGTAACCGTTTTCCGTAACTTTGTCTCCCTTTCGGCGTCAAATAAAAAATTGATCATTATGAACAACCATCACAACAAAAAGATGCCCCGATGGGCCCAGCGCATCGATGATTACGGAAAAAATCATTGGGACAGCGACCTTGCACGGAAGAAGAAAAACGGGGAATATATCGCGAACATCATTTTTAACGTGATATTCCTGTGGATCGTCAACAAAATCCCGGAATGGCATCTTGATTTTATCAAAGACAACTTCATGGAAGCAGCCAGTTTCGTAACACAACTGGTGCTGTTTTATATATTCCCGTTCGATTTCACCAATTTTCACGGGCTTTCATGGCTTAACTGGCTCCTCCCGATCGGCCTGATTATCGGTATGGTGATGTCGGCACTTAAGGTCATTTCGAATTTCTGGAAATTGTTGTTCCGGCTTAGCTGAAACTGCTACCTTTGCCGCCGATGACACCCGTGCTCAATATCACCCCGATCAGTGAATGGCTGCCGGCACAGGCATTGCCACTGGTAATTGCCGGGCCCTGCAGTGCTGAATCAGAGCAGCAGGTCATGGATACGGCACGGGAGCTTGCCATGATTCCCCAGGTAAAGGTTTTCAGGGCAGGCATCTGGAAGCCCCGCACCCGTCCCGGCGCGTTTGAAGGGGTCGGGAAACCCGGCCTGAAGTGGCTTCAGCGGGTTCAGAAAGAGACCGGGCTGCTCGTAACCGTTGAAGTTGCAAACCCGAAACATGTTGAAGAGGCGCTGGAACACGGCATCGACATCTTATGGATCGGGGCGCGCACTGTCGTAAACCCTTTTTCGGTCCAGGAGATCGGCGAAGCCATTGCCGGCCATGACATCCCGGTGGTGATCAAGAACCCGCTCAACCCCGATGTTAAGACATGGCTCGGAGCCATTGAGCGGTTGAACCAGCTGGGGCTTACCAAACTGGTGGCAGTTCACCGCGGGTTTTCATTCTTCAACCGTTCGCCTTACAGGAACGCGCCCATGTGGGAGATTCCCATCGAGCTCAAGCGACTGGCCCCCAACCTTCCTATCTTTGTTGACCCCAGCCATATCTGCGGAAACCGTGAACTCATCCCGGCCACCATCCAGAAAGCCTTTGACCTCGAGATGAACGGGCTGATGATCGAATCGCACATCAGCCCGTCGAAAGCGCTCACCGATAAAAATCAGCAGATAACACCGGCCCATCTCACCGAACTCCTCTTAAAACTCATCCTGCGGCGCGAATCAGGCGGTGTTGAATTTGAAAACAAACTGGAAGCCCTCCGTTCGGAGATCGACAAGCTCGACGAAGAACTGATCGATATCCTGGCCCGACGGATGAACGTGGTGCAGGAAATCGGGACCTACAAGAAAGCCAACAAGATCACCATTCTCCAGTTGAAAAGGTGGAACCAGCTTACCCAGGACCGGATTGAGGCAGGCATCAAAATGGGACTGAGCCGTGAATTTATTCTTAAATTACTCGAATCGGTTCATGAGGAAGGAATCCAGCGCCAGATCGATGTCATGAACAGCGATGAGCCCTGAGCCGGTCACATCCATTTCCTTATTTTGAAATAGACAAACACCAGCACTGCAATCCCGAACATGCCCCCCGTGAGAACCACGAAAGCAAAAGGATGATCCTGGATGGGAAGTTTCATATTCATTCCGTAAAGGCTGGCAATGAAGGTCAATGGCAGCATGATGGCTGAGACCAGGGTCAGCATCTTCATCACCTCGTTGGTCTTGTTTACCTGCAGCGAATCGAAGGTCATGGAATAGCCTTTGATAAGCTCGCCGTCGTCTTCAACCATGTCCCATATCTTCTGGTAGTAGTCCATGATGTTGCCCCAGTAGTCCTCCATATTTTCAGCAAATCCCTTGATGGAACCATTCTGCAGTTTATTGAACAGGATCATTTGCGGTTTGAACATGGTATTCAGCAGGATCAGGTTTTTCCTGGTTTTCGAGAGTTTTTCGATCGTCGGTTCCGCCTTTTTTGCAAAGAGCGCCTTGCCGCAGTCATCCACATCCTTATCGACCCTCTCCACAAGTTTCTGGGTATCGAGCATCAGGTGGTCAAGGATCTCATATAAGAGACGGTCGCTGCTGCCAACTTCCATCCGGCCCGATGCGGGGGTTTTTGCTTTTTCCCTGTTGAACAGATCCTTTAAAAGCCATTGTGATTTGCTGATGCTGACAAGGTAGTCTTTCCCCCAGAAAAATTTTATTTCACGGATCTCAATAAACTGCTCGGTAACCCCGATAGCAGGAAAATGGAGGATGATGAAATGGTAATCGTCGTAGATGTCGATTTTCGGCCTTAGGTTGACCTCGGTACGACAGTCTTCAAGGTCGAGAGGGTGGAAATGATAGTGGTTGTTTAGTGCCTGCAGATCCTCCTCTGACGGGCGAACAATGTGCGACCATCGCAGTGTACCGAATTTAATGGTTTCAATCACGCCTTATTACTTCTTTAATGAATGACTACCAGTTTTTTCATCTCCGTTGACCCGGAATTTCCGGAAATCCTGTAAAAGTAAACCCCTGCGGAAAGACCTTCAACGGAGAAGGTTATCCTGTTCTGGCCCGGCTGTACCGGTAGTTCCTTAACAGTTACCCCTCTTGAGTCTGCAAGGGTAAATATTGCCGGCTGTACGTTCATGGCAGAATTCGGATCAAAGGTCACTGTGACGGTTCCGGATGCGGGGTTTGGAACCGGGTCGGAGAGCCACGGACGGATGTTCAGAGACGACCCTGTGCCAACCTTTGACATGTCGACCACCGTGACTGTTATGTCGTCGAAATAGAAGCCGTCGTAATTGAGACTCTGGTCGCTCTTCAGGAGAAACTGCATCTGAAGGGTCTTGTTGGTGTACGCTGTTGTTACGATCTGCTCCTTAACCCAGCCGGGTTGCGATCCATCGTATAAAGGCTGATTGGTTGCTTCGGCATAGAAACTGGTCTTCGTGTATTGTCCTTTCTGAGGGGTCCAGGTACCCAGGTTTCCCTGCAGTTTAAACTGGACAAAATCAGCGCCCGCTTCGGTTTTCCATTTCGTCCAGTAATTGATCACGGCCACGGGTGAATTTTTCAGGCTCAGGGCGGCGTTGGTTGTGACAGTTGCATTCGAATTGTTCGAATAATTTCCTGTTGGCGAATCGGTGATAGAGCCGGGTGCCGAATGGTACTGGCTTTGTGAAACGCCCCACTTGGTGGAGGTCCAGTTGGCCATGGTGCTGCAACTGTCGCTGAAAACAACCAGCGGCGGGCCGAAATACTTCACTACCGTATCCTGGAACGTATAGAGGCCGTTACTGACCTCGTAAATGAACCTGATCGCATCGCCAGAGGTGATGCCGGGTTTCAGTACATACGCCACCGAGTCGGGATAGGGAAACAATTGCATCGGGTTCGGGAAGGATTTCGTACCTCCCCACGAAATAAACTGGGTTGAATCCATGGGCCTGAGGGTCACCTGGTAATTTGCCGGGCCGTCCATTCCATACCGCATGAATTCAAAGTTGAAAAATCCCTGCCGGCCGGAAAGGATGACGGGAGAAACATCGTGCGCTTCAGCATACCTCAGGGCAAAATGGGCGATCATCAGGTTGGAATACATGTTTTCCTGCGAAAGCGGGATAATCCGGTTTTCAAATGGCCAGAAACCATCGGTCTGTGTACCTGTTTCCGTAGTGAAACAGATCTCTTTGGGTTTGGTCGTTTGTTCACCATACTGCCAGTCGAGGATATCTCCGTTCGTATTGTACAGGATCTGCCCGGGAGTTCCGGTGAGATACCCGTTTTGCCGTGTGAGAAAACCGGCATAGGTTACATCAAGGAGGCTGTCGGGGGTAAAGGCGGTTTGCCAGCACCATGGAAACATGGTGTAATCGCTGTAGGTATGGTAATTTTGGGAAATGCTCCATACATTGGTTGTACAAAAGTCGCGGATAATCTGGGTTTCCGGTTCTGAAAACGGCCCTGTACCCCGGTAGGTTTCATCGGTGGGAGTTGGGGATGATCCGGAATTGTCCCAGCCCCATTTATACCCGAAATTCCGGTTGAGGTCAACGCCAAACGCCCCTCCCCCATTGTCGCGGCGGTTTTTCCGCCACATTCCGCCGCCATTGGGGGAACTGGTGTGGTTGAATTCATACCCGTCGGGATTCATCACCGGGATAAAATATAGCTGGAGATTATCCACGAGGTATTTTATCTCATCGCTGGAACTGTAATTCTCAAGAAGGTACCACATATAGAAGATCAGCTGCTGCATACCCATCGGTTCTCGGGCATGGACGAGGGCGTTGTAGAAAACTTTTGGTTTGTTGGTGGTCTGGTCGGGCGTGTTTGAAATTCTCACGCAATAGATGGTACGTCCCTCGATGGTTGTATTATTGCCCACGGCAGCCTTCACTGAAATGAGATTCGGGTAAAACAGCCGCATACTGTCGAGCTGGTTCATCACCTCCTGCAAATTGAAATACCCTCCCATCGATCCCAGGTGAAAATGCTGGGGAACCGTGTAGTTGCTGACCGAAGTGCTTTTAAACTCGTCCTTATGATGGTTGACATAATCAACCTGGTCTCTCCGTGCCAGGTTACGGTCGCCGATGTACTTTGAATAATCCTCTTGAAGGATTTCAACAGGGTACCCGGCCTGCCTGACCCGGGCTAGTTCATCCTGGGCGAGGATGGTTGTCCAGGTTCCGTCCTTCCCGTGGAATCCCTCCCCGATATCCAGTCCCGATTTTGCAAGTTGTTCCAGTCCTGCTCCGTCGATGCGGATCCTGACTTCTGACCAGGGAGGTGTCTGTGCGCATACACGGAGGGTGATAAGCAGCAGGGTCGATAAAAGAAACAGATATTTCATGGGATAGTTTTTTAGCTGCAGTTTCACCGTGGCAGAATTGCAAGAGATATCAGATATGTTTTGTCACTTTCCACCTGAATGTGTTGATCATATGTACCACATCTCCCTTTAAAAATTCAATGACGGGAGCCAGGGAATCATTGTTGGGCACCATGTTGAAATAGAGTGCACCCCTGACGAAATTCGATATGCTGTCGGTCAGGTAAAACTGGTACGACGAAGCGGCATCGGCTCCGCGGATATCATAAATCAGTCCGTAAACATGGTGCTCCCGGTCAACAAACTCGCGCTGGGTGATGGCATTGGCTTTGGGAATATGCTTGTTCACCAGGGTATGGGCGTCATTGAGATACTGCGCAAGGTTGCCGTCGATTACCTTGTAACTGAGATGCAGGGTGGCGTGGAACGGCATATACTGTAAATTGATCCAATAGGGTTCTGCCATCCTGCTGCTGTCGGGAACAATATCCGCATAAACCGGGTACTCAAAAGAAAAGGGAAATGACTGATCGAAGGACTGGTATTTCTGTGCCGGAAGATCGATGCGAAAATAACCCCTGGGCTTTGGGGTATAGGTATTGCCGCATGAGGCGACCAGGAACAGGAGGAGGACAGATAGGGTTATCCGGATAAATGGTGAAATGGTGAGATGGTGAGATGGTGAGATGGTGAAATGGTGAAATGGTAAAATGGTGAAATGGCAAAGTGGTAAAATGGTGAACCGATGCAGGGAACCTGTAGGAGGTGTCCCTGCATCGTTTCGCCGGTTTTCAAACATCTTAGAAGGGGAGGTCATCCTCAGGCGTTGTTGCCATGGGCACCTCTTCCCTGTGTGTCTCCGATCCCGGGGCGCCACCGGTTACCTCATCCTTGCGCGGGCCGCCGCCCAGCATCTGCATCGAATCGCCAAGAATTTCGTAGATGAACTTTTTTTGTCCCTCCTTGTCCTCGTATTCGCGTTTGCGGATCCGGCCTTCAACATAAATCGTGCTGCCTTTTTTAAGGAACCGTTCAGCCACATCGGCCAGGCCACGCCACATGACGACGTTGTGCCACTCGGTGTGCGTGGTCCGCTCCCCGTCCTTTCCCTTGTATGATTCGGTGGTTGCCAGCGTGAATGCTGCCTTTTTCACACCGTTTTCAAAATTCTGAACCTCTGGATCCCGTCCCAGATTACCGATCAAAATTACCTTGTTGACTCCAGTTGCCATGATGATAAATTTTAAAGTTAAAAACTCCGTGAACAAAAGTACTCATTTTTTATGCTTAATCCGGTTTGGTGCCAAAAGGTAATACGTAAAATGGATATTTTTTTCAACAATTTGCATTTTTTAGGTTAACAACCTGACAAACAATGCTTAAGATTAAAATAAAACCATAGGTATTCCACGTTACCATTGGAAAGTCATTGCCCTTGCACTAAAATGCAGTCAGGCTGGCATAAAAAAGGAAAGTTTGATTTTGTCGGACTACCCCGGATCAGGGAATGGTTAAATTTCCAGTGATGGTAATCCTGCTGGTAGCCCCGCTCAGGGTGAGGTGGGCACAGTTAACACCCAGGGTGAGATCGCCGTTAAATACCGGCCAGTTCGGGGCGGAAGAAGGGATCAGTACATCGGTATTGTTATCGGGAACCAGCCAGTTGTCCCAATTTGACGTGGTGTACCAGGTTGTTGAAGCAGACCCGGTCCAGAGTCCGGCCAGTCCGGCCCGGAGGTAGGCAGGTTTTACCCTGGTATCAGAACATCCGGGGCCTGATGTCATGAGGGTCACCTGGTAAGGGCCTCCATCGGTGAACTGAATCTGCGGATTTTGCGATGATGCGCTGGTTCCGTTCACAAAGACGATGGTTGCCCTGTCGAAACTCCAGTTCCATGAGGCCGGGTTCCCGGTAGTGAGATCGGTAAACTGGACCGTTTCATTTTTCAATGGTGCGAGGTTTCCGGCCTGGAAATCAGCAGAGAGCTGGGGATTTACGCCCATGGTCACCGGATTGGAGGTGGCAGGATTGCCGGTAATGCAGGAGGCATTCGAGGTAAGTGCGCAGGTGATAACGTCATTGTTTGCCGGGGCATAGGTATAGGACGCACTACCGGTTCCTGCGTTCACATTGTTTACTTTCCACTGGAATGCAGGAGCTGTTCCTCCATTCACCGGCGCAGCTGTGAATGAAACGCTGGTTCCGGCGCATACCGGGTTTGACGACGCTGCAATGGAGACACTTACAGGCAGGGAACTGCTGCAGGTCCCGGTGACCTGCACATTGTCGATGCTCCAGGAATAGCCCCATGTACCCGTGTAATTCCATTTGAACTTCACGGCTGCCTGTCCCGCAACAGCGGCGATCACCTGGCTGAAGGAAGCCGGGTTTGATGCCGAGGTGGCTGAAAATGTGGTTATTGTGGTCCACGATGAACCGTTGTTGATACTGTATGATACCGTTCCGGACGAGCCAGTATAGCTTTTGAAATAATGGCTGAACTGCAAGGTTACATTTGTAAACACCGACAGGTTGATGGTCGGTGTAATGAGATCGGCATTCTGCGTATATCCGCTGCCATAGGCATCGCTGTTCAGGTAGGCATAATTGCCTGAAAGGACCGGGTTTGGCGATTGGCTGGTGATGGTGCCGAATTGCCATACCTGGCCACCACCCTGGTTGTCGGCCTGCGACCAGCAGGCCGGCAATGATGTTGTTGCGAACCCTTCACTTAACGGCAGGGTGTAAACATTACACAATGTTGTAAATGTCAGGTCGCTGCCATAAAATGTGCCGTTTACATTTGTAGCGTAAGCCCGGATATGATAGGTGGTGTTGGCGCTCAGCCCCGATAAGGAACTTGTAAACGCGCCTGTTCCTGACCCATTGGCAGTATAGCTGCCAGCGGTTGTCGGGTTGATGGAAGTTCCCCAGCAAACCCCGCGCACCGTTACGGCGGCGCCTCCGTCGGCAGTCACATTACCTCCGGCAGATGCCGTGGAGGAGGTAATGGAAGATGCCGCTGTTGTTGTGACCACCGCGCCTCCCGGGGTGACGGTCATGTCGCTCCCAGTGGAGTTGCCGTCGCTGTTTGTGGCATTGATCCTGTAATGATAGGTCGTACCGCTGGCGAGGCCTGAAATAATGGCGTTGACCCCAACAACCGATGACCCTGAACCGGCTGTGGTAATGGTGGTTGTGCTTCCATACCCGGTGGTCGTTCCATACTCGAAATACCAGGTTGTAGCCAGGCTGTTGGGGTTTACCGTACCGTTGAGCGTGGCGGATGCCGTGGAAATACCGGAGGCAGCCGTTGTAGCGACCGTCGGCGGATTCTGGAATTTAAAGGAGGCTATTTTCGTGGCCCACGGGCACCAGCCGCCAAAGGTTCCAACGTATTCCTGTGTTGTCCAGAAAGTAGTGTTGTCAACCGGATCGACATTCATGGCTGAATAATCGCCCCACCGCGAATAGGTGGTCATCGATACTGTTCCGGTATGGATGACCCCTTCGGCAATGGTCATCTGGTTCAGGGGATCCGAGGCTTTTCTCCCGGTAAACGAGATTGACGGGAACATGGTGCTGCTCGACACTGAATAGGCCATACCAATATCGCCCAGGGCATTCATGGCAATACTGGCCATCCACCTTGACTTGCCATCGCCGGGGGCATAGGTCGACTGCTGGTACAGTGAAAAAGTCCCGCCTGTTCTACGGTATTCGTACCACCGGATGCCAGCCACTGTACCGTTGGTGTTCACACTGTGGCAGGTAACAAATGTTTCGTAGCTCCCGAAATTGCGGTACTGGTTTCGGAACATGAGCCGGTCGCCCAACCCGTCGAGCGACAGGGTGCCCTGTTCGGGAACCGAACCGGAACCCATTTCCGTGTAGGCAGCCACGGGCAGGGCGGTAACATAGGTGAAGGTGCAATTGGAGGTTGTGGCCCAGTCGGTGTGGAAGGCCCACAATCGTAATTCGGAAGTTCCGTTGATGTATGCAAAGTAATTCGGCGTTCCGGCAGCCGGGAGGGTCCCATCGCAATCCGAAGGTAACATGGCCCAGCAGGCACTTCCCGTGCCTGACCCGGAACCTCCCATTGTTTCGGTTTTGAAATAGACCATTTTTGCACTGACATCGCCTGTAAGCATCTTGCTTCTTTCAAGCACGCAGGCGCCGGCGCCGACATAGGTGTTCGGCGTAACATTCGTATTGAACCTGTTTACAGCCATGTAATATCCGTCGTGCCATACGCCCAGTTTCGGGTAATCGGGCATGTAATCAAACTGAAAGGCATAGCGGTAATATGAACCGGTAGGATCGCCGGATGTCGAAACCGCCACCATTTCGTATTCGGTGTAGGGCGTGCCTGTGCAGTTGATGGCAAACTGGGTGATGATCCACCGGTCGGCGTTTTCATCATACAGTACAATGGCATCCCCGTTGTTGTGGCCGTCCCAGTTGCCCGAAAAACCGCTCCAAAGCGTGGATGTCATCACCGGACCGTACAGCGAAGTCCCTGTTTTGCTGAAGATCTGCAGCATGCCGTTAACCACCTCCACATAGTGATTCGGGCCAACATCCGAGGCCGGGTCGGGCGGGGTTACCCGGCTTACATTATTAGCATTGGTTGTTCCGTTAAAATTAACCAGGGGCACGGTGGCCGTGGCTTTTGACCCGTTGTTGTAAACAGTTTGCATTGCTCCGTCGGGTGTGAATCCCGGGGGTACCGGCCTGAATTTGTTGGGAACCTCCATCTCGTTTTCGTGTTTCCATCGTCCCCAGAAATGTCTTTTCGCAGGTTTCATATCCTTCAGCGCGATGGATACATCGGCCTTTACAGCCGACCGTACGACCGGGTTTTGTGAAACTACAGAAATGGGAAGGCAAACAATTGCAAGAAGAAGCAATCCGAAAAAAACGGACAGGGGATTTTTCATTATGAACAATTACATTTATCGGTAAGGTTCCCGGAATTTTTGCCGGTATGCCTGGTAGCAGGATAAATCGCGTAATAATACCGCGAGCCGTTATAAATCGGGACGATTCCTGTTTCCGGTGCAAAGTTACTGATTGTTGAGATAAATAACGAAGTCCGTTTTTCACCCCTGTCTGGTTTTTTTATACTTTTATCGCATGAAAAAGCAGCAAAAAAACGTCAAAAATTCCGTAAAATCAGTCCCTGTCAGTTTTGAGGGACGGTTTGCCAATACCCTGTTCTGCCTCCTTGTGCTGGCTTCCGTCACGTTCGTGGTTTATTCGAGGACCCTGTTCCTGGATTATACAAGACTTGACGATTCGATCTTTATCGTCGAGAACGCGCATTATAACGCCGACCTCCACAACATCGGCGTCTCCTTTCACCGGGGGCTCTTTAACCCGGCAAAGGATGCCTATTACCGCCCGCTTTTCCTGGTCGATTTTATCATTGAATCCCGTTTCTTTGGCATCAGCCCGGCAGGGTATCACTTTACAAACCTGCTTTTTCATATTATTTCAGTGATGCTGTTGTTCCTTTTCTTCAGGAAAATAAAGATCCCCCCGCTCAATGCGTTCCTGCTTTCCCTGATCTTTGCCGTTCACCCTGTGCTGACCCAGGCTGTGGCCTGGATCCCGGGACGGAACGACATGTTGCTGATGATATTTTTCCTCTCCCTGTTTATCCTGTTTCTCCGGTACCTTGAAAAACCATCGCCCCTGCCCCTTGTGTTTCATGCACTCCTGCTCCTGGCTGCACTGTTCACCAAGGAAACAGCCATTATCATCCCGGTAATCCTCGGGGGAGTTGCCCTGTTTTACCTGAAATGCGGATGGCGAAAGCTGGTGATCCCTGTCATCAGCTGGATTGCAGCCTTGTTCGTATGGATCCTGGTCAGGTCTACCGCACCGTTATCGAAAGATTGGATCTCGCCGGCACAAATGATGCAAACGGCGATTGAAAGAATGGGCGTCGTAATCCAGTATCTCGGGAAAATCTTCTTCCCGGTAAACCTGACAGTTTTTCCCGTGGCAGAGGACGTCACCCTGGTATGGGGTTTTGCGGCGCTGGCCGCCTTCGTTGCCCTGATCATCTACTCGAAAAGCTATTCCAGGCCGCTGACCTGGATCGGGCTGGGCTGGTTTATCGTCTTCCTGATCCCCGTACTGATCGTTCCCAAGTCATTAAATGACCAGGTGTTTGAACACCGGTTATACTTACCCATCATTGGGATCCTGATCATGCTCAGCCAGGCATTTCCCTTCACCGGGAATTTAAAACCAAAAGTGAAATTTGCTTGTATAGCCGCTATTTCCCTGGTGTTTGCCACCCAGAGTTTCGCGCGCTCCGGGTATTTCAGCGACCCGCTTACCTTCTGGACTCATGCCGTAACAGGCTCCCCGCATTCGGCTTATGCGCGGATGTTGCTTGGTACAAAGGTTGACAGTGCCGCCGACCGCGAACGGTTGTTCAAGGAGGCCCATGTGCTGGATCCCGTGCTGAAAAACCTGAATTACTACCTGGGCAAGGTTCTGTTGGACAGGAAACAGTCAGACAGTGCGGAATTGTATTTCCGCCAGGAAGTAGCGCATTACCCGCTGGCCGATGCTTACTTTATGCTCGCTCAGATAGAATTCGGGAGGCAAAAGCTGGACAGCGCTGCCGTTAACCTTGAGAAAGTTGTTGCACTGGAACCGTTTCATTCCCAGGCCTGCCACAACCTTGCCTTGCTTTACTACCAGCAGGGGCACGTTGACAGGTCAAAGCAGCTCGTTCAAAACATGCAGCTCAGGGGGATGGAGGTGGATGATCTGCTCAAAATGGTGAATAAGAAGTAGGAGAAACTACCTGAACAACGGCAACACCAGCAAGGTCAGCGATAATCCGATGAGAATGGCGACGGTGCCCCAACCGATGATATTCTGAACCGGTTTGTTGGTGTATTCCCCCATGATCTTTTTATTGTTGACCAGCAGTATCATGCAAACCAGCACGACTGGCAGCAGAATCCCGTTGATAATCTGGGTCCACAAGGTAATGGCGATAAGTGGTGCGTTCGGGATCAGGATGATAATAACTGCAAGTACCATGATGCTGGTATACAGCACATAAAACTCAGGTGCTTCTTCCCACTTTTTGTCGATCCCCGCTTCAAAACCAAAGGCTTCGCAAACATAGAAAGCAGTGGCAAGAGGAAGAATGGTGGCCGAAAAGATAGAAGCAATGAACAACCCGAAGGCAAACACGTTTTTCGAGAGCGCCCCGGCCAGAGGTTCAAGCGCCATGGCGGCATCTTTTGCCTCGTTGATGACAATGCCTTTGGCATGCAGGGTGGAGGCGCAGGCAACGATGATAAAAAAGGCAACAACCACCGTTGCCGTACAGCCGACGACGATATCGATCAGGGTATATTTATATTGCTGGATCTTAAGCCCTTTTTCAATCACCGATGATTGCATGTAAAACTGCATCCAGGGGGCAATGGTGGTTCCAATGATGCCGACAATGACCATCAATGACTTCTGGTCGAAGTCCATCTGCGGACGGATGATCGATTTGCCGATGGCGTTCCAGTCGGGATGGCCCATGATGGCCGAAACAACGTACATCAGGAGCGATACGCTGAAGATTAAAAAAATGCGTTCGGCAAATTTGTAATTTCCCTTAACAACAAGGAACCAGACCATGACGGCAACGATGGGAACCGAGATGTACTTGCTTACCGAGAAGACCTCCATGCTTCCCGCCACCCCGGCAAATTCGGTGGTAGTATTGCCGATATCCGCCAGAAGCAGACCAATGAAAATAAAAAAGGTAACCTTAACCCCGGCGTTTTCACGGATCAGGTCGGCCAGGCCTTTCCCTGTTACGATCCCCATGCGGGCATTCATTTCCTGTACGATGACCAGGACGATGAACGAGGGAATGAGCGTCCAGAGTAACTTGTAACCATATAAGGCCCCTGCCACCGAGTAGGTTGTGATGCCACCGGCATCGTTGTCGACACTGCCGGTGATGATGCCCGGGCCAAGAATGGCGAGGAAGAATGCGATATTCCGCCAGATTGATTTTCTCCTGATTGAAGCAGCCATGATTTTCCTCTCCTGATTACCTGGTTTTACCTCTGCTCAACAAATCCTCCACGATGTCTTCCACCACCACAACGCCCTCCATCAGGCGATTTTTATTGATGACGGGCACTGCAAGCAGGTTGTATCTTGACACCAACTCTGCAAGCGAATCCACCTTGTCATCATCAAAAACGCTTACCGCGTGCTTGTTCATGATCTCCCTGAGCTGGTTTGCCGGATCAGCAATGACGAGTTCTCCGAGGGAAATGGATGAAAGGAACCGCTCGTGTTTGTCGATCACGATGATGGAATAGATATGCGCGGGCTCGGGACGCTGCCTGCGAAGTTCTTCCAGCGTTTCATTTACCGTGAGATCTTCGTTGAAAGTGTAGAAGTCTGTCGTCATCAGCGAACCGACAAATTTGTTTGGGTATTCCAACAACTCCCTGACCTCTTCGGAAGATTCCTTCTCCATCTCATCTAGCAGCTTTTCTGCCTTATCGTCGGCCAAACTATCGAGCAGGTCGGCTACTTCATCGGCAGGCATCTTTTCGAGCACGTCGGCAACCTTTTCAACCGGCAGGCTTTCCACGATGTGGATCTGTACATGCGGTTCCAGTTCTTCAAGTACATCGGCGGCAGTTTCCTCGTCGAGTGATGCAAAAACGTAGGTGCGCGACGCCTTGTCGAGATCTTCGATGATATCGGCCAGGTCGGAAGGATGAAGGGTGTTGAGTTTGGAGGAAGACTTGGAAAGTTTTATGTTGGAATTCGAAAAATCAACCGCGGCAATGTCGTCCCAGAGAATGAATTTTCCCGGAATATCCACGCTGAACGGGTCGAGCACCGACTGGATCGGCTTGTCAATGCCGATTCGGCGCAACAACCCGTCCATGCCCACATCCACAGCGATGGCATAGGTGCCGGCGGGGATCATCACCAAACGGATGTCATTGACCCGAACCAGCTTGCGGCCGTTAATGTCGACGATCTGCTTGTCCTGGATATCGTCGGCCAGCCAGAGACAATTTGAAAAATCGGCTGGTGAAATGTCATGAACTTCGAGACAGGTGATTCTGAGTTTGCGCTTGAATTTCTTTATTTCAAAAGAAGAAAAATCGAGCACCCTGGAGTCTTTCCCGTTTTTAACCCTGATGGCGACTACCCTGGGCCGGATGGGGTCGTTCTCCTTACCGGGCACAGGGGTCTGGTCGATAAGGAAATCCTTGATCTTCCCCAAAACTGTTCCATCATCCGAGAGATATTTCATTCCCAGAATCTGGCTTAAATAGAAGGTAATCTGAGATGTCATGTTGGCCTCCTTCTGCTGTTAACCGCTGAACTGAAGGATGCTGCCCAAATATTAATTCAGGCCGGACACGATTTAGTGCAGGGGTGGATTGTTCTGAATGCTTCGGTCAGGTAAGTCGTCCATTTAATCTTGAAAATTATGGAGCAAAGATAGGAAAAATAGTGAAATGGTGAGATGGTGAGATGGTTAAATTATGATCAGCTAATCTTTGTGGGAATTAAAAAAAATAAAAAAAATGCATGATTACCAGTAAAAACATCTCTCCCCTTCTCCTGGAGGAGAAGGGGTCAGGGGGATGAGGTATGAGACTAGATGGCAAAATGGTAAAATGGTAAAATGGTAAAACAGTAAACGGAAGGAGGGTTGAGGAAATCAGGATGGGG
>CAIWMX010000129.1 GCA_903913885.1 uncultured Bacteroidales bacterium | reverse complement strand
GGTCAGTCCGGGCGTCGAGGCTATCGAGTGTGTCTGATTTAAATATTCTACGGTGAGCGTGCCTTTGGCGGCGCTGCGGTTATCAATAGTCACATAGATGAATGATACCTTTGATATGTCGAAGCCGGAGTCCTTGACCAGGCTTGAGAAGTTTACCTTGTAGTACTGGGTGGTGTTCGTAAGGCCTGATAGGTATATGCTCGCCTTATTGTTGGAAGAGTCGACGATTTCTAATTTGGCCTGGCTGTTGCTGTCGTTGGGGTAAATTCTTTCGAATGTCGCTGGCTGGGCGGAACTGGTTGTGACTGAAAAAAATGCAAATAACAGGAAGGAGATTCCCAACACCGGCTGTGTTTTCATAACTGACGTTTTTTGAGGGTTCAAAAAAGTAAAGTCAGTTCATAGGATGGTTTTAAATTAAACGCACCAATCATGCTCATATTGTTCATGGCCGGCCATTTCAGCAGCTGTACCTTTTACCCGGATCGTTCGTATAGCAAGCGGTTTGATCTCAAGGACTATGTGCGTTTTTTTCAACTTATTGCACTGTCAAAATGATCAATGGAACACTGTTGCCATGATTTTATGAAAATTCTGTGAGCTTTTTGTTCGATGATCATGGAAGAACCGTTAAATGCTGTTCCGGTGTCAGCAATTCATAGTTCTGTATGCTGCCGGTAAGATTGTTCACCGAGATAAAAGCCAAAATGAAGGTGAACTTGAAAGGTTGGGGAAATTCAAATCTGAAATCTGGAATGTGAAATCTGAAATGTGAAATGTGAAATGTGAGGTGAAGAATTGAGACGGCGCTGCATTTCGCATCTCACATTTCGCATTTGATCTGTAGCCCGTAGGGAACTAAAACTTTTTAAGTTAATTTGTTACTCGCTCCTCAGTCGCTTAAGGCTTATATGTAAGAAAAGATGGAATCATAGTAAAGCCTCCTTTTGTCGAAAATTAAATTTGATAAAGAAAAATTCTTCCCCTGATTCTTCCCCTAATTGAATTATTTTTCCGAACTTAGCGGTGTGAATTTTAATACCTAAAGTCATGGCTAAAGTAACTTTCATGTTAAAGGAACCGAATGGGACTGAATCTACCTTGATATACCTGTTCTTCCATTTTGGATTCGCTACCCTTGATTCAACTGGGAAAAAGAAGTATAACTCCCTGAAAATATCAACCGGGGAAAAGGTAAAACCGAAATACTGGAATGATAAGCCTGTTTACCGTATAAAGGAAACAAAGGCATTCCCTGAATATTCAGAGATGAATGCTCGGTTGAATGACCTGGAAAGCAAAATCATGACAGTTTACAGGCGAATCGTGAATGATGGTGAACCGAACCCAAATCCGGAAAAGGTTAAGGATGAATTTGAGAAGGAGATTGGTAGGAAGGATAAAGATGCAAGGGTGGGAGTAGTGAATTTCCTTGAGAGACAAATTAAGGAAATAAAGGATTTGCGTAGTGTTAATACTATTAAGAAGTATGACACAACTCTAAAGCACCTAAAGGATTATTCAGCTTTGAGGGGAAAATGGCTTGATTTTAGCGATATAAATATGAGGTTTTACGCTGATTTTCACCAGTACCTTGTTATTGAAAAGAAGTATACCGATAATACTTTTGGGAAATACATTGCTACTTTGAAAGGCTTTATGAATATGGCATTTGAGAATAGGCTTACTGATTCCCAGGAACATAAACATAGTAAATTCAAGGTTTTAAAGGAGGATGTTGATAAGATATACCTGACCTTAGATGATATTAGGAAGATTTACGAATACGATCTGAGCGAGAACAAAGGTCGTGAGAGGGTACGTGATATGTTTGTCATGGCGTGCTCATTGGGACTGAGATTTTCTGATATGAGTTCCCTGAGTTCCGAAAATATTTTCTCTAATGATAAAGGCGAATTTATTAAGGTAAAAACTATAAAAACCGATGAAACGGTTGTTATTCCCATTCGCCCGATAGTGAAAGAGATTTTTGAAAAGTATGAAAATAACCTACCCTCCGCAATTTCTAACCAAAAGACTAATGATCACCTGAAAGCCATAGGCCGAAAGGCTAAGATTCTGGATGAAATCAAGGTCACAAAAACTGTTGGTGGAAAATCGGAGACGAAAATTTTCGATAAGTGTGATCTCATAACTACACATACTGCTCGAAGAAGTTTTGCCTCGAATGCCTACCTTGCTGGTGTACCTGCCTTATCTATTATGAAAATAACAGGCCATAGGAGTGAGCAATCGTTTCTCCGGTATATAAGAATATCCCCAGAGGAGAATGCGACAAAGCTTGCTGAGCATCCCTTTTTCACCTCTTAGGTTATCCTTTTTTTTCAATCCTGAGGCTTAAGGTAGCATAACTCCTGCTATCCTTGAGCATGTCCCTTTTGAGTTTAGAGATAGGTCTAAATTCAAACTTCCTAATCAGTATTTTGCAATTGGACAAAGTAACCGAAAGTTACCTAGCATGTGAATTTCACTTGATGATTTATTTTGATTTACAGCGTACTAAAAGAACTGTATATCAATGGAATAAGAGAGGATAAAAATGGAATATAAATCGAAAATATATGTTGAAAACTTTGGAATATTGTACTGAATATCGTATCTTTGAATAAAAAAAATCACTATGAATATTCTGCAAGTTGAGAACATCACCTCCTCAGAGTTGATGAAAATGATTGAAAAAGTTGTCGTTTCACAACTATCTGTTATTCAGGATAAAAAAAAGAGTAAGGAAAAGTTGCTGACAAGGGTTGAGGTAGCAAGTTTGCTAAAAATCAGTCTTGTTACCCTCAATGCCTGGTCTAAAAAGGGGCACCTGCCGTATTATCGGCTTGGGAATCGCATTTATTATAAGGAAAGTGAAATCGAAGCTTCGCTGAAAGCTGTAGGTATTTATAAAAGGCAAGCCAGATGATAGATTATGTAAAGTTTGAGATCAAAGGCGAAGACGCTGAAAATTTCCTACGAATTTCTGAATTCTATAAACTGCTGAGGCCGGACGTTTATCGTAAAACCGGTAAAGAAATGAAAAATCTGCTTGTTGGAAATGATGGGAATTTTAAGGTGAAGAAGGTACGGGACAAAGTAACCGGAATAGAATATCTTAAAGTAGGCTTTAGTATTCATACCTACGCTAGCGGAGGAATAAATTACGACGATTTGAGTTTCAACCGTCTGGCGATTGCTTTATTTGATTTTCAAACTAAGTATAAGGTAAACTTGGATCGGGCAGTAATCCATTTTATGGAATTTGGTGTTAATTTGACCGTCCCAGAACCTCCATTGAAGTTACTCAAGTGCTTTTTAAGTTACCGAAATACTCCATTTAGTAGGCCAGAGGACAGCGGAAAAGAAGGCCTATATATGACAAGGTGTAAAAAAAGTCGGTTTAATATAAAGGTTTATGACAAAGGAATTAAAAGTGACCTGCTTATTCCCAGGTTACGTTATGAGTTACAGGTGAAAAGGATGAAATACCTTGAGTCCACAGGTATAAAAACCATGGTTGATTTATTGGATAGAGAGAAGATTAGGGCTTTGGGTAAAATCCTTGAAAATACATTTTCGCAAATCCTCATGGTAAATCCGAACATTGATGAAACGAAACTGACGTTAGAACATGTTGAGTTTATAAAACAAGCTAAAGATAATCGCTTTTGGGATAGTATGAAAGAAACTGATAGAAAGAACCAACTCGCCCTTAAAGATGAACTCCGGAGGTTGAACCGGGAGTTTGGATTCCCGGATGTACAAAGTAACCTACAGAAGAAAATTCGGATAAAGTGGAAATACTTGTTTTATTACGTTGGGAAGGAGAGAATACTAAAAACCCTGCGAATACCACTTTCTAACAAGACCAACTACGATGCTCCCGCATTCCGATGGGAAAATATTCGGAAAAGGTCAGTCAAAGGGACACCCTTACGGTAAGTGGTTACTTAGTCCTAAATAGTCTAATATATACAAAGGAGAGTACAAGGGTGTCTAATAACTGGAACAATGTATAGTATAATGGCTGTAAGCCAATTGTTGGCGAAAAATTGAAAATCATGGAAAAAAATGCGAAAACACTGCTCCCTTATTCGCTTCATCGGGAGTTGCTGCTTGGCGGCGTGAAAATTCACGCTAAAATGATGAGGCAGGGATTCGCTATGAGAGGCTCTAAGCCGATCCCCTATGGATTTCAAATACTTTTTGTTAGACGTGGCGAGCCTTGTTTGTTTAGGGTGTATAAAACCCTGAAAAATGTTACAAGGCTTGATTATTCCGGAATCTATAAAAGTAGTACCATTGAAGCGATCAAGTATGAAATAGTTCCTCAGTACTTCTTCTCTGGACGGATTAAGGAAAGTATCCCTGCTGATGAGAAAAGGCTACGTGCTAAGAAATACCGTGAGGCGACTTATCCCCGTGATTATGCACGGTTGAAGGATAGAACCTAACCTCAGAGGAATGAATTTTAGCCGGTTGGGTCAAGGTATGACTTGCGCCTTGTTCGTTCAACTGCGGAGGGAAAAATTGTAAAAATGGCGATGGAGGAGTAATTTCTCTTGCTGCCGGAAATCCTATTAGCATTTTTTTCTATGATTATAAACATTGATGATTATCGAAAGGCCGGTTTAATTGCCTCTGTACACATTCTTCCTCCGCAGGTTCAGGCTTTACTTGACCAGGGTGTGAAAGAACTTGTCCAGCGGATGAATAATGTAGGTTTTTCGGATGTTTATAGCACTTCTATGCGGAAAGGGGCTGAAATTCACTTCAGTCTTGATGATTTGGAGGAAGGCTGGATTAGGGTTTGGAAGTACCGGAATAATAGGACTATCATTGATTTCTCCTATGTAAAGAGCCGTGAACTCATTGATTTCATTGTTGAGGTTGTTAAAATCAAGGAGGCATTACATGGTAACTCAGGGAAAGCGGAGGTAGTTATCTATAAAGATGAGACTCGTGAAAGACTGGTAAAAAGCCGGATTATCTCAGGTCGGAGGAAAACCTTGTCGGCGAGAGATGGTTTTTAAGCCCTTAAATCTATGAACTTGGTCGGGCTAGGTTCGCCCCTTACTTTTGGAAATGGAGCGTTTTTTGCCCCTATAAACTACCTTTAGCTGATCATTCCTTGATTCGACTTTCTCGTAGTTTGTTAAAATAGAAAAAACTGAACTAATAGAAAAAATATTAGTAGTTTTGATGGGTGGTTTAAACCTAGTAATGCCTTGAAATATCTTAATGGGTTCTTCGAGGCAATTACTATCAAAATTTTGTAAATTTATACTATTCTGAAGCCATTTGAGTTATATTTAAAAGGATTATGCCATTTCCTGTAACGGAACGAACAGTTTATAATAAGAATCCACTGATAGAGGTGATTTGTCAGTTGAGATTTCCTCCAATTCTCAGAATTGATAATGAGATTCCAACGCTTTTTCAAGATACCATAAGATCGAAATACCCGGCTTATCATCTTCAAACTGCCGTGGTTCAAGAGGCTGAAATTGGATCTAAAGAGTTGAATAATCCATGGATAAGGCAAACAACAACAAAAGAACATAAGTTTTCTTCCGAAGACAATAATTGGCATGTTGTTATTGCTAGAACTTTCATTGCCTTTTCAACTCAAGAGTATGTTAGATGGGAAGACTTTATTGAACGGCTTGGTTTTGTTTTTGATGTTTTTAATGAGATTTATCAGCCTTCCTATTTCTCAAGAGTGGGCTTAAGGTATATCGATGTTATTGACCGTGCTAAACTAAATCTTGATAAAGTTGAATGGAGTGAATTACTTGAACCTCATGTTTTAGGCTTACTTTCTACTCCAGAATGTAAATCCATAATGAATTTTGATAACAGATATGAGTTGGAATTAAGTGACCACGAAAGCATTGCCGCCCTTAAAACATCATTTGCATTTAATAGTCAGTCTGACCTTCAAGATAGTTGTTTCTTAATTGATACCGATTTCTTTAATACAAAGAAAACCTTAATTAAAGATGTATTTGTGAAACTTAGTTTTTTGCATGAACGAGCGTCAAGATTGATAAGGTGGGTAATTAAACCAAGACTTCATGAGGCAATGGAGCCCAAAGAAATAATTTTATAATTTTAAATATGATAGTTAATACAGCGTCAAGAGAGTGTATAAATAAGTACTACTCAGGTAATTATAGGAGTATTCACCTACCATATATTCAAGAATTACCCTCAAATATTAATATCTTCAAGGACTTGGAGAATGTAAATACTCATTCTGTCCCACTTAAACTAAATGAACAAGTGGTTTCCTTTTTGGATAGTTTCAAGGAAATATTAATTTCTTATAACAACTCAAGGCAACTTTCAAATAATCTACCCCCACTTGCGGTTAATATACTTGAGGATGGTGCAACACTGATTGAATGGATATTCCCTGATTTTCGAATTGGTTTTTCTCTCGAAAATAAAGTGAGTGCGTCAAGTTGGTATTTAATAACAAATAATAAGTTCAAGGAAAGCCTTAGGTCTGAATTATTTGATCCTTCAGAGCCGCAGGAATTATTGTCTAGCATTGTAGCTTTTGCCCTCCAGAATTCCTGATATGCCTTTTTCTGATATGCCTTTTCCTGATGTGCTTTTAAGGGGTATAAGCAATGAAAGTGATATTTTTGATGGTCAGGTATTGGCACAAGTTTTTCAATTTAACCCACCAAAGGAGCCCCGAGAGGATAATCATAATGAGTGCTCGATCAATTGGAAGGATGAGGATTGTGCTATAGATCTGATTCTCCATGAACGAAAAGTTTCCGGTCAAATAAAATATAGTGGTGGGGTTGCAATTTTATCGAAAGAGGAAATTGATAAATTGAGAACAAGAAGGTTCGCAAGTGTTCGGCTGGATTACGAAAGAAGGGCAATCGAAGGTAATGATTTCCATGGAAACATCTTATTGCATAAGGACACGACAGAAGCAGTGCGTAGATTGATTTCTGGTGTTATTGCATACGATTGTGTTATGGAAGTTATACCTCCGAGACAAATAGCTCCTCAACCTTGATCCTTCTTCCCCTTACTTGGTGAAAAGAATTTCCATTTAGACAATTGCCCATAAAAAATAGAAGTAATTTTACTTATTCAATATTGTTTATCAAATGATTACAAAAGGAATCAACACAGTTGCATTGTTCTCTGGAGGAGGTGGCTTAGATTTGGGGTTTGCAGCTGCAGGGTATAATATTGTGTTTACCTCTGATATTGATCCTTATTCTTGTAAAACCCTAGAAATCAATCAAGGGAAAAGACCTTTTGTAACACAACATCCGGTTGTTGTTTCTGATGTCGCAACTTTGAATAAACTTAGCATTGAAAAGGCGAGTGGATTTAAAAGCGAGTCAGTTGAATTAATGATCGGTGGACCTCCATGCCAGGCCTTTTCTGTTTTTGGGAAAAGAAAGGGCTTAGAAGACCCTAGAGGTAACTTGGTTTGGGAGTATGCACGGTTAATAAATGAAACGAAACCTGTCGCTTTCTTATTAGAAAATGTACCTGGCATAAAAAGCATACATGGAGGAGAACTCTTTGAGCATCTTCTTTCAGTTTTAACATTTGATGGTGAGTATAAAGTGACATTTCACGACTATCAAATGGCGGATTATGGCATCCCACAATTCAGACACAGGGTATTCATTATTGGGAATCGTATTGGTAAAGATATTCCTGAGATGAAACAAACCCATTTTATACCGGAATCATGTAAGAATGGGACTAAAAAATACAGGACAGTGGCGGAAGTATTATCTGAGATGCCTGAGCCTGAAGATAACAAGGTAATTCCTAATCATAAGGGTCGTAAACATAGTCAGCGAATTGTTGATCGATATACTTCACTCGAATATGGCGAGCGCGACCATAGAACTAGGATTAATAAGCTGAACCCCCAAAAACCCAGTTTTACTATTATAGTGGGTTCAGATGCAGGAGGTGGAAAAGGCCATATTCACCCGTATACTCCGAGGGAATTAACTCCACGTGAATCCGCGAGAATACAAACCTTTCCTGATTGGTGGGAATTTTATGGAACAGGCCGGCACCTTATACGGCAGGTTGGTAATGCGGTTCCTCCTCTTTTTGCTGCTCAGTTGGCAGCCCACCTTGCTATTCATCTTTTTGATAAGGATTATTTATCAGGGTACGATAAACTTGTTTCAGCACTGGAATTGAACTTTTTAAAATAAAAAATGATTACCGACTTATTTAGTCATAAAATTCATTCAAGTGGGGATGAGTGGCCTGAGAAGCTTGTTGATTTGGCTAGTATCTTTAATGAGTTTGATGGGCAAGTCTATGATCGTGAAGCGATAGAATCAAGACTTAGAGAAATTAGCCCAAGAGTGTCTCATGCGGCTCGTGATGTGTCGAAATTCAGGGATGAAATAAGCGCTTATCCAGCATATCTTGGATTGTATAAGCTTGAGCTTGTTGGTGGCAAATGGGTTTTGTTTTTAAGTTCAACGGCTAAGCGATTTTTAATAATTGAAGAACCAGATGTTGAAGCATTTATGCGATTACAGCTGTTATTGTTTCAATATCCGAATGGGATGGGAGTTGCTTATTATTCTAATACAAATAAATTAAGGATACAAGCAAATTCCCGAGACAAAACACTTGAATTTATCCGTCAAGGAGTACACCTTTCCCCTTTGAGACTTATTTGCCGTGCAATTCTTGCTGACGCCGAAATAACGGGAAATGACATTTTTCAGGCTAAGATTGCGATTAAAGAACTTTATGCTTTAGCAAACTCTTCGTCAACTAATTCAAGTGTATGCCCAAGTTTGAGTGTGTTAAAAAGAACTTTAGTTGCTATTCGTGATGGTGAAATCAAACCGCCAGCAAAGTATGAGAGCAGGTTCCATATTCTGCGTCATACAGGCCTTTTTGAAATTACTAAAAGTTCTATTTCTTTACGTCGCACCGATTCAAGTGAGGATTTGGCCAATTTAAGGAATCAGTTTCTGTGTATTGCAGATCAAACGTGTCAGTTTACCGGATTTGATGCAATTTCTACTCAGGACGAACTGATAAGTGTAGTTAGTAGTGGTACTTGGGGTAATTATTTTGATGGACTTCAATCCCTTAGCGGTGAAACAATAGAAATTCTTTCAGGGGAATTAATTGGTGAAACTCAAAGAACACTGACATTTGTATTTCCTGTAGTTAAGCCGGAAAAGCTTGTAACTGCGCCGATTAAATATCCTTTTCGAAGGAGAATGCCAACTGTTAGTGGGAAAAGTAGTGCGAAAGCAGCGCAGGCCGTTGATCCTGAAATTACTAAAATAAAGCGGCAACGTAGAAATCTCTACCATAAGTTATTGCTTGATCAACTTGAACAACTATTTAAAAAAACTGGTGCATCCCCTGTAGAAAATGAACACATCGATTTGTATGCCGAAGTTCCAAACGACGGAGCCTTCCTTTTTGAAGTAAAAAGCGGAGGAGAGAATTTGTTGGATCAAATTCGAAAGGGTGTAAGTCAGTTGTATGAGTATAAATATCGTTATAAGGATGTGATACGAAATGATGCTACACTTTGTCTTCTCCTTCCTGAAAGTCCATCGAGAGAATTTCCTTGGATGGAAAATTATCTTTGCGCTGATCGTGACATTACAGTCTGTTGGTTTAATAGCGAAGGTATGCTGGATTTCCCAACGCCCTTTGGGCAGAACCTAATCCCCTTAAAAGAAATCATTGGGATTACGTAGCTGAAATATTGCCAAAGGAGGCTGTTGAAATAAATATTTAGTAATTGAGGAAATAATTCGAACTTAGTCGGTGATTTCTGAGATTGAAATTTTCGTTCTTTATAGATTAAAATACAAGCTGTTAGTATTTCCTTGCTCCTGAAAACTGGTAAATTTCGAGCGTCACTGGGAAATAAGTTAACAGCCCATGCCAAAGCGTGGGCTGCACTTATTTCGTGACGTGGGCATACCAGTGCCTCAGGAGCGTGTAGGTGTTAGTCCCACGCTCTTTTTTTATAGCCGTACATGGTTTGAAATAAAAGTGTTGCTTTTCTAGGCCTTTGGGAGAGATTTCTTTGAAGAGGAGGGAAATATTTGGCTGAACAATGGTGGAGTGAACACTTAAATTCGAGATATGAAGCGGATTAGCCTGTTAATTGCGTTGATGTTCTGTTTATACGGTTGTAACCCATTTACCGAAAGGAAAAAGGTATTTACCGTTTCTGGGTGCTATATGTGTACAAAGGTCAAGGTTAGTGAAAATGACTCGACGAAGAAAAATCAGTTGAATTTGATTGATGCTGTTGCGCCTGGAGGATGCCTTTATCCTCATTTTAAGTTTCATGGTGAAAGTACTGTAATGATAGGTAGTTTCATAGGCGATCTGGCATGTAGTTACGTTCGGGATCAGGATTACATCCGGATCAGAACTGACCAGTCTGACCTGCTGTTAAGAATTGTCGATAGCGATACTCTTATTGGCGAAGGGTTTGCTAAAGGTATTTATATCCGGGTTAAATGTCCTGAAGATAATAACTAAAATCGTGAATAGTGAAGTCGAACTACTCAGTTAATGAGGTATTGCCGATCTGCAAGCGTGGAGAGGAGCTTCTGATAATGTGTAAAAGTGACCTTCATAGGATTGGGAAAGGACTTGGCGTGTTAACGATAGTGGTGAATCTGAAACAGTTTAGTATTTCTGCTGAGTTGATAGACCTTGAAAAGCACTTAAAATTTGGTGATTGGACTGAAATAGAAGCGGAGGAGGAAAGGGCAGAGGCTTTAAGGGCTATTATTCAGTCATTTAAACCAAAGGAGGTGTCGGATTTGATCGTTAAACCGCTGATTTCTAAGAACCGGAAGGAAACTATTGGTTAGGGGTAACTCAGAATAAAATCGCTTGGAAACTGGCGTGTACCGTAAAAAAGAAAGTATCAAACCGCCCCCGATCTTCCCCTCATTCTTCCCCTAAAAAGAAAAAACCGCCGTAAGTGTTTAATTTACTGCGGTTTAATCTATGTCTCGGTAGCCCGTAGGGGAATCGAACCCCTGTTACCAGGATGAAAACCTGACGTCCTAACCCCTAGACGAACGGGCCAATGCTTAATTTGGGAGTGCAAAAGTACAACATTACTTTTTTCCACGCAAGAAAAAAATCATTTGATTATCATGGAAGACCGTAATTTCATTCCGTGTGGCCAGCGGTAAGCACTTTTAAAAGTGTTTACTCACCTGCCGGTTAAAGTAAAACAAGATACAGGACGACACAGCAAAGTGAAAAATTCCTCCGGTTTTCCTGTACCAGAAATCAGAATGCAATGTGTTTTTGCCCCGACGCAGTATATATTCTATCTTAATAACCCGATCAGCCTTTTCACCGTCCCGATGTATCAAGGGAATGCTGAAATGCATCCGGGTTTTGAACTTCCCAGCCAAGCCCTCAGGCATCACAATTTCCGGGATATTGTTGACCATATCTCAATTTAAATTTGTAATTTTGCGACTTGTTAGGAAATTAACAATTGACGTATTAAGTATTTTAAAATCAATATATTATGTCTAAATCAAAAAAATTCTTGTCATGCGATGGGAACCAGGCTGCAGCACATATGGCCTATATGTTCAGCGAAGTAGCCGCCATCTACCCTATCACTCCTTCATCTAACATGGCCGAAAATGTTGATGAATGGGCGGCCCACGGCCGTAAAAACCTTTTCGGAGAAGAGGTCAAGGTTGTTGAAATGCAATCGGAAGCCGGCGCCGCCGGAACACTCCACGGCTCATTGCAGGCCGGTGCACTCACCACCACCTTTACCGCCTCCCAGGGATTGTTGCTGATGATCCCCAACATGTACAAACTCGCCGGCGAACTGCTCCCGGCCGTTTTCCACGTGAGTGCCCGCACCGTGGCAGCGCACGCATTGTCAATTTTTGGCGACCACAGCGATGTGTACGCCACCCGTCAAACGGGTTTTGCCATGCTTGCCTCCGGCTCGGTGCAGGAGGTGATGGACCTGGCCGGTATCGCCCACCTTTCGGCCATCAAACTGCGCGTGCCTTTCCTCCATTTCTTTGACGGTTTCCGTACTTCGCACGAGATCCAGAAGATCGAAATGTTCGAAAACGACGACATGATGCCGCTTCTCGACATGGAGGCGCTGCAGGCATACCGCGACCGCGCCCTCAATCCTGAGCACCCGGTTACCCGCGGAACCGCCCAGAACCCCGATATCTTCTTCCAGGCGAAAGAGGCTGTGAACAAGTTTTACGAACCCATCCCCGATGTGGTTGATGCTTACATGCAGGAGATCACGAAGCTGACCGGGCGCGTTTATCACCCGTTTATGTATTATGGTCACCCCGAAGCCGAAAACATCGTGGTAGCCATGGGTTCCATCACCGATACCACCAAGGAGGTGATCGACCACCTGGTGGCAAAAGGGGAGAAGGTCGGCCTGATTTCGGTTCACCTGTACCGCCCGTTCTCTGAAAAATATTTCTTCAACGTGCTTCCCAAAAGCGTGAAACGCATCTGCGTACTCGATCGCACCAAGGAACCGGGAGCCAACGGCGACCCGCTGTACCTTGATATCCGCGATATGTTTTACGATACCGAAAACCGGCCCATGATCATCGCCGGCCGCTACGGTCTCAGCTCGAAGGATACGACCCCTTCACAGATCATCACGGTATTCGACAACCTGAAGGCAAAGGAGCCGAAAAATCACTTCACCCTGGGTATTGTGGATGACGTTACGTTCCATTCTCTTCCGCTGACTCCCGAGGTTGATATCGCGCCCCCGGGCACCTACTCGGCGAAGTTCTTTGGAATCGGTTCCGACGGTACGGTGGGAGCGAACAAGAACTCCATCAAGATCATCGGCGACAGCACCGATAAATACGCCCAGGCCTATTTCGCCTACGACTCCAAGAAGTCAGGCGGGATTACAGTGTCGCATCTCCGTTTCGGCGACAGCCCAATCCGCTCGCCGTACCTGGTGATCACTCCCGATTTCGTGGCCTGCCACGTGCCCGCTTACCTCGACAAATATGACATGCTGAAGGGCCTGAAAGACGGCGGCACGTTCCTCCTCAACTCCATATGGAATGCTGAAGAGACCAAACGCCGTCTTCCTGATCACATGAAGAAATACATGGCCGATCATAAAATTAACTTCTATATCATCGATGCTACCAAAATAGCCGAAGAGATCGGCCTTGGAAACCGCACCAATTCAATCATGCAGAGTGCCTTCTTCAAGGTGTCGAACGTCATTCCCTACGAACATACGGTAGCCGACATGAAGAAAGCCATTTACAAGACCTACGGCCGCAAGGGCGAAGAAATTGTAAACATGAACTATGCCGCCATCGACCGCGGCGGCGAACTGACCCAGGTGGAGATTCCGGCTGAATGGTCAAAAATCGTGATTAAACCTGCCGATGCGAAAAGCAAGGATGCCTTCATCCGCCAGATATTTGACCCGGTTAGCGCCATGAATGGCGACGATATCCCCGTAAGCGCGTTTGTAGGACGTGAAGACGGAACTTTCCCCAATGGTACGACGCAACTTGAAAAACGTGGGATTGCCGTTAATGTTCCCGAGTGGATCGCCGGCAACTGCATCCAGTGCAACCAGTGTGCCTATGTTTGCCCTCACGCCGCCATCCGTCCCTTCCTGTTAAACGAGGATGAGAAGAAAAAAGCACCTGCAGGCATGGTTACGCTGAAAGCCCTTGGCAAGGAACTCGCCGGTATGGAGTTCCGCATCCAGCTTTCACCGCTCGACTGCACCGGTTGCGGCAACTGCGTGGATGTTTGTCCTGCAAAAACCAAGGCCCTTGAATTCCAGACCCTCGAAAGCCAGATGGGAGAGACCGTGAACTGGGATTACAACATCAGCAAGGTTTCCTATAAAACCAACGTCATCGACCGTTTCAAGACCTTTAAAAACAGCCAGTTTGCACAGCCGCTCTTCGAGTTTTCGGGTGCCTGCGCCGGTTGTGGTGAAACACCGTATATTAAACTCCTTACCCAGCTTTATGGCGAACGCATGATGGTTTCAAATGCCACCGGGTGTTCATCCATTTATGGCGGTACGGCGCCTTTTACACCCTATCGGCCGAACGCCGAAGGCCAGGGACCTGCATGGGCCAACTCGCTTTTTGAAGACAATGCTGAATACGGATACGGCATGGCCGTGGCGATTACCCAGCTCCGCAAGCGGATGGCAGATAAAATGCGCGTTGCCATCAAGGAAAACATGATGAATGCCACCACTCTCGACGCCATGCGCGCCTGGATCGAAGGCATGTACCATGCGGAAGCTTCCAAAACAGCGGCTGCAGAACTGATCCTGCAGCTTGCCAAAGAGACTAACGAACTTTCTAAAGAGCTGCTGAACCTTCGCCAGTACCTGGTCAAGAAATCGATCTGGATCATCGGCGGCGACGGTTGGGCCTATGATATTGGTTACGGTGGGCTCGATCACGTGATCGCATCAGGCGAAGACATCAATATCCTCGTTCTTGACACCGAAGTATATTCCAACACGGGCGGACAGGCATCAAAATCGACCCCGGTAGGGGCCATCGCCAAGTTCGCGGCATCCGGAAAGAAAGTCCGTAAAAAAGACCTTGGCGCCATGGCCATGACCTATGGATATGTGTATGTTGCACAGGTTTCGATGGGCGCCAACAACAGCCAGTTATTCCGCGCTGTGAAAGAAGCCGAATCCTACAACGGACCTTCCCTCATCATTGCCTATGCTCCCTGCATCAACCATGGGTTAAAACTGGGAATGGGCAAGGTTGAAGAAGAAATGGACCGCGCCGTTGCAAGCGGGTACTGGCAGCTTTACCGTTACAACCCCATCAACGGGAATGAAGGCAAGAACCCCTTCACCCTTGATTCGAAAGAACCGGAATGGACCAGTTTCCAGGATTTCCTCTCCAGCGAGGTGCGTTATTCTTCCCTGAAGATGATGTTTCCCGAAGAGGCTGACGAACTGTTCAAGGCTGCTGAAGACAATGCCAAATGGAGGTACAATCACTACAAACGCCTTGCCGGCATGTCATACGAACAATAAAACCATATATTTGTAACTATATTGAATTTCTAAAATTTAACTCTCATGGCAAATTTAACCACAAAATATATGGGTCTTCAGTTGAAGAACCCCGTCATTGTTGGCGCAAGCAATCTTGTGAAAGACCTCGACAACTGCAAAAGGCTTGAGGATGCCGGTGCTGCCGCCATTGTTTACAAAACCCTGTTTGAGGAGCAGATCGAACTCGAGCGGCTTCAGCTCAGCGAAGAACTGAACCAATACAATGAGCGTCATGCCGAGATGATCAGCCTGTTTCCCGACATCGATCATGCCGGTCCGCGTGAGCACCTAAGCCACCTGAAGAAGATCGTAAACTCAGTGAACATTCCGGTCATCGCCAGTCTGAACTGTACCTTTGATGAAACCTGGGTTGAATATGCCCGGCAACTCGAAAACACAGGGATCAACGCGCTGGAACTTAATTTTTACTCGGTACCGGGCGATTTCAAACGCGAAGGCAAGGCCATCGTGAATGAACAGCTTGATGTGGTGAGTGATGTGAAAAAGAGCGTGAAAATACCGGTAAGCGTGAAGTTAAGCCCCTTCTACACCAATGCCCTGATGGTAATCCAGAATATGTATTATGCCGGGGTTGATGGTTTTGTGCTTTTTAACAGGCTCTTCCAGCCCGACATCGACATGGAGAAGGAGGAACACTATTTTCCGTTCAACCTGAGTCATGAAGAGGACAACCGCTTGCCGCTGCGTTACCTTGGGTTGCTTTACGGGGAAATCCACGGATCGCTTTGTGCCAATACCGGCGTGTTCACCGGGAAAGACGTTGCCAAGATGATCCTTGCCGGCGCCGATTGCGTTCAGGTGGTCAGCACTGTGTATAAAAACGGGATTGGCCAGATCTCCACCATCCTTGATGAACTCAACGGATGGATGGACAGCAAGCATTACGAAACGATTGATGCTTTCAGGGGTAAACTTGCACGCAAGAACCTGAAAGATCCCTTCTCCTACAGGAGAGCGCAGTACATTGATATTCTGATGAAGAGTGAAGAGATCTTCAAAAAGTACCCGATGAGGTAGGCAATTAAAAATTAAAAATTACGAATTAAAAATTGTTCCGGCGAAGCCGGGAGGATTCAAAAGAAAAAAGCTGCTTCGTTTGAGGCAGCTTTTTTTTTTGAAGAGGTTGACGAACAGATTGTACTTAACTGGAACCTCCCCCGTCACCTAAGCATTAATTTTTAATTCATAATTTTTAATTTTTAATTAATATTGATCTCCATCATCATCCTGGCTTGTACACCTTTCATCTCCCTGATTTCCTTGAGGTACAGGTAGTACTGGTAGTCGGTGCCGAGGGCTGCCTTCAGTTTTGCTGAAGGATCGCCGCCCGAGATCTGTTCGATCAGTTTCTCATACCACTCCTTTTGTTCAGGCAGGGAAATGGTCCTGTAATTTTTGGTTTTAGCCAGTTCGGCGGCCAGTGCAACAGCTTTTGTAAGTCCGCCGAATTCATCAATCAGGCCGATTGCCTTCGCATCCGTACCACTCCAGACCCGGCCCTGGCCGATGCTGTCGACCTGCGCCTTCGCAAGTTTCCGGCCTTCGGCCACCTTGCCGGTGAACACGTCGTAAATATGGTCTACATCGCGCTGGATCAACATGGCCTGGTAAGGTGAGAGGGGTTTCATAACCGGGATATAATCGCCGTTCTTATTCGTCATGGCCCAGTCGAAGGTAATCCCCAGCTTTTTGGTAAAGAGGCCTTCAAAGTTGGGAATGAGGCCAAAAACGCCAATAGAGCCGGTGATGGTTGCCGGGTCGGCGACAATTTTCGTGGCGGCGCAGGCAATGTAATAGCCTCCGCTCGCGGCAACATCGCCAAAAGAGGCAACCACGGGCTTAACCCTGTGCGCCAGTTCAATTTCCCGCCATATCACGTCGCTCGACAGGGCGCTTCCGCCACCTGAGTTGATGCGGAATACGATAGCCTTGACTTTGTCATCCTCGCGCGCTTTACGGATGGCTTTGGAGATCCTTTCCGAGCCGATGCTCTGGTCGTCGCCTTCACCACCGCCAATGGAGCCGCTGGCATAGATCACCGCAATTTTATCGGTGGCCGCAGTCTTGCTTTTCTTGTCAGCAACGCTGGTGTAGCTGTCCATGTTTACATATTGAACGCTCTTTTTTTCGTCCACCTTGAGTTTCTTTTTCATTTCAGAAATCAGTTCATCCTTGTAAATCAGCTGATCGACGAATTTGTATTTCAAGGCATCCTGCGGCGATTGAATCTTCAGGCTGTCGGCAATACGGTTGAGGTCCGACTTGCTGATCTTGCGGGTTTCGGTAATGCCGGTCAGCATCTTATCCCATATGTCGCCGATAAGTTTGGTGATCTGCTTGCGGTTCTCCGGGCTCATTTTATCGAGAAAAAGGGGCTCGGTAGCAGCTTTGAATTTTCCATGGCGGATGATCTGCATCTTAATATCCAGTTTTTCCAGCATGCCCTTCAGAAAGGTCATTTCCGAAGCGAGGCCCTTGAAATCAAGAACTCCCTGCGGATTGAGAAAGATCTTATCGGCTGCAGTCGCCAGGTAATATGATTTCTGTGAATAGGCTTCGCTGTAGGCCCAGATGAATTTTCCGGAAGTCTTGAATTCGATCAGCGCATCGCGGATCTCGTCAACGGTGGCAATGCCGGCCGGGATGTCGCTGAGGTCCATATAAATTCCTGCGACATTATCATCTTTTTTAGCTTTTTTCAGGTTGTCGAGCAGGTCGTTGAGCCCTGTGTTGTTATCGGGTCCGGCGTAACCCATCACGATTTTCGACTTTGAACCGCGGTCAACGATGGCTTTTGAGAGGGTCATGCGCAGAACCGTGTTTTTGGAGATCACGGTGTCATCGCTGGAAGCAGTGGCGACGATGGCTGCCAGGATACCAATACTAATGAGGGTTACAAGGACAAAGAGTAAAAATGTTCCCAGCATGCTGGCGAACATGATCTTGAAAAACTGTTTCATGCTGTTGATTTTTTGGATGTGACACAAATATAAACAATAATACGCTTAAATCAGCCGCAGGTTACAAGATCGTTCGGGGTGGACATGAACCGGCAGGAAGAATTGTGCATAACAATGCGTGTAAAAAGCGGAAAAATTTTACAAATTGGCGTATCATTGCGGGCTCATTCATATTTAACGCTACTGTTTGCATGAAGGAAATTTTTCTTTTATTGGGAAGCAACATGGGAGACCGCCGTGAATTGTTAACCCGTTCATTGGAGATGATCTCCGAAAAAGCAGGCACTATCCTTCAACGATCTGCGATATACGAATCAGAACCCTGGGGGTTTGAGGATGACACCCCGTTTCTGAACCAGGTTGTTGAAATCAGCACCGAATTAAGCCCTGCCTTGCTCCTGGAGCAATTGCTTACCATTGAGACCAGGCTTGGCCGGATAAGGCCATTCGACGGTTGCGGATGTTCGGTGCAGGAAGGATACAGCAGCAGGAACATCGACATCGACATTCTTTTTTACGGTCAGAAACTTGTTTTTACCGAACAACTGATGATCCCGCATCCACGGTTGCATGAGCGGAAATTCACCCTGGTACCCCTGCATGAAATTGCACCCGGATTCATCCATCCCTTGCTGAAAAAGACAATTTCCGTACTTTTGCAGGAATGCCGGGATCCTTTGAAAGTTATGGTGAAAGAATGCGAATAATGCTGGAATGCTGGAATGCAGGAATGCAAGCAATGCAGACAATGCCGGAGGAGATGTTAACAATGGTTAATTTTGAAGATAATTTTCAGAACGAAAACGATGAACCCGTTTACCTGTCCACCTGTCCACCTGTCCACCTGCCCACCTGTCCACCTGTCCACCCGTTCACCTGTCCACCTTTTCATTAACCCCCTAACCCCTCTCCCTTGTACAACTACATCGTCATAGAAGGCAATATCGGAGCCGGGAAGACATCGTTTGCGACGCGGTTTTCGGAAGAGAGCAACGCCAGGCTCATTCTCGAGCAGTTCGAAGAGAACAGTTTCCTGCCGAAATTTTATGAGGACCAGGCACGATATGCTTTCCCGTTGGAACTTTCCTTTCTCGCGGATCGCTATCAGCAATTGAAAACCCAGTTCAGCGCCTCTGATATCTTTAAAAGCTTCACCGTTGCCGATTATTTTATTTTCAAATCGCTCATTTTTGCCAGCAAGAACCTCGAACCGCTTGAGTTTGGGCTCTACAGCAAGCTGTTCGCGATTGTCAGCTCTGTGGTGCCCAAGCCCGACCTGATCGTCTATCTTTATCTCAACATTGATAATCTGAAGAAAAACATCCAGAAACGCGGTCGGCCTTACGAGCAAAACATCCAGTTTGAGTACCTGGATAAGATCCAGAACGGGTATATTGAGTTCCTGCGTCAGCAGAATGATCTGCGTGTTTTGCTGATTGACACGAACGGTCTGGATTTTGTCGAACGCGAGGATGACTATCTTTGGATAAAATCGCTGGTGATGAAGGAATATCCTCTGGGCATCCACCGCATACAGAACAGGACTGCCTGATAAAAGCCGGTTCTCCTAAAAAAAAGAAGCCGTTCCGGATATCCGGAACGGCTTCTTTTTTATCAGTAAACAAAGTTACTTCACGATATTCTGGAAGTCAGGGGTATTGGCAAAGTTGTAGAACTCGCGGTCACCTTTGGCCTGTGCTTTCAGGTCGGCGTTCTGGCAGGCCTTCATGAGGTTTTCATAGAGGCTCTTGCTGTTGTTCAGGCGGGCAGCTACAACGGCCATCAGGTAGAATGTTTCAGGGCTTTCGGGAGCGCATTTCAGGGTGGCTTCTGCGGCCGTGTTGTTGCCGGAAACCATCTGTGCAAGACCCAGGTTATGCGAGCATTTTGCACCTCCAAGGAGCGTCAGTGCTTTCTGATATTCGCCTTTCGGGATCATGAGAATGCCCTGGTTGTAATTGGTGTTTTCACCAAGGGTGGCAGCTTTCTTAAACTGGGCTTCCGCTTTTTTCGGATCTTTCTGTTTTGCAGCAACAACACCGATGTTGTTTTCGATCATGCCATTGTTCGGCTGGAGTGACTGTGCCTTGGTAAGCAGTTCGCTGGCACGGGTGAGGTTTCCTTTTTCGATTTGAGCAACAGCGTCATTATTGTTGATTTTCCAGTTTTCCGGGAATTTCTTGACAGCATTTTCGAGGATGGTCACCTTTACGTTGTTGTCTTTTGTGAGGGTAGCAGCATACAGGAACTCTTCTGCCTTGAGTTTGTCAGGATTTGAAGCACCAAACTGGAGCAATTCAGCATCTGAAAAACGGGGTTCATACAGGGTGGCTGTGATTTCGCTGCGACGCAGGGCGGGGAGCAGGTCTTTTTCAATTTCAGGATAGATCAGGATCATGTTGCGGATTTCCTGTTCTTTTTTGTTGGCGTCAACATTGGAGTTGATCACGTTGAGCACTTTATCCTTGTCCTTCAGGTTGCTGTTCTGCACTGCCTTGAGGAAGCCATTCCAATCCGGTCCGTGATGCTGAAGTGTCATGTTCACATCTTTGCCTGCAGCATCAACAGCGGCTTTCACAGCTTTCTTGTCTTTATTGTCTTTGTTGGCATCCTTGGCCCAATCCTGGAATTGACTGATCATCCAGGTGTTGCCTGACTTGGAACGGTTTTCAGAAAGGTTTGCGTTGAATGTTTCTTCGCCTTCAGGTGAAGCATAGCCATTCATGGCAATGTCTTTGATTTTCCATCCCTGTTTGATGAAAGCGTTCAGGTCGGTAAGAGTGTTCTTAGCAGGGTCAGTTTTGTTGAGACCAAATTTCATGTCGAGGTCATACTTGTTTTTCTTGAAGTATACGACGCCGCTTTTTGACTGGAAAACTTCTTTCTGGTAGCCATGGTCGGCGGTTGAGGTTACTTCATCATGCTTTACGCGGGTAGGGGTGTAGATAACACCAACGGCCAGGTTGCGTGAAGGTAATTCCATGAATTTGGCTTTGGTCTTGATTTCATCCTTTTTGGGAAGGACTTTTTCTTTTGCTTCATAAAGCGTCGGGGCGACAGAAAGTGTAGAGGTGTTCATTTCCGGTTTGTACGGGAAAACAGTCGTGTAGGTAAAAGAACCACCTTCTTTGTATTTGATCATCGTGCCTTCGCCGCTTAATTTTTCGCCGTAGAGCTGAATGGGTTTCAGGTCATACTGGCCACCCTGGTAGGTAAGTACCGGCTGGTAGTACATGGCTGCATTGGGGCACATGAACTTGGGAGGAACCGTACCTTTAATGGTAACAGCGATTGAGTCGCCTTTCTCGGTCAAAACGGCCGGAGTGGTTTCATATTTAACCTGGTCGTAGATTTTGGCCATGTTTTTCAGGTTGCAGCCTGTGTAGAATTTATAGGTAAGGCCAATGTTGATGCCGCTGTACATGTCGTTCACAACTGCTTTGGCACCACCCTGGGTCATATCGAGAACGTCGCCGTCCCTCCATCTCCAGAGGATTTCAGGATTGATCGACCAATGTTTGCTGAGGTTGAAGTCGAATCCGATACCGCCAACGGCCTTGAATTCCATGTTCCAGCTGCCCAGGCCTGCATTGTTTCCTGAACCGCCCTGGTCGGCGCCTTTGTGCGAAGGATAGCCGAGGTAACCGATTTTGTTTCCGTTGACATCATATTTGGCACCCTGTGTGTGGTCGATGCCTACACCTGCAATAAGGTAGGATGAAAAAAATCTTTCAGGTTTGTACCCCATGATCCAGTTAACCCAGTTGACTGTACCTTCAACGCCGGCTTCGATAACCCATGATTTGAAACTCTGCGATACGATGCCGTTCGGGTTGGTAGTTGCCAGTGGAAGGAATTTGTTGGTCACGGAACCAGCTAACGGAACCCATCCGCCTCTGAACCTGACACCAATAACCCTGGTGAACTGTTTGGTAAAAGCTCCGCCGGCTCCAAACCTCCAGTTGTCATTGAACAGGATGTTCTTTGACAAGTCGCCGTTAAACTGGTCAAGAGCGCCATATGCTGTGATGCCCCAGTAGTTGTGTGAAGTCGCTTTTTCACATTTGGTTTTTTTAGCTGTGTCAGCTTTTGCTGCTTCTTTCTTCGGAGCCTCCTTCGCGGGAGCTTTGGCCTGGGCCATCGTTATCATTGGCACAATCATCATAAGAAGGACGATTAATGCCGTCGACAGAGTTTGAGAAATTTTTTTCATACTTCTGAAATTTTAATTATAATTTGACTTTTGTTTACTGATTGAGCAAATATAGTATATATAATAAAGAAAAACGCAAAATAATCTGTTCTAAAATAAACAATAAAAAGTGAATATCGTTAATGTCTTGATATTTAATGTTTTATGTTTGGCTATTTGAATTCAGTGTGTAAAATTAAAAAAATTGAACCAAAATAAAAATTTTTTTTGCACTTATGCTTCTACGGGCAAAACCATTAAGGGTTTCACAGTTTGGAAATTATTTTCTCAAGGGTAGGGTGAAAGAGGGCGGAACAATCATTTGCCATGGAAAATATTCAGTTTGATAAACAGGTCCCAGACAACAATTCCGACTGCAACTGATACATTGACAGAGTGTTTTGTTCCGAATTGCGGGATTTCAAGGCAACCGTTTACCAATGGGAGTACTTCGTCGTCGATGCCGTTGACTTCATTCCCGAAAACGAGAGCGATTTTTTCCAGCGGTACGGGGGCGAAATCGGGGAGCAGGATGCTTCCTTCGACCTGTTCCACCGCCAGGATGACATAGCCCTGGTCCGAGAGGCTCCTTACCGCTTCAACAGTGGTGGCAAAATATTGCCAGTCAACCGATTCGGTGGCTCCCAGCGCGGTTTTGTGAATTTCACGGTGGGGAGGCGTCGCCGTGATCCCGCAGAGGCAGACCCCGCTGAGGCGGAATGCATCGGCCGTGCGGAATACGCTGCCGATGTTGTTCTGACTCCGGATGTTATCCAAAACGACAACAACCGGCAGTTTTTCGGCATCCTTAAATTCGTCGATGGTGAGCCGGTTTAGCTCCGGCATGGTGCGTTTATGCATGGCAGTTGTTTGCAGACGCCAAAAGTACAACTTCTTCCCGATCTCCGGCCTGCTGGCCGCTAAAAGTAATGATCACGGGCGCCTCGGTTTTGAAAACTTCAGGGAGTTATTCATGAAACATCTATTTTTATCAACAAAAGAGGCCCGGTTTAAATTCCATGCATACCTTTGGAACTTATTTGCCTGGAACGGATGCCGGAAAAACCGGTGCGTCAGTGTTAAACGGCAAGATCAGCGCTTTATCTGCATACCATGTCAAAACCAAAGGAATCAGCCGATACACCCCTGATGAAGCAGTATAACGCCATAAAGGCGAAGTACCCTGATGCCCTGCTGCTCTTCCGGGTGGGTGATTTCTATGAGACTTTCGGGGAGGATGCCATCCGTACTTCGAATATCCTCGGGATTGTTCTTACCCGCAGGGCCAATGGTTCGGGCACCTATATGGAACTGGCAGGCTTTCCGCACCACTCACTCGACCTCTACCTGCCCAAACTGGTAAAAGCCGGGTTGCGCGTGGCGATCTGCGACCAACTCGAAGATCCAAAGCTGACGAAAACCATCGTAAAACGCGGCGTCACCGAACTGGTAACCCCCGGGGTTTCATACCATGACAAGATCCTCGATCAGAAAGAGAACAATTTCCTGGCCGGGGTGCATCTTGAAGCAAAGATATCGGGTATCTCGTTCCTGGATGTGTCGACCGGCGAGTTTTACCTGGCACAGGGGAGTTTTGACTACATCGACAAGCTGATCCAGAGTTTCAGGCCCAGCGAGGTAATCATCCAGAAGAACAAGCGACATGAGTTCACCGAGCTGTTCGGCAGCAAATTTTACATTTCAACCTTCGACGACTGGGTTTTTACGCCCGACTTTGCCAACGATCTCCTGCTGAAGCATTTCGGCACCACATCGCTGAAAGGTTTTGGCGTTGAGAACCTCGATATGGGTGTGATCGCCGCAGGAGCGGCCCTTCATTACCTGGCCGAAACTGCGCATGACAAGGTGCAACACATCTGCAAACTGAGCCGCATCGAGGAAGATCACTACCTGTGGCTCGACCGCTTTACCATCCGCAACCTGGAATTGCTGAATTCGGTGAACGAAAATGCGAAAACCCTGCTCGACGTGCTCGATCAAACGGTATCGCCCATGGGCTCACGCCAGCTGCGCCGGTGGATCATCCTTCCGCTGAAAAACCGCCAGCCCATCGAAGAACGGCTTGACGCAGTAGAATTTTTCACCCGCCATGCCGATACCACGGAGAAGATCCGCCACCATTTTCAGCAGATAGGCGACCTTGAACGGCTTATCTCAAAAGTCGCTGTTGCCCGCGTCAACCCACGGGAGATGATCTACCTGAAAAAATCGCTGGATGCCATCGAGGCGGTGAAAACGATGTGCGAATCGTCGGCAAACGAAGGTTTACAGAAGATCGGCGACCAGCTGAACGTGTGCAACCTGGTTCGCGAACGCATCGAGCGGGAGATCAACCCCGATCCACCGGCCCTCGCCATCAAGGGAAACATCATCCGGGAAGGGCTCGATGCCGAACTCGATGAACTCCGCCGGATGGCCTATTCGGGCAAGGATTACCTGGTGCAGATCCAGCAGCGGGAAATAGAGCGGACGGGCATCACCTCCCTGAAGATCGGCTATACCAACGTGTTCGGATATTATCTCGAGGTGACAAACTCGCATAAGGAGAAGGTGCCGCAGGAGTGGCAGCGCAAGCAAACGCTGGTCAACGCCGAGCGATACATCACCGAGGAACTTAAAATTTACGAGGAGAAGATCCTCACTGCCGAGGAAAAGATGATCGAGATCGAGTTGAAACTGTACAACGATCTGATCCTTTTCCTTGCCGATTATATTCAGCCCATCCAGCTCAATGCCTCGCTGATCGCGCGGCTTGACGTGCTGGTCTCCTTTGCCGTCAGCGCGGTTAAATATCACTACATGCGGCCGGAACTGAACGACACGTTCGTCCTGGATATAAAGAACGGCAGGCATCCCGTCATCGAACGACAGATGAAACCCGGCGAGGAATATATCGCCAACGATGTATTCCTGGATGACCGGTCGCAGCAGGTAATCATGCTCACAGGCCCGAACATGTCGGGTAAGTCGGCCCTGCTGCGCCAGACCGCCCTGATCGTGCTGATGGGGCAGATGGGAAGCTTCGTGCCAGCCGAAAAAGCTGTGCTTGGCATCACCGACAAGGTTTTCACGCGGGTGGGCGCCTCCGACAACATCTCATCCGGCGAATCGACTTTTATGGTCGAGATGAATGAAACGGCCAGTATTCTGAACAACATCTCCAACCGCAGCCTGATCCTGCTCGATGAGATCGGGCGCGGAACCAGTACCTACGACGGCATCAGCATCGCATGGGCCATTGCAGAATTCCTGCACCAGCACCCGCTATTCAAACCAAAGGTGCTGTTTGCCACGCATTACCATGAACTGAATGAGATGGCTTCGCTGATGCCGCGCATCAAAAACTGGCATGTGGCCGTGAAGGAGATCCAGAACAAGGTGATATTCCTGCGGAAACTGCAACCCGGCGGCAGCGAGCATAGTTTCGGCATCCATGTGGCCAGGATGGCAGGGATGCCGGTAACCGTACTTGAACGGGCAGGGGAGATGCTCCATCAGCTGGAGGAGAGCCATAATGCAGAGGGGCTTGGAAAACAGATGACGGGAGCGGGATCGGGGAAGTCCGGCAAAATGAGTTCCGGCAGGAAGTTGTCGGTCGGATCGCGGATGGCGGGTGCCGCTGACGGCATACAGCTCAGCTTCATCCAGCTTGATGATCCGTTGCTGCAGCAGATCAAGGAAGACATTCTCAACACCGAGATAAACACCCTTACGCCGGTGGAGGCATTGATGAAATTGAACGAGATTAAAAAATTGCTTGAAAAAAAGTAGGACAAATGATTTTTTTTATACATTTGCATCCTCAAATTAAACATACCATGCGAAAGTAGCTCAGCTGGTAGAGCACGACCTTGCCAAGGTCGGGGTCGCGGGTCCGAATCCCGTCTTTCGCTCAAGACCAAAACCCTCAAGCCAGTGAGGGTTTTTTTTGCCCTGGTGGTGGAACTGGTAGACACGCAGGACTTAAAATCCTGTGACTTCACGGTCGTGCGGGTTCAAGTCCCGCCCGGGGTACTTTTTAAGCTCAAAACCCGCGTCAATCGCGGGTTTTGCATTTCAGGTAGCCAAATGGGTACCCAAAACAGTCCATTATTGATTTTCCTGTTCTAGCAAGAAGCGAGGTGCAATTGCAGCCATGCTTTCTATCTCAAAAGTAGACCACCTTACGACCATAAAAAAAGCGGTCAGGCCTGAGCCTGACCGCCGGATCACTTGATGGAACCACTTGGTTAGAAAGTGATCTTGTTCTCTACATCGGTGATGCTTGCATCGAACGATGATTTGAGAAAGTCGATGACCTTCTTGATCCCCGGAGTGAAGCTGGTGGTGAAGACGTTCCCATCCGAATCGTTGAGCCTCATGGAACAGTTGAAATCGTTGGAGGAAATCTGGAACCGTTCCAGCTCCGAGCGGGTCTGGACCAGTTTCGCCCTTTTTTCGACGACCAGCTGCAGGTTTTCGACCTTGAGGATTTTTTCCATCATGGTCATTTCCCGCCTGGGTTCAGGAGCAGGGATGACAGGCTTTTCCGGTTCAATCTGCTGGATCGGTTTCATCACCTCTGCGGTGTTTCCTTCCGGATTGAGAACCGATTTCGCTGCAGCAAGAACTGCGTTTTCTTCTTTTGATGCTCCGCCATTGGTCGGTTTCATTACGGGTGCTGTAATCTTTGTCATTGTTTTTCGCTGCTGCCCTGCAGACTTTTTTAGGCATCTGGCTCGCCTGGGTTTAAGAAAAAATTTATGCCCCGGTAAAAAACGGAATGAAAATTTTAAGCAAGAGTTCGGGTCAGATTTTCCCTTCAAAATCTGAATGAACCCAACGGGTGACGGTGCCTTCAGGCGGTCACTCTTAGCGAAAAAGATTTTCATGAGTTTAACTTTGCAACCAATTTTGAGTAATAGTGCGCTGGCTTTTTGGTTGCTTTTTTCTTCAAAAAGCACCCCGTGAATACTGAGCGACAGTGGAAGTATCCTGTGGTTTTCTTTTTGCCGGTCTTTTTCTTTGACCTGCCTGATTCAAAGAAAAAGGGCACGATCATTTACGACCATAAAAAAAGGCTGATCCGGGAAGGTCAGCCTCGTTTCATCAGGCGGTTGATTTAGAAAGGGATGTCTGCTGAGGGGAGGTCTTTGAGGGCTTTTTTGGAAGTGTTGCGTTTCTTTTTTGGAGTTTCCTTCTCTTTGGCTGGCTCGTTGACCTCTGATTCTTCTAGGCGGTTGACATAAACCGTGTAATCATGGCCGAATTTATCAGGGCTTTTCATTTTTGCGATCTCAAGGGTAATGTAATCTTCGTCATTGTATTTGTGTGAGAACTTTGCGAGATCTTCAATTTTGAGGTTGATCTTTATGATTTCAAGGCCTTCGATTTTTTTTCCTTTTCCGATGTAGTTTTTTACGAAATTTTTCATGGCTGTGTTTTTTAGGTGAAATTTATATGCAAGATGAATTAAGACCATAGAGGGGCACTCAAGAAGGAATTGGAATACCGCAAAGTATTGAGGATATGCCGAGAAAATTCTTGAATGAGTAGCACTTTCACCCCGGGATGGTATAATATCTTAGCATAGGAATTGGACTAAGTCACAGTCATCAAATGCCAGGTAACGCAATCGTGGAAGAGCAAAACGAAGGACTGAAATTCAACCGATATAAAATGCCAGCAGCACCGAACAATACCCATGACATACATTCCGTGATCATAAAATTACCCGGGAAATCAATGTTTGCAGGAATGTTCTGACTTGAAGCCTGGGATTAGAGGAGATCCAGGTATTGGAAACTCCAAAAAAGGCACCCAAAAGCGACAGACCGTATCTCAAACGATATCCAAAACCAATAAGTCAATGATATCAGGAATGAACATTACCGGATCAGGGGTAATTATAGGGAGAGCACGTTTCCTACAAGAGCTTGGCATTTTGACGAGCATAAAAAAACCGTTCCGGTTTCGAGGATTATCGGAACCGGAACGGCCAGAAAATGAAGATCAGCAATACTGACTGTTATACCTTTCTTCATCTTCAAAGGAAGCCAGTGAATTACGGTAATCTGCTTCATCACAGGTCAGGTGGCCGGCATGTTTGCCGTTCGGCCAATAGATGATCGATTCACCTTTTTTGATCGGTTTGCCGCAGGTGTGGCACTTACTGGCAAATCTGGCTGTGATCTGGCGCGGGTCTCCCGCGTACTTTGCATAATTTCTCATAAGTATATGGTTTTAGGATAAATAAAAAAGCCATCCAGGTTTCCCGGGATGGCTCAAGTGATGGTTGATAAAAAGTTAGAAGGGAGAATCTTCCAGGACCGGCTCCAGAAAGGGCACTTCGCTGGTCAATTCTGAGGTGGTTTTTTCTTCTGACGGAATAACAGGGACGATGCCCAGGATATAGTCGGCAGACTTCTCAGCCCTGGCGGCGGCCCACATGATCCACTTCTGGTTGTCACGCAATGCCGATGCCCAGCCTTTGATGTAGGCAGCCGAGTTACGGATGTCCATGTCAAGGTGTGCAATGCCGCTGAGGAAGGCAGATCCGAGTTCAGCTACCAGTTCCTCTTTGCTGTATGGAATATCGCCGTAGCTGTTCGACATTCCGTCAAAGCGGTTGAGACGCTTGGGGTGTCCAACCGAATGTATAAGTTCATGATTTAGAACGCGATAAAATGCAGAAGATGTGGTAAAGTATTTCTTATCCGGGACAGAGATCAGGTCGGCAACAGGAGCATAAAATGCCCTGTCATCTTTGTTTGAATAGCAGATTTCCGGGCGGCCCACGTAACCTTCGATGATGGCTTCAGCCTCCAGGTGTTCGGAGTTGACCTTTTCGGTAACCAAGTTTTGAAGATCGGCAATTTTCTTGGTTCCCTGGTCATCAAAGTCGGCCTGTTCGGAGTTAAAGACATGATAGAACTTCAGCAGGAACATCTTTTTAGTCTCGCCGGTGGTCTCATCTTTTTCAATTGAACTTTTCCAGAAGACGACGATGGTAGATTTTTCGCCTTTACGTACCTGGCCGCCATTGGAACGGATTTGCTGAAAGGTGCCATAAACGCGGCTCTTGTAGGGATCGGAAGAAAGTACCAGGCGGTTGATGCCCCGGTAATAGTGCCCGTTCATGCTGACCGGCGAGGGAACCTGCCAAAGCTTCATCCAGCTTCCGGCGGTTTCGAGGTTTGCAATGATTTTTTCGGTGATGGCTGCATAGATTTGTGAATTATTCATGATAGATGCCTGTGCCCTCAGGTCTTATTTAGGTTTCTGGCCCACCTGGTTAAAAATGAAATTTTAGCCTTGGGTGAATACCGAGAAAAATAAATAATGTCAATGGGTGTAGGTCATTCCGGCCTTCCGGAATGAATACACTCGAAGAGCGACAGTTCCATCAGGAGGTCGCCCTTTACAGTTTTACAGCTTTTTAGCGGATTTTTCGCAGGTAACTTTGCGGAAATTTCGAGTTTAATAAAGTGCGGTGGCCAACGTCTTCTTTTTTGCTACTTTTTTCTTTGGCGGGATCGAAAAGAAAAAAGGTGCCCGGTTTAAATTTAAGGAATTCGCGGTCCGATGAATCGGTCACCATTAAAGTGTATCATATGATCTGGAACTTCCATAAGCCAGACTTCAGTATCCCAGGCAATTTGAGCTGAATGTTTTTTGAACTCAGAGAAGTCTGGAAAAGCAGTAACATAGACTTTGCCTGCTTTACAATCTTTTAAAAATTCTTCTAACTCAACAATTCTTTTTGGTGTAACGGGACCGTGTGAAGTTACTGCTTCGATCAAGAATAGCCAGTTCCGTGATTTGTCATAGATAATAACATCAGGTAATTTACTATGTTGGTCAATCGGAATCCCTAACTCTTTTAAAGTTTTTTCATCCAGATACAAATCCTTCTTAGCCGTATCACCTAAATAAAGCAAAATACCACCATTGGTAAATCTTGGTGCGAACTGCTCAACAATAGCTGCTTGAACTTCATTATGTTTTCCCGCCGACAATTTCAGTACTTCACCGGATGCAAGTTTTACTGGAATTTGATTTATTTCTCTAGCTTTTAAGTAAACTTCCGATAGTTCTCCTACTGAAGAAATAAAATGTTCAAATGATTCTGCCCATTGAGGTGAGTTAAACGTTTTAACGACGTGTAAAACTTCCATCGATATTGCATAATGAGCATTAGGGCTATTTACAGATAAGCTTGGATTATCTGGATTATAATCTGCTATCCTCGCCTGGACAAATTGGTGCAAAACCTGTCTTCTGAATGTTTCTCTCGTATTTGGTGCATACTCCTTATTATAAGCTTCTTTCACAAATGACATGACACCTTTTGTCACGCCTAAACTCTGTCTTGTCGAATCATTCCAGATATCATCCTCTTTTATATTGCACAAGGCTAAAAGAGTCAATGCTGACATCTCATTACATTGGGCTGGGGGCAGGCCTAAAGTCCTCAAAATTTCCTGTGCTTCAGTAATTTTACTCATATAGTGTCAGTATGGCTTCTAATTTAAAATATTGGTTAATTACCTTGTTTACGTTTCTCATTGAATAGTCATTGGAAAGGATGATCATATTTCCAATTTCATTAATACTTTCAAGTGAAGGGAACCTCATTTCTCGTAATTCAGTTGCACTCACGTTGACATTACCATTGAAAATCTGAAAGTAAGTATCAAATAATTCGCTATTCAATAATGCACATAACCCGGCGACTTCACTTCTTTTTAGATGGCCCTTGATTTTATAAATATAGTTCAATTTATTCTCCACTCCAATAAAACTTGCCTTCACATAATTACAAAAATATGGTGCTGCAATTAGTCTGCTTTTATCGTCTTTAGTACTGAAACGTCTAAGGAAAATATAATTTTTATTTGGGATAAGCAAAGGCATTGACCCACTTTCAACTTTAATGTATTGCCCCTTATCTTTTGAACTAAGTGGCCACTGCAAATACATTTTGCTCACATTATGTAGCCAAAACAAAGGAGCTAAAAATACGGTTCCGTTTTCGTAATTATTTTGAATATAGTCCCATGAACGGAAGGAAACAACAGGTCCGGTTGAAATCTGAATACGGTAATCGATCAGATTATTCCCCCACTTTGAAACTAAACTCATTACAACCTCTTCCTTATCGTTTGTAGGAAGGTGTAAAATTTTCTCCTTAGAAGTAAGGTCAATCAGTTCTTCAGAAGAAAAATACTTTATCGTGGGACTAAAAATATCATTTAATCCGTCTGAGGCTGAAACAACAACTTGTTTTGCTTTTTCTATTTTTGCTTTAATTGCTTTAACGATAACAGTTTCCTGCAAAACACTGTCTCGATTGAATGTATCCTTTCTAGAATTAAAGAGATGTATGTGTTCGATTTGAACAGTATTAAAGAAGAATTCACGAAATGCTTTAAAATAATTTCCAGAAGCAAAACTTCTTGGTGTGATGAAAATCAACTCTCCATTTTCCTTCAAAAGTTTTGATGCAATCCCCATAAATATGGAATAAATATTGGGCTGGCCACTTACAAGGGCTTGTGCAGCTTTCGTACGTTCATCCTCTTTTGAAAGTTTAAAATATGGTGGGTTTGAAATTATAATATCATAGGCTTCAATGGGAGTTGAAAACATATCATCAATCAAGACAAACGCATTTTCGAGAATAAAATCCAGAAGATGAAGGCTATAAATAAACTTGATACCTTTCTCATCTAACCAATTGGTCAAATAATTTAAGGTTTTTTGAGAATAGAATATAAGATCAGAATCTGTCTCATACGCAATAAGTTCAATGAATTCAATATCAGGATTATGATCTGTTAAGAATTCGATTAATGCACAGGTCAGCACTGCCGTACCGCAACCCGGATCTAACATCCTTATTCTGTTAGCATGCGAATTGCATAAGGATGCCATTAATTTTGCAATGGCAGTGGGTGTGAAAAATTGGCCCCATTCTTTTTTGTGTTGGATTGTAACCTTGTTCGTATAAAAAACACCCAGCCGATCGGCAAAATCGCTAGGCAATTCACTATAAAGAGGGCCAATATCTATAGTCTCGTTCATTAATTGCAAATTTAGCAATAAAACAACAGACTAAAGCAGTAAGAATAGCTGAAGGAACTTCAAAGTGTATAAAGAATTATCTGCTTGAACAAAATTACACAAGTAAATTTTACCCGAGAAGTCACCCTTCAGAGGTTTACACCTTTTTATTGGGTTATGCGCATATATATGCTGAAATTTCGAGTTTAACACAATGTGGCGATCATTATTCCAAAACCACAAAAATACATATCTGCCAGATAAAAGTAATGACCAATGAATTAAAATACAAAGTAACTTAGAATAATTTAACCAAAATAAAATATTATAGACAACTGTAATACATACAATTTAATATCCAACAGAAGGCATTTAAAAAATAGTATTAAATAATCATTAGAGTTAAATCAATGAAATTAATACTTTCATTTGCGACAACATTTAATTCAATGTTTTCAATGCATATAATCGTCACTGTACAAGCACAACACAAATTACAAGAAAAGGAACTGGATTTGAAACAACAGGGATTTTGAATTTATCGAGGCAAAATCAGCATTAAAATTCAACATAATGTGAATTCAATTTAAGATAGTCACTTAAGTAAATGGAAGGTATTGTTAGTCCTTTATATAATACTTCTTTTATATCATTTATATTTTCTTCATCATTTTCCATCCATAACTTTCTATTATAAGGCCCCCCATGCTTAATTATAATGCAATGTTTGCTTCTTTCAATAGGATCAAGAATTTGAAGACCTGATATCATAGCATGTAATTCAATTACATCATCTACTTTTCCATAAGTAGAATTGTAGTCCATTACCAGAATTTTTTTTTCCTCTATTAGTTTATCAAGTTTGTTGTTAATTTTTTTGTTATAAAAAATATAAATAATAGGGATAATCATAGAACTAATTATACCATTAATAGTTAGAGAAAATAAATTAATAAGATGAAAATCATAAAAACCTAAAAAAATAAAATATGTAAACCATTGCACCATTAACAAAAATACAATCGCATAAAATGCAGATTCAACCTTCTTTGTTTTATATAATCTTTTTAAACTCTTTTTATTTTCAGCATTCGCTACAATAGTTCCTATACGCCTGTGTGAATACCATAATTTGAGTTTGTTATAACAAAATGGGCAGGTAATTTCCACTTTACTGCCATTATTTGCAAATGGAAGATCTTTTAAGACTATATGAAATCGCTGGATTACATCATCATGAAAATCTTTTTTTACAATATTAGAAAATGTATCCTCATATTTATAAATAATATGGCCTAAAGTGAGGTCAATAGAATTAAAATCTAAAATAATGGTTTTCATTTGTCTGCACTTATTAAATTATACAGATACATAAACAAGGGGAATGGTAAAATTCTTCAGTATACTCGAATTAGTAATATTTGACTTTCCTCGATTGATTAAATTTATATTAACGGGGTTAAGTCATATGTAATCAACGAGTTCGCTAATAGTTACCAATTATATTCAGTTTAAGGATTTATTAATCTGAAAAGTTGATTCTTCTTTAATAATATTCCTATTGCTAATTATTTTTTTTGAGATTTTATAAAAGTAAATTGTTCATGATCGTATAACAGAACCATAGAATTGCTGTGGAGAAGACAGCGAGTATTCCTTGTATCTAGGGTCAGAACTAAGAAATGCACGG
>CAIWMX010000128.1 GCA_903913885.1 uncultured Bacteroidales bacterium | reverse complement strand
TCTCCCCCTCTCCGTGCGGAGAGGGGGTCAGGGGGGTGAGGTATGAATCAACGAAGGGAGCTGATGCGTGAGGCAGCAATCATGATTACGGTTAATAAAATTTTAAAGCGGCACTTTTCACCGGAGGTTTGATTATTACATCTAATTTTGCAGATATATTGAAACTGGCAGAAAAATGAAACCGGGCAACTTTCCCCCGACCTTAAGATACTTCTATGATCACTGTTAAGCATACGGTTATGCCTGTCACCGGCATGTCATGCACCAATTGTGCGGCCAATATTGAACGGAATGTGCGGAAACTTCCCGGAATCGGCGAGGTGAATGTTGATCTCACGGGTGAAAAGCTTACTGCAACCTTCGATCCGGCCAGCCTCAATGAACAGGATATCATCGATTGCGTGAGACATATCGGATTCGGGATAGCCATCGGTAAAACTGACCTGCCCATCGTTGGGTTGCACGACAATGCTGACGCGCTTTCGCTTGAAAAACTATTGCTCAGACAGGATGGGGTATTGTCGGCCAGCGTCAGTTTTGCCACGGAGCGTGCAGCCGTGGAGTTTATTCCCGGCATGACCGGGATTGCCGCACTTGCTTCCGTCATGCACCATGCAGGATTTGACCCGGTGCAGGCTGGTGAAACCGAAGACTTTGAAGATGTGGAGGCCAGGGTACGGTCAAAGATACTCAGTCAGCAGAAAATGCTGCTCGTCATCGGATTGGTATTTACAGTGCCGCTGGTTATCTTCAGTATGATGCGTGATTTCAATCTTGCCGGGTTTAAAAACGACCAGATGGCCATGCTTCTGATGGCCACCGTCGTGCAGTTTGTGGTCGGCTGGCAGTTCTATGCAGGGGCTTTCAAAAGCCTTCGGGCAGGCAGCGCCAACATGGATGTCCTGATTATGCTGGGTTCATCAGTGGCATATTTTTCCAGCCTGCTCGTAACCATTGGCGTTATTGATAGTCCACATGTTTTTTACGAAACCGGGGCAGCCATCATCACCCTGATCCGGCTGGGGAAATACCTCGAAGCCCGCGCCAAGGGAAGAACTTCCGAGGCCCTGAAAGCCCTCATGGGGTTGCGGTCTAAAACTGCCCGGGTATTCAGGGATGGTGTCGAAGTTGAAATTAATATCGACCATGTTGTTGTAGGCGACACGATCGTCGTCCGCCCGGGCGAAAAGGTTCCGGTCGACGGCATCATCAGCGAAGGAAGGTCAGCATTTGAGGAATCGATGATCACCGGCGAATCGATGCCCGTGAGCAAAGGACCCGGCGATGACGTGATTGGGGCTACCATCAACCGCGAAGGAATGATCAGGTTTGAAGCCACCCGGATCGGGAAAAACACCACCCTGGCCCAGATCGTCAGGCTTGTGCAGGAGGCACAGGCCAGTAAAGCCCCGATCCAGAAACTTTCGGATGAGATCGGCAGGTATTTCGTCCCGGTAATTGTGGGCATTGCGTTGCTGACCTTTTTCGGCTGGACCTTTTTCGGCCATGGCGGATGGCCGGCAGCCATGATGAACGCCATTGCAGTGCTGGTCATCGCATGCCCCTGCGCCATCGGGCTGGCAACACCCACGGCCATTATGGTCGGAACAACCCGGGGGGCAGAGAACGGTATCCTGTTAAAAAACAGCGAAACCCTCGAACGGGCAGGCCGCGTTACGACCGTAGTGCTCGATAAAACCGGCACCATCACGCGGGGCGAGCCTGAAGTGACGGATATTGTAACGTTGAAAGAGATTAACAGGGATGCTCTTTTACAGATGGCTGCCTCCGCCGAGCAGGGTTCGGAACATCCGCTGGGCAGGGCCATTGTAAAAGCTGCACAAGCGAAAGGACTGTCACTCACGGAGCCGGTAAATTTCAAGGCGGTAGCCGGACTGGGGGTGCGCGCCACGATTGACAGCATTGCTCTTGTCATTGGCAACCCGCGGATGATGGAGCTTGAAGCGATTGATCTTGTCTCCCTCGAAAAGGATATCCTCAGGCTCCAGACCGAAGGAAAAACCGTGATGATCATTGCTGCCGGGGAGATCGCGACGCCAACCAGCACCAGGGAAGCCGCCTCCTTATCTGAAACCATTCGTGCAATCGGGCTCATTGCCGTGGCTGATACCGTGAAAGAGGGCTCCCGGGAGGCCATTGCGACCCTGCACGAGCTGGGCCTGAAGGTCATCATGATCACCGGAGATAACCGCAACGCCGCTGAAGCCATTGCCCGGCAGGTGGGTATTGAAACTGTCATCGCGGAGGTGTTGCCCGGAGGAAAATCCAACGAGATCAAAAGGTTACAGACCGGTCAGGAAGGTTCGCCGGGACAAGTTGTGGCCATGGTGGGTGATGGCATCAACGATGCGCCGGCACTCGCACAGGCTGATGTGGGGATTGCCATAGGCACCGGGGCCGACGTGGCCATGGCCGCAGCAGGGATTACCCTCATAAGCGGGGACCTGCGTGGCGTAGGGCATGCTATCACGCTGTCACGAGGTACTTTCCAGACGATCGTCCAGAACCTCATCTGGGCACTTTTCTATAACGTTGCACTCATCCCCATCGCTGTTTCCGGGCTTTTCATGCCCATGTTTGCCGCCGGGGCCATGGCATTCAGTTCGATCTTCGTGGTTACCAACAGTCTGCGGTTGCGCAGGTTCAACGTGAAGACTTCCGGGCTGCCAAAGCCGCTTGCAAGGCAGATCGCAGAACTTTTGCCCAAAATTCTGGTACCTGCAGCATCACTGGCGGTGATCATCATCGGGCCGCTCATGCTGATGCCGCCGGAAACGCCAACGCATTCCCATGGAGTTCCCCTGCCCACGTTGGTTTTGGCCGCGGTTTATGGCGTGATCGCCCTGGGAGGCCTGGCCGGGCTGTTGCTTGTAATGACTTTCCGCAGGAATCAGAAACGGAAACCAAGCAGGATATAAACCCGGTTCACCGATGATTTCAGAACGACCTGGTCGGCGATTCCGTTGGTCAGTTCATACCTGCCCTCGAGGGAAAACCGGTGAAATTTAACCCCCAGCCCCGCGAGGAAACCCAGTTCCCACTTCCTGGGTCCATTGATGGCATTGGCTTCTTCAACCGTTTGCGGCCCAAAGAGGGAAACCGTTTTTTTGTAGTTCTTCACGGTTATGGCATATCCGTTTGATATCCCGGAATTCAGATAAATTGCAACCTTCCCCAAAGGATATTTAAAACGCAGCATGTTGTTCATCTCCAGGTATGAAAACCCCAGGGTCGTATAGGTGGTTTGGTATTTGTCGGCATACTGGCCGCTGGTTTTAAAGGAGGAGAATGCCAGCTCGTTGCAAATGGACCATTTGCCATGGTTTCGCGGCAGGATGATATCAAAGGCGACCCCGGCCGTGAAATTTTCGGAATTGGGGTATTTTGCATTCACAAGCTGAGGGAAACTGCTGCTGGTGAAATTGACCGATGTCACCGACAAACCAGCCATGACACCAATTTCCAACGTTGTCTTTTCCGTTTTTTTATGGAAGCTGATAGCCGACCCGGTACATTTGTAGTAGGCAAGAAACAGGTTTTCAAGGCTATTTTTCTGGTAACCGGTTTGATTGATCTTCAGCTGGAGTTCAGGGCAGTCGCGAAGGTAAATGGTAAGCTGGCCTACGAATTTTTTATTCTCGCCGATCAGCGTCTGGCCGTCCTGATACTGAAGGTATTTTTTGTAGACAAGTAATTCCCAGGAGGGTCCCTGGCGGACATAGAATTGTTCCTTCCCTGTGCTGGTCCTGTAATAGCTTATGCTCTTTGCCCCTTTCACCATGATTTGAAGGAATGTGGTATCAGTCTGTATCTGCAGTTCCCTTTCGTGTCCGAAATTATTGATGTTTGCCGAACTGATTTCGGTTTCAACGATCGCCCCTGTGTATTCTTCATCAAGTACGCTGAAACCCAGGATGCTCAAGGGTGTAAAAGCTGATTTGGGGGCGCCGGGGCTTTGTCTGAAAAATATTTGATCCGGGTTGGACGACCAGTTGCGGTAGTCGACAAATCCGCGCAACGTGTCGCCGTTCAGCCTGATGAGGTATCCGGGTACAAAGTTCTCCTGGCTGAAAACTGGTTGGAGAATAAGAAGGAACAAGGTTACTGCTGCGATTCTTTTTACGAGGTCTTTTAGCTGCATATGGGTTATTTTTAGTTTGCCGCACCGCAATGGTCAGTGCGCGTGAGGTGTGGAAGGTTATTTCTCTTGACCAGGAATAGTCAGCCAAAGTTATTAAAAATCCGGCTGTCACTGGAAAACCAATAGTATTATTGTTGATCCATGGCATGCATCCTGGTGAAAGTTTTAAAGAAACAAGGTGAAGGTTAGGTTATTTTATTGTTTAAACTTGACTTCATACGTAAAATGTCATACTTTTACATTACTATTTGTCATTGCACTTAATTACGAGCAACATGAAAATTACCCCCGAAGAGGTGAATAAAATGAACTTCGGAAAAGTCATAGCGGATGATGTAATAACATTTCTTGAAAGATTCAGCCGGATGGAATACCATCGAATGGATATTATCCGGCTTGATGATCAATGCCTTTTCTTTCTCCTGCGGATTTTGTTTCACATGCAATTATACCGCCTTTATAGCGACACGCGCAATCCGGCAATCGACAAGGCGATCGACCGGCTGATTGTGCTGGTGAGTAAAAGAATTTCGCCCGACCGGATCGGCGACCTGATTACTGTTTTTACTGAACTTTCGGAGGAAGGTATCCAGTTGGTCCTGCAAGGATTGATGGATACTGAAAAGGTTCAAAAAAGTGATTTGGGTATTGCCGACCGGTTCGGGCCTTTTTACAATGATGTGAACCAGGTGATTGAAGTCTGGCCGGATGATTTCAGGATGTTGCTGATCAAACTGATCGACCTGGCCGACACCCTCAGCTCGGTGAACCTCTATCCCGTACTTCGCCGGGAAATACTGGGAAAGATAACCAACAATACCTTCAGGAGTGAACACAGGACCGATTTGTGGACCAGCAACCGCCGGTCGATGATGAAGACCTTCAGGTCGCTTGTCATGATGGAACGGCTGCCTTACCTGCTTACTGTTTTATTTGCGATCATCGGGTTTCTTGTTACGAACCTGCTCAATGAGTACAAGGATATGTGCATCGTTAAATATGACCATGACTTCCAGGTTATAACTTTGAGTGATATCCTCGTCGGAGATTATGGAAAGACTATGCAATCGAACCAGGGCAGTTTTACCGACAATCCCTGTCCCCAGTGTAAATCGAGCATGGACAACCTGATCCACCTCATTAAAAATATCTGCGGAATCAAAATTGACGGAAACAATAAATTTTACAAATCTACAGTCACCTTCCGCAACATCTCCAAATATTATTTAAAAAATATCGACCTGACCTTTAAATTTAAAGGGGATGACCGTGTGATCATGGGATTTGCTCAAACAAGTTCGCTGGTCAGAAGCGATTTTGCCGATCCGGAGGTATATGGGACCAAGGCCAGTTTCAGGAAGGTAAACATGCCTCCAGGCAGCAACATCATCCTTGAACTTATTACAAACACACCTGACTTACCTATGAATCTGTACCAGACTACCGAGCAGGAGAAAATTTTCCTGATGAAGTCAAACAGATTTAACTGGATCATCGATTCGAGGTTAAACACCATCTATATGCTTATTGTTTTTTCAGCCCTCATTATCATTTTAAACCTGATTCTGTATGCAAAATTCAGCAGCGAGGAAGTTTAGACTTCCCATTATATTTGCCTGCATCTTATTCCTGCACCTGTGTCCCCGTGCACAGATCAAACTCGACGGGGTTTCAGTTCAGGATGGAAGCCTGGATTATACCAGGCGCTGCCGGGTAAAGTTTATTTATAACAACGATAAAAAGCCGGATACCCTTAGTTACGCTGATGCAAAAAGCCAGGGAGGCAGCTGCGGCGAAATTTTAAGACTGCAGTTCCTGCCGGCTAAAAGTGACATCAATGATTATTACCCCATTGAGCCGATCGATTGCTGGAAGTTATCCTTGTACAAACCGGTTGTTAAAATACCGCTCCTGAGCAAGACCAACTCGCCTCCCTTGGCGTACGACGGGATCATCAACCCCAATGCAATCACCTATTTTATGCGGGATCCCGATATTGATCACTTTATCTGGAAGGTGTGCGACCATCTGAAGAATGAGAAATTTACCGAGAAACTCAATGTCGTCGGGGCTTCCGTGCCAACCTTCGCCGAGAACAGGGTGTTGCGTGGGAGTGACATAGACTGTTACCTTTATTATAACCCTGATACGCTGGCAAAACTTGTCAGGGCCGGGGATTCACTGGTTATTTGCGGGGTAATCCTTCATGAAATGGGGCATATCTTCAACATGCATACCCTGCATATGGATTCAACCAACATCGGATCAGAACTGGTTGCAGATAAATACGCCGGCAGATGGCTTTTTGCCATGGGGGCCGATTCAATGGTGATCACCAAAATGGCGGGGTTGATCCATAACGTAAACCGGACGGCCTATTACCCGGCGCGCCAGGAAAGATACAACAGTCTGATGGACGGCTGGAAAATGGAGCAGAAAAAACTGGATGATCACTTGCTTGCTGATTCCATCATGGAAGCCGGCAAGCTGGATACAGCCATGGTGTTGTATGCCAATAAAAGATACCTGGATGTTATGGAGATACTCCGTAACATGAGCATGGACCTTCATTTTACAGGGAATCGCCTGCTGGCTGAGAAACTGTTTGGCGAAACTTTCTATAAGCTTGCAGAAACGGATAAAGTGAGCTGGCCTAAGGCGATTGAGCATTTTGATATCTATCTTGCATTAAAAAAAGATGCCGATATGCTTTACAAAGCGGGCTTTGCCTCGTTTATGTACAAGTCATATGGCAAGGCAAATAACTATTTCAGCAGCTCAATATTAATGAAGCCAAGTCGTGATTTGACCGGCAATGCATACTTTTATTATGGTATCTGCCAGGAGTATCTTGACAGTCTCCCGAACGCATTGGCTGCGTTCAATCATTCGATCAGGGTTGACAGTCTTAAACCGGTGGTTTATTATTTCAGGGCAAAACTGAAGATGCGCGTCAATCCTGATGACCTTACGCCGGCGCTTGATGATTACATGAAGGCTTACCGACTGTTGCCAGCCCTCGACGGGAAGGACACGCTGAAAGGAACCATTGCCGGACTAACCTACCAAATGTACAGGAAAGCGACACAGCGGGGGGGGAAAGATATAATGATGACATACCGGGACCTTCGTGCCATGCAGCATTATAACCTGGATACCATCATGCCCGATTTTACCCGACAGATGGCGTTGGTATACAGCACATTTGAAACAAATAAAGATTCGCTTCACCGCAGCAATGATTCCCTGATACGCTATTGTTCAATGTACATGCAAAGAAAGCCCTGGGATTCGGCAAAAATCCTGTTGTTAAGTGGCCATGCATGGTATGATAAGTACCTGTCGGAGAACGGGGGGATGGTTGCCCTCAACAGGGCAGCAGCTGACCTTATGAATATTCCACAGAATGCAGCAGAGTTTGATTCGGCTGCCTACCTGGTTTCAATGGTCGAAATACAGAAGAAGGAGTTTTGTCATCTGCTCGATCGCTATGGCAAAGTGAAATCTGCAGAGTACCGCGATAAAATTGCAAAGGAAATTTGTCCGATTGTTAAGGCAATTAAGAAGTCGGATTGTTTTGAATCAAAAGACAAAAAGCTGCTCAGGCAGATTTGCAAGGATTAGTGATGGCGGCAGTGGAAGTTTATTTCTCTGAGGAAGTCAGTCGGCAGGTCATCGTTTCAGGTACTGCTGAAGGAGAATGCCTGTTACCAGGAACACCAGTCCGACCACAGTTGATAAGTAAATCGTCTCCCCAACGGTAAAATGGATAATGATGAGGGAGATGAAAGGGGAGAGGTAGATCAGGTTTGAAACCTTGGCTGTTGTGGAAGAAAATTTCAGGGCATTCAGCCAGAGGACGAAGGTGATGCCCATTTCAAAAAAACCGATGTAAACGGCCCCCGCAATGCCTGGCCAGGCGGGAATCCGGAATTTTCCTGTGGCAACGATTGCAACTAGGGTGTAAAGAAAGCCAAAACAGAAGTTCAGGAACAGTTTGCTTACTGCTTCGCGGTTATCTTTGATGTTGTATATCCAATAGAGGGCCCAGAAAACCGCGCTGCCAACGGCCAGGATAACGCCTGTTGCATGGGTGACCCCGTCAGGGTGGAGGACCCCGTCAGGGTGGGTGACCCCGTCAGGGTGGAGGACCCCGTCAGGGTGGAGGACCCCGTCAGGGTGGGAGGCGATAATGATGATCCCGGCAAAACTCACAAGGATGGCTAATATGCTCATCATGCTGATTTTCTGTTTTAACAGGGGAATGGAAAGCAACACCAGGATCAGTGGCCAGATGTAATTGAGGGTTCCTGCCTCCTGTGCAGGAAGAACCTCATAGGCTTTAAGAAGCACAACATAATAAAGAAACGGGTTTAACAGCCCGAGGAGGGCGGAATGTGTGGTTTGTTTCAGGGTCAGCGACGTCAACAGCCCAATCTTGCCCTGCACCAGCATGATCGCAAACAGAACTGTACATGCAGTGAACGATGAATAAAACAACAATTCCACAGGACTGAGAAAACGCAACGAGAGTTTAAAGGCCGAACCGATGGTTGACCAGCATGCGATGGCTGCAAAGGCAAATAAATAGGCTTTTTTCTGTAGTTTCATCAGGATGCGAAGGTACTTAAAGATCGGGAAAAATTTCTAAATTTGCTGATTGTCGGGAAAACCCTGGAAAATGAATATCGAATATTGATTAACGAATTTTGAAGTATGAAAAAATTAGCTGTTGTAGCCCTTGGCGGAAACGCTCTTTTACGCGGGGATCAAAAAGGTACCATCGATGAACAGGAGGAAAATGCAAATGCCACGGCCGAAAGCCTGGTAAAACTGCTCAAGCGCGATTACAATATCGTCATCACCCATGGCAACGGGCCTCAGGTCGGGAACATTATGCTCGCCAATTCGGCGGGATTTAAAATGTTCGGTATCCCTGAGATGCCACTCGATATTTGCGTTGCCTATTCGCAAGGTTTTATAGGATATATCATAGAACAGCAGTTGAAGAACGTTCTGGAAATTCACGACATGGAACGCGACATCATCACCATCACCACGCAGGTGCTTGTGAATAAGGACGATCCCGCATTTAAAAAACCTACCAAACCTGTAGGTCCCTATTATTCAAAGGAAGAGGCCGATGCGATGGCAAAGGACACCGGGGCGTTTTTCAGGGAAGACCCCCGCGGACGCGGATGGCGCAAAGTGGTTGCCTCGCCGACACCACTCGTCATCATCAATAAAAAAACCATCGAGAAAATTGCCCGCGGCGGGCAAATTGCCATTGCCGTTGGAGGAGGCGGTATCCCGGTTTTTTATGTGGCCCCAAACAAACTGCAGGGCATAGATGCAGTGATCGATAAAGACCTGGCCTCAGCCTTGCTTGCTTCACAAATTAACGCCGACAAATTTTTCATCCTGACCGATGTCCCTAAAGTTTGTATTAATTTCAACACTCCGCAGGAAAAATCGCTCGACCGCATGACCATTGCCGAAGCCAAACGCTACCTCGACGAGGGCCAGTTCCCCGATGGCAGCATGGGCCCCAAAGTCAAGGCAGCTATCCATTTCGTTGAGCACTCGGGGAAAGATACGATCATCACGAAAACCACCATGCTCGGCATCGACAACGGAGGAACCAGGGTTACGCTCGTTTAGGACGAGGGACGTGGGACGAGGGACGAAGGACGAGGGACGAAGGACGAGGGACGAGGGACGAGGGACGAGGGACGTGGGACGTGGTGAAGAGCAGGCTGGTGGGGAAAATATTTGAAAATCCCGGAAAAATTAGCGTAGTATTGTTAATTCCTTCTTTCTGTCTGATCATCCCTGTAGGGGATGACATTTCCTGTAGATATGGCACCCCGCCATCACACCCCTGTAGGGGGTGCATTTTAACGCCGCAGATGACATCGTTGGGATGGATTATTCGGCGAATACCATTTTTTTTACATCAAGCCCGCCGATCTTCAGCAGTTCGTTCTCCAGTTTGATAAACTCCTCTCTGCTGCCGGTGAGTTCGAGAAGGATAAGCCCGCTGCGGGCGCAGAAATCTTCCTTTACTTCATGCAACCCGAGACGGGTTTTAATGGTACATCCGAATTTGGTCAGAACGGATTGAATATCTGAAACTTCCTTCACCCTGTCGGTGATATGAATGCCGAGAATCCAGATTTCTTTGGTTATCATTGTATCAAAGGGTATTTAGTTTTTTCACAACCAGGTTTTTGAATCTTATAATAAATGAAGTACCTTGTTCTCTGTCGATTTCAAGGGCTCCGTCTAATTGCTCCACCAGAAGCCTTACAATAAACATCCCCAGTGAATTTTCAGAATCCAGCGTAAACGAATCAGGCAACCCAACTCCGTTGTCACTGACGGTGAGCGTGAACATTTCATCAGCATCCTGCTTCAGGTGGATTTCTATTTCCCCGTTCATGCTACCAGGGAAAGCATATTTATAGGCATTTGTCAGCAATTCGTTTGCAATGAGTCCTATGGGCAGCGCGGTTTCAATGCTTACTTCTGCAGCATCCAGCGAGGTTATCAGGGTAATCCGGTGCCCGCTGAATGCACTCGATATGATGGTCGCAAGGGAATGAATATATGATGCCAATGGAATAAGGTCAATGTTCTCAGAACGGTAGAGGTGTTCGTGGATCAGGGCCATTGAACGGATGCGCATTTCAATATCTGTGATAATACGCCTTAGTTCAGGATTGGCGTTGCTGCGAAGCTGGAGATCAAGCAGGCTGATCACAATGGTCAGGTTGTTCTTGACCCTGTGGTGGATCTCGCGCAGCATAATCCCCTTTTGTTCAGCGTTGCGTTGTTTCAGTTCGTCAACTTCTCTTTCTTTTGAGCGGTCACGCAGAATGGTCATGACCTGAACTACCTTGTTATTCCTAAAGATGGGGACTTTGCGGTTTTCCATAAACCGGGTTGTCCCATCAATGGGTATTTGCAATTCATTGATGGATATGGTCCCGCTTTCAAAAATATCATGGAGCTCACTGATACCGGCAGTATTCATAAATGGGTATACATCCAGAATATGTTTTCCGATTACATCCTCTGGAAGCCCCATGTTGTGATGGGTGTCTTTTAATGCCGCATTGATGATGACCACCCTAAAATCACGATCAACAACATGTATAAGGTCGGGTATGGAATTCAGGGTGTTATGGTATTGGATTTCAGATAGCTGGAACGCTTCCACCGCATGTTTGCGCTCCATGATCTCCTCCTTAAGTCTCAAGTTGTTTTCTGCAAGCGTTCTCTGGTGCATGAAGTTTCTCCAGTTGAGCTTTCTCAGGGTAAAGGCCATGATAAACCCAATGGAATACATGGCAATGATGAAAAACAAGTTGCTGAAGAAAATGATCGGCCGATGGGCAAAAAAGCCATTGGAAATACATGCCATGATAAAAGCTGCAACCTGCAGCAAACCAATAATGACAAGTGACCTGAAAGGCATCCTGTAGAAAACGAACAGCCCGATCACCACAAGCATGACCCACGCAAAGTAATATTCATAGCCAGGTTCGGAATAGCCCGACGTAGCGCCAACAAAATAAACAACAAAACAAATCCCGAGGTTTAGTAAGATGTAGATGGGATGCAGCCACTTGTAAAGTCGCCTGAAATATGTTACACCAAGGGAGATGATGATGAATGGCGAAATAATCCAGAACCTGTTATAAAACTGCGTTTCCGGCGCATCCCTGAAAAAAAAAGTATTGAAAAGCACGAAACAGAAAAACATGACCATGGTGAAAATCAACCCCATCCTCATCCCTGGCAGGGAAGATATCATGTAGTGCTGGTGAAATTCTTTCTGGTTCCTGGTGAACTGTTCCCTCATCCCGTGCCGGTTATAAACCAAAGACCATCCGCTGAATTTCGAGACCGCCGATAAGGCCCAGTTCCTGTTCGAGCTTGTTGCATTCTGCCGGGTCGCCTGCCAGCTGCAGGATGATGACACCTACACGGCTGCACACATCCTCCGATACTTCGTGGAACCCCAGCCTCGACTTTATTACGTGGGCATATTTTGTCAGTGTCTGCTGCGTCAGCCCGGCTTCTTTAATGCGGTCGGTGATCAATAAACCGATGATTCTGATCTCTTTCATGGGATGCTTTTTCAGAAATAAAGGTCACGTGTTCCGTTTTTAAGTTGTTCAATTTTACCGCTCAGGTTTTCTCTGAAAGCAGTATCTTCGATCTCGCCCAGTTTTTCACTGACTAGTTCATAGCCTTTTAATTTGGTTTCGGCCGGAGCATAATCTTCGAGGTATTCAACCAGGGTCAGGAGCGCGTTAGGCTGGCAATAGCGTTTGATGAACCCGGGAACGGAAAACTCCATGAAGTGCTCGCCTGTGCGGCCAAGCCTGTAACAGGCCGTGCAAAAGGAGGGTATGTATTTCTTGTCGATCAGTTCATCCATGATCTCGTTCAGGGTGCGGTTGTCATTGATCTGGAACTGTTCCATGTCAATGTCCTGGTCAAGGTTATCTTTTTTCTTTGAATACCCGCCCAATTCAATGTTCGTGCCGCCGTCGATTTGGGAAACGCCGAATTGCATGATTTCATCCCGGATAGCGGCCGATTCCCGGGCAGTCAGGATCAGTCCGGTATACGGCACTGCAAGGCGCAGAATGGCGACAAGCCGCGTGAATTCTGCATCAGTCACCATGTGGGATTTGTCGATGTTCAGCTGTGATGCATACTGTATGCGGGGAAATGAGATCGTATGGGGACCTACATTGTAAACTGCCTCAAAATGGTTCGTATGGCGAACCAGTCCCAGCACCTCAAACCGCCAGTCGTAGAGTCCGAACAAAGCCCCTATACCCACATCGTCGATGCCGGCTTCCTGGGCACGGTCGAGCGAAGTGAGTCTCCATTCAAAGTTTCGTTTGATGCCTCCGAGATGGACCTTCCCATAGGTTTCCTCATGATAGGTCTCCTGGAAAACCTGGTAGGTGCCGATCTTCGAATCTTTAATGATTCTGAACCCGTCAATATCCATCGGGGCGGCGTTGATATTTACCCTGCGGATCTCTCCGCGGCCGCTTTTAACGGAATACACCGTCCTGACTGAATCTGCGATAAATTTCGCGTCATAACGGGGATGCTCCCCGAAAACCAGGATGAGCCTTTTCTGGCCGCTGTCCTCCAGCGCTTTGACCTGGGCAATAAGATCATCTTCATCGAGTGTGATCCTCTTCACCTGCTGGTTGGATGCTTTAAAACCACAATAAGCACAATTATTCGTACAAAGGTTCCCGACATATAATGGAGCAAAAAGCACGATCCGTTGCCCGTAAACCTTTTCTTTCAGTGTCCGTGCACCTTGTTTGATCTCCTCAATCAGGTCAGGGTCGGTGGCATTAATGAGCACAGCAGTCTCTTCCAGGGTAAGCCTGTTTTTACCAAGTGATTTTGCAATAACTTCCCTGACACGTTCTTTGGTAGCCGGCGTAGCATGGATGTAGCCCCACAGTTCATCAGAATCGATGAAGGGTTTCATCCTCTGGTCTTTAATCTTGAGTTTTTCAGGTCTGAAAATCATGAAATCTGGACTTTATTGTAACCACAAAGGTATGAAAATAAGAGAGAACTAAATCCGTTTCTTCGACCGTTCAGAAAGGTAAACCCCGCTGATCACCAGCCCGATTCCGGCGATCTTTTGCGGTGAAAAGGATTCAGAAAGAAGAAAATAGGAGAAAATTGCCGTGAATACTGGAATCAGGTTCGAGAATATGTTGGTTTTGCTCATTCCGAGCAATTTGACCGAATGGGCGAAGAATACGAAAGATACCGATGAAGCAAGGATGGCAAGCAGGAGCATCGAAGTAACGACTTCTGCGGTTACGGTCACCGCGATGGTGGTTTTAAGTTCAAAAATCACGAAAAAAGGCATGAAAAGGAAAACGCCGATCAGGTTTTGTGTTGCGACAAGCAATACGGCGGAGTAATTCTCAGTGAGTTTCCGTAACGTAACAGAATAGAGCAAGGCCGCAAAGACGGCTCCAAAAAGGAAAATCACACCCCGGACATCAGCTACCAGTGACAATGACCTGGTGACAAGCATCAGAATCACCCCGCAAAATGAAATGGCAATGCCGATAAAATTGATGGGCGTCAGCCTCTCCTTGAAGGTAATGTAGGCAATCACAGGCGAAAACAGGGGGATTGTAGCAATGATCACCGCGGAAATTGTTGGTGTTGAGTATTTTAATCCGTAATTTTCACCAAGGAAATACAGAAAGGGGTTAAACAGGGCGGAAAGAAAAACAAGGAAAAAATCTTTTCGTTCCAGTTTTACCTTTTGACCGGATACGAACATAAAAGCATAAAGGAGCGCCGATGATATGACCAACCTGATAAAAATAATGGTTACAGGCTCATAGTATTGCAGGAGAACGGAACTCCAGATGAACGACATGCCCCAGAGAAGCATGGCCGTGAGGGCATAAAAATAAACCGGCAGGCGAATCTTTTTCATCATACGCAAAATTACACCTTTGTTTCCAGTTATACTGAGCGTTTGAGTTTGTTTTTTTGCAAACTCAAACAGTCGAAGTATACCAAAGGAATAAGGCTTTCGGGGGGGCTCTGCCGGTCCAAAACCGTCAGGATTCAACATATCTTTGCAGCTATAATTCAGTTTTTATTTCACAAGCGTGTAACATTTCAAAAACAGCTGAGTCCTTTTGCTAAAATCCGGGAGTTTGAAAGGTAAATTTATCAATATCCATCAGGAACTTATCGACGCGTGCCGCATCGGCGACCGGAAAGCGCAGTTTGAAATTTATAAACGCTACTATAAAGCCATGTACAATACAAGCCTGAGAATAGTAAACGACAGCGCCGAGGCAGAAGACATCATGCAGGAATCATTTCTTGATGCGTTTCAACGCCTCGACAGCTATACGGGCGAAGGCAGTTTTGGTTCCTGGTTAAAGCGTATCGTTATAAACCGTTCGCTTGATTTCCTGAGGAAGTTGAAAGATACCATATCCATTGACGAAGGTGACTTCGACATCACGGATGTGGAGGAGGTGAACATCGAGGAGGAGATTCTCTTCAGGGTAGCTGAAATTAAATTGGCCATCTCGCAACTTACAGAAGATTACAGGGTTGTACTCACGCTATTTCTCCTCGAAGGTTATGATCATGAAGAAATTTCTTCGATCCTCAACATCTCGAATCAGCTTTCACGCACCCGGTATTCACGTGCCCGGACAAAATTGCTGGATTTGTTGAAGAAAAACAGTATTAACAATGTATTTAGTGCAAATTGATCATGAAAGACCTCGAAAAATTCATCGTTGACCATAGGGATGAGATCGATTCTACCGAACCCTATCCCGGCCATTTTCAGCGGTTTGAACGCCGCCTGGCCAGTCATCCCGTGGCCTCCGGATCAGCCTTCCGCCCATCACTGATGCTGAAGATCGCAGCAATAATCCTGCTGATGATTACCGTTAGCGTGTTGGTATTCGATATGGCCAGCCGTGAAATAAGCCATCGCTTTGCATCCCGGGAACAGCGTGCTGAACTACCCATCGAAATCAGGCAGGCTGTTCAATATTATAGCAACCAAACAGATACGCAATTGACCACATTGAATAAACTGGCAGCCGCGCAACATGAACCGGGTGGCATCAGTGAAACAGCCGTCAGGGAGATCAGGGACCTTGATGCCGCAACGGCTGAATTAAAGAAACTGCTTGATGGCAATCCTGGAAATGAGCGGATTCTCGATGCCATCATCCAGAACCAGCAGATGAAGGAATCAGTGCTGAATACGATCATTTCCCGTGTTTCTCAACAGAAGTAACCAAAAAAATCCAAAAATTATGAAAACATTGCTAAAAATAACAATCTTCACCCTGATGTTCCTGTTTCTCCTTGGGATCAAAGGCGTAAAGGCACATTCCGAGTTCACCAGGGTGATAAAAAAGGAGTTTGCAGTCAACACCGATGCAATACTTACGATTAACAACAGGTTTGGCAAGATACAATGCACAAACTGGGATAAGAACCTCCTCTCCGTTGAAGTTACCATGATGGTCACGGCTTCAGACCAGGAGGAGGCAGATAAATTGTTCAAACACATCGCCGTTGATTTCACTGATTCTCCCACTGCCGTTAAAGCCATCACAAACTTCCAGGAGGCTGGGGGTGCAGGTAAAAGAAAATTTTCAATCGATTATATTGTGAGTATGCCGGTCTCGATCAACCTTGACCTAACAAATAAATTCGGAGATATTTTTGTGAATGAAACCCAGGGAAGAACCAGGATCAGTTTAGGGTATGGTAACCTTGAGGCGAAAAAACTCGACAATTCAGACAACGTCCTCGATATCAAGTTCGGTAAAGCCCGGGTGAATTGGATCAAAGGGGCTGTAGTTTCACTGAAATATTCTGACATGCACCTTGATTATGCCGGGAGCCTGCGCCTGGATTCAAAATATTCAAACCTCGATGCTGAAAAAATCGTTGCCTTCAATGTTGTGTTTGAAGGAGGACGACTGAATATGGAAAATTCGTCGGCCGTCGACAGCAAGTCGAAATTCTCGGATATCGATATCCAGCGGATAGATCAGAGCCTCAACCTTGACATCCAGTATGGAAGCTGCAGGGTTCACGAAATGCCGGCCGATTTTACCAGTATAAATGTCCGGAACAAATATGGCAATGTAACAATCGCACTTGCAGAACAGGCAAAATACAACCTCGATGCAGAACTTAAATTCTGCAACCTGGATTTCCCTGCCGATAAGGCCAAATTCTCTCTCCGTTCAACCTCCCCGACTGAAAATATCTACAAGGCCACCATTGGAGGATCTGAAACGCCCGTTGCCAGGGTGAATGTGCGCAGTGAGTTTGGAAACGTCAAACTAAAGTAAAGAATGCAGGAATGCAAGAATGCAAACAATGCAGGGCCACTTGTCCGCTTGTCCACCCGTACACCCGTCCACCTGTCCGCCTCAACTGTAACCAAATACCAAACCAACGTCAAATCAACAAAAATTGAAAACTATGAAAACAACCAGATTTTTTACCATGACCATGTTCATTTGCCTGTTTTTCGGGATGACCAGTCTTTTTGCAAGTTGCCGGATGATCGGTGGAACCAGTGGCGATGGCAACGTGCTTAAGGAAACAAGAACAGTGGGATCGTTTAATTCCATTGATGTGTCAGGGGCCTTTGACATTATTCTGAAACAGGGAGCAACTGAAGAGGTAACGGTTGAAACCGATCGTAACCTCCTGCCAATTGTGCGCACCGAAGTACAGGGAAATACCTTGAAAATCGAGACCAGGAAAGATATCCATCATTCAACAGTTCTTAAGGTTTATATTACCGTAAAAGACCTGAAAATGATCGATATGAGTGGCGCGGTAAATGTGAAGACCGATGGCCGCATCACCGTTCCTGAACTAAGCATTGACGGTTCCGGTGCCTCCGATGCCAGAATGGATCTTGCTGTTCAGAAACTGAGGCTCGATTGCAGCGGGGCAACCAAGTTGAGATTTTCAGGATCCGCAACTGATGTGAGCATGGACCTTTCAGGTGCTTCCGATATTTTCGGATATGATCTCCTGGCCGAAAACTATGATATTGATATCAGCGGAGCCGGGAATGCGCAGATCAACGTTTCAAAAAAGCTGCACGCACAAATCTCAGGAGCAGGCAGTGTGAAATACAAAGGCTCGCCCACAGATGTCGACCAGGATGTTTCAGGGGCAGGATCGATCAGGAAGGTCGACTAGCTTAACGGTTTTCCCCTGAAGGCTCCGCCAGGGAAGGGAGCATAAAAGATCCGGCTGCTTCTTATGCGAAGCAACCGGATTTTATTTTGGTGGTCTGAGGTACGTCTCTATAGCCCTGACATAGATGTCAAACTGCGCGATCCCCTTCGGGGTGATCCTGCAGGTTGTCAGCGGGCGCTTGTTGCGGAAGCTCTTCTCTGTTGAAATGTATCCTTCAGAGCTTAACTTCTCAAGTTGCACACTGAGATTCCCGGCCGTTGAACCTGTTCTTTCCTTCAGGAAAGTGAACTCAGCCTCTACCACGCCAATGAGGATCGAAACGATGGCAAGACGAAGCTGGGAGTGCAGGATCGGGTCAAGTTCACTGAGCGTGTTCATGTTTGTATTTTAATTTCAGGATGTAACCCGGAATAATGTACCCCGTGAGAACAGCTAATCCCAGCAGGACCAGCTGGATATCAAAAGAAACGTAACATGCAACCACCGCACACACCCAGCAACCGAGACTTCCGATCACCAGGGGGACGAAATTGAAGGCTTTTCCTGAAATATAGAGGCCGGTTCCGTAAAGGATCAATAACACCGGGTAGGCTGAGGTAAGGCCAAATCTTGAGCCGATCACCGCTGTCAGGAAAATGCCGGCCATCACGCTTGTCCACGTGTATCCCAGAAAACGGTCAACATACGTCTTTACCTTCTTTTCCCGCTTTTCCCTGACAACATAGATCACGGCAATGACTGCACCCAGAGGCATCAGGATCGGCCATGGCAGCCAGTTGTACGGAGAGTAGAAAACGGTAAGCAACAGATAGTTGCTCATACTGGCGATGAAGACAAGCCATCCCCACAATAAATAATGAAAGCTGTTATCGGCCAGACTGTGTTTTGCCGTATTGATCATTTCATTGATGAGCCTGAAGCTTTCCTCTTCGCTAAAGTTGATTTTTGTTTCCATTACTAAGAAATTTGGTTGAGTATATGTTGTTTTGTAAATAGATTGCAAATATAAACAGGTTTATGATATAAACCAAATAAAAATTAAAATATTTTTTATGATCCAGTCAAGAATAAAAGAAATTTAACGCGAAACTGAAGTGACGAATCTCCCCATTCTCCCTGGGGAGAAGGGGGCAGGGGATGAGGCATGGCACTCCAGCGAAGCAGGTTGATGGATTTAGCTGCGTGCCGGTTCCCTGATGCTACTGTACAATAATCTTTCTGCAGATGGTTGTCTCCTTGGTTTGGACTTTGACCAGGAAAACCCCGATGGATTCTTCAGGCATGGTCACTTGCAGGATTGATGAAGAACCAGGTGAATCCGTTATTCTGCATTGAACAGGTTGCCCGATGCCGTTGAAAATTCCAACAGATACCGGCTGCAAAGCTAATCCCTTCAGCATGATGGTGAAATGTCCGGAAGAGGGATTCGGGAAAATTTCAACCGGTGACGGGCTATCCGCAAGCTCATCAAAACCGGGACAAGGTTCAAATGTAATGTGTTTCACCGATGATACCGGCGAACACGGAGGCATCGGCAGACCTGTCAACTTCAGGTCGGCCATGGTGAGGCTTTTATCGTAGAGGCCCGGGAAATACAAGGGGGCCAGGCTTGTTTCATCGCTGAATAAACCATCGCCGGTTGTGGTCCATTTTATAGAAATGATGTTTGAGGCACTGCCCTGAAGTAAAATGGTGTCGATGTAGTGGCAGTAGCTGGTGTCATTTCCCGGGAATACTGAAGGCAGGGGCATTGGCGTAATTGTGAGGGTATCGGTACAAACCGATTGCCCGTCGGAAACCCTGGCAAAATACCGGGTGGTTATAACAGGCGAAACCACGATCTGTTTCCCGCCTGCCATGGTCCCGGAGGGATCGGACCACCATTCATAGGTATAATTCCCGGTGCCCCCTGAAACAGAGATATCCAGGATGCTGCTTCCTCCTGAGCAGATTAACCCGGTCGACGCTGTTGCGTGCATTGCGAGTACACGGGCGAAGCTGAAGGAGGCAATTCTGGTATTCCAGGTACTGTAGGAAGTTGAGTCGTAATATTCCTGGGTATACCAGAAAGTCTGGGATAACGATGGATCCACGCTCATGGCACTGTAATCACCCCAGCGGCCGCCGCTTCCCCAAACACCGGTTTGAGCCCCCCCGCCCGAAATGATCTCCCTTTCAGCGATCGTCATCTGGTTTACCGGGTCGTTTGCCATCCTGCCGGTATATCTCACCGACGGGTAAAGACCAGACCCTGAAACCGAATAACCGAGTGCAATATTTCCCTGCTGGTCAATTGCCGCACTCCCCATCCACCTGAAATTGCTGTCGGGCGCATAGGTGGACTGCTGGTGAAGGTACCAGTTTTCGGTGGTTCTCCTGAGTTCATACCACCTTATACCTGTGGAGGTTCCAACGTCGACCGTATGGTTGATGACGGCAGATTGATGGTCGGCAAATTTTCTGAAGTTCAGCCTGAACATAAGCCGGTCGTTGATCGGATTAAGTGAACTGCCGGTTCCTTTTTGCGGTATGCTTTCGGTGTTGTCCAAATATGGGTTGACCGAAATGCGGGAATAGCTGCCGAACGTCGAATTTGAAGGGTTGGACCAGTTGGTATGAAATTCCCTCACCCCAAGGTAATTCCGTTTGACAAAAAAGAAATACTCGGGTGTTGAAGGATCAGGAAAATCGCCGTCACAGTCGGCCGGTATGGTGGAATAGGCATCGTTGGCAGAGTTTTCCAAAAACAGGATCATCCTGGCCTGGGAATCACCAGCCATCATGGCCGCCCGGTCGAAAACTGCCGCCCCGGTTCCGTCGTACACCATCCCGCCCGTCCTGATGCGGTTATATGACATGTAGTACCCGTCGTGCCAGATCCCGAACTTCGGGTAATCGGTGAGGTCGTTGAAGGTAAATATCCACCGGTACCACGACCCGGTTGGATCAGGTGTTTGCGAAACGGCGATCATTTCATAAAACGGGTTGGATGGATAATTCGGCATCGACAGCTGGCTGATCAACCAGCGGTGGGCGTTTTCGTCATACAACACCACGCCGTCTCCGTTGCTCTGGCTATTGGGCATGCCATTCCAGATGGTGCCGGAGCCAAACGGTCCAAGGACAAGACCGCCGGTTTTATTGTAAATGGCACAGGCAAAGTTGACCATCTGGAAATAATGATCCGGGCCGGCATCACCGCTGGGATCAGGGGGAACGATCCAGCTGAGGTTTGAAATGCCGTCAAAATTCTGAAGAATCGAGTCGCCTGTTTTCACACCCTCAGCCTTCTGCTCTGTGGAACACCACGTCGCCCTGCTGTTTCCATAATGGGTACCAGGCCTGAAATAGTTTTTTACAATTCCATCTTTCCAGCTCTGATCAGCCTTTTTGACCCCGCCAATGCACATGGTCCTCAGCGGGGGTGAAATATCGAAATAAGTGGCAACCGAAACAATCGGTTTCGGTGTCTCCTGCGCAACTGCCAAAGCGGGGACAATATACACCAGCAGGAAAAAAAGGCGGAGATATCTCATTTTCTTTAACTCAGTATGCGCAAACAGGTACAAATTTACATTTTTATGCATGGCTTTGTAATTTTCCCGGCTAATTTTATCACTGTGTTTTTATTTTACTAATTTTGGTTACAACAACCCGGTGTCATGAAACGGATCCTGCTTCTGATAATAGTCATATTGATCTCTTTCCAGGGATTTTCCCAATGGAACCAGACAGACGGCCCGCAAGGGGGACACATTCTGTCGTTGTTAATTAAGGGCAACCGGGTTTTTGCCGGCACGCCAGCTGCCTTGTGGCAGTCGGCTGATTCCGGATCTACTTGGAAGAAGTCCGGAGATGGCCTTCCGATAGCAAGTTTTACGGCGATATCGGCCTCGGGTTCCCTTGTCTGGGCGGGTACTGGAGGCTCCGGAATTTTCAGGTCCGCCGACGGAGGTATTTCATTTACTTCCTGCAATTCCGGACTTGCAAACCACGGGATAAAGGCACTCCTGGCAACTCCAGACGCGTTATATGCAGGAAGTGGCGGTGGATTGTTTTATTCCACTGATTCTGGTGATCATTGGACAATGAAGGGAGGGGTGATTGCAGGGAAAAACATTACATCGCTGGCTGTATCCGGATCACTGTTGATCGCAGGATCCTATGGTAACGGTGTTTTCATTTCTGGCGACAACGGAAGTACATGGCAACAAAGCAACACCGGTCTTTCCGACTTCACTGTGCTATCCCTGGCAAACGGTAGCGGAATCATCGTTGCCGGCACAGAAGGAGGTAATATCTTTCATTCTGCGGACAACGGAAACAGTTGGCAGTTGTCATCACCAGGACTTCAGTCATCTGCGGCGGTAAACTCGCTGATGATTTCCGGAAGCAGTATTTTCGCTGGTACCCGCGGTACGGGTGTGTACCGGTCAGCCGACAACGGGCAAACCTGGACTGCCATAAATACACTCCTGGAAAATCCATTTATTAATTCACTGGCACTGTGCGGGAGCAGGCTATTGGCAGGAACCGATGGCGGCGGTATCTACCTGGCTCCTGCTCCCGGATCGTCATGGTTGCCTGCCAATGAAGGTTTAAACGCTTCAACCGTCAATGTGCTGTTTCAAAAGAGCAGCCAGCTTATGGCCGGGACATCAGGCGCAGGGTTTTTTATTTCATTCGACAACGGTCACAGCTGGCTTCCCCGGAATAATGGAGTATCAAGCAGGTATATTACTTCGATTGCTGCGATAGGAAACACGCTCTTCGCAGGTACGTCCGGGGCCGGGCTCTGCATGTCGTCGAACACGGGCATCAGCTGGGTACCAGGCGGGAGCGGGATAACTTCATCGTATATTTCTGCCCTTTGCATTTCTGGTTCAGGAATTTTTGCCGGTACGCCGGGTTCTGGCGTTTTTTTATCTCTTGACTCGGGACTGACCTGGAAAGCAGCATCCAACGGCATCACCGACCCCATAATCACTTCTTTAACCTACTGGAATAACCGGATCTATGCCGGCACCCAGGGTGCCGGCGTGTTTTTTTCATCAGACAACGGCAGCACATGGACATCGGAAAATTCGGGTCTGTCCGGGCCGGGGATCAAAACACTGGCAGGGAAGGGACAAACGCTTTTCGCTTGCACTTCAGGAGGTCTGTGCCGCTTGCCTGCAACTGGCAGCAACTGGGTCCCGCTGCTGCAGGGCGGAGAAATGATCCATGCACGCAGTGTCACTTTTTTCGGCAATACCCTGTTAATCGGAACCGACCAGCATGGCATCCTTCTCAGCACCGACGAAGGCGATAACTGGAAGTCGCTGAATACCGGTTTGGGCGACAGCACCATCAACACCCTGGTCACAACAAGCATGAATATCTACGCAGGCACGGGGGAAAGCGGTACATGGGAAAGGCCCATGAGCAACCTGTTCACCAACAAGGTCATTCCAGATACAACAATATTGAAGCAAACCCTGGGGGCCCGGGATACGCTGCTTATCCAATCTGACATCGACTGGTCCATCGAGGGAAATATACCCGACTGGTTCTCCATAAGTAAACTTGCAGGTACAGGGAACGACACGCTCTTTGTCACCTCCCTCAAGCCGAACCTGGGCTACCTGGCCAGGAATTTCACCCTGTACCTCTTTTCTTCGATTGCACCAACCATCTCGTTTACGGTAACTCAATTGGGTAAAAATGCCGCCGTTGATGAAGCCCGGGAGCATGTTGGCGTTACAATTGATTTTAATGCCCGGAAGGGAATAATGACTATTTCTGCCCGTCAGGAGATCAGCAGTATTGCAGTTTATTCCATGACGGGATTTGTTGTCATGAACAGGGCAGTCAATGCCGGAAACGTGGAATTAAACCTTACTTCGCTTGCAAAGGGTATTTATTTAATAAAGATCTGCGGGGCAGGATGGACTGTTACAAGGAAGTTTGAACCTTAAAAATAACATTATATGAGAGCGATTCTCGCTTCAATTTTTATTCTTATTTCCGCAACGCTGGCGGCCCAGGGATTCAGGGCTGTCAACGATACCATCGACCTTGTACCCGGTGTGCCTGTTTCCGTATATCTCCTGGCCAACGACACCATCCCCGTCGGAGATTCGGTTAAGGTTACCAACGGAACCAATTTTACCAACGGCATGGTTGTAAGTACATGGAAAAATAAGGGTTGGTTTAGCTATGTTGCGAACCAGTGGGGATATAACGGGAAAGCCGAATCATCTTATACCGTCACAGACTACACAATCCAGAAAGTAACTGTGGCAAAAATTGTCTGCAGGATTCACGACCATAGCTATGATTCATTGGCAATCAACAACATCGATGCCAACTTCAACGCCTCCGGCTCCAATTTCCTTTTATTCTTCGCTGATCCCAATGCTTATAGGGGGTTTGTCGTTCCAAAGGGAAGCGGGAAAAAGACCTTTTTTACTAGCTCCTTTTGGATCGGAGGAGAAGACCAGGATAGCAATGTGTACTTCGCCGGCGAGCGTTACCGGCAGGGAAATTTCGGTAAAGTTGGCACGCAGCCCGATTTTTATGCCGGGCCGGTGATGGATTCAGCCAATTACTCTGTTTACCAGGATACCATCTGGAACAAAATATGGAACCTTAAAAAAACAGAGATCGATTATCACAGGCTTCACTGGCAGGATATAGGATATCACCCGGTTCGCGCTATTCTTACCTGGCCTGGTAACGGTGATGTTAACCTCGGCGAGGCACCCCGTCTTGCTCCCTTTTTTGACAGAAATAACGACGGAATTTATAACCCGATGGATGGAGATTATCCCCTGATCCGGGGCGACCAGGCGCTCTATTTCATTTTTAATGAAAACCGGGGCCCCCACCTCGAATCCGGCGGAACAAGGACGATGAAGGCGGAAGTCCATGCCATGGCTTACGGATGGGACATGCCCGGAGACTCGGCATTCAACAATACATTATTCCTGAATTACCAGGTTTTCAACCGTTCACAGCAGGCCTACTACAATAGTTACCTGGGATTTTTTGAAGATATCGATATTGGCAACATGATTGACGATTACATGGGGTGCGATGTTTCTCGCGGCAGTATTATTGGGTATAACGGAAAGGCAATTGATACAGGTGCTTACCAGGGGGCTTACGGCGCCCATCCACCGGCGCAATCGGTTACCTTCCTGGCCGGGCCGAAACTGGATCCGGCCGGGACCGACCGCCCTCGGGTTGATGGCAGCGGCCACCAGCTGTGCAATGCAAGCATCAACGGTACCGGATTTGGCGACGGGATCCCCGACAATGAGCGCATGGGCCTGACTAACTTTATCCGGTTCTACTATCCACAAATGAGCATTCCGCCGTTTATGTGGGAATCGAGGAGCCCCCGGGTTTTTTATAACTTTTTACGTTCAAAATGGGTTGATTCTACCAACATAAACTACGGTGGTTACGGTCACATTGGTTATGGCGGTTACGGACCTTCCTGCAGGTTCCTCTTTCCCGGTGAATCGGATACGCTGAACTGGGGTCTTGGTGGCCAGTCCCCGAACGGTCAGAAAAACTGGACTGAACGGTCAGCAGGGATTCCCCCGGGAGATATCAGGGGCATGGGATCCTCTGGGCCTTTCACCTTCCGCCCCGGCGAGATGAAGGAACTTGACCTGGCTTTGGTGTTCGCACGGGACTACACCAGCCCCGACACCCTGGCATCGGTAACCAAACTGATGCAGATGATCGACATCGTCAGACATGCCTTTATCACCAATAAATTGCCTGGGGGACAGTCCTTTACGGATGTGAAGGAACTGCCGGCGCAGACTAGCGCTTCCTGTTCCGTATATCCCAACCCCGCTGCATCACAGGCCCGGGTAACCTTCAATTTGCCATTGGGAGAGAAGACCCTGATCAGTATATTTGATGACCAGGGCAGGTTGATCCGGTCGGAGGTAATGGCTTCAGGATCAATTGAGAAAGTCATGGATATTTCAGGGGTTTCACCGGGATTGTATTTGCTGGTTATCCGGTCATCAACGCTTATGATCACCAGGAAACTGACGATAATACATTGATCTTGGCAGATGACCAATTACACCGAAGGTAACAAGGGATATTTACGCTTCACGGATCATGACTGCAAAATCCGACTCTGAAATAATGGGGACCCCAAGCTTTTCAGCCTTTTTGCGTTTCTCCGGCCCCATATTTTCCCCGGCAAGGAGGTAACTCGTTTTTGCCGACACGGAACCGACATTTTTTCCGCCATGGGCTTCGATCGTTTTTTTTAGTTCAGCCCTCGAAAAATTCCCGAAAACACCGCTTACCACGAAGGTCATCCCGGTAAATTTATTGCTCAGCAGGGGAACCTGTGATTCTTCCATCACGAACCTGATGCCGGCTGACCTGAGCCGGCTGATGAGTTCCAGGTTAACCGGTTCTGAAAACCAGGCAAGGAGACTCTGTGCTATCTTTTCACCGATCTCTTCTACCTCAGTGAGTTCATCGATACCGGCAGCCATGAGCTTGTCGACCGTGATAAAATGGGATGCCAGTTTCTTTGCAACGGTTTCACCCACAAAACGGATGCCAAGGGCAAATAGCACCCTGTCAAAACCGACGCTTTTCGATGCTTCGATTCCGTTCAGGATGTTGGTGACTGTCTTTTCGCGGAATGAGATTTTCTTTTCCCTTTTATCGTTGGTTGATTCATAGATTTTTTCAAGTCCGATCATCCGGTCGAAAGTCAGGTCGTACAAATCGGCACAATGGTGAACCAGCCCGTTGTCGAACAGCATCCCGATTTTACCCTCGCCCAGGCTGTCGATGTTCATGGCCTTACGCGAAATAAAATGTTCCAGTTTCCCTTTGATTTGCGGAGGGCAACTGGTTTCATTCGGGCAATACCATGCCGCTTCACCTTCAGTACGCACCAGGGCAGTACCGCATTCGGGGCAGGTGCTGGCAAATGAGAATGAAAGAGCGTCGGCAGGGCGTTTTTCAAGGTCGACCCCCACAATTTTAGGGATGATCTCCCCGCCTTTCTCTACATAAACCATGTCGCCGACGCGCACATCCAGGAGCGCAATAACATCAGCGTTATGCAGGGATGCGCGTTTTACAACCGTTCCGGCAAGCTGAACCGGCTGAAGATTTGCCACCGGGGTGATGGCCCCTGTGCGCCCAACCTGGAAGTCGACCGAAATCAGTCTCGTTGCAGCCTGTTCGGCTTTGAACTTATACGATATGGCCCATCTGGGAGATTTAGCCGTAAACCCCAGCATCTCCTGCTGGCGGATGTCATTGACCTTAATCACAACACCATCGATATCAAACGGGAGATCATATCGCGCAGCATCCCATGTTTCAAGGTACTTAAAGATATCTTCAGCAGTTTTGCACCGGACCGCGAAATCAGAAATTTTAAATCCCCATGATTTCGCAGCAACGAGACTTTCATAGTGGGTGCGGAAGGGAAGGTCATTCCCAAGGAGATGATAAAAGAAACCGTCAAGATGCCGTTTGGCCACTTCGGCCGAATCCTGCATCTTGATGCTGCCGGATGCGGCATTTCGCGGGTTGGCAAAGGGTTCGTCACCATCCGCTTCACGCTGGAGGTTGATCTTTTCAAAACTGGCGTGGGGAAGGATGATCTCTCCGCGGATCTCGAACTCATCGGGGAAGCCCGTGCCATGCAGTTTAAGCGGGATGCTCCGGATGGTTTTTATATTGGTGGTGACATCGTCCCCCTGAACACCATCGCCGCGGGTGACAGCCTGAACGAGCGTTCCGTGGCGGTAAGTGAGGCCAATGGCCACACCGTCGAATTTCAGTTCACACACGTACTCCACCTCATCGCCGATGAGTTTATGGATACGTTCTTCAAAATCGCGGATCTCCTCCTCGGAATAGGTGTTGCCCAGCGACAACATTGGGTATTTATGCTGAACCTGCCTGAATTCTTTGGTGATCCCGCCTCCGACATGCTGGGTAGGGGAGCCGGGTTCAATAAATTCAGGATGCTCGGTTTCCAGACGGATAAGTTCCGACAGCAGCATATCGAATTCAAAATCGCCTATCTCCGGCTTCGAAAGCACGTAATAATTGTGATTGTGCCTTCGGATTTCATCCGATAATTCTGCAATGCGCTGCTTTGCTTCCGTATTCTCCATTGATATAATCCTTCTATTCAGCTATAGGAATGGAACTCCTACGGAGTTCCTGGGGGGATTTGGGAAAAGGTACATTTTTACCATTTCACTATTTCACTGTTTCGGTACTTCACTTTTTCGCTACCTCGCTATTTCGCTACCTCGCTACCTGTTTATGCAAGCATGGACCACTCAAAATAATGGAACCCGTACTCGACTGGGTTAATGCCCATGACCGGGATCTGTGCATCGTTGAACATCAGCCGTTCATCCCATGAGGCCAGGCTGAATCCGGCAACATCGACGTTGGGCCGTGTCATGATCATGATCAGGTCGGCACGGTTGAGTACGCTGTAGGAGATCACTTCTTCGGCAAACTTGACCGAGGTTTCTGCAAACTGACAGATATAGGAGACCTTTTCAGCATCAAAGATGTCGGTAATCTGCTTGGTTATGATCGACAAACTTGTTTTCCTGCCCGTTTCTTTTTCAGGACAAATCACGATATGGAGTTTGGCGTTGAAGAGTTTGGCCATCAGTTTCGCCCAATGCACAGCCTGGCGGGGCTCCAGATCATTGCTCACGGGGAAAACGATGTTGTTATAGCCCAGCTTAAAGGCGCGCTTTTGAACCACCACGACAGGAACAGGGGCTTCCACGACGACTTTCAGTGCATAGCTTCCGAAAACATGCTGGAGGCCCTTTTTTCCATGGGTTCCCATCACCATCAGGTTTGCTTTGATCTCCCTGGCAATATCGCTGATGGTTGAAAAAATGTTCCCTTCAACAGCTATTGTATCTACCACAACCTGGTATTTTTTCTCGTAATATTTTTTATACTCCTTCAACCGGTATTCGATAAAGTCGACACCGACATTTTTCTTTTTCAGTTCAGCCTTGGTCTCCTTGTTGATGATATGGAGTATGCAAACTGAGTACCCGAGGAATTTTGCCAGCTTTACGCCATGGGAGATAGCGTTGCTGCATACCTCAGAAAAATCGGTTGGGATCAGGATAATGTTGTTGTACTTCTTGTCGGGGTTAGAGGGGGCCATAAAAAAAATATTTACGATTTACGATTTACGATTTACGATTTACGATTTACGATTTACGATTTCAGATTTATAATTGCGGTCCTGAATTATTTACGATGGTTCTTAGTTCTGCCAGGTTAGCCATTTTTTTTGCGTTTCTTAAATTGAACGCAGATTTTGTGAAATAATGGTGTTCAGATAAAAATTTTACCTGGAGGTCAAACCACTCGTTCAAAGTTGTGTTTCTAATCCCGTTGACCTGCCATTCAAGCCTGAGTTTGAACGAGTTGATGAAGTAGTCATCTCTGCCAAGGTAATCCAGGTCGGCGTCACAAATTATCTGTTCAAGAATATTTGCAGGATGCTGGGGAAGCCTGGTGACCAGGATAAGACTGGAAATCTGATCGAGTTCAGTGTCGGAGTATCCAAATCCGGAAAGAATTTCATGACACAGGGTCACTGAGAACGCTTCATGATCATGATATTGAACCAACATGCCCGCATCATGGAAAAGCGCTGCCGTATCAAGTAAGATCCTGGCGTGGTCATCGATATCTTCAGTTTCACCCAACTTTCGTATGGCCGTGAGAACATCAAGGCTGTGTCCGGGAGTATGGTAAAAGAGCGACGGACTTAGTTCCGAATTCAGGCGCTGAACGATATATTCACTGGCTCCCTTGAAATCCATGCCCGGTGTTTTTTTTGTAAAATTAGAAAAAAAAGGCGAAGGAAATATAAGAAATAACCTCAGAGGGCGATTAAGAGATGTTTTTAAGAAGATGGATGGTTTGAAGTGGATCAGGAGATGCGAAAATTGTGTTACCGGCTACAAGGATATCAACCCCTGATTTTACAAGTTTCCCGGCGTTCAGTAAGTCAACACCGCCGTCCACCTCAATCAGTACGCCCGGGTTAATTTCGCTGATCATGGTTTTCACCGCTTCGATTTTCCCAAAGGTTTCCTGAATAAATGATTGTCCTCCAAATCCCGGATGGACCGACATGATCAATACCATATCCACCTGGCTGATAAGATTCTCAATGACATTCACAGGTGTTTCAGGATTGATAACGATACCAGCCCTGGCACCGAGGCTCCTGATTATTTTAACTGACTCCAGCGGGTTTTTACAGGCTTCTGCGTGAATACTGATGACGTCGGCGCCGGCTTTTCTAAACCGTTCAAGATACCGTTCGGGATCAATAATCATCAGGTGGACATCGAGTATTTTGGTGGTCGCTCCCCTGATTTTCTGAATAATGGGAAACCCGAAGGAAATGTTGGGTACAAAAACCCCATCCATCACGTCAAGATGCAGCCAGTCAGCCTCGCTCCTGTTAAGCATCTCAACATCCTTCTGCAGGTTCAGAAAATTGGCTGAAAGGAGCGATGGGGCTATAAGGACAGACATCTACGATTTACGATTTACGATTTACGATTTACGATTTACGATTTCGTACCTTGTTACCTTGTCACCTTGTCACCTTGTCACCTTGTTACCTTGTCACCTTGTCACCTTTACCTTGTCACCTTGTCACCTATCCCAGGTACGTCTTCAATATCTTGCTTCGCGAGGTGTGTTTGAGCCGTCTTATGGCTTTTTCCTTGATTTGGCGGACCCGTTCGCGCGTAAGGTCGAATTTTTCACCAATCTCCTCGAGGGTCATCGGGTGACTGCCATTCAGTCCGAAATAAAGGCGGATCACATCAGCTTCACGCTGGGTGAGGGTTGAAACAGCCCGTTCGATCTCCTTTTTCAGCGATTCATAGAGCAACCCGTTATCCGGCGTGGTATTTTCCTCGCTCCGGAGAACATCATACATGGTGTTGTCCTCATCCTGGATAAGCGGGGCGTCCATGGAGACATGACGGCCAGAGTTACGCATCGACTCCTTCACCTCGTTCTCCGAAACCTCGAGCAACAGAGCAATTTCCCCGGCATTCGGTTCACGTTCGTATTGCTGTTCGAGCTGGGCGTATGCTTTGTTGATCTTATTTATCGAACCGATTTTGTTGAGGGGCAACCGAACAATACGCGACTGTTCGGCCAGTGCCTGCAGGATCGATTGACGGATCCACCATACGGCATAAGAGATAAATTTGAAACCGCGGGTTTCGTCAAACCGCTGGGCTGCCTTAATAAGTCCGAGATTCCCTTCGTTGATGAGGTCGGGAAGGCTCAATCCCTGGTTTTGATATTGTTTGGAAACAGAAACCACGAAACGCAGGTTGGCCTTGGTCAGTTTTTCGAGTGCGGCCATATCGCCCTGCTTGATACGCTGGGCAAGCGATACTTCCTCATCAGCCGTGATCAGTTCAACTTTACCAATTTCCTGGAGGTATTTATCCAGCGATGCGGTTTCACGGTTGGTAACCTGTTTCGTAATTTTTAACTGCCTCATGCGAATGCAATTTGTGTTAAACCTTGTTCAGGTTGTTTTACGTGAAAATCAACTTTAGGTTACAGCAGAATTACCTGCGGGGGCCCCGGTGGTCGCCGTCACGGTCATGTCCCCTGTCACGGTCACGATCGCGGTCGCGGTCATGGTCGCGGTCGGGCCGTGGCTCTGATTTCCGTTCAACATACCCTTCCGGTTTTGGAAGCAACGCTTTGCGTGATAGTTTAAGTTTGCCGGTCTTCGGATCAACCTCGATGAGTTTCACTTCGATCTCGTCGCCAACTTTAAGGGCGTCTTCAACCTTCTCAAGACGTTTCCAGTCAATTTCAGAAATGTGTAGCAACCCGTCCTGGTTGGGGAGAATTTCAACAAAAGCTCCGAACGACTGGATGTTTTTCACTTTTCCTTTATAAATTTCGCCCACTTCGGCAACCGAAGCGATTCTTTTTATCTTTTCGATCACCTTGTCGCGTGCTTCCAGGTTATCAGCCACGATATCGACGATGCCAAATTCACCGACTTCTTCAATAACAATGGTCGTGCCTGTTTCGCGCTGCATCTCCTGGATGACTTTGCCGCCGGGGCCGATGATGGCGCCGATGAATTCCTTGGGTACCTTCATCTGGAAGATACGGGGAACGAACGGTTTGAAATCGGCACGCGGCTCGGTGATGGTCTTCGCCATTTCCCCGAGGATGTGCATACGTCCCTGGCGGGCCTGGGCCAGTGCTTCGCGCAGGATATCGAATGACAACCCGTCAACCTTGATATCCATCTGGCAGGCGGTAATCCCGTCGCGGGTGCCGCAAACCTTGAAGTCCATGTCGCCCAGGTGATCTTCATCGCCCAGGATGTCGGATAAAACGACATAACGTTTGTTGTCGGTGATCAGCCCCATGGCAATGCCTGAAACGGGCTTGACAATCTTCACGCCGGCATCCATCAGCGCCATGGTTCCCGCGCAAACGGTTGCCATGGAAGAACTGCCGTTCGATTCAAGGATGTCGGAAACGATGCGGATGGTATACAAATTATCAGCTCCCTGGGGGATCATGTTTTTCAGTGCGCGAAGTGCCAGGTTCCCATGGCCGATTTCGCGGCGGCCTGTGCTGCGGATCGGCTTGACTTCACCGGTGGCAAACGATGGAAAATTATAGTGAAGGATAAAATTAACTTTACCTTCAATGATCGCTCCGTCGATGGCCTGCTGATCAAGCTTGGTACCCAGGGTAACCGTAGTCAGCGACTGGGTTTCGCCACGGGTGAAGATGGCGGATCCGTGGGCTGCGGGTAAATAATCGATCTCGGTCCAGATGGGGCGGATTTCGTCGAGTTTACGGCCGTCCAGCCTCTGGCGGTTATCCATGGTTGCGTTGCGGATGGCTTCCTTTTCAACTTCATGGTAATAACGGCCGATCATGGGTTTCTTTGTATCCTTTTCCTCATCGGTGAGGGTGGCAACAAATTCTTCCTTGATCCCTTCGATGATCTTTTTGCGTTCGTGCTTGTTGGCATTGCCGCTGGAGGCCATGTCGTAAACCTTCTGGTAAGTTGCTGCCTTTACCTTTTCCTTGAATTCAGGATCATTTGTTTCGTGGCAGTAAGTACGTTTTACCTTTGATTTTTCAATCATCGACGCCAGTTCGAGCTGTGCATTGCACTGATCCTTGATGGCTTCGTGTGCGATGCGGATGGCTTCGATCATATCGTCTTCCGAAACTTCTTTCATTTCGCCTTCAACCATCATGATATTGTCGAGCGAGGCGGCTACGATGATGTCGATATCTGCGTCGACCATGGCATCGATATTCGGGTTGATGACAAACTGTCCCTTGATGCGGGCAACCCTCACTTCGGAGATGGGGCCGTTGAAGGGGATATCGCTTACGGCGAGCGCTGCCGAAGCAGCGAGACATGCCAGTGCATCGGGCAGTACATTCGTATCTGCAGAGATCAGGGTGACGATTACCTGGACTTCAGCATGGAAATCATCAGGAAAGAGGGGGCGCAAGGCCCGGTCGATCAGCCTGGAAATTAAAATCTCATAATCGGAAGGCCGTGCCTCGCGTTTGAAAAAACCACCCGGGAACCTTCCGGCAGCAGCATATTTTTCACGGTATTCAACGGATAAGGGCATGAAGTCAACGTTTTCCTTGGCTTCCTGCATGGCTACGACGGTAGCCAGCAACATAGTATCGCCCATCTTTACAACTACAGCCCCATCGGCTTGTTTGGCGAGTTTCCCTGTTTCAATAGTAATCTCCCTGCCGTCGGCAAGGGTAAAAGTCTTTGTTATTCCATTCATGTGTGTTGTCTTTCAGATATTAAAAGAGGCAATTATCACATTGCCTCTTTCTTGATTTATAAAGAAATAAAAAAAATTATTTACGGATACCGAGCTTTTTGATGATGTCACGATACCGCTGAATTTCTTTGCTTTTCAGGTAATCCAGCAATTTCCTGCGTTTTCCTACCATGATCACCAGCGACCGTTCTGTAACCATGTCTTTCTTGTTCTTTTTCAGATGTTCGGTAAGATGCTGGATCTTCATGGTGAACAGGGCCACCTGGGCTTCAGTTGACCCACTGTCAAATTCTGATTTTCCGTGTTCTAAAAATGCTTTCTTTTTTACTTCAGGAGCTAAATTCATTGCTGTAAGTGTTGATTCTGTTAATTGTTTATAGGCCTTTTAAACGGGCTGCAAAACTACGAAATTCTTTTAATATCACCAAATAAAACTTTCTCCGCAGTAATATTTCCACGAAAAAGAATATTCATCGAACCGAAAAAATTGTATTTTTGATGATATTCCTGCAAATATACTGAAAATTATGACAAAGATAAAGGAAACTACGGTGCTGGTTACCGGAGGAGCTGCCGGCATCGGACGGCTCATGGGTGATATGTGTCTTCAGGACGGAGCTGCCAACCTGGTGATCTGGGACATTAATAAGGAAAAGCTGGATGAAACCACTCGTGAACTCCGGGCTATGCATTTCAGCGTGCATCCATATCTGGTTGATGTTTCAGATCTTGCACAGGTGAGGGAAACAGCCATGAAAGTCCAATCCGAAGTTGGGGAGGTTGATATCCTGATAAACAATGCCGGGATTATTACAGGAAACAGCGACTTTAAAGATTTCACCCATGCCGGCATCGACAGAACTATTGCGGTAAATACGAGTGCGCTGATGCATGTGACGCTCGAATTTCTCCCGGCCATGATCCGGAAGCAGTCTGGTCACATCGTGAACATCGCATCGGCCGCAGGGATGCTGTCAAACCCGCAGATGTCGGTTTATTGCGCCAGCAAATGGGCGGTCGTCGGCTGGTCGGAAGCCATGCGCATGGAGCTTGAATTATCGCGGTCGGGAGTCAGGGTAACCACTGTTTGTCCGTCATACATTAATACCGGGATGTTCGCAGGCGTTAAGGTGAATCCCCTGCTTCCCCTCCTCAAACCTGAAACCCTTGCGGCCCTGGTTGTCCGTGCAATCAAATCCAACAGGTTGTTTGTGAGGGCACCTTTTATGGTAAAACTTGTCCCCTTCACCAAAGGAATCCTGCCGGTACGATGGTTCGACCTCTTCGTCGGCAAATGGCTTGGAATTTATAAATCGATGAGCGGGTTTAAGGGGCATGAAAAGAGTTAGCGAGGTGGCGAAATAGCGAGGTAGCGAAATTGGAAATGGTGAAATGGTGAAATGGTAAAATAGCAAATAATTAGCCTTCAAACATATTATTAACCCGGAACTCCGCAGGAGTTCCACCCCTGTAGAAAAAATGGACGAACATGTCAATGCGATCGTTGAAAAACAAAGGTTGTTTTTCAACACACATAAAACAAAGGATATAGGTTTCAGGATATCCCAGTTAAAAACGTTGAAAAAGGCAATTTTAGCATACGAGGACCGGCTCTACGAAGCATTGTGGAAGGACCTGCATAAGTCGAAGTTTGAAGCCTATGGTACGGAGATTGGCCTGGTATTGTCGGAAATCGGCGAACACATCCGCCATTTGCGGAAGTGGGCAAAGCCCAAAAGGGTTTTCACTAACCAGATGATCCATTTCTGGTCAACCAGCCGGATTTACAAGGAACCCTATGGACTCGTGCTGGTGATCGCTCCATGGAACTACCCTTTTCAGCTGCTGATCAATCCACTGGTGGGAGCCATTTCCGCGGGAAACTGTACCGTGTTGAAAGCATCGGAGTATACGCCATGTACTGCGAAGGTGATGGGGCAGATGATCGCCGAGTTCTTCCCCCCTGAATATATCGCCCTGTTTGGGGGAGGTCGTGCGGCCAACCAGGCGCTGCTGGCGCAATCGTGGGATTATATTTTCTTTACCGGCAGTCCGTTGGTAGGTAAGGTGGTGATGGAGGCCGCAGCCAGGAACCTGACCCCGGTTTCGCTCGAACTGGGTGGGAAAAGTCCCTGCATTGTCGACCAGGATGCCAACCTGAAAGTCGCGGCCAGCCGGATCGTCTGGGGCAAATACATCAATGCCGGCCAGACCTGCATTGCTCCCGATTATCTCTTTGTTCATCATTCAGTGAAAGCCGAACTGATGGAGTTAATGAAGAAGAAAATCGCCGAATATTTCGGAGCTGATCCCAAGGGCAGTCCTGATTATGTGCGCATTGCCACCACGGCCAAAACGGAGCGGCTGGCTCTGTTCCTCAAAGGAGCACGCATTGTGACCGGCGGCGGCGTTGATGTAGCATCGCGTTACATTGCTCCAACCATCATCGATTCTGTAAAACCCGATGACCCAATCATGGGGGAGGAGATATTCGGACCGATCCTGCCGGTGATGGAATTCACAGACCTGAAGGAGGTTACAAATTATGTGAATTCCCATCCGAAGCCCCTTGCATTCTACTACTTTTCCGACAGCCGGAAAAAGCAGGAGGAGATGCTTCATACTACAACGTCGGGCGGCGGGTGCATCAACGAAGTACTCATGCATATCGCCAACGACCGGTTACCATTCGGCGGCGTGGGGAACAGCGGTATCGGGCATTATCACGGGAAGTACAGTTTCGAGGTGTTTTCCCATTCCCGCTCCATCATGAAAAAGGCCAATTTTATTGATATCCCCATCAGGTACGCCCCGTATAAAAACAAACTCGGGCTCGTGAAGATGCTGATAAAATAGGGATTTTCGAGTGCTATTTGACTTGTATCAGGCCATCAATATCATGGCCGGTTAAATTCTGAACATTCCGGGTTATTTTCTCAATATCCCAATTCCACCATTGTATTGCCAGTAGTTTGGCAATTTGTTCGTCAGTAAAACGCTTTCTGATTTCCTTCGCCGGATTCCCTCCCACGATGGCGTAGGGTTCCACATCCTTTGTCACAACAGATCCGGCAGCGATAATGGCTCCGTTGCCAATTCTCACCCCGGGCATGATCGTGGCCTGGAAACCAATCCAAACATCATTCTCAATGATAGTATCACCTTTGCAGGGATAAGTTTTACCATTCATGGCGTGCTGCCAGTCTTTGCCGAAAATGGCAAAAGGGTAGGCTGAAACGGACTCCGATAAATGATTTGCGCCGTTCATAATAAACGTGACTCCCGATGCGATCATGCAGAATTTGCCGATGACCAGCTTGTCGCCCGTAAAATCAAAATGGTATTTCACATTTTTTTCAAAGTTGTGAACGTCTTCAAAATCATCGTAATAGGTATAGTCTCCCACGATGATGTTGGGCCGGGTTATGATGTTTTTCAGGAAGCATAATCTCCCGTAATTTTTTAGCGGGAATTGTTCATTTTTATCAGGTGTGGCCATAGGATTCATTTTGTTGTTTTTGTCCCCATTTTAGTTAAAATGCTGTCGACCGGCTCCCAGAGTTCGATCTTATTTCCGTCCGGATCCATGATATGAACGAATTTTCCGTAGTCGAATTTTTCGATTGTATCGACGATCGTTACCCCGTTTTCGCGTAATTTTTTCACCAGTGCCTCAATCTTCTGAACCCTGTAGTTGATCATGAATTCCTTTTTAGATGGCTCGAAGTAATCGGTTCCTTTTTTAAGCGGGCTCCACTCCAGGTAATTGATCTCGGCGGGACGGTTGGCATTCCTGAATTCGAAGGGTGAACCATATTGATTGGTGGCCAGGCCCAGGTTTTCCCCATACCAAGTTCTGGTCTTTTGTGGATTTTCCGAGATAAATAATATTCCGCCTATTCCGGTGACTTTCGGCGTCGTGTCCAACACAAAAGATGCCATATGTTCATGTTTGTCTTTCCTGGCATTTATATTCGTTTTCATATTGCATCCTGCCATAGTAAGAATAAGAACAAGGAGTATGTCTGATTTCCTGATTTGTATCATATCATAAAATAATTTATGTAATTCAGCTGCGGGCAAAGAATTCATTGCAAACAAAAGTAGCATTTTGTTGCTTAACAACCGATCATGGAATTTTGCTCCGGAATCCCGCTATTTATCCCTGACGCACCTTACAGAAAAACCCATCCATTTCGGGTGGGTGTTTCGGAAAACCTCATCCATGCCATAGATCATGTTCCGGTACCACGCATAGGACGAGTCATATGCGGTACTGCTCCACCACAAACCACTTCTGCCTGCAATGAAGAAGCGGCCATGGCTGCATCGTTCGCCCCCGGGAAGCGCAGCGAAGCACAAGTCATCCCCGCCATCGCCACTGTTGTTCCAGCCTTTCGCTGCCTTCAGCCGCCGGCCGGCATTGCATCCGCGCCCGCCCTGTTTATCCCATTCAGTGTCTCCTGGCGGATAAAGGCTGTCGGCGAAACCCTCCAGGAACTTCCAGTCATCGTCGCCCGGAACCCGCCATCCTTTGGGACAAAGCATGCCCGTTTTTACAGCATACCAGTTATAAAGCACTCCATAAGCCTTTGCGTTGCGGGCATCATTGTTATACCAGCAGCAGGCTCCCTCGTGCAATGCAGGCCATGCGATGCTGTCAGGGACGATGGGTATTTTCACCCCGTTGCGGTAGGAGGTGGTCTTCAGGTTTTCGCACATCCATTCCTGGCTGCTGGCCACGACTGTGCGGTAAACATGCCCTTCGATATCTGTCAACGTGCCTTTTTGCATCCTGCACGATGACAGCCCGATGAAAAGGATTGCGGATAATAACAATTTTTTCCCCAGGTTTGTTGATTTTAAAACCATATTTTCTGAGATATGCTTACAGTTACAACCTGGTTGCCAGTTGATTCTCTCAATATGAAAAAATCGTATTGAATCTGGCATGGTCCATGAAAATACTATCTCCGGCGTCATTGTAAATCCAGCAGCTGAATGTCATATGAACTTCCTGCCTGTAGTTAAACGTCCCTGGTTGTACAGGAGTGCTGTATACAACTTCGAACTCATTGTGCGCGTAACTTGGCGGCGCAGGTGGAATCGTATCTGCAGGGTCGTCTGCGCCGGTGCCCCATTTTCTCCCATCACCATCGTACCATGTAACAATAACTCCACCCTTAACGGAAGGCAGGTATGTGTATCCGTATTTTCCCGGAGTAAATAACCGTCGGAAAATACGTTCGGGCAAAGGTAGCAAGGGTTGGGAAAAGTTTAAACTGTCATCCGGGATATGATTAATAAAATAGATACCGATACTATTTTGAATAATGGGAACAGGTGAAGTCCTGACCATCTCAAGCCGCGATTCAATCACGCATCCTGCAGAATCCGTGCCGTTTATTTTATCCATCAAACCTGCGCCCCCCATCAAGCGGTAATCGCCCGACTGTTCGAATGAAAACCCTGAATGATCAATCAATGCGCTGAACGACGCACGAAACGGTTTTGTTTCATTCACGTTCTTTTTGCAGCCGGTTGCATGGCAGCATAAGAGCAGTACCAATAATTTGAATAGGATCTTCAACCTTTATTCCCTTTTGCAGTTTTCCTTCTGAGAAAACCTAAAAATACAAAAAATACGTTGGTTGAGTACATGGGGACCAGTAAAATTACACCATTTATCCTGGAAAGGTTCCGCCATGTTGAGTATCATCTTGATTTTCAAAAAAATGCTAACGACATTGGTGCACAAAGGGAATTACAATGGCGCACAAAGGCGTTTTACTAAAAAATAAGACGTACGTGCGCCTCCGTATGTACTATGGATTGTCCTGTAGCAAAACCAGCATATCAGCGTTTACCTGATATCATTAATCTCATTCATATGGAAAACCATGAAGAAGAGTTTTGGGTAAGAGGAGAGGAGCTGGTTGAAAAAGTCAGGCAGCAGCAGGGTGCTGGCAGCCATGGTGGCCAACCTGAAGATCGAGGTTGTGAGAAATGATGAACCGGAAGAACCGGGGAAAGAGACTACTTAGTTATATCTGAGACTTTGGCCTCTTCCATAATTACGTCGTAGGTATACCCGTAACCAAAATCCTTGTTCAGCGTGATAATTCCCTTAAAGGTTGCAGTACTGCCCACAGCCAGACTGTCGAGGGAGGTGATGGTAAGGTCGAATTTTCCCGCGTTGCTGGTGCCGTCCTGGATATGGATCCAGTTTTTCTTCATGATCTGGGAGTTGAATTTCGTTACAACGCCCCGGATGATCACGGTTTTTCCATTAAAACCGGCCGGGCTTTTATAAAGATCTGCAATGGAAATACCACCTTGCGCGGGTTTTACAGAAATATCTGATTTTTGCACAACATCAACTTTCTGGGGTGTAAGTTTTGGGGCAGGCTCGCTTCCCGGCATTTTGCTGCTTGGATCCTGAACAAAAAATACACTGGGGAAGGTGCGGTTCAATTCCTTGCTGACAAAATTCTTCATTTCCATAGAGATGGTGTAATAAACCGAATCGCCTGCCTTGCTGCCGGTTTTTACAACTGCGATCCAGAATTTGCTGTTGTTCTCCTCAACCTGCAGGTAGGTGTAGTTGGAAGTTTGAATAACATCGTCAATGACCACACCATGCATGCCCGGGGGGAGGGCTTTTTGTTGCTTTTTTTCACCGGACCGGTAGCAGGTGGTCACGATAAAAACAATACCCATAAGGAGAAATACGATGGTGACGATTAACTTGGTCCTGTTCATATCAGATGGAAGTTTTAATTTATTGAAACTTGATTTCAGAACGCAAAGATAGAGAAAATCAATGACCTGCCCAAAACCATTTAAATGGCTGATTTATTGTTGTCTGAGCCTCAGTAAAGCTTGTTGGTTGCAACGGGAACAGGGTTCAGAACCGTTGGGTAAGGTTGATATAAACCCGGTTGAACATTGAGGTTTTCTCAAAAGTACCTTCGTAATAGAATCCGCACGACAGCTTTTTCATAATCCGCCAGGTAATATTAACCTCGCCCATTTGCTGTGCCGGCATCGCTTCCCCGTTATAGAACTTATAGATCACATAGCGATAGTCAAGCCCTCCGTAAAGTTTTCCCGGAACTAGATCGCGCGAAATGCCGGCACTGTATATCTTTCCCGACATATAACCCGTTTCGAGGAAGGTAGCTGAAATGGTTGCCGTCACCATGATGCCAGGAATCCTCGACCCGGTAATATAACAATACAGGTTTTTTGATGGCCTGGGGTCGGATTTGCTGTCGCGATATCCGGCATTGATCCCAACGGAGAGCAATTTAGCCGGCTGGTAGCTGACCTGCAAGGTATATCCCTGTACGGTTGATGCTTCCAACAGCCTTTCTACCAGTGATTTGTAGGTTTCGTAATAAATCACATTCTGCCTGTTGCTGTAGGATAACGACAGCGATAACTGCCTGAAAGGCCGGTACCTGAGCGAAAGATATATGTTTGAAAGGTGGGGCGAATTGTCCTTTTTATAGGTGGTGTCCCTGCTGACTGCCGTATCAAGCGGGTTCATCGTTTTTTTATACAGGTCCACCTCTGCCGATCCGAAAAAGAACAGGTTCCGCAACAGCGAGTTTGTATATTGCAGATAGGCGAACCTCCGGTCGGTTTGCCCGTTGTTCGTCTGTTCGATAAAAGCCAGTGTAGTTTGCATGGTGCCGCCTTTCTTAGCCAGATCATGCCCCACATAGGCGCCGACCTGCACCAGGTTTGTGTTGAAACTGTAATCTCTGTAATCGGGCCGTGTCCCTCCGATGAGGCCAAACGTAAAGGTGCCTGTTCTTAGTTCATATTGCAAGCCGTCGATAGCACCTGCATTTGAAATCCTTGGGTTGATTTTTCTTCCGACCCAGATTGTGTTGTGACTGTTAAAATCATAATTAAGTGCAAGACTGTAAATCTTCAGTCCATTAAAGATGTTGCTTTTTATGGCATTCCATGCATTTAGCTGGTGTGCGAAGGTAATATAAACATCAGCCGATAATTTTGAATTGCCAATATTCTGGGCAACCATCGCGAAAGTATAATTCATCCTCTGAGAATTGGCAGCAACATTTGAAAAGTTCAGGTAGGATGCAACTGAGAAATTACCGGTAATCTTTTGTTTCAGTTTCACCGGCTGTTTTTTTTTTATGGCAGCCGTATCGGTTTTTGCTGCAACCACCTGTGATTTAACTTCAGCAGGAACCTGGGGATTTTCAGGACTCAGTCCTTTTTGCCGGGCAAGCACCTGGTCCCCCACTGATAATTTCTCCCCTGAAACAGGGATACAAACGCATGAAATGGATGAGATTTCCTTTACGATTAAAGAAGGTAGGAGGTGACCGTCCTTCCTGACGTACAAGGTATCGCCCGATTGAATATTTTCAGTCGATTGAAATTTTACATAAACATTTTGTGTCGTTATGTATGAGACTTTCCCTTCTTTTATTTCGCGGGGATTCTGCCCCAGCACGATAAAACCGGGGATCACGGACATCATGAAACAGAGTATGTATCTCATTTCGGCAGATTTAGTCATTGTCCTTGATAATGATTCTGTTCATCATTTTCCCGGCTGAGCCGTGCGGATGGCAATTGTAACAGGCAGCGCTGTTATAACTGTAACCGCTAACTCCCTGGTGTTTATTATTCATGGTTGCCTGGGGATGGCACGAGGTTGTACAGGTAAAGACAGCATAATTTGAAGCATTTGTATGGCAATCAGCGCAGGTATTCCATTTGCCGTTATGCTTGCCCGAATAGATCGGGAAATACAACCCGTCGTGGTTCCAGTTTGCAGGAGTCCAGGATGATTGCGTATGGCAGTCGAGGCAGGTTGTCGGGAACTGCGAAGTTGCATGAGGCGGGTTGGTGGTTCCGTTGTAGTTGGCCTGGTGGCATCCAACACAGATTGTCGGGGTCGTGTTGTTGTATGTACCGTTATGGCAGGTGCTGCAATCCAGACTGACATGCGCCCCTGCAAGAACGTAATAGTTGCTGTGGATTGGAAAGGTGGCCGGTTTCCAGTTGGGGTTGGTAGTATGGCAGGTGACGCAGGTCGCCGGGATGCCGATTGCCGAATGGGCAGGATTGGTTGTCGCGTTATAGTTTGGAGTATGACAGCCTTCGCAGGTGTTGGGAGTGGTTATATAATTCCCCTGGTGGCATGAAAAACAATTTGAGGCGATGGTTGCATGTGCTCCAGTAAGCGGGTACACATTGGCATGGTTGAATGTTGAAGGAGTCCAGGCAGCTTGTGAATGGCATGTTTCACAGGTTGTCGGGAAATTGGAGGTGGTATGGTTCGGGTTGGTCGACTGGTTGTATTTATCAGCATGGCAACCAAAACATAATTTTGGGGTGTTGGTGTAATTTCCCTTGTGACAGGTTGCGCAGTCATTTGCGATCGGAAGATGGGCACCAGCTAAAACATAGTAATTGTCATGGATCGGGAATGTTGCCGGTTTCCAGCCCGGGAGTGTTGTGTGGCAGGTGCCGCATTCGTGAGGAATGTTCAGTGTACTGTGGTTCGGATTTGTTGATAGATTGAAATTTGCCGTATGACAGCTGTAACACAAGGGGGATGTGCCGGCGTAACCGTTTGCATGGCATTTGTTGCACTCGGTGGCCGTATGGGCCCCGGTAAGCGGGAAACCCGAAGTAGCATGGTTAAAGGTCCCTTCTTTGGACCCGGTTGGGTGACAGGCAAAGCATGCAGGACTGTTCCACGCGTATCCGTTTATACCGTTATGCTTGCTGCTCATTTCAGATTGACTGTGTTCGTGGCAATCGATACAAGTATATTGAAGATAGGAGGCCGGGTTGGCGTGGCACTGGCTGCAGGTATTCCATACGCCATTGTGCCTGCCTGAATAGATCGGAAAGGATTTGGCATCGTGCTCCCTGTACTGGGCTGGTTTCCATCCCGGGTCGAAAGTGTGACAGTCATTACAGTTGGTGGAAAAGCCGATGGCATTGTGATTTGGATTTGCGGTTGCATTGTAGTTTGCCTGATGGCATTGAACACAGGGCGCTGAAATGCCCGAATGGTTGAACCGGGCACCTGCCCACGAAAAAGCGCTCATGGAATGACATTCGATGCAATTGGTCGGGAAATCAGGCAGGATATGTTTCGGTTTCGTAGTTGCGTCATATTTGTCCTTGTGGCAATCAACGCATTCAATGCCCAATGGGCCGAACAACAGGAGATTTGCCGATGCATTTTTATGGCACGAAAAGCAGTCGGCCGCTACATGAGCGCCTACGAGCGGAAACCGGCTTCGCTGGTGTATCTGGGTAATGTTGTTCACCACCCAGGAATTCGGGGTATGGCATCTTCCGCAGTCGGCACCAACTGTTTGGTTGTGCATATCGGTGTGACAGGCAATACACTCCTTTCCTGCTTTTGAAAAGGCGAGGGAAGTGTGGCACAGCCTGCAATCGACAGCCTGGTGTTGTCCGGTAAGGGGAAAAGAGGTTCCGTTATGATTGAATGACAAAGTTTTTGTGTCGATTTTCCACCCTGTTGTACTATGGCAGTCAAGACATTTCATGGTAAATCCCTCACCGTGAGGTGATGATTGGCCGAACAGTCTCATTGTGAGCACTGTTGCCAGAATTAATGATGACAATTTTCGCATTTGAAATCCTTTATTTTGTAAAGAACAAAAGCAATTCCCTTATCCTGTATGGTCTTGTGGCATTTGCCGCAAGGCACATCCCTGTGTTTCCCGTCAAGGGGAAACAGCGTTTTAGCGTGGTCAAATTTCGAAGCAGGTTTGAATGACCCCTGCTCATGACACCTGTTGCAATCGGTTGATCCGTTGTTTTCGAACTGCCTTGCGTGGATGTCGTTATGGCAGCCAACACATTGGCCCGGAAGTCCGTTGAATTTCTGGACGGCAACGCCGTCGTTTCCTTTTTTGAAATGACAATCGCGGCAGGTTTTTGCTGCATGCGCCCCTGAAAGCGCGAAAGTTGTTTTATTATGGTCAAAAGTGACCGAATTCCACCTGGCTTCAGTATGGCAGTTTTCGCAGCTGCCTCCCGGGTAGTATTTTTCACTGATGATCGACTGATGAATGTTTTGGTGGCAATCGATGCATCGTTTCCCAATCTCCCTGAAACTCCATACAGTGTCATTTTTCGTGTTGCCTTTTATATGACAGGTAAAACAGGGAATGGCCAGGTGAGCGCCTTTTAAGGGGAAAGGGCCTTCATTATGCTGTTCGATGGTGAATGTAAAGTTTGAAAATCCGTTCACCGTATGACAATGGGCACAATCGGGCAACACTCCCTGTTTTGCGAACTGGTTCTTATGATAGTCGGTGTGACAATCGGTGCAGCGGTTAAATTTTAACGCATTGGTCAGTTTTGTTTTATGACAGGAATTGCAGGCGACTTTCTGATGTTTCCCTTCCAGTTTGTAATCGGTCTTGTCATGATCAAAACTCTGTCCGCTGCGGATGACGCTAAAAGACTGCTCTGAATGGCACTGAGTGCAGTTCAGCCCGAACTTGCCATTGTGAACATCCTTATGGCAGCTGAGACAGTTGTCGTATTTGATCCCTTTAAACTCCTGAAATTTCTGCCCGTTTTTGATCCCGGTTTTGTGGCAGGCGACACAGGGAACCGACTGGTGTTTTCCGACCAGCTGAAATTTTGCCCTGGTGTGGCTGAATTTTGAAGCAGGCTTAAAGGCTTCCGATTCATGACAATCAGTACAATTGGCCGGAAGCGTTTGCTGGTGATAATCGGCATGACAGGTCAGGCACGTCGAATTTAAACCCAGGTAGGTAAATGTTTTCTTCCTGATCTTTTCATCTTTGATGTTTGCCGGTTTGTGGCAGTCGGTACAGGCTTTTTTCCCATGAACCACTGAAAGGGTGTATCCTGTAAGATTATGATTGAATTTTTCCTTTGTGAACCGGATGATCTGGAAATTCACGCCATGATGGTCGCTGTGGCATGCAACACATTCTTTTCCCCTGGTTTCATCGGAAGCATGATACCCTTTCTTTTGTTCAATCCGTGTTTTCAGTTCGGTATGACAGTCAAGGCATTTTTGATGGGAGACTTTCTTTCCAAGGATATGGCACTTAGTACAGTTTGACATTCCTTCCAGGTGGCTGTGTACCTTGGCCAGTTCGCCGGGAGATATTTGCCCATACAGCGGAAACCCGGCAAAAAAGGCCAGGACAAGCAGGGACAAGATTCGATTTATTCGGGTATTCATGAAAATAAAGTATTTAGCATGAAGAAGCAGATAGTTGGACGAGGGACGAAGGACGTGGGACGAAGGACGAAGGACGCAGGACGTGGAACGCAGGACGTGGGATGACCATTATTTATGTTTTAGGACTGCTTCACCAAATTTCTTTGTTATCTGCAAACCGATCTTTTGAAGAAACTGCGTGGGCAGTTCGCCTCCGGCAAAAATATAGACCAGGTCATTTTTGATTTTCAGTTCGCCTTCTTTCCCGGTTGTGGACAGGATCACAGAATCATTGCTGATCCTGGCGGGGGAGGTGTTGAACAGGACCCTGATTTTTTCTGAAAGCATGGCTTCATTGATCCTTTCTTTGTTTTTTGGTTTGATCCTGTTGAAAACATCGTTGCGGTACGACAGGGTTACTGTGTTTTGACCGGCAAGTAACAGGGCTGACTCAATGGCCGAATCGCCTCCGCCAACGACCATGATATCCCTGCCGCTGATAGCTTCAGGCTCCAGCAGGCGGTATGCAACCTTTTCAAGGGTCTCACCCGGTATTCCAAGTTTGCGGGGAGTTCCCCGCCGGCCTATGGAGAGAAGAACGGTTTTTGCAGTAATCTGCTCGCCGTTCAGAAATTCAACGCTGAAATGACCATTTTCAGGAATAATTGCTTCAACTTTTGAATTTTCGCGGATGGTGATGCTGTTCTTCTTCAAAACAGTTGTCCATAAGTCGAGCAATTCAGATTTGCTGGTTTCAAACAGCTTAACCTTGCCGTATAGTGGAAGGTCCATCGCCGAGGTCATCACGATTTTTGACCTCGGAAAAGTGAAAACTGCACCGCCCAGGGTATCCTGGTCAACTGTCAGGAAATTCAGCTGGTTTTTTTTAGCAGTGAGAGAAGCAGATATTCCTGCCGGTCCGGCGCCTACAATAATCAGATCATAAGAGGCATCATGGGTTTTCTTCAGCGATTTTACAATATGTTCCACTGCCTGGCGGCCCTGTTCCACGGCGTTCCTGATAAGCCCCATGCCGCCAAGTTCCCCGGCAATGAATATTCCCGGGATGTTGGTCTCGAAATTTTCGTTTATGTGGGGTAGCTCCACACCCCGGGTTTCGGTACCGATGCATAAGGTGATGGCCTCTGTTGGACAGGCGTGGAAACAGGCGCCATGCCCGATGCATTGGGAAGCATTGATGGTTGTGGCTTTGCCATTCCTGATTCCCAGGATATCCTTTTCAGGGCAGGCGGCGATGCATGCTCCCGTCCTGATGCAGCTCCCTTCGTCCACCACCGGGTGCAGGGATACCGGTTCATACATCCCCTCAAGTTTTGCCTTTACGATCTTCTCTTCTACCTTCTTCGAATCACGTTTCTGCTTGCGCAGGTATATGATAACGACTATCAGGCAGAGCAGGATTGCAACAGCGTAAATGCCGATTTTTTCTATAAGTAGTTCCATGGTTAAAATATCCAGCGGTAACCAAATACGATCGTTACACCAACGTGAATGATCATGATAATAAGCATCACAATGGCAAAAGGCAGGTGGGCGACATGCCAGTATTTGAAGAGATTCTGCATAAGCACAAGCCTTTCAATTCTCCGGTTAAGTGAAATATCACTTTGAACAAGGTCAAGCACCTGTTTTTGCTGTGACCGGGTGACGTTGTTGCGCTTGAGAACCTGCCTGACGTTGTGCATTGTTTTCCTGTCATCGCTGTATTTTCGGTAAGATCGTACCAGAAAGTTCTCCGCATAAATTCCAACCCTTTTTTTTGTTGAATCGATGATCACGTTGTAGCTGTCATCATCGAGCGAAACCAGGCTGCGGATGGATTCACCGATATTGCTGGTAAGCTCTCTGACTTCATTCAAACTCAATTCCCGCCCTTCGATCGTCCTGGGTATCTGGATGTATATGAACCTCCCGATGATCCCGCTCAGGAATACCGCTACCATGCTCCAGAAACTGATGGCTACAAGTCCTCCGAATTTGAAGGAAGTATGATAAAGTACCAGGATGGGACCCAGTGAGCATAGAAAAATATGAAATTCAAGCCAGTGTTTCAGCAGGCCGGTTCGGGATAACATCCTGAACCTTTTCCGGGCCATATAAAACCCCACACCGACCATCATCAGCAGCGACCCAATGATTCCGAGTCCATGGCCCCAGATGCCGCTGGGCTTCAGCAGTGCATCGGATGGATGAAACGGGCGCTCTTCAACACCCAGTTTGTAATAGGGAAATCCAATCCAGGCAATGGTTACTAATGCTGTTAAAACAATGAGTGACAAAAAAATAAGGTAAATGATGTGGGTGGTTTTAGACATTGCTTTGTATGTTGAAATGCTTTGATATTCAGCAGTATGCATTTTTTATATGATACAAAAGTAAGTAAAAATGGGACTTATTTTGCAATCTGTACTTATTGATAATGCTTCTAAATATCAACAAAGATCAAGTTAACCGTTACTGAGAAAGATTTTCCATGATAATTCCGCCTGGTTGAATAACATCTGTAAGCCGTTCATAGTCATGGCATTCATGGACTTTCCTTGTTTTATAAACAGGGTTTCCCCGGGATTGTAGACGAGGTCATATAAAAAATGGTTGCCTGTAAGCAGATGATAGGGGATGGATGGGCACGTGTCAACCTCCGGGTACATGCCTGCGGGAGTTGTATTGACAATGAACGGATACCTTGAGATAATATCCGGTGTTAATTCCTGGTAAGATAAGATATCTTTACCGCGCTTTTGCCTGGAAACACATGCAAAGCGGATGTTCAGCCGCGTCAGTGCCCACGCAACGGCTTTGGAGGCGCCGCCGGTGCCAAGGATGAGCGCCTGCCCGGGAAGGTCCAGCCCGGAAAGGGATTGAAGAAAACCAGGTGCATCTGTGTTGAAGCCACGGGTGTGGATTTTGCCACCTGCACGTTCAATCAGGATGGTGTTCACTGCGCCGATTGATCCGGCTGTGCTGTCGAGTTCGTCGAGGAACGGAATGACCTTTTCTTTGTATGGGATCGTGACATTAAGCCCCCTGAGTTCGGGATGCGACGCAATAAGGCCAGGGAATTCGCTTATATCCTGTAATTGAAAAAGGTGATATGATTTATTCAGATCACCTTCCCTGATGAATTTTTCATTGAACCAGTTTGCCGACCATGAATGGTCCAAAGGGAATCCAATTAATCCATACTCAGTTTTTTCACCTGTCATTTCACCGGTTCAAAAAATCACCCTGGTTTTTCCTGCTGTTCGTGCGCGCTCCGGAATGCCCGGTTCAACGTGTTATTCGGGCTGAAACTTCCTGAACTCTTCAGGCAGGAATGTGAAAAAGGTGTCACCCCGCAGGCCAAGGCGAAGGGTTTCAAGCGCGATAAGTTCAGCAGGGGCAATATTTCCAAGGTTCACATTGGCCCCGAAATGTTTGATGAACCATACCTGTTGCGGCTTAAGCGGCGCTTCCCATAACAGTTTGTCGCCATCGACTTTTGCAAGGATCTTATTGATCAGGGTGACATGGGCTTTGCCGGAGGCACGGTAAATGCCGACATTGCCACTTTCGCGGGCTTCGCCGATCACCTTGAATGACCCGGCCTGAAGTTCCTTTTGCATCATCTCCACCCATCGGCCAGGTGCGATCAGGATGCCGGATTCCTTGGAACCGACTTCAGACAGGACGGTATAGTTTTTTGAAAGTTTATGGATGTATTCGCATTTCACATCGTGGTCCATCAGCATGGAACCGTCGGAAACCTCTACCGAATCAAGGCCCAGCTGATCGATATACCTGAGGTAGTCGTCATACATGTTGCGTATGATGAAGGCTTCAAAGAGGGTTCCGCCAACGTATACTTTTATATTCGCATCCCTGTATACCCTGACTTTTTCTTTGACTTTATTGGCTGCTACGGAGGTGCCAAACCCAAGTTTGACGAAATCGGCCAGGTGGCCGGCAGTTTCAACAAAATCTTCGGCTTCGCGCAGGCTCAGCCCCTTGTCCATGACCATGGCAACACCGCTTTGCCGGGGTTTAACGGTACGGTCAGGCAGGAATGGGAGATTGATTTGGGTCATTTGGCGTTTGTTTATATCCTTCGATCATTTCAACAACCTGGGGATGATTTTTCGCTTCGGGGAACGTGGAGAACAATCGTTTATAACCTTCATAATCCATGTCAAGGGCTTTCAGCATGGTTTCGGCAGCCTCCTGCACCTTCCCCATCATGAACAGGTACCAGGCCATGGCAAAGAAAAAATCGACATTCGTTTCATGGTATTGGAGCCCGTCGTTGAGCACCTCGCAGCTTTTTTCAAAATCCTGCTGATCGGCATACACTACCGAGAGATCCAGCCAGATATCAGTATCTTCAGGATCGAGTTCAATGACTTTCCGGTAGGAAGCAATGCCATCGGCGATCCTGGAAAGCTTGATCTGGATATCGCCGAGGATAAACCAGTATTCAGGAATGGTCGGGGTGATCTTTATGGCCTTGAGGACATAAGGGAGGGCAGACTGGGGCCTGCCAAGTTCATCGTGAGAAATTCCGATACCCAGCCATGCATCTGCAAACTCCGGATCGAGTGCCACCGCCTTCTGGTAATATTCGATGGAAATATCAAATTTCTTCAGTTTCTCATAGCACTCGGCGATATAATAATAGGTAACAGGCTCCGGATCTTCGTAATAAAAAGTTTCCAGGTAGGTTTCAACAGCCTTGTCGAAGTTGCCGATGTTGGCGTAGCAGTTGGCCTTGTTGAAATAGGCTGACGAAAACGTTTCATCGATGGCCAGCACATAATCGTATGCATCGATGGCTTTTTCATAAAGATCGATGTTGCTGTATGCGATGCCGAGGTTAAACCAGGCCGAAACCGAATAGGGCTGCTGGTCGAGGAAACTGTGGAGGTATGCTATGCTGCGATCTGTTTGCTGCGAAACTTCACAACAAAAAGCAAATTCATAAAGTGCGGCATCATTTTCGGGATTGATCTCAAGCGCTTTGAGTAAAAATTCAATGGCCTGGTCATATTTACCGAGATTTTCATATTCAAACGCAATGCTTGAATAGATATCATCAACAAAATCGGCCCCATCGACGGCCTTTTTATACTCTTCGATGGCTTTTTCAGGTTTTTCAAGCTGGCTGTAAAGGTTGCCCTTGGCAAGGAAGATTTCGCTGTCGGCCGATGTGGCATGATCGATTTCTTTCAGGATGCGGAGGGCTTCGCGGTCTTTTTTCGCGTTAACCTGGTACTGGGCAAGTTTAACCATGATAGAAACGCAGCCGGGGTGTTGATCCAGGGCCAGGTTGATGGTTTTGAAGGCTTTCCGCTGTTCGTTCTTGAAGAAATAGTACTCGATGATCTCTTCAAATTCGTCGACATCAAAGAAAAAGTGCTGGTTCTGCTGCACCATAATTTCAAAACGCCCTACCAGGGAAAGGGTTTCACGATCAAAATATGATTCAAAAGGCTCTTCCATTCAGCAGTTTCAGTTGTATATTGCAGTCAGGCAACATTTTTACAAAATTACGAAAAAAATGGGTTGTAAGGGTTTGTCAATTTGACCGGATTTCATTTTTTTATCAACAGAAAGGGCTGCAAATAGGAAAACATTTACATTTGCGGGAAAAACAAGATGACATTAATCAAATCCATATCGGGCATCAGGGGCACCATCGGAGGGAAACCCGGCGAGGGATTGAGCCCTGTTGATATTGTAAAGTTTACCGCTGCCTATACTACGTTCCTGCAGGAGTCGCATCCGGGGGAAAAGCTCACGGTCGTCGTAGGGCGTGACGCACGAATTTCTGGCCCCATGGTGAACAGCCTGGTGACCGGCACCCTGATGGGAATGGGTGTGGATGTGCTGGATATCGGGTTAACCACGACACCCACGGTTGAAATTGCCGTCGCCGGCGTCTGCGCCCAGGGAGGTATCATCCTTACGGCAAGTCACAACCCTGCCCAATGGAACGCGCTGAAACTGTTGAACCACCGTGGTGAATTTCTTTCTGCCGCCGATGGCGAAAGGGTGCTTGCCTTAACCGGGGACACAGATCTCAACTTTGCCACCGTGTATGACCTCGGAAGTTACCGAACCGATGATACCTGGATCAGCAGGCATATTGAAAAAGTTCTCGCCTTGCCGCTTGTCGATGTTGAAGTCATCAGGAATGCAAATTTCCGTGTGGTGATCGATGCGGTGAACAGTACCGGGGGTATCGTCATCCCTCAGCTGTTGAAAGCCCTGAATGTTGCACATACCGATCTTTTGTACTGCGAACCTACCGGCCATTTTCCGCATAACCCGGAACCGCTGCCCGAGCACCTGGCCGATATCTGCGAAGCAGTGGTTAAAAATAAAGCCGATCTTGGCTTTGTTGTGGATCCCGATGTTGACCGGCTGGCCATTATCACCGAAATGGGGGAGCCTTTCGGTGAAGAATATACCCTGGTTGCCGTCGCGGATTATATCCTTCATCATAAAAAAGGAAACACGGTTTCCAACCTTTCTTCTACCCTGGCTCTCAAAGTGGTGACCGAACAGGCAGGAGGAACCTATTATCCATCCGCAGTAGGAGAGGTGAACGTGGTGGAGATGATGAAACTGCAGAATGCCGTTATCGGCGGCGAGGGGAATGGCGGTGTTATCTATCCTGATTTGCATTACGGGCGCGACGCACTCGTGGGGATTGCCCTGTTCCTTACATGGCTGGCGAAGTCGGGGAAAAAATGTTCCGACCTGCGTGGCAAATATCCCGATTATTTCATTTCGAAAAATAAGATAGAATTCTCCCCGGAGATGGATATTGAGAAAATCCTGCAGATCATCGTCGGGAAATACAGTTCACAACCTATCACCACCATCGACGGCATCAAGATCCATTTTGAAAATGAGTGGGTTCACCTGCGGCGGTCAAACACCGAGCCCATTGTTAGGATCTACGCGGAAAGCGATAGGTTGGAAAAGGCGGAGAACCTTGCCGGAAAGATCATCAGCGACTTCAATGAAATTGTTAACGAACCCTGACTGCATGGCACGAAAAAAAGCCAAAAAGGCAAAAAAGCCGGTAAAATTTAAGACCATTACCTTCAAGGTTACCGCCAGGCAGAAAAAGTCGCTGGTTAATTTTTGCAGGTCGCGCAGGACAACCCCCACCAAGCTTATAAAAAAAGCAATCCGCCCGATGCTTGATAATTATGCCGGGCTAAAAACAACCAGTCTGCCTCCGGTCGCCCTGAACCAGCTTGAACTTTTCTAACAGGGCTATTTGTTTTTTATCACCGACTCGTAAGGCGTCCGGTTGAGGATCGACCTGCCCAGCGTGACTTCATCGGTATGCTCCAGTTCGTCGCCGATGGAGATTCCACGGGCAATGGTTGTCAGCACCAGGTTAAAACCAGCGAACTTTCTGAAAAGATAAAAATTGGTGGTGTCGCCTTCTATGGTTGTTGGCAGGGCCAGAATGATCTCCTTAACCCCGCCGGGCAGCCGGTTGATCAGCGTATCAATATGAAGTTCATTGGGGCCGATCCCGTTCATCGGGGAGATGATCCCTCCCAGCACATGGTACACCCCGCTGTATTGACCCGTGTTTTCGATGGCCATCACATCGCGGATATCTTCAACCACACAGATAACAGACCGGTCGCGCCTGGGATTGGCGCAGATGGCGCACAATTCCTGGTCGGAAATGTTCCGGCATTCAGTGCAATAAATGATCTCGCTGCGCATTTTGATAACCGAAGTTCCCAGCGCCTCTACATCGGCAAGATTGCGTTTAAGTAAATGCAACGCCATCCGCAACGCGGTTTTACGACCGATGCCAGGCAGTTTGGCCAATTCGTTCACAGCCAGTTCAAGAAGTTTTGAAGGGTAGGTTTGCAATTGTTTTTATCTTATAACTTTGCAAAAGTAATTTTAAAAAGTTTATGTTCAGGATATTCGCAGCCGTCCTATTCACAATTTTTTCCTGTTATGCCGCCGGCCAGGATACGGTAAATATGAAAGACAGCCAGGGACGCAAACAGGGATTCTGGCGCAAGGCCGATTCGGCCGGGCATGTCGTATACGACGGTCACTTTAAAGACGGCATCCCTGCCGGGATTTTTCATTATTATTACCCCGACGGAAAGCTGAAAACCTTATCCGTTGTGACAAACCGGGGGAAACTGGCGATGACAACCTCCTATTTCCCCAATGGCCGGAAAATGGCCGCTGGCAGGTACCTCAACGAGAAAAAGGACAGTACCTGGCAATTTTTCAGCGAAACGGCCGAGACCCTGGTTTCTGAAGAAAATTATAAAAACGGACTGGCAGAAGGGGTGTCGAAGGTGTACTATCCCGAAGGCGGGTTGTCTGAGCAGCGCACATACAAAAATGGCATACCCGACGGGCCATGGGAACAGTATTACACCGAAGGTAAGCTGAAATTAAAGGGCGGATACCAGGCCGGAGAAAAGCATGGCGCGCTGAAAACCTTTTTTATATCGGGCCAGGTGATGATGAGCGGCCAGTACGTTTCGGGCCACCAGGCAGGCACATGGCTATTTTACAATGACAAGGGAGCTATTGCCAAAAAGGAGACCTACCTCAACGGCAGGCTGGTAAAGGTGGAAGCAGCAGGTAAATAAATAAACTCATACATGAAGAAGAAGACCCTGGTACTGGGTGCAAGCACGAATCCTGAGCGGTTTGCTTATATGGCTGTGAGGAAGCTCAAGTTCAGCCATGTTCCGGTTGTGGCTGTCGGCTTGCGTGAAGGCGAGATCAACGGGGTCAGAATTGAGAAGCCTTTTCCCAAATTCAACGATATTCACACCGTCACCCTCTACATCGGCCCGAAGAACCTGCCAGCTTATTACGATTATATACTGGGTCTGATGCCCAAAAGGGTGATTTTCAACCCGGGTACTGAATCTCCTGAATTCGCCGCGATGTTAACTGACGCTGGAATTGAGGTTGTTCATGCCTGCACGCTGATCATGATCTCCAACAATCAGTACTGATCATACTAAATGCCCTGCTTTCAGCGTTTGATTGAAAGAAATTCTTATTTTTGCTGCTGTTTTGCAACACCAGATGAAACATTTCCTCTTTTTGCTTTCTTTTCTTTCAGCCATTACCGCCATGGGGCAGGTGATAGTGACCGTGAAACCTGCCGATACCATTGTATGTTACAATGACAGTATTGTATTCACTGCAGTTGTTACCGGCGCCGGCAGTAATACTGTTGGATACACGTGGCAGCAGAACTTTATTCCCATTAGCGGTGCAACCTCTTCAGTATATTCCATTAAACACGTAAAGTCGGGCTCCCCGGGTCTATATCATTGCGTCGCTATAGTGGCTGGGGGGAGTTATACCAGCAACGATGCGCATTTGCGGATGCATCCCAGGTTGAAACTGGACACCCTGTACCGTTATAATGCCCTTGGTTGCGCGAAAGAGTGCAAAGGCCAGTTCAAGGCACTGGTTTCAGGCGGAACCCCGTCGAAAATCTATCCTCCTTATGTTTATGACTGGCATGGCGGTTTTTCGCAGGATACGATCGTTTTCGGTCTCTGCCGTGGTGAATACCCGCTTAATGTAACTGATTCGCTTGGCTGCTCGCTCGACACAAGTTACATCGTCAGGGCGCTGATATCCCCGAAGATTGATTTCGACATTTTGCCGCGCGACACGGTTTACCTTACAAACCCGAAGGTCCAGGTGACCTTCCCGGATTCTTTGAAGAAATATATTACCAACTGGACATGGAATTTTGGCGACAGCACCCGGATACCCAACCTGAACCCCGCTTTCCATACCTATAAGCGAACCGGCGAATTTATCGACAGTCTCACCTTCACCGACCTGAACGGGTGTGATACGACCATCACGCATAAACTGACTGTGAAGGTGGCCGATCTTACTATTACCGATCTGATTACCCCCAATGGCGATGGCTACAACGACACGTTCAAGGTAAGGTTAAAAGACGGAACTCCCAGCGACGATTTCCGTATAGCCTATTTAAGCAATGAGTTTATGGTTTTTGACCGGTGGGGAAAAAAGGTCTTTGACAAAAAAGATTACAAAAGCGAGGACTGGGACGGGGGCAACCTTGCCGACGGGACTTATTTCTATATCCTGCATTGCGTAGGCCAGTACGGGAATGAAGTTTTTAAAGGCTCAGTAACGCTCCTGCGCGAGAAGTAACCTATCCCCGGCTTCCCCGAATCCTATTTCAGCAGCAAACCTGCGTAAAATCCGGGCCGCGTCAATTTCTTCTTGATATCCTCGTTGGTAAACATGGCAGTGAGCAAACCGCTTACATCCCTGTTCTTCCTGGCCTTATCGATTACCATGTTAAACAGCCATGCTGAATGTGCGAGGCGTTGCATGATGGCGGTGGTTTTGAACTCCTGTGAAAACCGCTTTCCGATCCGCACATCATAGGCCTTCAGGGATGAGGCTGAGAAATCCTGCCTGTTGAAACAAGCATCCAGGATGGAAGCCGCAATTTCACCGCTTGCCATGGCGTTTCCGATACCTTCACCGCTGAACGGATCAACGAGGAACGCGGCATCGCCAAGCAGCACGTATCGTTCGCCTGAACGATTGAAATCAAGCGTTCCCAAAGGCAGGGTGTGCGCACCGCTTTTACCGGCGGGTTTCGCATTGATAAACCGGGGGGCCAGTAAAGGATGCGAGGTGATCAAGTCATGGAAAATGTTTGTCAGGTTTTCCTTTCTGCGGATGACCTGGTCCTGCAGCATTCCAAATCCGATGTTGGCATGTCCGCCTGTGGAAGGGAAGATCCAGAAATAGCCTGGCAGCAGCTCTTTCAGGAAAATGAGCTCGATAAAGTTTTCAGGATGAAGCCCCGTTACGTTTTCATAATACGCACGAATCCCGACGCAAAAATGCCGTTTATCAACGGAACGCCGGTTGAGCGATTTCCTGACAAACGAATGCACCCCGTCGGCACCCGCAATCACCTGCCCATAGAATTCGTGATTTTCGGTTTTCACAAGGGCGCCCCCGGTCCCGGTTGAAACTTCCAGTATCCGTTCCCCCTGGAAAACCCTGATATTTGAGTGAGCCTTCAATTGTTCGAATAAAAAATTGTCGAAATCATTGCGTTTGCAAACATACCCGGGCGGCGGCGTGCCTGGGAGCCGGTCAGCCTGGAACGGAACGTCGATCGAATGAGAATTCGGAGCCGTGAAACGAATCCCCCAGGAGGGTATTTTATTTACATTTTGCAGGAAATCATCATAGACGTTGCCCGGAATTCTTTTCATGACGTTGAGCACCTTTCCGCTCAGGGCATCCCCGCAGATCTTGTTCCTCGGGAAAATATCCTTTTCGATGACCGCTATACGAAGTCCTGTCCCGGCAAGGTTAAGCGCAAGGGTGCACCCGGCCGGTCCGGCCCCGGCGATCAGCAGGTCAAATTCAAAACGGGCCATGGTCTCCTGGTATTTGTATACAAACATACTGGAATATCCGCTATTTTTTGCAATTTTGCCCAAACTCTTCATCATGCGCAAAGAACAGCGTTACCGGGAGGTGCTCGGTTATTTCCTCGAACATATGCCGAAAGCGGAAACCGAGCTGGCTTATGCCAGCCCTTATGAACTTGTGGTTGCCGTAATACTGTCGGCCCAGTGTACCGATAAAAGGGTCAACATCGTAACCCCTCCGTTTTACAGGAAGTTTCCTGATGCAGCTTCACTGGCCGCCGCCGACCCTTCGCAGGTGTTCGAACTGATCAGAAGCTGCACCTATCCCAATAATAAGACAAAGAGCCTGATCGGCATGGCGCAGGCTCTGGTTGAAAAATACCATGGGATACTCCCTTCGGATGTTGACGAACTCCAGAAGATCCCGGGGATCGGGAGAAAAACAGCCAATGTTCTTGCCTCCGTTCTCTTTGACAAACCTGCGCTGGCTGTTGATACCCATGTTTTCAGGGTTGCAGCGCGCATCGGGTTGACCACGAACGCGAAAAATCCGTTGCAGGCTGAGCAACAACTCATCATGCACATTCCCGAAAACCTGCGTGCTATCGCACATCACTGGCTGATCCTGCATGGCCGGTATACCTGCATCGCCCGCAAGCCAAAATGTTCAGCGTGTGGTATCCAGGCCTTCTGCCTGTATTTTGTGACGAACCAGGCCACATAAAGTTGTTGATAACTCACTCCCCTGTGAGGACGCATTCCCGTCATAAATTTCTAATTTTGAACATTGTTATCCCTGTGAGGATGTCATTTTTAATGAACTGGTTATGGCACAATTAGCGATTGGAGATGTTGCTCCCGAAATCCGGGCGATGGATCAGCATGGCAGCGAGGTATCCCTGGCTGCCTTCAGAGGCAAAAAGGTAATCCTCTATTTTTATCCGAAGGACAATACGCCCGGATGTACGGCGGAAGCATGCAATTTACGTGATAACTATCAGATTCTCATTGAAAAAGGCTTCGAAATCATCGGCGTAAGTGCGGATAATGAAAAGTCGCATAAAAATTTTTCTGAAAAATATGTATTACCTTTTGCCCTCATACCCGATAAAGCAGTAAATATCATCAAAGATTACGGAGTGTGGGGAAAAAAGAAACTTTACGGGAAGGAATATGAGGGAATCAACCGGATGACATTCATCATCGATGAAACCGGGCATATTCAGCACATCTTCACCAAAGTCGATACAAAGAACCATACCGCCCAGATCCTTCAGGCTACAGGCCTGTAACAGAAGGGACGCAGCGAATGCATCCCGCGAACCAATAAAGGCGCACCCTGGTGCGTATTAACCCAAAGCCGCGGCTCGCCGCGGTAAAAACAAACAGGAGGACAAAATCATGGCAAACGAAGTGAACAAAGAAAAAGTCAAAGCCTTGCAACTCACGTTGGACAAGCTGGAAAAGACTTACGGGAAAGGGACCATCATGCGGTTAGGCGACAATGCCATTGACGCTGTGGAAGTGATTTCAACCGGATCGATCGGGTTGAACGCGGCCCTGGGAATCGGGGGACTGCCCAAGGGCAGGGTCATCGAAATCTACGGACCTGAATCATCAGGAAAAACTACGCTGGCGTTGCATGCCATCGCCGAATCACAGAAAATGGGTGGAATTGCGGCATTTATCGATGCCGAGCACGCCTTCGATCGTTTTTACGCACAGAAACTGGGTGTGGATGTTGAGAACCTGCTGGTTTCTCAGCCCGACAATGGTGAACAGGCGCTTGAGATCACAGAGAATCTCATACGTTCGGGTGCAATCGATATCATCGTGATCGACTCCGTTGCGGCCCTGACCCCTAAAAGCGAAATAGAAGGGGAGATGGGCGACTCGAAAATGGGCCTCCAGGCAAGGCTGATGTCACAGGCCTTAAGGAAACTTACCTCTACCATCAGTAAAACATCCACGTGCTGCATTTTCATCAACCAACTCCGGGAGAAGATCGGCGTGATGTTTGGTAACCCGGAGACCACCACAGGAGGAAACGCTCTGAAATTCTATGCTTCCGTGAGGCTTGATATCCGTAAGCAGACCCAGCTCAAGGAAGGCGACGAAGTTGTGGGGAATCATGTCAAGGTGAAGGTGGTGAAAAATAAAGTCGCCCCCCCATTCCGCAAAGCTGAATTTGACATTATTTTCGGGGAAGGAATTTCCAGGGCTTTTGAAATCATCGACCTGGCAACCGAGTTCAATGTGATCAAAAAGAGCGGTTCGTGGTTCAGTTACGGCGATACCAAACTGGGCCAGGGACGCGATGCCGTGAAGAAGATCCTGCAGGATAACCCGGAACTGGCGGATGAACTCGAAGGAAAGCTTATGGAAGTATTGAATCCTCATAAATAACAGCATGAAAATAATTGCAAACGTCCTGCTGCTCTCCCTGCTGCTGTTATCTGCATGTCACAGCGGCAGGGATGGCACGGCTATGAACGGCAAACCGGGTGCCGATTCAACACGGGTAAAACTGGAAACCCTGAATCAGCAAATCGATAAGGATCTTTCCAACCCGGACCTGTACAACCAGCGGGCCAAATGTTTTTTGATAGATCATCAGTTCGATAAAGCCTTGAAGGATATCAACAAGGCGATAACACTGGATGGTAAAAAATCGGGCTATTACACGACGCTGTCAGACATATACCTTTTAATGGGGAAACCCGACGGAAGCCGGGATGCGCTGACCAGGGCCGTTGAAATAAACCCGGCTGACAAGGATGCGTTGTTGAAACTCGCCAAACTTTACCTGATCGTGAAGGATTATAAAAACTGTTATACTATTGTAAAACAGTTGCTCGCCATCGACAACGGGAATGCCTCAGCCTATTTCACCAGGGCCATTGCATTGCTCGAACAGGGCGATACCATTCATGCCGTGGGCGACCTGATGCAGGCGGTGGATAAGAACCAGCAATACTACGAAGCCTATGTTCAGCTGGGCGAGCTCTATTCTGTCAAAAAGGATCCACTGGCAATACTGTACCTGAAAAACGCGTTGAATCTGCGGCCGCACAGCAGGGAGGCGCTGTACATGCTTGGACTGTTTTACCAGGAAACCGGGCAGTATGATAATGCCATCATATCCTATCAGCAACTTGCCAGGTTTGATACAGCATTCAGGGAAGTCCCTTACAACATCGGATACATTTATCTTGTTTATCTGAAGGATTTTAACAAGGCTGCAACTTTTTTCAGCGAATCATTGAAGAAGGATCCCCGTTACTACCAGGCCTATTTCAACCGTGGATATGCATACGAACTCGCAGGAGAATACAAAAAAGCCTACGATGACTACCAGTCCTCGCTGAAGATTGAAGTCAATTATGATAAGGCCATTGAAGGGCTCAACCGCCTCGATAAGCACATGGTCAGGAAGTAAGGCCCTTACGTATTACTTTCAGTTCTTCGAGCAGCAGGCGTGAATTTGCCTCCATGTCGGCGAATACCTCGTCAAGCCCTGTCGTGATGTGTTGTCTTGCCATTTCAACCAGCCTTTTTGAGAGTTGTATGGTCACGGGATCCATGAAGAGCACGACATTGCCTTTGAGACTGTGCGCAGTGAACTCAAGCTCCTTAAAATCCCGCTCCGCTACATTCTTTCGGATTCTGATAAACCGTTCTTCAAATTCAGAACAGAAGATGTCAATGTTCATGGCAACAATCTCCTCACCCCATTCGCTGACGGTTTTTTTAAACTCAAGGCGATCTATCATTTTTTTGCAGTATTTATTGTAAAGATAAAAAACTAACAGGACCCGACGGGTTAATAAATAAAATCATTTTGTTCTCCCGGGAACTTTAGGCAATGGATAGCAGCCTGTGCAATTAACAACCGGTACCCGAACCGGGTTTCAAAAAGCACTTTGCAATCCCTTACGGCGTTTTCCTTGAATGATTTCAATGGCTTCTGGTATAAGAGCAAAAAATCCTTCATATCCTGGTAAATGTCGGTAAAACATTCTGCCAGGCTTCCTTTCACGGGATCAGTGTGACTTTTTTCATGCTGATCAATATAATAAAATTCATCTTTTCCTCCGAACTTGAAGTACAGGACGTTGAACAGGGTTTCCCACTGTTCTTCGCTCACATAATGTTCCGTGGCGTCTTCGTCTTCAACCTCGATATCGGGCAGGAGCGAACCCTTTAAATAGATAAGCGGTGATATTTTTTGAAGGAAATTCAGCAGTTCTTCCATGGAATACGCTTCCGCTTTTTCAAGAAAAAGACAGTATTCGTTGGCAACTGTCAGCATTTCAAGTACTTTTTTGGAATAAACCGGCTCATCTCCCAGGGGTATGTTCGTCTCAGTCATTTGTCAGCTGTTTTATCAAAAGAAAAGGTAAAATTACATTTTTCTGCGAATTTTTCAATTGCCGAGTGTTTCTTCATAGGGGGCACCCACATTGAAATTGTAATAAGAAACATGAAGGTTTGTATTGACTACTACCTGTAATTGCCTGATATCATTAGCCGATGCAGGATAATAATAACCTGAAATTGCCAGGGCCGGAAAAACAAGGTTGTCGTTTTTAATGATCAGCCCCAGTCCGATGCCGGTAAAAAGGGAGGTGTTCACGAGGGATTCTCCCCGTTGAGCTAACAATCCGGCCTGGACGTCGACCGTGATGGCAAACCTGAACCCATAAATATACCAGGGGGTAAAACATTTGGTCGCACTTCTGACAGAGAAGAAATTCACCCCTCTTAAGCCTTCCGGGTTGTTTACCCTGCTGATGTTGAATACCAGGTTGGCATTGTAGTAATCATGGTTGTTCGATCGCTGGTTAAAAACATGGCGGTAGTCGGTGATAAAAAAAGTTCTGAATTTAAATCGCTGATCGGGGGTTTTCAATAGCGGGGTGAAGTAATTCAGATTCAATTTGATCACGGCATCTTCGAAGGATGAATGGTTGAAAAATCCCCCGAATTTAGCATAGGCTTCAAGATACCCAAACCCTGCGAAATAATTTCCGGCCGTCAGGTTCATCCCGGAATAAATCCGTGAATAAAAATCGGTTTTGTCAATCCCGGCTGTAACCTGGAACAGATGCCCATAGGGAAGGTTCTCCGTTTTGCCGAATTCAAGCACATAATCCGTGAGATAATAGTTGTTTTTTGAGAGGGATAGTGTGCTGAGGACCTGCAGGTCGTTGTAGTAATTCCCGTTGGAATCAATAGATACATAAGGCCGCGACAGAAAATCATTCCGGTACACGCTGGCGGCGATCACGGCACGTGAAGTTGCTGATGCTCCTTTCATCAGGAATGCCCTGCCAAGCCAGCATCCTTCCCTGATGGCATAGGTTGTTACCGGTATTTCATGCAATGCCCCATTCACATCTTTCTTCCAGGTAACGCCCGCCCCGCCGGCCCATTTTGTGTGGTTGGTTATGAACGACCGCTGGAATCCCGCGGTCATATTCTGGTTCCCGATATCGTTGCGCGTATAATCAAGAAACCCATCAATAAAGGAACCCGCAATGTTCGAATAGGTATACGACAGCCCGTCGAGCCGGAAAAACGGAGCGCGGTAAATGTCCATCGACATCTTCGTGGTGACCTGGTCACCGAGGCCGAAAAAGTTGGCATCATAAACGCGGAAATCGAGTCGCTGAGCGGTAACCACCGGCACATCAACGCCGATCGACCAAACATCCTTAACAAGAACAATGACATCAACCGTGTCGCTGTATTGCCCGATGGGGGTGACAAGGATACGCGCGTTGTCAATGGCATTGATATCTTTAAGGATTCGCTCGTTGTCAGCCATTATCCCGGGATTCAGCAGGTCTCCTTTTTTAAACAGCAGGTTTCTCCGGATGATATGCTTCCGCGTATTTCGATGCATGCTGTTGAGTGCTCTGCCCGTCGTGGTCTGCGCAGTGCCGCAGGTATCATAAATGCTCGTCCCGAAGGGAGAAAGCACATTGATGCTGATGTTCCTGATCACTTTACCTTTGACATTATCGAAGGGTGTTGTATTTTTCAGGATTTGCACTGAATCCGGGAGATTTGTTTGTTTCGGCGCGCGAAAGGCGAGGGGATAAAGCAACTGGGTAATCTTCTTGCGGGAAAATTTTTTAAAAATGGAATCATAAAAAGCCTGCGATTTCTGATAGCCCGATGAATCCCGTACCTTCCCGTGGTCAATGGGAATAGCCTGGGAGGTATCCTCGGGGATGAGGGTCCCGGGTGGTTTCAGCAGGAAATTGCCGCCTTTGCGAACAGTATCAGCATGAACTTTATCTCTGGGATTCTTTCCCTTTTTATGCATCGCCGGGTTTCCGGTTACCATGAGGGATAAAAGGAGGAACACGCCCATGCTAACTGAAACCGGGTTGAAAATCCGGGTAAATTGATCAAAAATATACTTGATAGTCTGCCAGTTGGCGTACATTTATTTTAGCTTCATTGAAGCAATAATAGCAGCAATCTTATTATCGAGGCGTTTTTGAGTTTCATCAAATTCAGCAAGGCTCGCAAGTGCTTCGCGAACCCCAAAATAAAATTTAATTTTTGGTTCAGTTCCCGACGGACGAACACTGATTACACTTCCATCTTCCAGTAGAAACTGCAGCACATTCGAAACGGGCAGGGTAATGGGTTTTTCATGACCCGATGAAACATCAACTTCCTTCTGCAACAGGTAATCTCTTATAACAGCCACCCTGGAATCGTTGATAGTGGCAGGCGGGTTGTTCCTGTAGTCAACCATCATCTGCTGAATCTCTTCCGCCCCGCTTTTACCCTTCCTGGTCACAGAAATCAATCCTTCCTTAAATAACCCGTATTTCAGGTAGATCTCCATCAGCAGGTCATAGAGGGATTTGCCCTGGTCGGCTGTCCAGGCTGCGGTTTCTGCAATCAGGGCGCATGCGCTGATGGCATCTTTGTCACGCACGAAATCTCCGATAAGATACCCGTAACTCTCTTCTCCTCCGACGATGAATTGCTTGCGGCCCTCATTTTGCCTGATGACATCGGCAATGAATTTAAATCCCGTGAGGCATTCAAAGTATTCAACACCATAAGAAGCAGCGATAACGGAGAGCAGTTTGGTGGTGACGATGGTAGAAACGATGAACTCATTTCCTGTCAGTTTTCCCATGCCCTGCCACCGGTTGAGGATATAATAAAACAGGAGGGCGGCAGTCTGGTTCCCGTTTAACAGGATCATCTCGTTTTTGTGGTTCCTGATGGCAATGCCAACCCGGTCGGCATCAGGATCGGTGGCCATCACCAGGTCAGCGTGAATTTCTTCCGCAAGTTTGATCGCCATATCGAGTGCGTCATGTTCTTCAGGATTTGGCGAATGAACGGTGGGGAAATTGCCATCGGCAATAGCCTGTTCCTTCACCATTTGAATGTTCCTGAATCCAAACCTTGCCAGGATGTCGGGCACCAGTTTTCGTCCGCAGCCATGCAATGGGGTATAGACAATTTTCAGTTCCTTCTGGCGGGCAACGGCTTCCGGTGAAAGCGACAGGGCCGCAATCCGGCCGAGGTAAAGCTGATCAATTTCAGATCCGATGCTGATGATGTTTTCTTTGATGCCGGCCCATTTGACCTCGTCGATGGAAGTAATCTTCTGTACCTCCTTAATCACATTCTCGTCGTGGGGAGCGATCATCTGTGCGCCGTCGTCCCAATACGCCTTGTACCCATTATATTCCTTCGGGTTGTGCGACGCAGTGACCATCACGCCGCTCTGGCAGCCCAGGTGCCTGATGGCAAATGAAAGTTCGGGCGTGGGCCGGAGGTCGTCGAACAGGAAAATCCTGAACCCGTTGGCTGACAGTACTTCTGCAACGATCTGTGCAAAGAATTTGCTGTTGTTGCGGCTGTCATGTGAAATGGCCATTTTGATCGGTTTCTCGTTCGGGAACATGAGTTTAAGGTAATTGGCCAAACCCTGGGTAGCCATGCCAACGGTGTATTTGTTCATCCGGTTTGTGCCTACACCCATGATCCCCCTGAGCCCACCCGTTCCAAATTCAAGATCCCTGTAAAAAGAATCCGTGAGTTCAGTATGGTTATCAGTGATCAGGCTCCTGACCTCTGCTTGTGTTTTCTCATCAAAATTACCACCGAGCCAAAGCTCAGCACGTTCTAAAACTGACCTTTCAATATCCATAATATTTTGAAATTAAATTAGTAATTCAAAAATCTATCTCTCCAAATCCCACGTCCCACGTCCCACGTCCTTCGTCTTTCGTCCTTCGTCCTACGTCCCACGTCCCACGTCCTACGTCCTACGTCCCACGTATCCTCGCCACACAATCCCTCAAACTATCCTGCCAGAATGGTATTTCCATCCCAAAACGTTGTTTGATCTTGGCTTTGTTAAAAATACTGTAACAAGGTCTGGTGGCAGGTGTCGGATAATCTTTGGTTTCGATCGGGTTAATGATGCAATTGATGCCTGAAAATCCGATAATGGCCTTGGCAAAATCATACCAGCTTGCGGCACCTTCATTGGCGTAATGAAATAAATCGACCCCTTTGATTTCCTGCCCGCTGCGCAGCATGGCGAGGATGGCCTTAGCCAGGTCGCGAGCATAGGTCGGGGTTCCGACCTGGTCGCAGACCACGTTCAGCCGTCCCCGTTCTTTTCCGAGTTTTATCATCGTTTTGACAAAATTATTGCCAAACTCGGAATAGAGCCACGCAGTACGGATGACCAGTGCATTTTTCGAGAAGGATTGTACCTGCAGTTCCCCGCCATTTTTACTCTTTGCATAAACTGAAACCGGGTTGGTGCGGTCATTTTCACGGTAAGGCATGCAGGCTGTACCGTCAAAAACATAGTCGGTGGAAAGATGAACCAGCAAAGCATTGTATTGTGACGCGACCCGTGCAAGAATGCCAACAGCGGTCGTATTGATCAGGAATGCGGCGTGAGGTTCTGTCTCAGCCTTGTCCACTGCTGTATAAGCTGCGCAGTTGATTATGACGGCAGGATGTTCTGTTTTAACAAAGAGGTCTACATCCGTTTCCCGCGTGATATCCAGTTCGGCCACATCGGTAAAAATGAAATTGAAGTCGGGATAGTATGGTGCCAGCAATCTCAATTCGTTGCCCAACTGGCCATTGGAACCGGTAACAATAATTTTCATAGGAAGTGAATATGGGATGCTCAGATAACCGATTTGAAATAATCGATGGTCCTGGTCAATCCTTCATCGAGCATGATTTTGGGTTCCCAGCCAAGTTCCTGTTTAGCCAGGGTAATATTTGGCTGGCGCTGGGTGGGATCATCGGCCGGGAGGGGCATGTGGATGATCTTTGATGAAGAGCCCGTAAGTTTGATGACCTTTTCAGCCAGTTCGAGCATGGTAAATTCGTTCGGATTGCCGATGTTCACCGGACCGGTAAATTCCTCCCTTGAGTTCATCAGCCGGATCATGCCTTCAAGGAGATCGTCGACATAGCAGAAACTGCGCGACTGCGACCCGTCGCCATACATGGTGATATCTTGTCCTTTCAGTGCCTGGACGATGAAGTTTGACACCACGCGGCCGTCGTTCGGATGCATGCGGGGCCCGTAGGTGTTAAAAATTCGCATGATCTTGATCCTGACATTGTTTTGCTGGTGGTAATTGACAAACAGTGTTTCAGCAATTCGTTTGCCTTCGTCATAGCACGATCTGATGCCGATGGGATTTACATGCCCCCAGTAGGATTCGACCTGCGGATGCACTTCCGGGTCCCCATAAACTTCGCTTGTGGATGCCTGCAAGATCCGCGCTTTGATACGTTTGGCGAGGCCGAGCATGTTGATTGCCCCCATGACCGAAGTCTTAACCGTCTTGATCGCGTTGTATTGGTAATGGATCGGTGATGCCGGGCAGGCAAGGTTGTATATCTCATCCACCTCGATGAAAAAAGGCATGGTCACATCATGACGGATCAGTTCGAAATAGGGATTACTGAGCAGATGGACGACATTTTGTTTCTGTCCGGTAAAAAAATTGTCGAGGCATACTACTTCATTACCTTCCCGGAGTAACCGTTCACAAAGATGTGAGCCAAGGAAACCCGCACCACCAGTGACTAAAATTTTTTTCTTTAACATGATTTCTGGTTTTAATGACAAATTAAAAATCCGATGGAGACCGGGGAAAGGTCAAAAAATGAATTTCTTCCTTTGTGCTGTTTGTGCCTTCCTTGTACCAGGGCATTAAAAAAATCAACCGCCATGGGTACAAAGAAGGCACAAAATTCACAGAGACTGACAAGTCAGTAAAGGCCGGGGGATGAACTTTCCCGGGTATTATTTTGACGTATCAACCCCGATGCAGTAGTAGGCATATCCTTTACGCTTCATTTCTGCAATCTCGTATATGTTCCTTCCGTCGAACACCACCAGGTCTTTCAGCAGTTTCTTGATGATATTGAAGTTGGGGAATTTGAATTCGGGCCATTCGGTGACAAGCATCAGGCAGTCGGCATCGATGAGGGCATCATACTGGTCGGGGGCGTAGTAGATCTTGTCGCCAAGGATGCGCTGGGTTTCGTGAATGGCAACCGGATCATAGGCTTTCACCTTGACGCCTGCGTCGAGCAGCTTCTGGATGATGACAAGTGAAGGGGCTTCGCGCATGTCGTCGGTTTGGGGTTTGAAGCTCAGCCCCCACATGGCGACAGTGCGGCCGGCCACATCGCCGTTGTAATGTTTCATGAATTTGTTGAAGAGCACCGATTTCTGATCATCGTTTACGGCTTCAACGGCTTTCAGCACCCTAAGGCTGTATTTGTAATCTTCGGCGGTGTGGATCAGGGCTTTAACATCTTTTGGGAAGCATGACCCCCCGTAACCTACGCCAGGGTAGATGAATTTATTGCCGATGCGGGTATCCGAACCGATGCCTTTTCTCACCATGTTGATGTCGGCGCCGACGATTTCGCAAAGGTTGGCTACATCGTTCATGAAACTGATCTTGGTGGCAAGCATGGAGTTGGCGGCGTATTTCGTCATCTCGGCCGAGGTGATGTCCATGAAGATGACCGGGTGCCCGTTCAGGGTGAAGGGCTTGTAAAGAGATTTCATCAGTTCTTCTGCACGTGCGGAGTCGCATCCGACCACGATGCGGTCGGGTTTCAGGAAGTCGTCGATGGCAGCTCCTTCTTTAAGGAACTCCGGATTCGAGGCAACATCGAATTCAAGATTGACGCCCCGTTTGTCCAGTTCTTCCTGTACAGCCTTCCTTACTTTCTCGGCCGTACCGACGGGTACGGTGCTTTTCGTAACGATCAGCAGGTAATCTTTCATGTGTTTGCCGCAATCGCGGGCTACGCTCACAACATACTGGAGGTCGGCGCTGCCATCCTCGTCGGGAGGTGTGCCTACCGCGCTGAAAACCACCTCACAATCTTCAAGTGCTTCGGCAATGCTCGTGGTAAAGTGAAGCCGGTCTTTTTTCATGTTCCGGTGAACCATCTCTTCAAGTCCCGGCTCATAAATAGGAATGATCCCATTTTTAAGATTCTCGATTTTTTTCTGGTCAATGTCAACACAGGTGACTTCGATCCCAACTTCTGCAAAACATGTTCCGGTGACTAATCCGACATACCCGGATCCTACGATAGTAACTTTCATGGGGCTGAGGTTTTGGTTTTTACTAACAATAAACAAAGATATTGATTATATGGTTAATCCTTCTAATTTTCATTTCGAAGGTATGAAAAAAAAATGTATTTCTTTACTGCCTGATGGTGACGGTTAAACGAGCATACTAAATTAAAATTTTTCCGGTACACAACAGATTCCGGTGAAAAAAAAGTTTTCAGGTTCCTTGGTACAATTATAAATTCAGCCTGGTTTGAATTACCTGGATATCATTGCGCAGTTGCCTGACGGTTTCGACCAGGTGATAATTTTCAGAGTTGAGGTTTTCAGGTATTTTCGGACTGATATAGTGTACAAACTGCCAGATTTCGCGGATGTCCTTTACATGGATGTCGTACGGCTCATACAGCGGGTTGAGGGAATGCAGGAGCAGTTTACCTTCAGCTTTTACACGGTTCTCAACCACTTTGAAAACGATGCCTTCTTCCATAGTGAGGATGATGTAGGCGTCTTTGTCGCGGAGCGTTGTCCAGTCCTGGACAAAAACCCCGGTAACCCAGGAGCCGTGAGGGATGGGGAGCATGGAGTCGCCGCTTACCTGGAAAGTCCGGTATTTTTTCTCCCTCGACAGGAACGGCAGCCTGAAGGTCGGTAGAATACTGATATACTCGGGATCGGCAAATCCGCCGGTATACCCGGCCTTTGCCTTTTCCGACACCAGTTCAATGTTGTCTTCATTGCTTGCATTAACGGTCGTAGCCAGTATCCGGAGGTTGCTTCCCTTCAGGTACACGTCGTATCCCCGTTCTATTTGCCGCAACTGACTTTCCGACAACTTCGACAGGTCGGTTTTTATGAGGGTGTCGATGGCGATGTTGAAATAATTTGAAAAGAGGATCAGCGCTTCCATGCCCGGATGAGCCACGTTATTCTCATATCCGCTGAGCGTTGACCGCTTCATGCTGATGGCTGTTGCCACGTCGTCCTGCGTGCGCCCGCGGCGCTTCCGCATAAATCTGATGTTGTTGCTGAAAAACATACTTGACAGGTTTAAAAAAAATGATTATATTGTAGTCGGAAAAATGATTAGAAAGTCGTCAAAGATAATACAAAAATTTTCAGGTAGCGAGGTAGCGAGGTAGCGAAATGGCGAAAAAGTGAAAAAAAAACAAGATTTCTGTATTACCTTTTGGCATGAAACCGGATTAAACAGTAAAAACAGGTCTGTGAAAAAGTATGATATCAATGAATTTAACCAGGTCATGAGAACACGAACACGAAATTTTGCGATCAGGGTTTTTAAAGTGCTAAGCGTGGTAAGACTCAAAGAACTCAGCAGGATACCGGTGAAACAACTGGTAAAGAGTTCATCGTCTGTTGCCGCAAACTATTATTCGGCCACACGGGGAAGACCGGAGGCGGAGTATTATTCAAAAATCTGCATTGTAGTGGAAGAAAATGATGAGACGCTGTTCTGGATTGATTTTCTCATGGAGGTTGGCGTTCTGAACGCTGATCAGGCTAAGGATTTGCGTACAGAGGCAGAAGAATTTCTAATTTTTTTTTCTTCCATAAAGAAAAAACTCAAACTCAAAAGAACCTCATTCACCTAGCCTGATTTCGCTATTTCGCGACCTCGCTATTTCGCTACCTCGCTACCTCATATATGTTAACCCAAACCCGAAACATCATCCACCTCGACCTCGACACCTTCTTCGTCTCCGTCGAGCGCCTGCTCCGCCCCGAACTGGTGGGGAAGCCGGTCATTATTGGCGGCACCTCCGACCGGGGGGTGGTGGCGAGTTGCAGCTATGAAGCACGGAAATTCGGCATTCATTCGGCCATGCCGATGAAGCTGGCCCGGACGCTCTGTAACGATGCGATCCTGGTTCGGGGCGACATGGAGCTTTATTCCAGGTATTCGCATACAGTCACCGACATCATTGCCGAGCGGGCGCCGGTATACGAGAAAGCCTCCATCGACGAGCATTATATCGATGTAACGGGCATGGACCGGTTCTTCGGCACGATGAAATGGTCGCATGAACTGCGGCAGGCGATCATCCGCAACACGGGATTGCCGATCTCGTTCGGCCTGTCGGTGAACAAGACCGTTTCGAAGATCGCCACAGGAGAGGCCAAGCCCAACGGGGAGCTGTACATCGAACGCGATGCCGTACAGCCCTTCCTGGCGCCGCTGTCGATCCGCAAGATCCCGATGATCGGGGAGAAGACTTACCGCCTGCTCCGTTCCATGGGCATCGTGACCATCGATACCCTGAGCCGCATCCCCGTGGAGATGATGGAAAAGGTGATGGGTAAAAACGGCGCGGTGATATGGGAGAAGGCCAACGGCATCGATACAACGCCGGTACGTCCCTACCATGAAGCCAAATCGGTGAGCACCGAAACCACGTTCGAACAGGACAGCATCGACATTGTGCGGATGAAGGAGATCCTGGTGAAGATGGTCGAAAAGATCGCGTTCGAATTACGCGACCAGCAGAAACTTACCTCGTGTGTAACGCTGAAGATCCGCTATTCAAACTTCGACACGCACACCCTGCAGCAGCATGTGCCCTATACCGCCTTCGACCATCATCTCATCCCTGTGGTGAAGGAGCTCTTCGAACGCATATACCAGCGCCGCATGCTGATACGCCTCATCGGCGTGCGTTTCAGCAGCCTGGTCTCCGGGAACCCGCAGCTTAACATGTTCGATGATAACGTGGAGATGGTCAGCCTCTACCAGGCCCTCGACAGGATCAGGCGGAAGTACGGGCAGCAGAGCGTGAGGAGGGCTGTGGCATTGCCCCGGGCCTGAAAAATGGTAAAATGGTAAAATGGTGAAATGGTGAAATGGTGATCCCGATGGCCATCGGGAGGTGGAACACTGCAGGCGCACAACATGTTGTGCCATGGTGTGATTATCCCGGTTGTTGCCGGTTGTTGATGCCGGTGGGTTTTCTATAATCAAAGAACATCCGCAGGGCGGCGAGCACGAGGAGGAAATTGCCCAGGCCCATGAGCCCCGATTGCAGGATCTTGTGGGAAAGGGCTCTGCCGAGCAGGTCGTCGGAATTTGCACCGTAAAAAAAGAGAAGGATGACCAGCACGGGGATCCACAGGTATTTTTTTTCCGAGGCGATGTAAAAGATCATGAACATCAGCAGCGGCGCACTGAGCAGCATTAAAACCCAATCGGTGCGGATCAGGTTCGGGAGCAGGGCGACGAGTAAAAACCATTCGAACAGGAAGTCGCTTCCCGGTAAACCGGCGGCGCTTGCCTGCTGCTTTTCACGGTGAATGTTGTTCAGGATGAACAGGACAACCAGTATGGAACACAGGGCAAAAATCAGCAAACCCGCCCAGGAAGGCCACGACGCGATGAGCGTACTGAAAATGTAGTCGATAGAGGTCATGCCGGGGAAATCGCCGTTATGCGCCATCACTGTTTTTATCCAGTCGCCATACAAACCAATGGCCGCCGACGGCCCGGGGAAAATAAACGGGATGATCAGCCCGAACGCGGCCGTGCTGCATAACCAGGCCATTGCCCGCCATTTTTTCCGGAGAACCAGCGGGATCAACAAGATAAGCAGGTAGGGCTTTACCAGGATGACGATCCCCAGCAGGATGCCGCCCGGACGGTCTTTTCCCGCCAGTAAACTTTGTATGGCAAGACAACAGAGCATCAGCAGGATAATATTGATGTTGCCGAGGTACAACTCCCGGGCGCAATGGATCAGGATGCAGCCAAAAGAGAGCGAAAGCAGCAATGTGGCATGTTTTACAGCGCTCGTCACCAGGTATCCGGTGACCAGGTTGCGGATCAGGATGAACGTGTACCAGTATGCGGTTCCAAGAATGAAAAAGTGGATGATCTCCGCAACTTTAAAATTCAGGAAGGTGTAAGGCAGAAAAAAGAAGAGGGTGGCCGGACTGTATTTGTAAAACCCTGATCCGCCGTCGAACGAAACCAGGTAAACCTGTTCCCCGGAAAAAAGGTGCGTGGCAGCAGTATAGTATACCCTGAAGTCGCCAAGCTGAAACCGGCCGTTGATCATGTTCAGCGTGAAGGTAAGCAGTACGGCGAGTGCCACAAACACAGTGAAACCGTTGAAGATGTCTGCCTTTTTCATCGTATGGGATTATTGCTTCGCGGTGGTTTTCAGTTCGTAAATATACCAGAAACTTGTACGCTCCATCCAGTGGTTGAAGTTGAAATTACTTACCCATGGCGGATAGGTGCTGTATATCAGCTGCGGCGTGAATTGATCTGCAACGCGAAGTCCGGCTTTCGTGGTAACAACCAGCGTCACCGTATCTTTTGCAGGGAGTAGTGACTGCAGGGAATCAACATGCGTGAATGTGAGATTCCCGCGTGTATAAAAGTGGATGTCAACCTTTGCCCGGTGATAGGGGCTGTCGCCTGTAAAACAGAATTTTACCGGGGTGGAATACGTGTCCCACACCTTTTTATATAGGGCTATCTGGTCGTCGGCAGGCCGGAAGATCAGCACAACCAGCATGATCATGTTCAGGTACCAGAACAGCCTTACCAGCACTTTTGTAAAACGGCGATGCAGCAGTTCGTATCCTTTCTTCTGCAGGAACAGGTCGGTGGTCATGATGATCATTACCGGAAGGAACCCAATGACGGGAAAGATGAACCTGATCTCCTTGTGCGGGATCAGGAAGTGGATCGCCAGGAACGGTACCAGAGTCCAGGTAATGACGTCTTTCGGGAACCGGAAGAAGTAGATGAAAACGGCCAGGATATAAACGATGCTCAGAGGAGGGAAGGCATTGATGAGGGTTTGTTCAATATAGTACCACCAAGGGCTGATGCCGAAGTCTGCAGCCTTGTGAAAGAGGATGTTCTGCTGAAAATAGTTCCAGGAGGTCAGTACCCATTCGTCGTAATACCATCGGTCGATCAGCACGCCCAGGCCAGCCGCGGCGAGGATCCCGGCGCAGAACAGCAGCAGGTTCCTCAAGCCGGCTTTGCGGATGACTGCCAGCCAGGCTGCAAACCCGATGACCATAAAAGCCACCTGGTAGCGGGTTATGAATGCAATCCCGAGAATGAGCCCGGTGACAAGGTAATCCCGTGCCCTGAGGTTCTTCCGCAGGAAAAACCAGGCCACCCCGATCAGGAAGATCCTCCCTGCAACGGTTTCAGAAGAGAACCTGACACTGTTGTAGGGAATGAACCAGAGGAAAAAGGAAAGCAACAGGAAGCCATACAGCATGGTACGGTCGTTGATCTTCGGGGCGCACCACCTGATGACCATGTGAATGCTGCAAAAGGTAAGCAGTGCAGATAGCAGCCTGATAATAAAAGCGATTGTGAACGGGTTGGTGATCCCTACTGCCGCAACGGTTTTATATACGGAGTATACCACCAGCGGCTGAACAGCAGGGCGCATCTTGCAACTGTATTCCCAGGGCAGGTTTGCCTTTTCGGTCAGCCCAAGTTTGAGCCCGGCAAATTCAATGACCTGGAAATGCTCGTCAAAATGGTTGTATCCGACAGAAAACCACGCGGTTAGGAAAAATACAAGTGCGCCGGCGAGGTAAATTCTTCTTGCAGAAATGCCTTTTTCGTTTAACATATCACCGAGTTTGAAACGTGTTAACCTGGAGGTTCTTTGTACAAATATACATTTCCTGCGATTTCTTTTTATTTTTCCGGCTGAAGGTGAGTTCTGACATATTTTATCAGAACCCGAACAACCGAAGGTATGCTTCTGTTATCAGTTTGTCGAGCCGGTCATAAAAACGCCTGATGTCGCCGGTTGCGGGAGGTTTTTTGCGCCATGATGCAACCTGGGTTTCAGACTCTGAAAGTACCTGCTCTTCGACAGGACCGAGTTTCTGCAGGATTCCGGTCCCGGCAGGGTTCACGAGTGCCGGGAGGTTCAGGTAATTGTCGCCATGGCCGCGTTTTACAGGGAAGCACCGGTCTTTAAGCGCCAGCGCTTTGTTACACAGCGGAGCATAGCCGGTGCTGTCGGCTTGCAGCAGTTGTGGCAGCACATGCGCTTCATTGAACCAAACCGGGAAAACGACCGAGCAAAGCGGGAAACCCAGCACACTCCACATGGTCATCGACGATGCGGGTTCACCTTTCCTGGTACCCTGGACTACAACCGAGGCAGCCGTGGAAAACCGTGGAATGAAATCGGTAAACCATACAAACTTTTCCTTTTCCCGGGTCTGCTGCTGCTTAAGATCGGTTTCCGTGAGCGAATGAACCAGGCACCTGGCGGCATCCCTCAGGATAAATTCCGGGGTGAGGTTGTTGGTCGCAGAAGCCTGGTAAAATAGTTTTTCTGCGGTGAGATACCGGATATACCCCTGTCCCTCATCGGGTGTGCCTGTGAATGAATAATTGGTTCGGATGAGGTATCCCATGGGCGCCGCCACCGGGTCGTTTACATCGATTTTAAAGTATCCCCGGTTGGATGTTTCAAAAAAGGCTCCGTTTCCCTGCGCATCGATCACCCCGAAATTGGCTGCAATTCCATAGGGTTTTGCCAGTGTTTTCAGCATTTTTTCAAAATCATCCACCGTGGCGCATTGCTGAAGGGCCTGTTTCATCACCTTTCCCTCATTGATCCCTGCATCGGCCTCCTCCTTCGGGTTTATATTGTACGATACCGAATTCATGATGGCGAACCCGGCCGTATTCATCCCAACCCATACCTCCCGGCCGGTCGTATCTTTCGAATTCACCAGCCCGATATAATCATATTTCCCGTCGGTAAAATACATCAGTTTGTTGTCCGTGTCGCCGGTATCGCGGTTTTTCCATAACAGCGGACGCCCGTCGGGCGTGAATTTGCCTGAAATGATGGCCGTAGTGCAGGCCGGCGATTGAAGCGATGCCAATGCTAACACGGCATACAGTAACACAAGTTTTTTCATGCAGGATGGGTGTTTGTACGAAAGGCGAAATTAAATAAAAGGAAGATGATAACCTCATTTATGATCGTAAGATCAATATCGGAACGCCAAACCTGGCCTGAAACATTCGGTGAACTGAACGACGGATGATTTTTTTTGGAAAAACATCCGGAAATGATTATATTGTAGTCGTAAAAATGATTAAAATATGATCAAAGTTTCACCATTTCACCATTTCACCATGTACCTCTCCTCTCACTCATACTACTCCCTCCGCTACGGGACCATCTCCGTTGAAAATCTCGTTGAAGAGGCGGTCCGGTGCGGGGTGACGGCGCTGGCACTGACCGATATCAACAACTCCACGGGCATCATGGACTTTGTAGCTGCCTGTAAGGAGAAAAATATCAAACCCATTGCAGGGATTGAATTCCGCCGCGGGGATGAATATCTCTATACCGGGCTGGCAAAGAACAATGAAGGTTTCAGGGAGCTGAATGATTTTTTGAGTTTTCACAACCTGAACAACCAGCCCCTGCCCGACCATCCGCCTGAAATGGAAAATGTATTCATCATCTACCCCTTCTCCACCCACGCCCCACGTCCCACGGCCCACGTCCCACGTTCCACGTCTCTTGTCAATCGTCAATCGTCAATCGTCAATCGTCAATCCTACATCGGCATCCGTCCCTCCGATCTGAGCCCGCTCATGCTCTCGCGTCACCGCGACCTCCTTCCCGCGATGGTGCTCATGGCGCCTGTCACCTGCCGTACCAGGCAGGAGTATGAACTGCACTGCAATTTCAGGGCGGTTGACCACAACGTACTGCTGACCAGGCTGGAGCCTGGCCAGGTTGCGGCCTGCGATGAGATCATGCTGCCGGTTGACGCGTTGCGGGGGCTGTGCAGCGATTTTCCGGAGATACTCCGCAACACGGAAAAAATGGTGGAGGCGTGCTCCATCGATTTCGATTTCAAGGCGTGTAAAAACAGGAAAACATATACCGGCAGCCGTTACGACGATCTCATTTTCCTGGAAAAACTTGCCATGGACGGGCTTCAGTACCGTTACGGGAAAGGTCATGGTGAGGCCCGGCGGCGAATCAGGCATGAACTGGAGATCATCGACAAAATGGGGTTTGCTTCCTACTTCCTCATCACGTGGGATATCATCCGCTATTCGATGTCGCGCGGTTTTTACCACGTAGGGCGTGGGAGTGGCGCAAACAGCATCGTGGCCTACTGTCTGCGCATCACCGATGTCGATCCCATTGAACTCGACCTCTATTTTGAGCGGTTCATCAATCCCAAACGGACCTCGCCGCCCGACTTCGACATTGACTATTCGTGGAAGGAGCGCGACGAGGTGCTCGACTACATCTTCAAGCGTTACGGACATGAACATACCGCCCTGCTCGGCGCCATGTCGACCTTCAGGGATAAATCCATTTACCGGGAGCTCGGGAAAGTGCACGGTTTGCCTAAACAGGAGATCGATGCCTACCTTAAAAACCCGGATGAGGCGATAAATCAGAATAAAATCATCAGGAAGATCAACGAATTGGGGGAGATGATGGCTGATTTCCCGAACCTGCGAAGCATCCATGCGGGCGGGGTGCTGATATCCGAAGATCCGATCACCTGCTATACCGCGCTCGACATGCCCCCGAAGGGATTTCCGACCACGCAGTTCGACATGTACGTTGCCGAGGATATCGGCTTTGAAAAACTCGATATCCTCAGCCAGCGGGGCATCGGGCATATCTATGAAGCGGCCGGGATCGTGAAAAGGAACCAGGGCATCAGCGTCGACGTACACCAGGTACGTGCCTTCAAGGAGGATGAAAAGGTGAAGGAGTTGCTCCGCAACGCGCGCACCATCGGGTGCTTTTACGTGGAAAGCCCCGCCATGCGCGGGCTGCTGAAAAAACTGCAGTGCGACAACTACCGCACCCTCGTGGCTGCCAGTTCGATCATCCGGCCCGGGGTGGCGCGCTCGGGGATGATGAAGGAGTACATCTTCAGGTTTCACAACCCCGGGAAGTTCAAATACCTGCACCCCGTAATGGAGGAGCAGTTGAAGGAGACCTACGGAGTGATGGTTTACCAGGAGGATGTGCTGAAGATCTGCCACCACTTTGCCGGCCTCGACCTGGCCGACGCCGACGTGATCCGCCGGGCCATGAGCGGCAAATACCGGTCGAAGAAGGAACTGCAGCGCATCATCGACAAATTTTTCGAGAACTGCCGCAACTCCGGCTACCCCGAAGAGGTGACAAAAGAGGTGTGGCGGCAGATCGAATCCTTTGCCGGCTATTCCTTTTCCAAAGCCCATTCAGCCTCCTACGCCGTGGAAAGTTACCAGAGTCTCTACCTGAAGGCCCATTACCCGCTGGAGTTCATCACCGGGGTGATCAATAACTTCGGCGGGTTTTATTCATCGTGGGTATACTTCAACGAAGCCAGGGTCTCGGGAGCCACCCTGCATGTGCCCTGCGTCAACCGCAGCGAATACAAGACCTGCATCCGGGGAAGCGATATCTTCCTGGGATTTGTCCATGTGGCCAACCTGGAGGCGGGGGTGGGGAAGGCGATTGTGGATTTACGATTTACGATTGACGATTTACGATTTACGAAGGACGAGGGACGAGGGACGAAGGACGAGGGACGAGGGACGAAGGACGAGGGACGAGGGAGGGGGGGGGAGAAGCCGTATGCGGATCTGGAGGATTTTATACAGCGGGTGCCGGTTACGCTTGACCAGCTGGTGATCCTGATCAGGGCGGGGGCGTTCAGGTTTACGGGAAAACCGAAGGCTTCGCTGCTGTGGGAGGCGCACATGCTGCTGGGAAAAAACGAAGCAGCAAAAATTTCGCCACCTCGCCACCTCGCCACCTCGCTACCTGATGTCAACCCGGCTCGCTCCCCCTCTGCCGCTCCGACCGGAGAGGCTGAGCAAACCTTCAACCTTCAGTTTTCAATTTTCAACTCAGTTGCGCCCAAACGGTTTACCCTGCCCGTGCTGGAGCAGAACATCCTCACGGATGTATATGATGAGATCGAACTGCTCGGATTCCCGGTCACCTACAGCTATTTTGACCTCCTGGTTACGAAGTTCCGCGGCGATATCCTTGCCCATGAGATGGCGGCGAATGTTGGGAAGACGATACGCATGCTGGGGTTGCTGGTCACCATCAAGTATGTGCGGACGATCAAAAAGGAGTGGATGCATTTCGGCACCTTCATCGATGTAAACGGCCGTTTTTTCGACACTGTTCATTTCCCGAAGGCGGTCACGCAGTATCCTTTCCGCGGCGACGGGGTTTACCTTGTCAAGGGAAAGATCGTGGAGGAATTCGGTTTTCCGAGCATGAACGTGGACCAGATGGCCAAGATGCCGCTGCAACCCGACCCGCGGGGGTGATGCAGGAATAGACCGGTTGCCGGAAGGTATAATTCATCCGGCAAATTATCGGTCATTCGATGGAGATACCATATTTATCAAGCAACCCGACGACACCGGCCAATGAAAACCTGGCTTTCCTGATCCGGTTTCTCTCCGGGTCGATCGAGTAATTTGAGGCGGTCCTGAAATCAGCTTTTTCCAGGATGGTATGGTCAAAAATCGCCCTCGACAAGTCGCAGTTATCGAAAACAGATGAGGTTAAATCCGATTCGGTAAAATCCGTTTCCTTCAGGCTGCAGTTGATAAAACTGGTTTTTTTTATTTTCTGTTTGTTGAAGGAGGCCAGGTTGAGGTTGCAATCATTGAAATCGACAGAAAACAGGAATTCATTGCAGGTCTCAAAATGCAGCCCCAGCAGTTTGCACGACCTGAACTTTGCATCCTTGAATGACGTCGAATTCAGTTTTGCAAGGCTGAGGTTGCAGTTGGTAAAGGTACAGTCTGAGAATTTTATTGCCGACAGGTCGGCTTCTGCGAAGTTGCAGCTGACAAAGGAGCAGGATTCGTAATCTCCTTTATCAATGGGGGTTACAGAAAAATCTGTTTTGTTGAATGTCCTGTCGGAAAAATAATTGTCAGCCATGTGTAATCACCTGAAAGTTCAGCGAAAATACAAATTTCATGGGAAAATCTGCCACCAGAATCGTCCTTACAAGGGTATTCGCCAACTTCACTTGGAACAAAAGCCGCAATATGCTGAACAAGATCAGCGCATTGCGGCTTTACACGATAATGTGAGTATAATTAATTTATTGCAAAGGGATGCGATGTCACGACATCGATGTTGCGGTGGATCAGCTTATGGATGTTTTTAAGGTAAGTTTTTTCATCAGCCGAGCAAAACGACAGGGCAGCGCCGGTTTCACCAGCCCTTCCTGTTCTGCCGATGCGGTGAACATAGGTTTCCGCCTGCTCGGGGATCTCGTAATTGATCACGTGCGTAAGTTTGTCAACATCAATCCCCCTGGAGGCGACGTCGGTCGCGACCAGTACGCGGATGCTCCGGCTTTTAAAGTCCTTGAGGGCCTTGTCGCGGGCACTCTGCGACTTGTTTCCGTGAATGGCCTGGGCTTTGATACCATTCCGGAGAAGGTCTTTAACCACTTTATCAGCGCCATGCTTGGTGCGGGTGAAGATAAGAACGTGTTTTACCGCGTCATTCTGCAGAACATGTGTTAGCAGCAACTTCTTATTCTCTTTCTTGACGTGATACACCGACTGTGAGACGAGGATCGGGGGCATTGCATCCGGCGACAGGTTTAACTGCACCGGGTTGTGAAGAAGGGCGGCTGCCAGTTTCCTGATCTCGTCGGGCGCCGTTGCCGAAAACAGCAGGGTTTGCCTTTTAGCAGGTAGTTTGGCTGTGATCTTTCTGATATCGTTGATAAAACCCATGTCGAGCATGCGGTCGGCTTCGTCAAGCACTAAATATTCCACCTTGTCAAGGTGGACAAATCCCTGGTTCATCAGGTCGAGCAGTCGGCCGGGTGCGGCCACAATGATATCAACCCCTCTCTGAAGGGCCTGGGTCTGGTTTTTCTGTGAAATTCCGCCATAAATGGTTACAAGGCGGATATCGAGTTCTTTGCCATAGGTGGTTATTTCTTCACTTATCTGGGCCACCAGTTCACGGGTGGGAGCGAGGATCAGGGCTTTTACGGCCCTGCGTTGGTTGCGATCTTTTTCAATCTCCAGCAATTGAAGGATAGGAAGCGCGAAGGCGGCGGTCTTGCCGGTGCCAGTTTGAGCGCATCCGAAAATGTCTTTTCCCTGCAGAATGATGGGGATTGCTTTTTCCTGGATAGGAGTCGGGTTCAGGTACCCTTTCTTATTTACAGCATTCAATAACGGCTGGATAAGGTTCAGATTTTCAAAATTCATTTAATGGTTTTAAATATAAATAATAATGGTTATCCCCGGCGGTAACTGAAGAACAGTCTTTTCCGGGTTGCATTAAAAAAGTGTATACTGGGCTGAATTGTAAAGGGGAAGGATTACTTACAGATTGAGATACAATCTTTCAAATGTGGCTGCAAAGGTACGATTAAATCCTGCAACAACACGATAACGGCAAAATAAAAAATATTTCCGGCAAAACCGCCAGGCATAACCACATGCAGTACGCTCCAAATAACATGTTCAGGCTCCCGCCTTGCAGCCAACCATCAGCTGGATTCCCGACAGGGTTTCCTTCAGGGTCACGCCGGTGAGCCCGGCTTCCTGCATCCAGCCCGCAACCTCCTTCTGCGTGTAGGTGTCTCCATGCAGCGTGCCAACCAGCATGTTTAAGGCAAAAACGGCGCCAATGAGTGGTTCGGTGCGGTCATCATTCATCATATGATCAACGATGACCAGTTGTCCGCCAGGGATCAGTGCATCAGCGCCCTTCCTGATCAGCAATGCATTTTCTTCGGGAGAATTGATGTGAATGATGGCCGACATGAATACGAGGTCGTAGCCTGCTCCCAGGGTATCGTAAAGGTAATCACCTGCAAGCGTATCAACTTTATCTGATAATCCTGACTGCAGTATGTATTTCGAAGTAAGGGGGATGATATTGGGCAGGTCGAATACCGTTGCCGTGATGGCCGGGTTCTGCCGGACCATGGCAAAAGAAAAGGCGCCGGATCCGCCGCCCACATCGAGTACTCTCGTGGTGGCGGAAAGGTCTAAAACCAATGAGATTTCATCGGCCTGCTTCCCGGCACGGGCATGCATTGCAGCGATGAAGGACTCCTTCCATGCATTGGTGCGCTCGTTGATAGGAGCTTCCATGACAATGCTTGTCCCCTTGTACATAACATCTGTGAGGGTGCTCCACGTTTTCCAGGTCTGGTTTGACAGGGAGAGTCCCCCGAGATAGGCAGGCGATGTTTTTACCAGGAATTTTGTTGCGAAGGCAGTGTTCTTGAAAATTTGTTTCCGCTTCACCAACAGGCCAAGAGAGACCAGCGCATTCAGCAGGCGGTCGGTGGCCCGGGGAAACGACTGCAGCTGCGCCGCAACCCATGCCGATGAGTTGCCGGCCGGCTCCAGCAGGTCAAAAATATCTAGTTCATTGGCAGTCAGGATGATCCTGCTCATCCTGAATGCATTAGCCATCTCCATGAGATGGTCCGGTGAGTTGATTTCAATCCGTTTCACTTCCCAATCCCCAGCACGTCAGTTCCCTGGTCATACACAATATCGAGCGGGATGCGGGCACTCTTCAGCCGTTCAATATCCGATCGCAGCACGTCGCTGATCCTGCCGTTTGATTCGAGGTAGCTTTTCGCCGCATTATAGTCGCCGTTACCTTCAAACTCCAGCAGCATGGCCGACCATTTATTCATGGCGTCGCCGATCTTACCGAAGTTAATCTTATAGGTGCCGGAATTGCCGCGTTCAAATGCACCTTGTCCGGCAAAGAAATTGAAGCACATCATGTTGGCTTTGCCATGCGCACTGGCAGCGCCAAAACGAACCGACCTGATCAGCCCTGCCATATAGGTCACAAAGCAATCTTCGGCAGTTATATCCCTGATCTCACCTTTTTCAATCAGTTTGGTGGTCATAAAAAGTCCGAGAATATCAGCTTTGGCCTCCTCAAAAGAGGAATATTTTTCCTTCAGCGCCTCCCTGACGGTACCTTTTTGCGTAATGGTATTCTTAATCCCCAGCCCATGGGCAACTTCATGGAACATCACATTTGAGAAAAATGCGTCAAACCGGATATGCCGGCGCTGAGCTGAATCGATGAGGATATTGGAAATAGGTACCAGGATGTTGTCAAATTTTGCCCGCATGGCGTTTTTTAGCTGGAGACGGCGGGAACCCTTGGCCAGTTGTACCTTTTCATCGTTCGGCAGGTTGATGGCAATGGTTTTGCTGCCCGCATTGGAATGACCTGAAACATAGATGATATCATAAGCATTCAGGTCGGAATCGGTTCCGGGCTTCTCCTTTTTATATTTTGGATCAACAGGAAGTTGCAACTGGAGCTCGGGCAGGAATTTTGCAAATTTTGCCAGCCTGAGGCTCCATTCTTTGTCTTTAACCAGGAGCGAAGATTCAAAGGCGGTCTTCTGACCGAAAAGTTCATCTTCATAGTTTTCAATCGGCCCAACCACGAAGTCGAGGGTATTGTTTTTCATATCCATCCATGCCATGTCGCTTTCAAAATAGTTGTCGCTCAACAACGCTGCAGAGCGAAGTTCCAGGTATTTTTTCAAGCCTGCATCCTCCGCCAGGGCCGAAGCCTGTTTCAGCAAATCGGAGGCTGTTTTCAGTTTGTCGCTGAAGGCCTCATGGTACCAGAGGTTCTTAAGGCTGTGATCATCATTGCGCCTGATCACCGAATACTGCGAGGTCTTTTCCTTGTTGTTCCATTGCTCAAACTCTTCCTTCGACATATCCTTCGGATAGAAGTTGGCCCCTGCCGGCTTTTCCCCGATCCCTTTGATAAATGGCTGGTTGCCGTTCAGCCGTTCCCAGGGACCATAGTTGATGGCAGCATAGGCTCTCGCCAGGGTATCGCTAACTGAACCGAGAAATTTCTGCTTATCCCCGATAACCTGTTCCCAGTAAAGGTCGTCCATGATCCGGGCAACGCGGATGAGTATAGGAATCATCTGTTTCTCCTTAACGGTCAGCTTATTCAGATCGGTTGTGAGCTTTACGGTTACAAATTCACCTGTTTTAGCTTTCATGAGCGAATCTTCAGGATTTACAATTGCTGCCCGGCTGCCCTGGCTGGGATTGCAGCCGGGGATCACAAATACAATTATTCCAGCTAAAAGCATTATGGAGATCATTTTTCTGAACATGACATTTTACATTTAATGTTAGGGGCAAAAGTAGTAATATTTGGTTAGTATTTTTTTATTTTAAACAATTTGATTTGATCATAATAATTTCTAAGTTTGTTTCTGATTATTTCATAGTCATAACCTTAAACCAAATCACCATGAACAATGTCTTTATTCTGATCATCATCGGGGGAGTCGGATTGCTCTTTTTCTCCGGTATCCGAATTGTCCGCCCCACGCACCGCGGACTTATTGAGCGTTTTGGAAAATACAACCGGTTTGCCAACCCGGGTTTTCACTGGATCATCCCGGGCATCGACCTGATGTATCAGGTGAACATTACCGAGAAGATGATCAACGCCGAGCCACAGGAGATCATTACCAACGACAACCTGAATGCCAAGGTAGATGCCCAGGTCTACTTTAAGATTACGAGTGATGAGGAGAGCGTTAAAAATTCGCAGTACAACGTCAACAACATCGAATACCAGATTGTGAACCTGGCCCGTACCACGCTGCGAAACATCATCGGCACCATGACCCTGAAATCGGCCAACAGCGAACGCGGAAAGATCAACAAGGAGCTCCACGGTACGCTGCTTGATGAGACAAAAAGCTGGGGCATCCAGATTATCCGTACCGAGCTGAAAGAAATTGATCCTCCCAAGGATGTCCAGGAAACCATGAACAAAATTGTAAAAGCCGAAAATGAAAAAATAGCGGCCATCGATTATGCGACGGCAGCCGAAACCAAAGCCGACGGGGAGAAGCGTGCTGAGATCCGGCGTGCCGAAGGGGTAAAACAGGGACAGATCCTCCGGGCCGAAGGTGAAGCACAGGCCATTGCTCTGGTTAACGAGGCTGCTGAAAAGTACTTTATCGGAAACGCTCAGGTGCTGAGGAAAATCCAGGCGCTGGAAACCTCGCTGAAGGACAATTCAAAGATTGTCGTTCCTGCCGGTTCCGACCTGGTCAACGTTCTGGGCGACATGGCAGGAATCATCCCGTTGAGGGACAAACCCGACACAAAATACGCACCCGTATAACCCGGAAGCGGAAAGAAAACAACGGTATAGCGTCCTGGCGGATTTCCCGGGGTGTCTCAGGAATTGGCAGGTTCAATCCGTGGAAGGACGAACGTTAGGATTTTGCTGACCGATTCGTCGATCGACAGCAGGTCGGTACGGATTTCGATATCGGCATGCCGGGGATTTTCAAACGGAGAGGTGATTCCGGTGAATTCCTTGATCTCCCCGCGTCGCGCTTTGGAATAAAGTCCTTTGGTGTCGCGTTCTTCACAAACGGTCAGCGGTGCGTTCACGAAAACTTCTATAAAATCATCCTTTCCGATGATGGCGCGGGCTGTTTCCCGGATGTCATCGGTGGGGCTGATAAAGCAATTGATGGTGATAATTCCGCACTGGAGGAACAATTTCGAGATTTCAGCAATGCGGCGGATGTTCTCATGACGGTCGGCGTCCGAAAATCCCAGGTTGCTGTTAATCCCGGTCCTGATGTTGTCACCGTCGAGAACCTGCGTAAGGTAGCCGCGGCTGAAAAGTTCCTGCTCGAGATATTTGGCCAGGGTGGTTTTTCCTGCGCCGGACAAGCCTGTCAGCCAGAGAACTACTGACTTCTGGTTCAGCAATTCTTCTTTTTCTTTTCTGTTCAGGATTTCGTGATGTACCGGGAATAAATTTTTATCGTGAGATTGCATTGTGTTGTCGCTGATTTTTTTTCATTTGGCCCGCAAAGATACAGGTTCTTTGAGAATTAGCCGAATTGCATTTTATCCCTTGGAAATGGTGCAACAGGGTTTACCTTTGGACTGTGTTCGGCATCTTACACTATTCAAGGCATGATTTTCATGAAAATGTAAATCACAAAGGCGCACGAAGGAGGATTCCCGGAAATTAAAACCTTGGTGCGACTTCGTCGGGAAGCGAATACAGCCAAGCCAGATCAGCATTTTCGGAGCTGAAAGAGGCATTCAAGAAATCGAAAGCCGGGAGAGGCTGTGCTGAACTTTCGCCAGTTCAACACAGCACGGTTCTTTCCATCGGGATGTTTAATTTCCGGATTCCGGGTAAAACCAGCCTCCTTCCGGTTTCCCGGGAAATCGTCAATAAAACAACAAACCACCTCAACCATGAACCGCAAACCCCGGCAAGATCAAATCTGAAATCGTCATTCGTCAATCGTCAATCGTAAATCGTCAATCATCCTATAAACAGCCCCTCAATCCTCACCTTATAGCTGCCGTCCTTCATTCTCGTCACCGCGTTGACAAGCCCGCTGTGCCGCCATTGAAGCATGCAACGGCGGGGCATGAACCAGTAGCGGCGACCCAGTTCAATTTTCTCTTTTGATTCTTTGATAATGCCTTCGTATCCTTGTGCCACATAATAGCCAATATCGACGAATCCTTCCGACCTTGGCCGCAGTGGCCCGGTCACACACCAGTTTATGACGCCGTTCCGCGGGTCGGAATCGGTAACAACACCGCAATGGGTGATCGGGCAGCCGCACGACATGCCCATGGGGCGGCCGATCATGACATCGCCTTTTTTCACGCCAAGTTCCTTAACCAGTGCAGGATTGTATGGGAGGATCGTCTCCCTGGGGCCGGGTTCATTTTCAAAACAATCCAGGATAAAATCAAAATCACGTTTGAGGTGATCCTTCCAGCCCATCTTTTCGCCAATGCCGGTCGCTTCCTTGCAATCGATGAGGTTTTTCAGATTTTTTGTTTCCGATCCGTTGTGCTTCACGTGGATGCACATCTTCAGGGAGGTTTCCGAGTTATCGACTGCTGCGGCAAATTCAGCGCAGGTCTTGTACCCGCATACACCGCAATCGAGCAACGGCAGCCGGTCAATGGTAATCACTTCTTTTACTTCTGCTTCCATGTTATTGTTTGTTTAATGTTTCTATTGCGTAAAGATTGAACTTCCTGAAAAGATTGGAGTCAGGCTGTTGAACGAATGCCCTAGTTTATTCATGAAGACCTCCAGATCTTTTGCCGTAGTAAACCTTCCCATGCTTACCCTGATCCCGCCCCTGGCTTCGAACGGGTTTAGCCCGATGGCCTGGAGAACATGGGATGCACTGTGGGATTTGTCGTTCGACGAACAGGCTGATCCGGCCGAAACGGCTATGCCTGATTCGTCGAGGTGCAACAGCAGCCTGATCGTTTCACCCTCGAACCCGTGAAAGCTGAAACTCAGATGACCCGGGAGGCGCTGATCGGGATGCCCGTTGATATAGGCATTGTCGAAGGTCGAAAACAGGTAATCCTCCAGCTTTTTCCTGAGTTCGCGCAACCGGGTGGCTTCATCGTTCATCTCTTCCATGCATAATTCCGCTGCCTTTGCAAAACCGGCAATGGCAGGGATGTTCTCGGTAGTTGAACGCATCCCGGATTCCTGTCCGCCGCCGTGCAGCAAGGGATCAAGGTTGATTCCTTTCCTGATGTACAGGGCGCCGATCCCTTTCGGACCATATATTTTATGCGCGTTGATGGTGAGCAGGCCGATGTTCGCATCATGAACGCCGACCGGGATTTTTCCGAACGACTGGCACGCGTCGGAATGAAACGGGATGTTGCGCGACCGGCAGATCCTCCCGATCTCTTCCACAGGCTGGATGGTCCCGATCTCGTTATTGGCATGCATCACCGAAACCAGGATCGTTTTCGGGTTAATCACCTCCTTAAGCCTGGCCAGGTCAACGATACCATCCGTGTCAACCGGGAGGTATGTGATGTAAAATCCTTCGTCGGCAAGCCATTTGCAGGTGTTCAGCACGCAATCATGCTCAATGGCGGAAACAATGATATGCTTCCCATTGTGCCTGTTGGCGCGGGCAATCCCCTTCAGGGCCCAATTGTTTGACTCGGTGCCCCCCGACGTGAAGAATATCTCGTCAGGGTCGGCACCAACACATTGTGCCAGGGTGGCGCGGGAATTTTCAAGAACCTCCTTTGCCAGAGTTCCGAAGTGATGCAGGCTCGAGGCATTGCCAAACCCCTGCCTGAAAAGCGGGATCATGGTTTCGACGACCCGCTCGTCCACACGGGTGGTGGCCGCATTATCAAGGTAGATCCTGTTATGCTCCATGGCGCTATTCCCCTACATAAACAAGGTCCTCATCAAGGGTGCGCAACACGCCGAAGTGGTGCTTTGCGCCAATTTCCTTTTTGCCCACGCATATGGTGCATGTTCCCACAGGGGGATTGCCGCGAAGGAACATCGGGAATTCGATGTCGGGGGTTTTGAGGATCTGCTTTACAATGGGGTCGATGCCAATGCCGTAGAGGGCATTGCTTTCGACGACCGTAATTTTTTTCGCGGATTCAAGCACACGATAGCGGAAAACTTCCCGTTCGGCCTGGGAGATCAGGTCGATTTTGGTGATCACGCTGATGTCGGCCAGGGTAAGCATCGGGCCGATCTTGCGGGGCAGGTTCATGCCGCTGGTGGCTTCAAGCACCACAATTCCCAGCGAATTTTCAACATAGGGCGAGCATCTCAGACACAAACCGGCGGTTTCGACAAACAGGTAACCGGCCCCGCAAGAATCAGCCCATTCAACCGCCTCGTCGAGCACCACCACATTACAGTGATCAGGACATAACTCGCCCGAATAGATCTTCTTGACCGGGATGCCAAACTCTTTTGCGATGATGGTGTCATCATCGGCATAAAGGACATCGATCTTCAGATAGGCGGCCTTGATCTGGCGTGCAGCCATCCGCTTTAATACCTGCCTGATCACCGTGGTTTTGCCGCAGGTGGGCGGACCTGCAAAAATTACTAATTTCATGTGAGATACTTAAAAGGTTAATACTTTAAAATTTTCATTGAAGATTGATTCGGTGAGTTCTTCACCCGATCGGATGATCGTTCTGAAATCGAGCATCATATCATCTATTTGTTTCATTTTTCCCGCCACTTTCCGTTCTTCGGGGCGGGTCACGATGAGCGACTGCATGGCGCCATTCTTCATCACGATCCGGAAGTCCGACATCAGGGCGATGCATGGATCGTGGGTTACGAAGACAAAAATTTTCTTGTAGCGCTTTAGCAATTCCAACGCCTTGGTGCGGTGGATGCCGGCATTTTCAATCTCGTCGAGCAAAATAATGGGGGAATTGCCGATCACAACCGCGTCGGCGATCAGCAACGACCTGGTTTGGCCTCCCGACAATTCAGTCATGGCGATATCTTTCATGATCGGTTCGCCGGTGAGTTCATTGGCGAAGTTCAACGTCTCCTCAATGATCGATGCAACATCGGTTGCCCCGCGAACGGTGGCGTGTATGGTCAGGAATTCCTCCACAGGCAAATCGCTCAGGAAGTTCGTGTGCTGTGAGATGAGCGCTATAGGATGGTTGGAGGGATCAAAAATGAAATCCTCCGGTACTGGTTCATCGTTGATCGTAACACGCCTGCCTGAAGGTGTGTTCTCATTCGCAAAGAGTTCAATGTCGTTGATAAGGGTTGTTTTGCCGCATCCGGTGGGGCCAACTATGCTGATTATATCGCCCACCTCCAGGCTGAATTCATTTACTTTCTCGGCTGAGCCGTCTTTTCCATAGCCTCCGAACACACTGATTTTATGTACTTCCATAGTCAAATATATTTTTTTACAAAAATATACACTATGTCCACCAATTTACTGTACATTTGCCATTAATATTCGATATACGAGTATTAAATTTTTCAGACTTAAGGGTAAAAAGTTATGGATTACATTGCAAACGAACACTCGCTTTTCGATTGTAACAACTGCTTTATAAACAGGTTAGGCATGTTATCGCTCGATGAAGCTGAACGAAAAACAATCTGTGGAAAGGCTACCCAGTTAAAGTTCAGGAAGGGGGAGTCCATCCTGAAACAGGGCGCCACATCAACCAGCATCGGATTTCTTCATAAGGGAATTGTCAAATTCACCTACCAGAAGGATTCAAAAAAGAACTATATCATGACCGTGGTGTCGGGCCCCAAACTGATCGGACAGGCCAACCTGTTTTTTAAGGAGCGCAACATCTTTTCCATCATTGCTGTGGAGGATTGTGATATCTGTTTCCTCGACAACCATGATGTAATGGGTGTGCTTGAAAATCACGGGAAATTGCTGCTTGCCATTGTCGAGCGGTCGTCGGACATGTTCCAGTCGTCAATCTTTAATTTCATCAGCCTTGCGCACAACCATGTGTACGGGCGCATTGCCGATATCCTGGTTTTCCTGTGGGAAACCGTTTACAGGGACTCGGAGTACAGTTTTACCCTGACCAGGAAGGAAATTTCTGAATTCGCGGCATGTTCTCACGAAAACGTCATCTCGGTGCTCTCCAATTACAATAAGGAGGGGCTGATAAGTTTTGAAGGAAGGAAGATTATCATCCAGGATTTGAATAAGTTAAAGGAAATCAGTAAAAACGGATAATTGATTCGGCATGCTCTCTAAAAAGACAAGATACGCAATGGTCGCCCTGACAAGACTCGCCCGCGAATATGGCAACGGGGCTATACTGATCAGTGAACTCGCCAGAAGTGAAAAACTTCCTCAGCGGTTTCTTGAAAACATATTGCTTGAACTGAAAAAAATGGGTATCCTCGGAAGCAAGCTGGGTAAGTCGGGTGGCTACTTTTTACTGCGGAACCCCAAGGATGTCAACCTGGCCGAGATCGTCCGCCAGTTTGAAGGACCGATCGCTTTGCTGTCATGCGTTTCTGAAAAGGCATATCAATCCTGCGAATTCTGCAAGGATGAAACCGCCTGCAACATCCGGAAGGTTTTCAAGGAGATCAGGGATACTACCTTTGAGAAACTGGAAAGCGCTACGCTGGAGTCGTTGATAGCGAGGTAGCGAAAAAGTGAAATGGTGAAATGGTGAAAATGAATAAAACCTGGTTACTGTTTCTGTTCCTTGTGGCAGGATCTATACGGGTTTTCTGTCAGCCCGGACAGGATTTGGTGTATATGGCCGACAAAGCCTTTGACTCCGGTGACAAAGCCAAAGCAAAGAGCCTCTATCTTCAGGCTGCCGGAATGAACAACGCCGATGCACATTATAACCTGGCATACAAGTATATCCTGACAAAGAAAGAAAGTATTTTTCATTTCTCTGAAGCAGCGAAACAGGGGCATGCCGATGCGCTCAAATACCTGTTCGATGACCTCGTATTCCGGGCCAACAGCCTTAAGGAGGCAAATCCTGAACTGGCCATGGAGGTATACCAGGCAGCAAAAAAAAGCAACCCGTTATTGACATTTTATGGCGAAAAAGAGGAAGTCGCGGCAATCAGGAAAAGTATTGAGGCCGGACCTTTTAACGGGGATGAATTTACAGCAAAATACGGGCTCGTGTTCAACGACAGGGAGCCCGGCTATGCCATTTGGGAGCTGGCGGAGGAGGCTTCACGTGGGGGGCGTTTTGGGAATCCTGATCCGCGGTTGGTTTTGCAGCTTGTGAGCAGGGGAGGGTGCGTGCCGGCCGAACTGGAAGCCGCGGTTGATGCCGCCTGGCAAAACTGGAAATCGGGAAAGGTTGTTGAGTTTAACCTGTGCGATTATGTGACCAGTGGCTTCGGGCAGGCGTATTGTGCAGGCAGGGAAGAAGAAAAGGAGAATAAAATCAACAGGGAGCGGATACAGGCATTGACTCCGAAACTGAAGAACGGCGCTGGGGAGCTGCTACCGGATGCGTTCAAAGCGGCATCCCGGTTTATCGAAGAAAAAGCATGGAATGAGGAGGGGCATGATGGCACGGGGTATGTCGCATGGGCCAGGGAATCCATGATGCTCCAGAAATCGGCCTGGCTCGGCCTGGTTGAAAAAATAAACAGTGGTGTTAACCCAGACACGGTCGTTAATCGTGTTGACCCTGACAAAGCACTTAATGAGGTTTACCGCATGTTGATCAACCAGCTGACGAAGGAACCAATCAGCGGGATGAACTATTCAGTTACTGCAGCCGGAGTTCGTTCTGTCCAAAGGCTCTGGATACTGCACCGGGATGCGTCGGCAAGCCTGTTCAACCGGATGGCGCCATTGGTAAGCGCAAGTGCATGGAAAGACTGGTTAACCAGGATCAGGACAAATGAATTGAAAAAAATCCCGGAATTACGGGATCATCCCTGAAGATTCTTCCTGATCTTTGAAATCAAGGCATCCCTGATGACAGGTTTCGGCAGGTAATCGTCGAACCCGGCTTTGAGGATGTACTCTTTTTCACGCTGCATGGCAAATGCGGTGACGGCGATGACGGGGAGGTCGCTCCTGAATGATTTGATGATCTTTGTGGCTTCCAGTCCGTCCATGCGCGGCATTTTAATATCCATCAGCACAACATCTATTTCAGGATGGTTCCTGCACTGTTCCACCGCTTCAAGGCCATTCACGGCATAAAGCAGCTGAATGCCGGTTGAACTTAACAACGCCTTCAGCAGCAAGACATTCATGTTTTCATCTTCAGCAATGAGCATCGTCTTGTGTTTCCAGTCGGTGACGCTAAACCGGGTCACACTACCGGGATGTAAGTTTCTCGATGCATTATTTGCAGACAGGTAAGGTATTTCAACAGTGAAAGTACTGCCTTGTCCCGTAACTGATTCAACCCTGATGGTGCCCGACATCATCCTGATATAGGCGTTTGAAATTGAAAGTCCGAGCCCAAGCCCGCTGTATTTCCGCGCCATGGTGATTTCAATCTGGCGGAAATGTTCGAAAATAACCTTTTTTTCCTCATTATCAATGCCGATCCCCGTATCTTTTACTTTGAAGATCAGTCGCCCGCCTTCCCTGTAGTAATCAACGTCAATACCACCTGCTTCGGTAAATTTTATGGCATTTTCAACCAGGTTGCCGATGATTTTCTTCAGCTTCCTCATATCGCCTGTAACCATGGCTTCCCTATCGGTGATTCCTTTTTGAATACTTAGCCGGAGGTTGCGCTGCCCTGCTTTGATTTGATATTGCGCGATGAGTTCCGACATCATTTCCACGACATTAAAGGTGCTGTTGGTCATGTCAACCTGCCCGGTTGTTATTTTGGAGATTTCTATGATGTCGGTGATGATGCGCATAAGCTGATTGGATGAGTCGTTGATGATCCCGATGTATTCGTTCCGCTGGCTTTCATCGAGTCCGGGATCTTTTAGAATACCTGCAAAACCGAGGATGTGGTTCATGGGCGTGCGGATCTCATGCGATAGGTTGTTTAGAAAAGCGGATTTCAATTTATCGCTCTCTTCGGCCTTCTCCCTGGCTGCCACAAGTTCTGCCGCACGTTTCTCTTTCTCCTTGTTCTGGAAGATGAGTTCTTTGTTGGCAATGATCAGTTCTGCCGCCCTTTTCTCTTTCTCTTCATTCTGAAAAAGCAGTTCCTTGTTGGCTACGATCAACTCCGCCGCCCGTTTTTCCTTCTCTGCGTTCTGGAAGAGCAGCTCCTTGTTGGCGATGATCAGTTCTGCCGCCCGTTTTTCTTTCTCCTCGTTCTGAAATTGCAGTTCAATATTTGCAATGACCAGCTCACGGTCAGCCTGCTTTCGGTTGATCTCTTCAACTGATTCACGTATAGCTCGTTTAATCGCAGGGACAAGCCGTTCAAGCCTGTTCTTGAGCACATAATCCGTTGCACCGTTGAGCATGGCATTAATGGCGGCATCTTCCCCGATTTTCCCGGAGACAAATATGAAAGGAATGTTGGAGTATCTTTCCCTGGCAAGTTTCAATGCCGCGTTGCCGTCATAATCGGGCAGTCCATAGTCAGACAGGATCAGGTCGATATTTCCGGTTTCCAGGATTTTAATAAAATCATGTTCATTGTCAGTCAGGAAATAATCATGGAGGATTTCACCGCTTTCAATTATTGCACGGATAAGCTCGGAATCTTTCAGGGAGTCTTCAAGGTGCAGCAGGCTGATTTTTTTTGTCATAAGGAATGTATGAAAGCACTTCGAACGATTTACACCTACAATAAGGGGATTGGCGGCGGCTGGTTGATTACTGCCCAGAACTGGCCCAGTACTTTAATGGCATCAATGAACTGAACGATATCAACAGGTTTCACCACGTACGAATTGGCGCCGAGCTGATAGCTTTCAACCAGGTCTCTTTCTTCGCGCGACGAGGTGACCATGATCACCGGGATCAGTTTGAATCTGGGGTTTGAACGGATGTGCCTCAATACTTCAATACCGTCCATTTTTGGCATTTTAATGTCGAGCAGGATCACTGCCGGGAGGCCAACTTCATTCACAAATTTGCCTCGTTTATACAGGTAATCAAGCGCCTCCTCGCCATCCTCCGCCACAATGACCTCGTTTGCCAGATTTTTTTCTGCAAGTGCAGCGATGGTTAGTTCAACATCTTTCGGACTGTCGTCTGCGATCAGGATTCTTTTTACTTCTGCCTTCATATATTGTTTTATTACTTACTGGTTAATGATAACTGCGGGTATACTGAAATAGAATGAGGCGCCCTGGCCAACAATCCCTTCTGCACGGCACATTCCGCCATGCCGCGCTACGATCCTGTTCACATTGGCCAGCCCGATGCCTATCCCTTCAAACTCTCGCGCCTTATGCAACCTTTGGAAAACCCCGAACAATTTATCTTTGTACTTCATATCAAAGCCGGCGCCATTATCCCTGATATGAAATTCAGTCAGACCGTTTTCCGTGTGCCCCCCGATATCGATTATGGCCTTTTCCACGTTCCTTGAATATTTCAAAGCATTCGATATCAGGTTTATCCATACCTGTCCAATCAGGCTTTCATCCCCCATGATATCGGGAAGTTCAGTAATGTTTATTTCAATATCCCTGCCGGTTATTTCGTCGCTGAAGGTATTTATTACCCTGGCTACCAATTTTCCAGAATCTATCTTTGTTCTTTGAAGTTCGGTACGGCTTAACCTTGAAAAGGTGAGCAGTGCATCGATCAGGTTTCCCATCTCATGCGAAGATTCGGAAATAATGTTCAGATAACGCAATCCTGTCTCGTCCAACTGAGCGGAGCTGTTTTTGATCAGCAGATCGACAAACCCACCTATGTGCCGCAGCGGGGCCCGCAGGTCATGGGAAACGGAATAACTGAAGGCCTCCAGCTCCTTGTTGGCTGATTCCTGCTTAATTTTTTCTTCATTCTGGTAAATGATCTCTTTGCCGGCGACGACTAATTCCGCATTGGCAATGACCAACTCGGCGGCCCGTTTTTCTTTTTCCCTGTTCTGACGAAAGTAATTGCCTGTGAGGATAATCAGCATGATGGTCAATGCCATCATCAGGAAAAACATGATCAACGCAAGCAGGTTGAACGTAGTCATGCTGCGTTCATTTTTCAGGATGCGCTCTGTAAGCAGGATATTCTCCTCCCTTTGAATTGATGAGGTAATTCTGCGTAAATTGGAGGTATAGTACAGGCCGGTCCGGGTCGCAATGTGCATGATCGCGGCAGGCAGACCGTTCATACGCCTGACTTCGACCGATTGCAACGAAAAATCCAGGAGCTTGTGCATGTAATAGTTCAGGGAATCAACCCGCAGAAGCTGACCTGGATTATCGCGGATGAGATACCTCAGTTGTGCGATGCCGCCGAAAATAGTTTTCTGAGATGTGACCAGGGGGACAAGAAATAAGTTGTCTGCCGTAATGACAAAACCGCCGGCCGACGTTTCAATATCCTTGGCGACAGAGAGAATGCCCCGCGACTGGTAGAGTACCTTCTCGGTATGCTGTACCAATTTTTCCGAATCAAGCAGGTTGCGGTAGCTTTGATATACCACATAGCCAAGCAGACCGTTGACCACAAGCACAATGACTGAAAGTAGCAGGAGTTTCTGCCGGAAAATGAATTTCATCAGGATTTAACAAAGCACAGTAAACAACCAGGCAAAGTTGTCACTGTTTTTCCCGGTTCGTGTTATATTATTCCGGCAATAAGTTACATCATTCACACTTTTGGATGCGGAGCTCGTATTACCCGGGAAACAAGGGTCAGGTGAACTGCAACTCAGTCGTTCTTTACAAAAAAAGTTTCTTTCGTCAAAGTTACCTCCCCGGTTTTGCTTGTTGCTCTGAGCAGGATGTAATATCTCCCCGGGGTATCAGGAACCGTAAAGGAAATACCGGCAACTCCCTGGGTATTGGTCTGCACTGCCGGGTTCCAGTAAACCGTGTTGCGAGAATCGGGGAAATTGCGATGCAGGGGGGGCGATGGAACATTCCCCGAACAAGTGTCCAGGAAGTTATAGTTGATGAATTTCCCTGAAGCAGGCAGGTCAATGCCCGCAAAGTCGTTTTTCTTCGAAACAAAACTGATAATTCCGCCAAATGTAATGTTCCCCTTGATATAGAGGGTATTCACCAGTTCGATCCGTTCGATCGTTTGCGGGGGCATGGCCAGCACTTTTTCAATATCGTTAACCGCTACCCAGTCGACCAGCACGAGCGGGTCGTACAGTGCCATGTCGGCCTGCGCATTCAGAAACCAGAAATGCTTTTTACCCCTGACTTTTTTCAGTTTCACCATTACGGGCAGTTCGCTGAAATATTCATCGAGCGTAGGCATGTCGATGTAATTCTCCATCTCCAGCACTTCCGTGGGTTTTCCGTAAAATGGCGTTTTATTTTCTTCGCCGGGGTAATCATGCGACAGGGTATCCTTATTAAAAATGGCAGTGATCTTCGAATTAACGGCCAATTTTAAGGCTGCTTTGCTTTCATCAGCATCCAGGGCGAACCGCGGGGAATGGAGGTAAACCTGTTTTGAACAGAAATCGTTATCGATGAGGATTTCGGGTGTTACGCTGCCTGTTGCTTCAGAACACAGAAAGAGATCCCTGTTCCCGTGAAAGGGAGCAAGAGCAAAAATGAACCTCCCGTTCGAATCAGTGAGCACAACCAGGATATCCTTGTCACCAATAACGGAAAGGTTCACCCTGGCATTTGGAACAGGCTTGCCCGATTCTTTGCCGATCACCTGTCCCGACAATGAAATTCCCCGTGTTTCGGGCAGAAACAAACCGGTTCCAGAGCCATTTGGATTACGATCTGCCATGGTGGCCACATCGTTATATGTTGATTCTGGGATTACCGAAAGGCTTAGCGCGGCAGGTGGTTCTTTCCCGGTGTTCCCGATGATGCTCAAACGGACCTTTTCGCGGGGAGCAAAGGTGTTTTTGCCAGAAATGATCGTCATTGATTCATCGGTTCCCGGCAGTTTCATACTGTTTCCTCCCTGTACGGTGGTGTCATGTGCATAGTTCCCTGTAAGGACCTCGGATTTAAAGGGGTTGATGATCTTCAGCATGACGTATTTATACTGGTGGGTGCCGGCGTTCCGCATGAAACGGGTATAGCATTTCAGGAAGTAGATTCCGGAAACGGTTTCCTGGGGTATGGACACACAACCCTGGCCGGTGGAATTTTGCAGCAGAAATTTCCGGCCGGCGATCTTCTTTCCATCGGGGGTAATCAATTCACAGTAGAATATCCGGCTGAATTCCGTATTAACATTTTCGTTCAGATGATATACCACGGCGGAAAAATATACCTTTTCACCCGAAACATACATGGTTCGGTCGGTGCAAACCTGGATACGTTCACCGGCAGCACCGGTAAAAAGATTCTGGGCTCTCAACCCCAGGCATGCTAGCAGGAGGGCGAACAGAAGGCAATATGTCAGCTGTCTTTTTTTCATCCTAATTGGGCCAGAAATCGGGTTTTACAGTAACTCCGCCACCGAGGGTGCAATTGACACATTCATGGTCCAGGATTCTCAGAATCCAGGTTGCGGGATAATAATAGTATACGGGGTAATCGTCCCTGGTGAATTCCTTCCACCCGAACCTCCCAAGGGATGACTCATTGCAGTGGTTGTTATAATCCAGATGAATCCCCGGCACATCCTTATAAAAATACCTCCTCGATGATTGGGAAGCAGCATAGAAATAGCCCAGAACATCCAGGTCGGGATGGGTCAGATTTACCAGGTTGCCCTTGATAGCCAGGGGTTGTTTTTCATAGAGCCCTCCCTGGTCGTTGCTGTTGATGCGCAGCTTCTCCCAGTAGTTGTAAGCCTTTTCGCTCAATGCAAACTGGCTGACAAGCATGCTGTAAAGGATACCGAGGCGCGATGACTTTCCGTCGATGTTATGCAGGGGGAATTGTTTGTAGGTGTTTTGAGCCAGGCTTTTGGTGGAAACCGTAAAGACATTTTTTGACAGCGAAGTGATCCAGCATACCTTTTTAGAAGAGTCGGGCGGATCTACCTTGTGATGCTTGCCGTCATAGTAATATTCGAGAATGTGAACAGCATGGTATTCCCAGGTTTCCAGGATTTCCCACTTGTAATATTTGCTGTAATCGCCGCTGGCGTTAATATCCACGTAAAACTGCATGATCTGGTTGGAAACTGCAGGGTCTGTGGTTGGAATTTCCTTCAGGGCATAGTATATGGAATCCAGAACGGGGCCGGCCGGCATCTGGTCATAGCCTGAAACCAGTTCATCTCCCCCGGGCGTAACGACATGAACTTTATAGGAAGTACCATGTACGAGATTTTCGTGGGTCATCCACACACGATACAGACCCGGGGTGAATTCAACCATGGCAAAAACATTTCCTTTGTCGTCGGCAACATTAACCTGGCAACCCGGCAAGGGCACATATTTGGCCAGGTCGACCGGGGATGACAGTGAAACTTCAACCTCCTGCCAGCCTTCAATATCGGTTATCCGTCCCGAAACCACATACTTGCTTTTCACACTGGCATCGATCACCGGATCGTAGGGCTTGATGCAGGCAAACAGCAACAGCATGCTGATGATGAGGGCGCTGTTTTTAATCTGAAGCATAATTCCCGAGTTTAAACAACCAGGTGATGGTAAATACCGGAACACCAATGACTGAATATTGATAACTTTTAATTTTCCCACCTTCCAGTTTGAAATACACAGAATAGGGATTCTGACGTCCGGTCACATTGTAAAGGTTGAATGTTAATGAATTATGGATAAATTTATTTCTTCTGAGATTTCCTTCCAGCGTGAGCGAGAGGTCGAGCCTGAAATAATCGGGGATCCGGTATTCGTTGCGGTTGGAATAATCAACATATGGGATTCCGTTTATATAATAGATAGAAACCGGGTAGGTCACCGGCTTGCCGGTTTGGTAGGTTACAACCCCTGAGGCGGTCAGCCGGCGGCTGAAATGGTACATCACCACGGTGTTTACCACATTCGGAATGTCATAATTGGCAGGGTAGGAGAGCCCGTTGTTGATCTTTTCCCAGGATTCGGTGCCGTCGACCCTGACGATTGAGCGCGAAAGTGTGTACGCGAGCCATCCCTCGAGTTTCCGGCCGCTGCGCCGCAGCAGGAATTCGATGCCATAGGCATCTTGTTTGCCGGGCAGAACGGTGGTTTCGACGTTCGGATTTTTCAGGAAATCAGCCCCGTCGACGAATTCAGGGTAATTGACGGTGCGTTTGTAGTAAACTTCCATGGAAGCTTCCCAGCCCAGTTTTGGGAACGACCTGAAAACCCCTGCCGAGAACTGGTCGCTTCTGGCCGGGGGGATATGGTAATCAGCCAGTTTCCACTGCGAATTGGGTGCCAGGGCGATGGTGTTGTTCAGCACGAAGAGGTTCTGGTGCATCTGGTTGAATGAAACCTTCACCGTTCCCGATGCATCCGTATGCATGATCACGGCAGCCCTGAAATCAGGCTCTACATACCACCTGATAGCCTGCCCGCTGCCAAAATGGAGGGTGTCGCTGATGTAGCGGGGATCCTTGGGCGAACCCGGGTAATAGTTATAAACGGTTCTCGGCCCGATCGGGTTAAAGAGGGTGAGGCGAACGCCCGCCGTAACATTCATCCACGGCAATACATCATGGGAATCGGAGAGGTAGAGTGCGCTTTCAACGTCCTGGTCTTTGCCAAGCGCAACAGGCAGTCTCAGCGATTTCTCGCCAAAAGGGCTGACAGTTCCACGGTCGAGGCTGTAAAAGGTAATACCGGCGCCATACCTCAGGTTGTTCTTTGATGTGAGATCCTGCGTGAAATCGGCATTCACCCGGTAGTCGCCGATAACATACTCATGCTGGTATGCCAGGGTCGGTTCCTGCTTGTCAGTGGTCTTGAATGCATACCGCGAGCCGGTAAGCGAAAAGTCGGCACGAAGCGATGGACTGAAATTACGGCTAACATTGAGGTTTGCCCCGTTGTTTGAATAGTTGTATGAGGTGATGTCAGAAAGCTTGAAATCATCCTGGCTGTGATAAACGAAAAGGGACAACTGGCTTTTGCGGAAATCATAATTGAGGGCGGCCGAAAGGTCATTAAACCCGGCTTTGCTGGTTCTGATCACCGGATCATTTATTTGCCGGAGGATCCAGTCGGAATAGAGGTATCGCCCGCTGATGAGGAACGAGCTGGTATCCTTTTTTATGGGGCCTTCCACGGTGAGGTTGGCCGCCACCGGGCTGATGCCGCCGCGGGCGGTGAAGCGTTTGCGGTTCCCCTGCCTGCCGGTGATGCTGAATACCGAACTGAGCTGGCCGCCATACTCGGCGGGGATATAGCCTTTATATATGGAGAAATCTTTAACGATATCAGCATTGAAAACCGGGAAGAATCCAAAGAGGTGGGAGGTGTTGTAAATTGGTATCCTGTTGAGATAGAATGCGTTTTGGTCATAATTCCCGCCGCGTACGTTCAGCCCCGCCGAACCTTCGCCCACCGTGACGATTCCCGGCATCATTTCCGAAACCTTGAGGATGTCGCGTTCGCCCATCATCATGGGGATCTCCTTGATCGCCTTGGCAGAGATCTTTTCCAGGCCGGGCGCTTTGAACCTGAAATTCATCTGGCGGTCGCCAAATACCACCACCTCCTTCATTTCGATGGCCGATTTTTTTAGTTCGATGTTGAACTCGCCCCCTGAATGTACCTCCAGCAGCGCCCGTTTTTTCTCCAGTCCCATGTAGGCGAATACTGCCGTGTAGCTTCCGGGCTTCAGCACCATGCTTAAGAGGCCGTTCAGGTCGGTCGCCGTACCGGTGTTGGTCTCCTCCAGGTACATGGTAGCGCCAATTAACGATTCCCCGGTCTGCTGGTCAGTGATCCGGCCGCGGATGGTTACCATGGCATCGCTTCCCGCAGCGCCTTTCCTGCCTACCCTTATGGTTTGCAGCACATCGGCCTTCCGGCCGGTAAGGTAATGTTCTTCGCTCCGGGTGATCGCATGGGCGCCTGCATGCGCGCTGTCGGATTCCGGATGCAGCGCCTCGAAGCCGGGCAGCTTCTCCGGCAGTTTTTCACCAGGCATTACCACCAGGTCGCCGTTCCACAGGGATACCTCGAGTCCCTTTCCTTTCAGCGCGAGTTCGACGGCAGTCTTGGCCCTGATGTTGTCTGCATCCATTGTAACCGTTAATCCTGCCGCCCAGGCTTCATGAATATAAATGTTCACGCCGGTTTTTGCGGTTATGAACTCACAGAATTCGGTGAAGGGCGCATCTTTAAAGTGACATGAAACCAGGGTGTCCGGGCTTTTGTCCTGCAGGGCATGACCGAAAAAGAAAACGTGTATCAGCAACAGCAGGTTCATGGCCTTACCTTATTTTTCCTACAAAGGTGATCATTTCCGCAATAACCTGGTCGGATGATTTATTGATCCTGATCCGGTTTTTGCGGAGCCAGCTTTTAATCTCCTGCCGGTGTTCCGGAGCAAAAAGCCTGATGAAGCTCCGTTTGGTGCTGAATGGCCTGAGTTGCCCTCCCATGTAAACATACGAATCTTTTGATGCTTTTGTGAAGGTATAATTGGAGGAGCCGATGGCCGAGACCAGGTTCAGGTTTTTTCGCCAGAAATAGCATATTTTAACGGGGCCTTCGCCTAAAACCTGGTAAATACCCGGGTTTTGATCTGTTGAGAGCAGTTCAAACGTTTTGCTTCCCAGCCTGAAACTTTTAAGCCACGCCTGTGAAATCTCGATGATGTTGAGGGCCCCGCTTTCATCGTCAAACTTCAGCAGCAGCTGCTGGTTGAAGATGTCGTAGTTAAGCAGGACGCCACTGTAGCTTTTTTCACGCAGGGTTACCCCGCCCTGCTGGAAATCAGGCGAGTCAAGATACTGGTGCCCCAGGGTTCCGGGAGGTAGGAAGCAGTTGTATTTTTTTCCATTGCAGAGCGTTTGATCGGGGCCATAGGCCCGGTCTAAAATTCCTGCCGTATTTTGCGAGGCCAGACTTCCCGGAAGCGAGAAAGTGAAAATGAGCAGGAGCGAGTAAATTATGCTTTTCATCAGGGAGATCTTCGCAGCCATTCAAACTGCGATATAAAGGTAGTGGGTTATTTTGACAACCGACTGAATTATTTTTGATTTTTTTGTATCGCAGGACCAGGATGGCTGCGGGGAGATCAGGTTGGCTGCTGAGCATGCCGTATGGGAAATATTTCCAAAAACATTTTCAGTGGGATCCGAAAACGCTTTCTGTTAAAAATTTGTACTTTTACCTATGGTTAGATGTTGTGGTGAGGTAACCACGAATTCAACCCGAATGGGCTTGCATTCACCGATGACCCTGTAAAAATTTTCCAGGGCAGCAATGGTTACATGTCATCAAAGATAAAACAGCTGCCATGGAGCGGGTAGTGAGAATCGTTAGCAACAAGCAAAATGAACATGAAACCAAAAATATTTGCCACAATTCCACTTTTTTCAAGTTTGATACTATTTGGTCAAAATAACGATCCATTTCCTCAATTAACAAAAAGTAGGATTGACACAAGTAATGCCGTCAATTTCCATTTTGATAAAAAAAGAAAATTTGACATCTTTAATGATTCTATTGTTGAAATAACCCAGCCTTATTATTATGTTGGTATTCAAGGTAAATTGAAAAAAGCAGAAGAATTTTTTTCATCAGAGAAATGTAATATTATTATCGCGTAGCTCCCAAAGGATTATCAAATTGAAATATTGTTGTCCTCCAGAAACTTTGATGACTATCAACCAGAACACTTGTTCTTAATAAAAACAACTTTTGGATTAGTAGGATGGATAAAAATTAATAATTCCGATGATATTTATGAAGGGATTATTCAAGGATTTTACTACGCTGGGGAATAGTTTGCCAGTTGCTAACGAGCCGTCGGCCGACAATGCGTTATGCGGGATTGTAAAATAAATCTCCAGATGACAAATTACAGTATCAGAATTAATTCAATCGTCAGACCAACATTTATTGCCTTCATCCTGTTTTGGAACGTTTTTGTTGTATTTAATATTCTTCAGAATCCCCGGATGGAGTATAAGTATTTGTTTGCAATATTTGGGTTATTAATGACATTAATTGTTATAAAACAATTATTTGGAAAATTAGAAATCAATATTACTGATAACACTTTTATCGTAAAATATGTAATCCTGAAAATTAACATTTACAAAAGAGAATATATTATCAGGGAAATCAATAATTTAGATAAAGTATTCAATTCGACTGAAAACACCACATTCGGGGGACAAGGATTCCTGCTCAATTACAAAACCCCCGTCACTTTATCTTTTAATTACAGGAATGAGGCAATTGAAGTTGGTAAAACATTCAATTGGCCCGAAATTGATGATACTTTAAGAGAAATAAAAAAGAGAAAATAATGATAATCCGGCATATCGGCGAAAGCGTCAACAGCTTCAATTGTGGTTTATCCTGCTATGATTATCGGTTCCATGTTCATTTTAGAAAGACGTTTTGGTATTGTTAATATTTAACTTTGACCCTCATATTTTAATAACATTACCCAATGAAAAAGTCAATCCTTGTATTGTTTTTCACGTTTATACTTTTCAAAGGTTACACCCAGGTTGGAATTAACAGGGATGGCAGTCAGCCTGATCCATCAGCGATCCTCGATGCAAAATCAACTGAAAAGGGGTTTTTACCTCCTCGTATGACACATGCCCAAATGAACGCAATTAATAATCCGGCCGAAGGATTAATGGTTTACTGATTGGACTGTAATAATGACGGGACGGGCATTTATTTGCCAATTTCTTAATTTCATCCTGTTCATTTGAACCATTCAGGTATTATGGCATTCACATGAATGTAACGAATGCGATAGTGAATTCAGGGACAATAAATATATCCGGAAATAATTTTACCGGATGGAATGATTCAGTGAGGGGATGTGTTTACATGGAGGGAAATACGACTAAAAAAATACAGGGGGTTGTTATTAATAATAATATTTTCAACCATGTACCTTCGGGCAGTACAACACCCGCTGTGCATTTGAAGTACGTTGATTATGCCACGGTATCGGATAATGAGTACAGCCTTGGCTATCCTAAGTGGTCTATAACGGGCTGCACAAATATTGACACACTAACAAATCATTCAGACCATTGGAATACAGCGTATAATTGGGGGAATCACGCTGCCGCAGGATATCTTACGAATTACACTGAAACCGACCCGACAGTATATACCTGGGCCAAATCAGCTACGAAACCTTCCTATTCTTTAATCGGCGGGGTCTCAGGTCAGATCCTGACAATATTATTCACCCACGACTTGAGCAACACAATTTACACTGTGGCATTTTCCCCGCAGGTATTTTGGTTGTCTGCACCTGCGTTTACCAACACGCCGGATGCAAACGATATTGTGGTTCTGAAACTTATTGGTTCAACCTGGTTCGGTCAGGTTTCCGGACCATATAACACGGCGCAATGATGAGGTGCAAAAAGCGCTCACTTTGACCAGCCTTCTCCGAAAGCCGCTGACCGTCTCACTCTGTTGAAATTAAAACGATATCGTTGTTAACGAAATTCGGCAGATAGTGGTCAGATGTTCCGTTTTATTCATCACAGGGCTAAATCAGTTTTTTAAATTTTTTAAACAAAAGTGTTGACTTTTTTGTTTTGTGTATTATATTTGCAGTGTACTAATACAATAATACACTATTTTATGATCCAGTTCACAGAAGTACAATTCGGATATTCCCGTACGAAAAACGTCTTCAGGAATCTCAGCTTCACCATCAGCCCGGGGCATATTTACGGTTTGCTCGGTAAGAACGGGGCCGGGAAGACGACCATGCTGAAGCTCATTTCGGGGTTGGTGTTTCCACATGGCGGAACCATTAGGTGTGCCGGTCTGAACCCCGGCAACAGGGAGCCGGAATGGCTTGCCGGAATGTTCCTGGTTCCTGAAATATTCAGCCTCCCGGATATGTCTGCAAATGAGTTCGGAAGGATATACGGTGCATTTTATCCCCATTTCAGCCAATCCCAATTCGTGACCAACCTGTCCGGCTGGAACGTTGATCCCGGGAAAAACTGCAAAAAGCTCTCCCTCGGAGAAAAGCAGAAGGTCATTATCGCATTTGCCCTTGCAACCGGTGTTAACTACCTGTTCCTCGATGAACCGGTAGCTCATATGGACATCCTATCCAAGACCTTTTTTCGCAAAATGCTGGCTGAGGCATTTGACGATGACAGGCTGATCATGCTTTCAACCCATATGGTTCGCGACCTGGATTCACTGATCGACCATGTGTTGATCCTGGATGAAGGCAGTATGGTGGTGGACGGTAGCCTGGATGAAATCGATAACAGGCTGTCCTTTGGCCGGGCAAATACCGTTATTCCCAAAGATAAAATTCTCTGGTCTTCAGACGAGGCTTACGCTGGTTCTGTTATCACTGAGAATCTGTCGGGGATTCCGGGTAAAGTGGATATGGAACTTCTTTTCCAGGCAGCGATTCAATCGCCGCATATTTTTGATGCAGTATTAACCCGTAAATGAAATTGAAATGAAGAGCTTGTTAAAAACAAATCCCATAGGCATGCTTGTCAGGCGGGAATGGGCCGAACACAAAATTACTTTCCTTTTATTCTGGGTGGTTGTTTCCGGATTGACCTTGGTTTCCTCCCTGTTGTTCATGCAGATGTATTCTTATCCATTCCATTTCCTGCTTTTCATCTTTTCTGGATGTGTGATGACTGCCATACTTCTTAGCCGGTGGAAAAGTGGAAGCGAGGAGATTTTCCAGGTGCTACTTCCGGTGCATGCGCGAGACAAATTCATGATGGTCCTGAACATGTCGCTTGTTTTCTTTGTTCCTGTGTATGCGGTGAACTATTTTATTTTCCACACCTGGATACCGGCGATGCTGGAGTTTTCATCATCAGGGGGAGATGGTGGTTATGGTAGTGAAACAGTCCGGTTGATCCGGGATGCTTTTTCATATAGGTTCTCCTCCTATATGGCAATACTGATACCCTTTGTTTGCTGTCAGTCGGTCTTTATGATGGTATTTTTCCGTTACAGGAAGTATACCTGGTTCTTTTTTATCCTGATCATACTTGTCATTCCTTTCGGTTACAACATGCTTACGAAACTGATCATGGATTCGATGGTTACTTTGCCCCGCTGGATTGTTTCTGTTCCGGGGTTCCGTTTGTTTTTTGACCCCGGTATCGGGTTGCATGATATGCGTGGATTCGGGTATGGGAAAAACCTCGAGTATTTCATCTACAGAGATTGGGTGCGCAACTTAAATGCACTGGTGTGGCTGGTGGTGTTTGCATTGTTCTATTTGTCAGCATTTTTCAGGATGAAGGAAAGGCAAAGCTAAATCAAGACGATATGAACTTCAACGAAAATCAATCGATTTATATCCAGATCGTGGAACTTGCCGAAGAGATGATACTTCTCGGCAAATGGCTCCCGGGAGAGAAGATCCCGTCTGTTCGTGAACTGGCTGCGTCCCTCCAGGTCAACCCCAATACCGTCATGCGCGCCTATGATCAGTTGCAGGCGCTTGAAGTCCTGGTGAACAGGAGGGGAATAGGTCATCATGTGGAAGCAGGGGCTTTAGAAAAGATCTTGTCCGCCCGCAGAGAACAATTCCTCCGGGATGAGGTTCCTCAATTCTTAAAGAAACTCAGGTTGTTACAGATTGATTGGCCTCAGCTCCAGGATATCTACAATCAAACCATGAAATGATTATACGTTAAAACCAAATACGATGAAAAAGAGTGTCAGAATATTCATTACAGCCATTTCGCTGGCCCTTTGCTGGACGGTGGTCATGGGACTGATGGCCGGCTCGACTTTAAGCAGCTACCTGTCGCACGGGGAACTCAGGTTTGCCATTCCGTACAGTAAGGTTTTTGAAAAATACCGTAAAACCTTCCCCGCGCCAGTGACCCTTCAGATTGAGGGAGAAGGAACCCTGTGGGTATACCTTGTACCTGGAAAGACTTTTTCCGTTCTGGGGCATCCGCGGATCTGGGATATCCGTTATCATCCCGGAACCGGTGGAAACGGAGTGTTGAGTATTAAAAAAGTAAATCTTAACTATTCCGAACCCATTACTATCACCCTTCCCGCTGGCATCAATGTGTCGGGCAAGGCGCTTGAAAGGTTGTATATCAGCCGTTTCAGTGGTGGACATATGACTGTCAGGTGTTCCGCGGTCGGGCTAATTTCAGCGGATTCCTGCAAACTGACGGGTTTCCGCCAGGAATCACCGGTGACTGGAAATGATAATGAAATAATATTCGGAAGGAGCAACAGGATAGATTCCCTGACGGTTCTGATCAATGGATCCGGCCGGTTGAAACTGGAAACCGTTGGCAAAGTGTTAAACCAATTCAGCCTGGCCAATTCGGTGCGGGTTGAAGGTAACCTCGACCTGATCAGGGCGGTCAAGCTCAAGTAAGTTTCCCGTCATATTTGCCTATCCAGTCTTGTTTCCGGATTTTCAAGGGATAAGTATTTATTTTTTGGAAAAAGTAACCTCACCAGTGTTGTTTTACCCGATTGTCTCGGACCTGTAACAGAAACCACCGGATATTTTTTTGCAAATTTCAGGATAGCACCGGATAATCACCTTGGTATTATTTTTATGTAATTTTGAATTACAATTACAAATAAACATAAAAATTGTAAACATTTTTCTGAGAAATGGAATGGAGATTAAATCAATCTCGCAAACATCTCACCGAAAAGGCATTTCCCCTCAATGATGGGTACATTGAAACACTCGGGTTATAATTATTCAATCCTCTTGCAACAGCACGGTCAGCACCCGATGTAGTAGATGTCCAATACATCGCGCCGGCATCCGTCCCTGGAGTGAATGCCCATGTGTTATTTAGATACAGAAACCCCTGCTGATTTGAATGAAATCCGTTTACAAGGAGAGAATCCTTTAGATACCCACCCGCCATGCCAGGGCCACTGTAAATCGCTGGCAACGCGTTCCATTCGACAGCAGAAGGGATATGCCAACCCGGAGGACATAACCCCTGGACCCCTGGAGAAGGTGAATAACGGACTAATTCATCCCACTGGTAGAAGGATGAATTCTGACGGTATTTTTCTGCAATGCAATTGTCTGTTTGCGGAAGGATATCTGAGATTGCAAATCCAAAATCCAAGTTCGAAGCCATCCAGCATTGAGAACCGATTTGAACGGTCGGGTAAACTTTGTTATCCCTGATGTCAGTCAGGTTGCTGCCGCAGGTAAAAGCCGGGTTTGGCTGTATCAGGATGGTTTTTGTTTTAGTCGCAAGGCAGGTGTAAATATTGGAGTAACCATAGGTGATTGTTTTCAGCCCGGTTCCGGCAACGGAAGGGGTAAAAATCCCAGTGGTTGAATTTACTCCGGGACCACTGTACTGGCCACCAAGTGGCAATCCTCCATGCAAAGTGAACGGTTGGGCGCCCAGGATGGTTACCGTGTCGAAACAACTGGTAAACGTCACATTGGGCGCTGTGTGTTCGGTCAGGAGGATTGAATTTGACAATACCGGATTTCCTGTGACACAATTGAGATTTGAAGTCATTTCGCAGGTAACCACATCGCCAGTCGTCGCATTGTATGCATAGCTTGCATTGGTTGCATTGATTACATTGGTTGCATTCACCTTCCATTGATAGACCGGGATGGATCCGCCATTGGTTGGCGTTGCTGTGACTGTGACAGATGTTCCCGGGCAGAATGGGTTGGTAGGTGTTGAAATGGAAACCCCTGCCGGCAGGCTGGTATTGACGATCATCGTGATCGCATTCGACATAGCAGGATTCCCGGTGACACAACTTGCAGACGAAGTCACTTCACAGGTAACAACATCGCCGTTCACCGCATTGTATGCATAGCTTGCATTGGTTGCATTGATTACATTGATGGCATTCACCTTCCATTGGTATCCCGGTGACCCTCCTGCGTTGCCTGCATTCGATGTAAAGGTTACCTGGCTTCCTGCACAAAAAGGATTTGCCGAAGCTGTAATTGAAAGGGTCACTGCAAAGTTTTGGTTGACCGTCATCGTTACCGGGGAACTGATAGCCGGATTCCCGGTGAGACAGTTGTCGGAAGATGTCAATTGGCAGGTCACGACATCTCCGTTCAACGGCACAAAGGTATAGGTTGAACTGGTTGCACCGCTGATATTGACAGTGTTCAATTTCCACTGATAAACGGGCAGTGATCCTCCGTGGGAAGGATTGGCGGTATAGGTCACCAATTTACCGGCACAGACTGTTGTTTGCGGAGTGGTAACCGTTACGCTTACTGGCAACGGTTGATCGACTGCCATGCATATCTGGTTGGAGGTGGCTGGGTTACCTGCAAGGCATGCGGCATTGGAGGTCAGCACACACGTGATGCAGTCACCATTGGCCGGCGTGTAGGTGAATACCTGTCCGCCGGTTCCGGTATTGACGCCATTGACCTTCCATTGCCAGGATGGCGAAGTGCCGGTTGGGTTTCCGGACGCCGAAAAGGTAACAGGCGTGCCTGCACAAACGGTGGTGCCGCCGGTGGTGATTCCGACACTCAATACATCCGGTGTTCCGGTAAACAGCTGGACCGTATCCTTGCTGGTGCACCCACCCGGGCCGGTCACATTCACGCTGTACAGGCCTGCGGTACCCGTTGTGTAGGTTTGCCCGGCGCCAATGTTCATGGTCATGTTGGTAAGGTCATCCCATTGGTAGGTGCAGCCGGTGCATGCCCCTGCATCAAAAGTTGCCGTTTGGGGGGCGCAGATGGTCTGGTCGGGGCCCAGAACCGGATGTGGTGCTGGCTGGATGGTGATGGTTTGCCAGGTGGTATCGGTGCGATGGTCGTTATGCCTGACATACAACTCAACTGTATAAACACCTGGATTTGAATAAAGATGAGAAGAAGCCGCCTGTGTCGAAACATTGGCGACTCCTGAGGCAGGATCACCGAAATTCCAGTGAACGCTATCGGCAGGAGGCCATGTTACAGGATTGAACCAGACGGGATTCCACTGGCATTGACCCGAATGGTGAATATAATTATAATATCGTTGAAGAAACTGGGGTAATCCCTGGTCACAAATGTTGCCCTGCAATGACACGGCATTTCGTTGAAAATTACAACCTGTCCCGGCAACCGAGGGATTATTGATCACGCATAACGAATCGGTACCATTTACTGTCCCATAAATCTTGCCATCCGGCGCCATTTGTAATTGACATCCCCTGTTTTGGGACCCAACAATGATTTCACTGTTCTTAAACTGTGTTGAATCATTAAAAGACGCATCATACTGGTAGATATTAGAGGCTTGGTATGGCCAGTCGGCGTTTGAACAATACAGGTATCTTGAATCCCTTGAAAATTCCATATAGTGCCAACCGGAAGTAAATGGTACCGCGTCAACGAGAACAAGGAACAGGGGAGTGATTTGACCGGTTGCGGCATTAAAATGGCAATACTCCAGGGTGTCCTGAAAAGGATAAACCAGGATATTTCCATCTGGCGATATTCGCATGGTTCCCGGGTTGCTATATGCAAACACTGCCGGGGTGAGTAAACTCTGACTGATTACCGGCGGGGTGGTGATTCCGGCTGCTGTTACGAGGAATGCCGCATAATTGCTGGCATTTTTAATATTATGCACAATTACCCAGGCATCCCGGTTATTATGGTGTCTGGCGGTTGTCATAAGGGACGGAAAATCATTCAATGTCTGAAGCTGGATCTCTTTTTGCCCCGGTTCGATATCGCCCAGGCCTCCATCCAGGCGCATATTAATCACAGAATAGTGTAAACCGCCATTGGAAATGGGATCCAGAAAGTCAGACCTCATGGTAAAAAGATAGTAGGAGCTGTCATCTTCTATTTTCTGAACCACATTCACAGTTTGATCCCACACGTTCATACCGCCCTGCAGACCACTTCCATTTGGCATTACCTGGTGATTCCGGTTCCATACATGCTGACCATCGGAATAGAATAACAAGTTTCCCAGCGAATCGGAAACAGAAACACTGGCTCTCCATACCGACATCTGGCTGTTAGCCAAAGCTATTGGAGATCCGGAATTGAAATCAACCCCAGCTTTGTTGCCAAAATACCATTTATTGAATTCCCCCTGGGAAAATCCAAGGTATGGCATGAACAAAATCAAACCGGTGATGATTATAATTCTCAATTGTTTCCAGGTTGTCATCCAGTGATTTTAAATGCAATCAGAATTATGTATCTGCACATGTGATGATATGTGGCAACATATTTGCGGGGCCCATCAGGAAGATGTATTTCAATCTCATTATATGTTTTCCTTTGTTTCCTCAACGATCCCAAACAAATTTACAGGTTCATATGTTCTCCTGAAATCACCAATTTTCGTTTCAATTTTTATATCAGGAATTATGCAATATTACGGATTAAATACCTTCGGTTAATGAAC